>JABSSL010000003.1 GCA_013214355.1 Saprospiraceae bacterium | reverse complement strand
GTTCGTTTAATCTTGGCCGAGTACTTAGTATTTGTTATTCATGGGACAAAGGTAGGCGGGCCTCAGGTGCGATTCATTCACCTGGGTTAATAAATGCAGATAATAAAAGGGAAGGAAATTTTCTATACCCGTTTGATCATTTGATACATGTCATTGTATAACTCCTTTGAATTCTCTACCATATGCCAATGACCAATCCCCTGGTATAGTTTGTTGGGAATGTTATGTCTCCGAATGAACGCTTGGGTTTCTAGTGGTGTATCCTGATCTCCCCAGAGGTAGATTTTCTTACAAGGGAGGTTGTTGAATTCAAAACCACATTTATCTTCTTTAATATGTTCTTGACTGCTAAGGCTCCAATTTCTCATTCCTTCTGGTCGGGCAAGCCTTAAAC
The DNA here is from genome assembly GCA_013214355.1 of Saprospiraceae bacterium. GTDB lineage: Bacteria > Bacteroidota > Bacteroidia > Chitinophagales > Saprospiraceae > DT-111. The sequence continues at coordinate 206,263 of JABSSL010000003.1, read as the reverse complement.
TACTGTAATATCTTTTGTATCGTTCTTCCGCTGTAGCCAATTCAAAAATCTCTTCTTGAAACGACTCGACAAATTCCTGAGCGGTAGTAAATTGTAAAGGTTTACTGGAAAAGTAGCTATCCGCTTCCGTTAAATTCCCTTCTATATTGAAGTAGCAATTTATACGTCCAGTTAGGTTTTGACATACCCAGGTGCCGATCAGAGCGCCTAGCGAGTGAGCTACAATATTTACCCTTTGTCGGTTATGAGTCTCTTCTTGGATAACCTTTGACAATAAATCCGCTTGACTTTTAATGGAGAGGTAATCGGGGTTTAATGGACTAACTCCAAATCCAGGTAAATCAACTACATATATGTTGAGATAAGTATTGATGGGAGATTCAAATACTTCCTTATAGGCTAGCCCTGAGTCGGCAAATCCGTGCAAAAACCAAATTGACTCCTTGGAGATATCAATTTCATTATGCCTAATAAAGAGCCCTTGGAGGGTTTTTATTTTCAACTTTTGTTCTTTACGTTGGGAAATATGTTTTGAAGGATAGGTTCATCTGAACCATCCCCCAATATAACATTATTCCATTTTCAAGGCCTTCACTGGATTTTCGGCAGATACTTTGATGGATTGATAGCTGACGGTCAAGATGGCAAGGACGAGGGCACCTACGATGGCTAGCACAAAAGGGAGTGCATTAATGGAAGTTGTATAGGCAAAATCTTCCAGCCACTTCTGAACCAGTACTAGCGCAAATGGAACCGCAATGATTCCTGCAACGAGTACCAGTAGCAAAAAGTCCTTTACCAACAGGACGACTAGATTAGGGATACTGGCACCGAGTACCTTCCGAACTCCGATCTCCTTGGTGCGCTGCTCGGCCATAAAGGAAGACAAGCCGAATAAACCCAACATGGCAATAAAGATAGCCAGGGTCGTCGCATAGACGATGGTGCGTCTGAAATTCTCATTTTCTTGATACTGGGCGGCAAAGGTCTCATCTAGAAAAGCATAGCGGACGGGATGTTCTGGTTCGATCTTAGCCCATTCTTTTTGAATACCCTCTACCGTCTGAAAGGCATCGGCAGATTTTATTTTGAATACGGCATAAGCATAGCTGTTCAGGTTGGTTTTGGCGCTTAGCACTAGCGGATTGATTGGGTCTTCTAATCCCATGAAGTGGAAATCCTTGATTACGCCTACAATTCGCCCATATTTCTGGTCTGAGAAAAACTTCATCTCCTGTCCGATCGGCGTCTCAATCTCGTACTCTTTTAGGAATTTCTCATTGACGACATAGGCCTCCTGTGCATCAGTGGTGAATTCGGAGGAAAAGAATCGTCCTTCTTTCAACTCCAATCCCATGGTCTCCAAAAAATCTTCGGAAGTGAATAAAACATCAGGACTGGACTTCACCGTCTTGCCTACCAATTGAATGCCATATTGCGTGTTTTCTTTACCTGGTATACTATTAGAAAATGCCATGGACTCCACCCCTTCGATGGCGGCAAATCTATTTGCCAAACGCTCCGCTTTCTCCCAGGAGTCACCTTTATTAATCTCAATGCTCAGCACTTGCTCATCATCGAAGCCCAATTCCTGGGCTTGCATGAAGTTGATTTGCTTATGCACGAAGAATAGGCCAATAACCAGAATGACCGTCATGGAAAATTGAGTGACCACCAACGCTTTTCTAAGAAATTGCCCCTTAGCAGCGCCCAAAATATTGCCCTTCATGGCCTTTATGGGATTGAATTGAGACAGCACAAAGGCAGGATAAATACCAGCAGCCAAACCAATGAAAGCGCTGAGACCTAATAACGGAAAAACTATGCTAATGATATTCGAGTCAAGGAAACTTAAATTGCGGTTGCTGATCTGATTAAATACGGGCAGCAGCAGCTCGGATAAAGCGATGGCAATCGTCAAGGCAATAACGGACTGTAGAATAGATTCCGTCAAGAACTGCCCGATCAATTGATGTTTTTGCGCACCAGTCACCTTGCGCATACCCACTTCCTTAGCTCTTCTAGTCCCTTTAGCCGTGGCCAGGTTGATGTAATTGATGCTTGCTATTAGTAAAACAATTAATGAGATCACTCCGAAGAGGAACAATTTACCTACTGCTCCCTGTGAAGCCTGAAAACTAGAAATTCCTTCGGAGTGTAGATGGATATCAGCTAGGGCTTGGTACTTCCATTTTTGGATATCGGATTTCGATTCGTAAGGAAGGTTAAAGGCCAACATTTCCTTTTTCATGATCGGAAATAGGAGTTCATCCGTCTGTTCCGTAATCTGTTGGATATCGGCCTGTGCTTCCTTCTTGATGTAAGTCGTTACTCTGTTCGCCAGCCAGTGGTCGGGTACCTGCTGATCGATTGACAAATAAACGTCTTGCTTAAGAAAGGTATTCCCCATGTCATCCGGCAGCACGCCTTTGATCAGGTAGGTGGCTTCGCCATCGTATTGCAAACGCTCTCCGAGAGGATTAGTATCACCATAAAACAAGTTTGCGACGCGTTCAGAGATCACGATCGAGTTGGGCTCCTGTAGAGCCGTCAACCTATCCCCGGCTTTGAATTGAAAGGGAAAAACGTGGAAAAAAGAGCTATCGACAAAAGCCGCTTTGTCTAAGTAAAACGCATCCTCCTGCTGCGTGAAAAGGACGTCATGCTCTAGGTAAACCTTCGTAGCTGCTGCTACCCCAGGAAGCTCCTGAGCCAAGGTGGCCGCTAAAGGACTCGGTGAGTAAACCCAACCTCCCTCTGTCTGATCGTGCGTCTGCTGATACACCCGGTAGATCTGCTCCTGCTCCGGAATCCATTTTTCAAATCCCAGCTCATTTTTGATGTATAGTATGGACAAGATAGCTACCACAAACCCCATGGCTAAACCAAAAATATTGATGTAGGCGTGAAGGCGATTCTTTTTCAAGTTCCGGATAGCTATCTTCAAGTAGTTTCTGTACATAATCCCAGTCGCGATTTAATCCATTTTAATGGAACACTTCTTAATTTCTTTCACAGAAAGTCAAAAGTAATGCCAAAGAAGAAGAGGCTTGATTGCTAATGCTTTAGGGCTGAGTAAAGGGATAGGGATGAAGAAAACTTGTTCGAAAATGAACGTTTATTGTTCAGGAATGGACAGGTCTATCGCGGCTAGTGAAATGACTTATTACCGAAGGCCTGAATAGTAGGTAAAGTACGATTAGCTGGACGATAAGGCTGAATCCAATTGCACCATAGGTTAAGCCAGGCGTCCCCATTATTCCATTTGGGATCAAAGGGTCAGTCCATTCTGTAATCAAACCGTGGGCATAGTCGAAAGCACCAATCGCATTATATGCCACAAGGATACCCCAAACGCTAATACCTTTCTGTTTGAGGACAAGATAAATCATGTACGGGGCAATTATTCCCAAAATAGTATCACTAATCCATGGGGCAAAACCTCTTTTAATGAATTTCGGCACTCAAAGGAGAAAATTGCTTCGAATATATTGGCGAGCCGCTTAGCCAAGCTGGTAGATTATGGCATTTTCGAGAAGAAAGAAAATCCTGTTAAGAAATCAAAGATTGACTACTTCTTGACGGATCGCGGCCGTTCACTGGAATCAATCTTAATGGCAATCGGTAATTGGGGATATGAAAATATATCAGGGGTAAATGATTCGGCCGCTTACTTCAACGCAAAAGGATAGCTTACCCGCAACCATACTGGCAATTTTGCCTGAAATCTTGTGCTGCAGAAGGACTCCAAGCAGCTTTGTTTTCATCGAGTAAGCAGTGGGAGGCTCTTTTCCAGGGGGCCCAACTCCCTTTTATATACTTAGCAAATTCGCAAAGCGATCTTTATGCGCATACACCAAAACCAAACTTAGGGATAAACAAAATACCGCTGGCCCGATTCCTGCCAAGTCATGCAATCCGTGAAAAACCGTCGCATTAAACATGATCGCAGTGATAAAGGTCAATGCCAAAGGCACAAACCTATTGACCAGCAAAGCCATCCCACCCACTGCCTCCAAAACACCAATTAATCTTAAGAATCCCGACTCAATGTAGACCTGCATTAGCGTGCCTCCATCTCCGGGAGGATTAGGGATTTCGATAAATACTAAAAACTTGTTTATCCCAATAATCAGCATGAAAAGGCCCAATAGAAGGCGTAAAATCTTGAATATAGTTGTCTGCATAATGCATTGATTTTATAGCTTGGTAAGTTTGGAAGTATCAGCGATTGAGAATGGAATCTGACGAATCGGTTTGTGCTTTCCGTTTTCTAATTGGAAAGCCAATGCAGGCAATCTTGCGCAATTGCCTCCCATCCCGGAGCCCCGCAGATGAAATGGTCCTTGTTCTCGTAGAATTTAAAATCGACAATACTGTTTTCGTCGCTGTACTTTTTGATGGTTTTTCTGATCAGCGCATTGGGTACAATTACATCTTCTAAACCCCCAATAAATAGCAAGGGTACATGTGGTTTCTGGGTATCGATCTTCGCAATCTTTTGGAGAGAAGCCCGGGGCGTTTTTCGGCTTTCCGGTACAGCAAATTGCTCAAATAATACATCAGATTCTTCCTTGCTGAATGTATTGGTAATAGCAAAGTGAAACCACTTCTTGTATTGTTCAGCGGCTGGGTTGAAGATCGAGTTGCCTTTTAGTGGGCTGACTACTGGATGGTTCGCCTTTAGAAAATTTAGATTGAAAGTTACATTGCCTTTTGGCGGGGCACTGCTGATCAGTATAGCAGCTTCCGCTCTTCCTGCTTCTACCAGCTTTTGGGCGGTAAGCCCACCAAAGGAATGGCCAATCAAAATGGGCTTTTCAGCTAAGCTATCAATCAGCGTTTCGAGATTCGTAATCCAATCTTTGAATTCAACAGCTTCTAGACCCTCCGGTGGGTTTGTCCTCAATTCAGCTGGATTACCTTCATGCTTGGGGTGAGCCGGGGCATAGCAAGTATAGCCCTGATCTTCAAAATAGCTCTTCCATCCATCCCAGGTATTGTTATTCATGAATAAGCCATGAATGAAAACGATGGTTTTAGAACGGATGCGCTTTTTCCTTCTTTTTTGATTTACGTTTAGTGAAGAAGCTTCACGCTTGCTAAAAAGTAGTGCGATGGGAAGTACGATTTTTTTTAGGCTCATTTTGTATTGTTTAAGGTTCAATACAAAGCTGCGCCTTTCCAATTGTAGATTTTTTACCCTATGGTAAATAATGATGCGACTCACAAGTTTTTTCGGATTCTGCTTAAGCTTTGCTGCGTTATTCCAAGGAAGGAAGCAATGTGGGATAATTTTGCCTTTTGGAATAGAAGGGGATGGTCGTTCATCAGATTTAAATATCGCGCCTCAGCCGTTTCATTGTGTAAACTCATAATCCTTCTGCTCAATACCATCGCGAATTCGGCATTGATATGTCGAAACGCTTCGCCCAAGTCCGGGAGATGACCAATCAATTGGTCCAATTGGGGAGAACTGATCAATAGGAGTTCGGTATGCTCCAAAGCCTCGAAGAAAAGAATATTCCTTTCACCTTTTACAAAACTGAAAGGAGAGGTAATGATGGAGTCTTTGGCGCAAAACCAGTGCGTGATTTCGTTGCCAGCTAAATCCAGGTAATAAACTCGAACGAATCCATGGAGGATGTAGTAAAGATGATCACACCTTTGATTCTCTCGGAGAAAGATCTCACCTTTTTCTGCCATCCTATTCATCAGACAGAGATCGAATTCCATATTCCAACGGGACAACTTATCGCTGTCTATGTAGGGTTCAGCACTGAACATTTATCTTCTCTTTTACTGACTTACAAGTTGTGCAGATCTGACGCTGTGGCTATCGGCATTTACTGCCTACTAAAGCTAACACTATTCTTGGAGATGCATAGTTACTGTGTGCAGTGAGTTGGCTATACTTGAAATTAAGAGAAAGGGACAATGACTGGGTCTATTATTCTGATTTGGAACTGTGAGATCATTGTGCCTCCGATAAGAATGTTGATAAATAGGAGAAAGTTCCCCCGCCAAGAATCGAACTTGGTTCCTAGGATTAAGAGTCCCGTGCATCGCCAGCAATGTTTCGAAGGAATAGGGTGGAGGCGAAGGAAATCGAATCCTTCCAGACGGCTTGCAAAGCCTTCTCGCCCGCCTTGGTACATGCGCCCCCATGGAAGTAGTGTTACAATATTTATTGGAATGTCAGCAATGGAACCTGAATCTCCCATCTAATCAGGATGGTGTTTGACCAATTAAGCTAGACCCCAATATTGCTCCGGTGCAAGGTACTGCCCCCTGTTCTCAAGATTACAAGTCTAGTGCATCACTATTAATGCTTCACCGGAAAATAGAGCCCCCTTTTGGGGCTTGTTTCTATCTGACTAGTTCCCGCCCGCCATTTCTCCTATGAAATCGGGTATTTGCTTGGCATTCGCCAGAACAGACACGGGTGAATTCGGAAAGCAGAACCAAGGCTATGCTGGCCTATTTTTCCCATTTTCGACTTCCGAATTCGCACTTCTGGGCGCAAGCTAACTGAGAAACTGCTGAGTTTCCGCTAGACAGCCCCGGAAATACTTGAGTAGCCCTGGCAGGATTCAAACCTGCGAATTCTTGCATGTAAAACAAGCGCCTTAAATCACTCGGCTCCACAGGGCTATGAAAAAATAGGTTCTGGATGGGTATAAGGAATGAAACTCCGTTTTACCCGCTGGATAGAGAACCTCAATAAAAAAAGCGGCCCCGAACGAACGGGAACCGCTTTTATATGTCTTTACATACGACTCCCTTTAGGTGCTTGCGCCTCCTTTATTAATGACGGTTGTCGCTGTTATTGAATACATGATTTTCTATTTATAAGATTAATCCCGGTGTTGAACCGAGTTGATTATCTGTCGTACGGTTATAGTACAATCTTATTTTTGGAAAAGTTCCCGGCTCTCCTTGAAGAATTTTAATTCGAGTCAAAAGGCTTGTTAGCTAGAGTCTATACCTCTTACTTCTCTTTCTTACTATCCCATATCCTTTTTCTAATCCTGCTCAGAGACTGCGGTTGAATCCCAAGGTAACTTGCAATCATATATTGCGGGACTCTGTTGACTAAATCTGGGCGAGTATCTAGTAGTTTTTGGTAGCGATCTTCTGGGGAGAGGTTCTTGAAGTTATCGGCGGATATTTGTTTTTCCACCGATAGGTGCTCACCGATTTTGATGAAGATGGGAACAAACCTTGGGAAGGCTTCCAAAAATCGCTGCGTTCTCTCTTCAGTACCAGTGGAAATAATGCAGGGTTCTACGCAAGATAGATAGTATTGGGAGGGTTGCTGTGTGGTATAGCTCACCGGTGCGATGGGATCGTTTTCGGTGTAAAACTCCATGATCTTCTCTTCTCCATCTTCCAGATAGTAGCGTTTCACACAACCTTTTAGTACAAGGAAGCAGACTTGTGCGATCTGACCTTCTTTTAAAAGGTAATCCCCTTTTTTATACTCTCGTATAATGTCCTCATTCTTGATGAGCTGTACCTCTTCATCGCTGAGGGTAATGTATTGGGAGAAATAGTCTACGAGGAAGTCTTTGGCGTCCATTAAGAAGTGATTTTGGCACTTCCGTAAAGATACTGATCTTTTAATTGGAGAGCTAGTTCCCCCGCTGCTTGGCCAACCATTTCTGATAGGCCGCTTTCCCTTTACTAAACTCAGCACCGGTCTCATAGAAATGGTGAGAACCGTCATTGGCTTCTACATTAAGGACGTAGTACAAATAATCAGTTTGTGCAGGTTTGAGGGCAGCCTCAATGGCCGATTGGCTAGCGGAACTGATCGGGCCAGGTGGTAGACCAAGGATCTTTCGAGTATTATAAGGATGGTCGACCTCCACATCGCTTTTGTGAATGATACCATCCCAGCGGCCGAGCAATTTGGCGATGTAAACATTCGTGGCATCGATGCCCAAGGGCATTCTTCCCTCTAGCCGATTGTAGATGACCGAACCCACCAAGGCGCGTTCCTTGTCCACCTTTGATTCGTTTTCAATCAAGCTTGCAATGGTGATGATCTCTTGGATGGATTTTCCCATTTTTTGGGCTTGGTCATTCCATTCCGGCCGCCATATGGACCGAAACTGATTGACCATTTTGCTGATCACCGCCTTGGGTTGCGCATCTAGTTCAAACTCGTAAGTCGTCGGATATAGGTAGCCTTCAAGATTGGTGGCCTTGGGATCGATATCTTGGATGAGACTGACTTCATCCATCATGGCGAAGATCTCTTTTTCAGTAGCTGCGGGCGCTCCTGGAAACTGCTTGGCAATCCGGCTAGCGATCTCAAAGCGTGTCCAGCCTTCTGGGATGGTAAGCGTCTTTGTTCGCTTTTTCCCATCCTTTAATAGATCCAATGCCTCTAAAGGGCTGATAGGGGAGGGGAATAGATAGTCGCCTGCCTCGAGCTTGGCATTCTTGTCGAAGAAGCGCAGATAGATTTTAGTAGCTAAAGGAGCTTGGATTATCTGTTCCTTTTCTAGCAGAGTGAGTATGGTATAGGAAGCTAGGCCTTGCTCCACCGTAATATACTGTTCCGCTTTGCTATGGCTGACGGGCGTGTGTAAGGTATTGTATAACCAATAGCCAGCACCTCCAGCTATCAAGGCCGCGATTAAAACCAAAAACAAGAGCCAACGGACGAACTTCATGCCAAAGCTGTTTTTTAAACTTAAACGAGATTATCTTAAAACTGCTGCTCGATCAATAATATTTGAAACTGGGAGAAATGAATGGGCAAAAGTAAGAATTAGCATGCATACTTGCTGACGCGACTCCATACCGATCCTTTCAGGAGCAAGTATAGATCATTTGGGGCTAACCTCCTAAACTATCCTATCTGACTTAATGCAAGGCGAATTAACTTTTTGTCTTTGATTACTACCGCAAATACCCATTACTTTAGTAAGCGGAACATTAATTCCCTAAATAGAGGTAGACTGGCTTTGACTTGAGGTTTGGCGATTAACAATAAGTCGATTTTGATCTTGGCAGCGTCAATAGATTTAAGTTTTTGGCCACGCTTCCAAGTAGCTTCGTCATGTACACCACTAGTAAGCGTTCTTTATTGATTCTTTCTTGTATAAGTACAGTGCTATACACATCAATGCGGCAAAAACTAACGTCAATGGTATCCAGGGTAGATCAGCCCACAACCAACGAATTTCATGTTCATCACCCTTAAATGGGATGCAAAGGATTATCAGAAACATTGCGTAGTACAATAAATTACTTTTCATATACATCTAATTTTGAGTGAAAATTTACTGTACCCAATCTCCTGATTAGTATCAACTTGAACAAATAATTTGGGGTTGATAAAGGGTTGATTTTATTATCTGATCCTGATTATCAGGGCTTTAATTTTGCCTTCAACTCACTTCTGCTTCTGATATTTAGTTTTTTATATATTTGATTGATGTGTGTCTTCAGGGTACTTTGTTCGATAAATAGTTCGGTCTTTATTTCTTTATTTGTCTTACCAGCAATGATTAGGTCAAACACCTCCCTTTGTCGCTCCGTCAATCCATCTAGTAGCGCATCAATTTCTTTATTTCTATTCTTGGACTGCTCCTTAATCTGATCTGAAAGGCTTGAAATTTTCCTTCTAGTTATTGCAAAATAGATGGCAACTAGGAATGAGCTAGCTACTATCATTAAAAAGATAAGGAATGGATATTCTTGTAGGATCAAGTTAACTTTCCCATCACGTGACCTTATTGAAATTGCGATGGATGATAAGACAAGAGCCATTCCGAGAAGATACTTTTGATATTTTGATCGTATATTTTGTAGTCCCATAAAGAGGTCAATTAGCAGCAGTTTGTGAAAAAACCAGATGACACCGAAAATTATCGTGTGAACATCTGTAAACGCAACGCTCAACAACATCCTTTGTACCAGACCAAGCTAGAACTAGCCCGCCAATTGATCCCTAGCGCTTTTTTACAGTGTGATGGGCTGGGTACGAACGATGCTAGCTTTTCTTCCTTTCCAATATCAGGATCTATTCAACGAAATTCAACTACTTCTACTTCACATTCTTCTTTGGTAAAACACGAAGAGCCTAGTTTGCTCTAGACGGAGGAAGGCTAACATATTATTGCACTGAGCAAGTAAGCTCAAGTGAGGCACGGGTTTTCGAATTCGAATGCCTGGTGGGTGCGTGGGATCTAATTCCAGGGGCTAGAAAACTATCAGGCCGGCGCGGGAAAGTAAGGCTTAGTTTGTTTGAAGGGAGTAAAAAAGGCTGTATTTTATTTGTATGTACAAACATTAATCATTATATTGTTCCCGCAATGGAAAAAATTAGATCGAAATACTGTAATTGTCTGTACTATTCTGCTAATGCCTTATCACGGATAATGACTAAGATGGCAGATGAGGAGTTTGCAATAACTGGTTTAACTTCTTCCTATGCTTTTCTATTAATGACGATCAATGAAAAACCGGGTATCCAGCCAAAAGAAATAAGTCAGCATATGCAATTGACCCCTTCTACGGTAACTCGCTTAGTGGAAAAAATGGAATATAAAGGTTTCGTAGAACGCAAATATGTAGGTAGAACGACAGAAGTTTATCCGACTGAATCTGGCACTGCTCTACAAGCTAAAATTAAAAAAGCCTGGAAAAATCTATATGACCGTTATTCCAGTATCCTTGGAAAGGAAGAAGCAGATAAGTTGACTGCTTTAGCCTTCGAAGCAACAGAGAAAATAAGGTGATTTTTTTCCTTGCCAATATTTGTATGTACAAGCAATTGATTAATAGTGGTGTGAGTTTTCTTAAAAGGAAACGACAAGTAGCAATAAAAACAACGAAATGAAAAAAATTGGAATAATCGGCTCAGGGATAGTTGCTCAAACTTTGGGAGCAGGCTTTCTTAAACATGGACATGAAGTGATGTTAGGGACCAGAGATGTGGCTAAACTCTCGGAGTGGAAAGCGAGTAAAGGCAGCGGAGCGGAAGTTGGTTCATTCGCTGAGACAGCCTCATTTGGTGATATCATCGTCTTAGCGGCCAAAGGAACAGCTGCCAAAGCAGCCCTAGAATTGGCAGGGGCGGAAAATTTGGATGGGAAAACAGTGATAGATGCCACCAACCCTATTGCAGATTTACCTCCCGAAAACGGAGTGTTACAATTTTTCACAAGCCTTGAAGCGTCTTTGATGGAGCAGCTGCAAACTCATTTTCCCAAGGCAAATTTTGTCAAGGCTTTCAACAGTGTTGGAAGTGCGGCTATGGTCAATCCATCCTTTGAAAGCAAACCAACTATGTTTATTTGCGGAAATAGTGAAGAGGCAAAAAAGGAAGTAAGCCAGATAATAGACGTCTTTGGTTGGGAAGCAGCCGACTTTGGAACAGTAGAAGCGGCCAGGGCTATTGAGCCATTGTGCATGTTATGGTGCATTCCAGGATTTACCAAGGGGGAGTGGACGCATGCATTCAAACTATTGAAAAGTTAAACTTACTTTTAAAGTAAAAAAATCGAAAATGAGTAAAAGAATCTTAGTCACAGGAGCAAGCGGCGGTTTCGGAAAATTAACCGTTAACACCTTATTGAGCAGTGGTCATCAGGTGGCAGCCTCTATGCGAAACCCACAAGGCAAAAACCAAGCAGTTGCTACTGAATTAGAAAATGCGGGTGCAAAAATTGTAGAAATTGATGTAACCGATGACGACAGTGTAAGTAATGGCGTACAAAAAGCCATTGAATTATTAGGCGGTTTAGATGTGGTTGTCAATAATGCCGGTGTCGGTGTGTTAGGTATTCAAGAAGACTTTACCATCGAGGACATGCAAAAGTTATTTGACATTAATGTATTTGGGATTCAGCGTGTCAATCGAGCGGCTCTCCCTCATTTGCGTCAACAAGGCTCTGGCTTATTGGTCCATATCTCAAGTCTTTTGGGTAGAATAGCCTTACCTTTTTATGGCCCTTATAATGCTTCTAAATGGGCGGTTGAAGCTTTAGCTGAAAACTACCGGGTCGAACTTTCCGGTTTTGGTATTGACTCCTGCCTGGTGGAACCAGGAGGTTACCCCACTACCTTTATGGACAGTTTAATTCAACCATCAGATAAATCAAGAACGGAGCATTATGGCGATTTTGCCCATGCGCCAAAAGCCTTATTTGATAATTTTGAGGGTGCTTTAGCTTCAAATCCAGCACAGAATCCACAACATGTCGCAGATGCTATTTTGAAAGTCATCGAAACACCTGATGGAGAGAGACCCATGAGAACAGTGGTGGACAATATGGGAATGGGTGACCATATCGCTAAGTACAATGGTCATTTACAGCAAGTCATGGAAGGAATATATGGTGCGTTTGGCATGGATGGCATGCTGAAATTAAAAGTATAATAAACACAATTATTCAAGGAGAGAACAAGTGATTGAGACCATCTATCACTTGTTTTTCTCTTCCTACGATCCCCAGCTATCCAGACTGCGGTTACCACCAGAGCTGACGGAAGAACGTCATACAATCAACTTTCGAATGCTGTCCAGGTAATTTCTACTAACCTTTACTACATCTCCATTGCTCATGACGACTTCGTAACTAGAAGGATAAGAGAATACCTCCTTAACGCAAGCGATATTGATGATATTAGATCGGTGTACACGGATAAACTGCTGAGGATTTAGCCGCTGCTCTAATTTTGTAATCCCGTAACTACTCAAATAGGAGCTTTCTGGAGTAGTAAGTCGTGCATAATTTCCCTCAGCTTTTATCTGAATAATTTGGCTAGTCGGAATGTTGATGAGTTTATTTCTTACGGATACTAGAATATTAGTCAAATAGGATTCTGTTCCACTAAGGCTATTGACGAGTGTATGTAGTTGAGAAAGATAGTCGGTAGAATCTTTCATTACCTTCTTGATAGCTTCATCAAAACGCTCTTGCTTGAAGGGCTTCAAAAGATAATCGACGGCATGGACTTCAAAAGCCTCCAGCGCATATTGATCATAGGCCGTTGAAAAAATTATCTGCGGCATTTCCTCCAAGCGCTTAACCACTTCGAAACCCGTCAATCCAGGCATTTGAATATCAAGAAAAACCAAATCAGGTTTGAAGGTATTGATCGTTTTTACCGCATCTACTCCGTTGTTACATTCGGCTAGCAAGACTAGGTCCTTGTGATCCTGTAGGAATTCCTTAATCAAGGAACGGGCAGGTGCTTCGTCGTCTACGATAACTACTTTTTTCATTCCGCTTAGGTTTCTGAATTCAACGGGATAATAAATTCGACAATTAATCCTCTGGGATCATTAGCACTTAATTCCAAACCTTTACCATACATTTTATTCAGTCGCTCATCTGTATTGGACAAGCCTACCCCATTCTTCAATAACTTCCGCTTTGTTAAGTCTCCGATCCCAGTACCCGTATCGCTGATCGTGACCTTAAGGGAATCGTCCATTGGATGAACTTGCAAGTAGATTTCACCGCCTTCTATCAAGGGGGAAATCCCATGCTTTATCGCATTTTCTACGATGGGTTGAATCAACATCGGTGGGATTTTTTCTTCTAATGAGTCATCTTCAATATCAATTTCAAACGATAATCTTTCTCCAAAACGCTCCCTTTCTAAATCTAGGTATTTCTCTACAAACTCCAATTCTTCTTTGACCGTCACTAGCTCTTCCCTGGATGCTTTAAGCTGATAGCGAAACAAATCGGAAAGCTTATTGATCATCTCTCTAGCAGGCTTGGCCGTCGTAGGGATAGCGGCATTAATTGTATTGAATACATTGTATAGAAAGTGAGGATTTAATTGTGCCTTGAGGGCCGAAAGTTCGCTTTGTAGATTCAATTTCTCTAGTTGAGTAGCGATCAATAGCTGCTGTTGTAGCTTTTTATAATACTCATAGAGATGGAATAGCCCAAACTGAACGATATAGAATAGTGCCGTAATATAGTATTCCCAAACTACTCGGGTCCCTTCTGCCCTCCGCAGATCTAGATGGTCACAGATTGTGTAGTGCAACTTAATCCAAATCAAGGTAAACAAGGGAAGCGTGAGGAGATGTATAGGTACCCTCTGCCAGACCGGCAAATTCGCTAGGTAACGAAATAGTAACCACCATATTGGTATAGTAATTATGGCTTTTAGAATGTGGTTGATGCTCACCATCAAATAATGGTTATACCAGTTCGTATCAATCACTAGAGCAATGTAATAGATAATAGCCATAAAGCTATAAAAGACAAGCAGTAGGGCTATTTCTCTTTGTAGGATTCTGGCAAGCATCGTAGCATTATTCATTTCTTAAATCTGACCTACCAATATGTAAAAGCGGGAGTTAAGTTTCAAGTCTAACTGGACGAAGTGCAATATAAGTGGATGAAATGATTTTGTGCATTTTGACCAGCTATTTGACGGCTGACCACAAACTTCTTCCCTTCAAATCCTTTAGGGACTTTCTTTGTCGCAAAGAAATCACCAAGAGATGAATCACAATAGAATCGATTTTCGCATCCTAGGTAAGTTAATAGGGTTGGCCTCATTCGGCATGGTTCTATGCCTCAAGCTGCCAGCACAGAATGTAGGGGATGAATATCTACAGCTTATAACAGCTGATAGCGTGCCTACTATACAGACTGAAGAGCAGACCAAGGAACAAAATAACAAGAACTTCACCATGTTCAATTTACTCTTTTCTGGTTTGCTTTTTGAAAACCAAAAGAAGAAACAGACTTGGTTTATCCCATCGCTTTTTGAATTGTTCCCGCCAAATACCGTAGAGGGTTTTGTAAGCCATCTTCAGGTATCCTTTACCCAACATTTACAAGACGGCAAGTTCTTTACGTTAAAACCTGGACTAAGGTATGGGGTTGGTAACAAGCGGTTTCAGGCACAATTGGCTGCTCAGTTCTATTACGCCCCTAGTCGCTATGCATCGATTCAGTTGTCAGGAGGACGAATGGTGGAGCAATTTAACCGAGAGAGTACCTTAAATGCCCTCAACAATACGTACTACACCTATCTACTCCAAGAAAACTTCCTCAAGATCTATCAAAGAAGCTTTGTTGAAATAGCTCATACTTTTGCTCCCAGAAAAGACTTTTTATTGACAAGTACTATAAGTTGGAATAATCGAAATCCACTGCAAAACCTTCCAAAATATCAGGAAGAGGAGAGCGAATTTACCGCTAACAATCCTGTCAATGACCAACTACCTAGCACCAAATTTGAGGAGCATCAGGCCCTGCTTTGGCAAGTTGTTTTGCGATGGCAGCTCGGACATCAGTTGGTCCGCTACCTAGGGAGTTTCAAATCCATCAGTAAATACCCGGCAATAAGCTTGTTCTATTCTGGTGGCGTGTCGGATGTTCTCCAATCAGACGTGTCTTATCAAAAGATTGCGCTACAAGTAGCTGGGAGCTTTACAAAACGTAAATGGGGCACTGGCAAGTACTTGCTAGAAAGTGGGGACTTTATTTCGGACGAGAAGTTGAGTTTTATGGACTTCCAGCACTTCAACGGGCAAAGAACGGTCTATGGAGATTTTGGCCTAAATGACTTTCAACTCTTGGATTACTACCGATATAGTACCACAAGCTTTTACTTCCAAGGCCATTATGAACATCAATTGAACCCACTGCTGCTTAGGAAAGGAAGAACGGCTTTACATCCAGTTGTTCGTGTCAATTTTAACAATAACCCATCGGCTGGTCCGTATTGGGAATTTGGAGTTGGTCTAAGCAAAATCCTTAAGTTTTGGCGACTAGATTTCTATAACAGCTGGCGAGGAGCTCAGCACGAAAGATTTGGTGTTCGCTTTGGGGTCATCATTAATTAGGTCGAGCCGATCTTTATCAACTACAATCTATTCAAGCTTACATTTCTTCATATTTAACAATTCCTGAAAATGAAAACGCTAAATATTTTTTCCATCACAGCTTTTATTTTCCTTGCGGTACTCATTGCCCTTATGCTCAATCTGCGCAAACCCATGGAGCAACAATATGAAGCTTTAGTGGAAAGTATCATGGATGAACATGGATTTACCGATGAGACTGAGATGTTGGACCAATTTCCTGAATTATTGGAATTGGAGCAGCAAATACAGGCCCTTCAATATGCTCATCACGATATTCAGCAGACTGTACAGCAACCGATGCCCCCAGTAAAGGAACAAAGCTTAGCATTGGCTGAACAAATCAAAGACTTGAAAACCAAAAGGAAAAAGCTAGAAATTGAAATGCGTCAGATGATGCATGGAGAGCGTCAGATAGCGCTAGGAAATTAATCGGGATACCCCTAAGTGACGCTGGACATTATTTTCTTGCTAGTGCTTGTTCTCTGTTCGGAGTAGATCCCAATGCAACAGCTAGTGACCATCGTTTAGAATACTGGCTGTTGTTACCGCACTTTTCTTAGTGGGGAAAGGTACCTTTCTACCTGATCTGGATCCTTGAAACGGGACTGCAAACCCTAGGCAGAAGGTCTCCTGTCTTCAAGCCGAAGCCAAATTGGAAATCACCTTGCAAGGTATCCGGTACTGCAAACTCTAACTCAAAAGACCGCGTAGCTACTTCCGGGAGAATCAAGGGCGAATTTGATCCTTGCAGATCTATTTCTACTCTATTCCCTTTTTCGTCGATCAGCAGTCCCACCAGGGAGGGCGGTAGACTTCCTACTGTAAAGTCGATCAAGTGGGGATAGGGGTTACTCAGCTCCACGGCGATATGATGTAAAGCTCCCGCCTGCCAATTTTCAGTGGGTAGGCTATATGCTAGCTGTACCTTTTGCGTTATCTGTAAGCTATCTGCGAATTGTATTTTTTTGTTTAGCCCAGTTAACTCAGCTGCTTTACAAGCAGCACACTCCCAGTCACTTTGTCCGACGATTAATACACGCTGATTATGGAATTTTTTTTCTTCATCCCAAATATCATATTGGTTTTGGCGATAGGCTATGTCAGTAAAGGTGTAAGCCTCCTGGTCGGAATAGAAATTGAATTTTGATGCTTCTCGGTAGGAGTTTTGGAAAACTATTGGGCTCCCCTCCGATAGTTCCTCCAGCTCGTAAACCCATTCCCGGTGGTGAAAATTACTTTTAAATGAGAACGGATTATAGATCAGCAGCATACGTGCAAGCAGGAAGATGCCAACGGAAATAAGTGTAATCCGTTTGATTTGTAAACCGAACAACTGGTCAGCTAGACTGCTGCGATATAGCCAGATCACAAAACAGATACTAATGACTGCGTTCCATTGTGGTTCAGTATGCCCCTTAAAGGTGCTCAAGAAGAAGAAAGCTAGAAACCCATAAATAGTGAAGGAAAAGGCGCGATCCAAGGCTGATCGTACGGGGAATCTAATCAGCATCTTAATCACTAGCAGGACCAGTAGTGGGTTGAAAATGTACAACTGATTGACCAGGTAGTTCAGCGTATGTTTCAGTTCATATGGATCATCTCTGCCAATTAGGTGGTACTGAAAAGAAGGGAAACCTGCTTGGTATTGCCACCACAAATGTGGCAGAAAAAGTAGGACGCCAAATATGCCAGCTAAGTAAAACCTAGGTTTCTCCCACAAAGAAAAATTAGAAAGAACAGTAAAGCCAATGACGAGAATACCATGGTATTTACTGTACAGCATCGCTGCCATCGCAAATCCCAACAGCAAGCTATTGAGGAGGGTTTCTTGTTTTGTGAACCTTTGATATAGCAGGAAGAATAAGGTCGTGGTAAAGAGAAGTGGAGCATCAGGAGTAGCAATGAAGCCATACACCTGGAACATCGGCATGGAAGCCAATAACAACAAGAGTAAGGAGATCTCTTTCAAGCCCTTGGGGCGCCCGAGTATTTCCCGGATTAAGATGAAAGTGGACAGCATGAGTAGAACCGTCATGCCTCTTACGCCAAGCGCTCCTGGAAAGAGGGTTGTTCCTAGGCGGATCAAGGTGGCCACTATTGGTGGATGGTCAAAATAACCCCAATCGAGATTTTGGGAGTACATCCAATAATAAGCTTCATCCGGATCCAATTCCGTGAAATAAGCTTGCAGAAAATTGACTAGTCCCCAAATACTAAGTCCGAACCACCAAAGCCAACTGTTTTTTTCGTTAACCGCTTTCTCTGGCTCTTGTTTTAGCGGATAGCTCCGAATCTGTACCATAGTTCAGTTTTCACAAAAAATACACTCTGTTTACTTTCCCCTCTTTGATAGGTGATCAAATGGATCATACTTCGATCCACCCTTACTAACATTACGTAAGAAGAAAACGTTAATCGTATCTAGAAAAGATTATTTCAGATTGTTGGGAAGTTGTCGAATGGTGGAGCAGAAATACGGATAAAATAGACGTATTAAAAGGAGGGGCTGCTTAGAACTCAAATGCTAAACTTGATGGCAACGGATGGGGGATAAGCCTTGCATGTGAGAATGTTAATCTTTTGATTTCAAGGGAAGTACGCGTGGTTAGCTGAACGTAGCATGCTTGAAAATCAAGGTCATACCGACCCAATTAGCAAGTGTATATCCCTTGCTGGCAAGCAATTTGTAGGTGGCCTCTTGCTGGATATCCTGAAAGTCTTTTAATTGTGTTTCTACAGCTATAATCTTTGGTGCATAGCGTTCAAAATCCAGGCCCTCAAGTACGTGCACGTCATGGCCTTCCACATCAATGCTGAGCAAATCAATGGTGCGATCCTTGAATTTTGTACGATCAATGATATGGGTTAAGGGCTCAGTCTTGACTGTTTTTGAAATGTATTGGTATTTTTTACCCGATCGTTCTTTGGCAAAATCTTTTTCTAGGGTGACGGTAGGGGTGTAAAAGCCGTTGGTCCAATAGGTGAGTTCCCCTGTGCTACTACTTACTGCTTGACAAATGTTGATGTCTTTGGGGCGGACGATATTGAATCCTTCTATTTTGATACTATCGATATCGATATTAATGCCTCGCCAAGCTCGCTTCCGATAAAGGAAATAGGTGTTATTGTACTTGATAGGGTGAAAGCATCCAACGTCGACAAAGAAGCCCTCACGAAGATCAGGGAAGAATTTTTGCAAACAGATATCCTCTGCCATCTGCCCATAGTGCTTGAAGCTTACCCTGGAAAGAAACAGTTTCCTAAGTAAGAACAGTTTTCTAAAAAGCCAGTTATTGACAAGCCACTCCGGCAGATGTATGTGATTGATGTCCATTAACACGCTGTGTTTATCCCGCCTAGGTTCAATAGGTGTCAGGAAACTTAAAAAAGACAACAAAAGAACAAATAATGAGCGAGACCTGTTGCTTTTTCCAGCACTTGCTCGATCAAAAGACCATAAAATTCCGAAAGAAAGAACCCGTTTTAGGTTCATTCTGAACTTTTAAATACGTTCTTAAACAGCTTCATTGGTGAAAAGGGGATGAAAGGAGGCCTAAGCACCAAATCAAAATTATTTATAGTTAATGAAGGCGACTTTTTAGTAGACTCTTCGTTGCTCAAAGCCTCGCTTAGNTATGNCTAGGCTCGGTTTTCGNGCCTCGATTCTACTAAAAATTCACTCCTCTTTTTCCTATACATAATTATGCTCTGGTGCTTATTCTATTTACTTCGACCGTCGGTAACGTCTTTTGGCCGGCTGTCCCACCGGTGGACAATGTACTCGACTGTCACCACTTCCCAAATCAAAGAGCTTACAAAAGAGGCCATTATTATCTATATAATACTTAAGAGACACCTCAAAAACACCTCCCGTTCTAGATCTTAGTCCTCCTGCATTGGTGTCATAACTTAACCCAATATCGAGCGCCTGATCATCTGCTACGCCCAAAGAAAATCCGAGATAAGCCACCAAGGAATTGGTATTTTGCCAATCCGCAAAAGGCGTGGAGTTTTGGTAAAACATACCGACCGTCATGGTTTCATATCGGATGGTGGCACCTAAAGAAGTAGATTGAAGTTGCCCTTGTTTCTCATACCGCAGCTGCGGCGTGAGGTAAAAAATGTAACGCTTGTTCGTCATTCTGAAAACCGGATGATAATACCCTAGGAAGGCACTAATCCGAGGAGAAAGTCCGGTATCTAAGCCTTGCAAGGACTCAATCGGACCAGTATTGAAACTCACATTTAAAAGGTGATTCACAGCCACTCCGATAGATAGTTGTGAATCATCTTTCCATTTGGTCGGTCGATCCCTACGATAGACAAAACCTGCGTTCAAGCCTCCAAAATTGACTGGAAGATTATCAAAGGGTTGGAATTGGGTGGGAAAAATGGCTCCTTCCTTGGGATCTAATTGATCAGAGAAAATAAGACGACTCCAGTCGATCGTTTTCTGCATATAATAAGGAGAAATACCAAGCCGTACGTTGTGTAGGGTCTTACCTTGACGAAAAGGGATGACGTAGGCATAACTTACTGCCACCATCTGCGTGCGCAGTATACCTTCTCCCTCCGTATCCTGCATCAAAAACATCCCTAAACCACTATTGAAGCAGGGTTCAAAATCCTCTACGCTGACGTACTGCGTAGTAAATCCGCCTGGTACTTTACCCCATTGCTTTCGATAATTTGCCGTGAAGTTCAAGGCTCCATCAATCCCAGTAAATGCAGGGTTGGAGTAAATACGGCTATTGAAATATTGAGTAAATACTGGGTCCTGTGCCCTTACAGAAGTAGTGGATGAGATGAGAAAGACGCCCAGAAGTAGTAAACTGCCAATTACATATCGCTTCGACCACCGGTCTATATTCATGGATCTGGAATTTAGGCTTCGAACTTTTCGGCCTAACTGTGTTGTTCGATAGTGTTAGAAGCTGTTTGAATCTAACTGGCTGCTAGATAGCTTGAGCTTCTTAGCTAGGCGCTCGAGATTTAGTTTAGCAATGATAAAATATTTAGCAGGAGTAACTAAGCTAGTTACCAACTTTATTTTTTATCGCTGCAATAGGTTAAAAAATAGTCTTACCGGAGTATAAGCCGGATACCACTTTATTTATCTGGGGAAAAAATGTCGTGTGCAGTTTTCTTCTCTATTAGAAATGCTTTCTCTAGGAGGACAAGAATCTTGTCTAGTTTCACATAAAGGTACAATCCTAGCTCTAAAGTAGGAACTGAAATGTGTTAAAATTATATCTGTGTCGCTTGCTAGTCGCTATTGCAGTAATGAAACTAATGCTTCGGCTCTAATTTCACTAGTTCCTAGCCAGCGTCTCCAGGCCTTGATGGAATCCGATTTTGCCGGTGGTTCAATCCCACTTGCCAGTACGACCCTAATGATGTCAGGTAGATAGGGGAAAAGTAAAGCCTTAAGTTTTTCATGAAACTGGGGAAAAGGATGGCGGAGATAAAGGGCTAAAAGGTCTATTCGCAAGTCTTTGGGCACCCCACTGCCGCTGAGCAATTGCAAGGCCAAGTGACAATTAACTTCTTGCGCATTCCAAAGTAAGGTCTTTAAACGTTCCAGCTGCTCCTCCTTGATTTCTTTGCTCCAGGGTTTCCCCTGCAAGCGGTCTAGCTCTCGGACCAATTGTTCTTCGCTGTACCAAGGGTAGGCTAAGCTAGGTAGGTGCGCAGGAAGTTCATGGGTACCAAATATAAGGTGCGTATAAGATTGAGTTTGATCACTTGTATAGGCTACATCCAAATTGGATAATGCCTCAAAGATAGTTTGTCCAGCGTTGGATAAGGACCCCACTATTAATAGCCGATGTCCGGCTTTAATTTGTTTCCTCCGCGCGCTTTGTTTGAACAGGAATTGCCGAAAGGAGTTTGCGAAATAGGGATGCTTTACTTGCGCACCTTGCCATGCCGTACTATTGCTAAGGTTTGCCCAAGCCTCTTTGTCCTTTATAAAAAGATCAAAAAACAGTCTCCTCTCCTCTTCTCCCCACTCCTCTAGCCGGGATAAGCTCAGGAAACGCAAGAGCTGTTTGATCTTGGCCTTAGACAATAGTCCTTGCAACTCCTCCAATTGCGGGCAGGCCAACAAATCACGGTTTTCCCCCTTGGCGGAAATTCTTTGAGCATTTACCTTTCTCAATTGCGGAAACCGCCAAAACCTTGCTGGAAAACCCGCAATCTTATTGTTTGAAATATTTAGTGCTTGCAGGTGAAGCAATCCTTTCAGCTCTAGGACTGTAGTCAATTGATTTTTGCTACAGTCTAGCTCTTCTAGGCTAGCTCCGGCAGGCCAGGCTACTAGCTGCTTCATTTTATTACTGGCCAAAGAAAGCTTGCGGAGACGTCTACATGCGGTAACTACAGATGGGCATTTCCGCATGGCATTAGCAGAGATATCTAATTCCCGAAGCCATTCCAACTTCTTTAGCGTCTCTGGTAGGTTTCTCAGTCGGTTGTTATGGAGGTTCAACTTCCGCAGCATTCGACAGTTGGCCAGTTCGGAGGGGACGTGACGCAATCGATTATCTGCCACCGATAGGTTTTCCAGTTGCTCAAGACGCCCAATGGTCTTGGGTAAAGCAGTAAGTTTATTGTTTTCTAACTGTAAATCATTAAGATCTTGCCACTCTCTCAGGCCCAATGGCAAACGACCTAGCTGATTATTGTTTAAGGAGAGCTTTCGAAGCTTGCGGAGTCTCTTGATGTTCTTGGGTAAACGTTTGAGCTTATTGTTATCCAAAATCAGCGTATGTAAGCGACTGTTACTCGGGATTTCATTTGGTAGCTCCAACAACTCATTTGCCCGAAGATCCAATGTTTTCAAATTGGGAAGTTGCAGGAGATCACTAGGGCAGGATGTCCAGTCCATGGATCGCAAGCTGAGCACTTCCAAGCTTGGCGGCAGTTCCGCCGCAGACACCAATGACAAGCCTTTATTCCCTTTCAGATCCAGTTGCTTCAAACTCGTCAAACGCTTCAGCCAGTCCGGCAATATCTTGATATCATTACTAGATAAGTCCAGCACTTCAAGCTTATCCATCGAACGAATAACCTCAGGAACTTGCTCCAAACCTTGATTGGAAAGGAAGAGTCGCTCAACTTCCCGCTCTCTACCTTTGGTTGCTGATAAAGCGAATGCTCGCATGGATACGTTTTCAGTTTAGCAAATATGCAAAAGCATAACAATGAATTAGCATTTGTTAAAGAAAACCTTTAGGATAGACTGAATTTCTTTAGCTGAAGCGAATTGGTTAATTTCGTCCCATTGTAAGAAGCTAACCATACGACCAGTTTATCCCCAAGAGGATTCAGCTGTACAGTTATCCACTGATAATGGATAAGTCACTAGCTCATCCTTTCTGGCAAAAAAGTATAGGAATACTGGTTCGCGTTGGTTATCAAACAAAATAGACACAAGTGCACAGAAATCCTTTTCTAGGTACTTGCTAAGACCCATGAGAAAAGTAATCCTATTACTAAGTATCCTATTATACTCCCAATCATTTGTACAAGCTCAGTTTACAAATGAGAATATCCAGGTGTATAGTATCGAAGATGGGCTTAGTCATCGCAATGTTTTCAAAATCCAACAGGACGCCTACGGTTTCATTTGGATGGCCACCATCAATGGTCTGAACCGTTTTGACGGCAGTAGTTTTATTGCTTTTAATGCACAGAGCGAAGAGCATAAATTACAGTACAACACCATTTCGGACATGATCATTGCTCAAGATGGTAAGGTCTATTTGGCCCACCCTGATCATGTTTCACTGCTACACCCGGAGCAACATAGCTTACAGGTAAAGAAAATAAAGGACGGCCCAATTGTACGGCGGGAATCGATGGTTCCACACAACCTAATGCGGGATACCCTGGAACGGATTTGGATGGCCACCTATGACGAGCGTTCGGGGAAGACCTCGATCCAAGTTCTTTCGCCAGATAGTAGTTTAAAGACCTTGCTGGAGGTACCAGGTCAATACCCCAAGCGCCCCATGATCCATCATCAGGGGGCCTACTACGTAGGCGCTTTTGAAAATGAACTGTGGCAAATAGATGATCAAGGAAATATACTTCAAAAATGGCAAGCTCCGATCACGAAAAGCACTTCCGATAGCCGCATTATACAGATTCAAACGATTGAGGAAAGCATTTGGGTATTACTAGCAAATGGCTATCTCTATCAGCTCTCCCTAGATTTGCAGACGTCGCAGGGACATCCACTAAATGGACGGGTGCCTATCGAAGAAACTGCTGCTGCCTTTCTCGTAGAAGATAATGGTGACCTCTGGATTGGCGAACGAGGCAACCTTTGGTATTTCTCTAACTACAGTAAGGACCTGACCAACTATGATGAAGCTATTCGTCCCTTGACCAAGAACAATGCGCTCTACCGACAAATCTTTAAGGATCGGGGCGGGGTGATCTGGTTGAGTACAGACTTTGGTGCCATCAAGATTATTCGCTCGGATAACTTCGTTCGATCTAGCGATTATTTCACGCAACTGCTCAGTGGAGGAAATGAAAACTGCAGCAATGTCTTTTGCAGCGTGCGAGGAATGACCGAGGATGAAGCGGGGAAGATTTACATGGCGTACTATAACTCCATTCATACCTACGACCCCAATAATAACGAACTGCTTCCGCTCTTTCCCTCCAATGATTTTTTCAATGCCCCCTTTGGAATCTTTTACGATAAGGGATACCTATACACCGGCAACGGTAAAAGAATACAACTCAGCAATTTACAGGTAGATACACTCTTTAAACATCCAGCCGAAGATTTGGGCGTGATTTCCAAGGATCGAAGAGGAAAACTATGGTTTGGCTTTGATAGCTGGTTGTACGAATACGATACTGAACGAGAAACTCTAATTCCTTTTGAGGATCAATATGGCCAGTGGGATTCCCTCTCAGGTAGTATTAGTCATATATATCAACCCGAAGGTCAAGATTACTTTTGGTTATCC
This sequence comes from Saprospiraceae bacterium, assembly GCA_013214355.1. Classification (GTDB taxonomy): domain Bacteria; phylum Bacteroidota; class Bacteroidia; order Chitinophagales; family Saprospiraceae; genus DT-111. The sequence continues at coordinate 181,408 of JABSSL010000003.1, read as the reverse complement.
ACCTTGGATAATGGAGTGTATCAAATTGACGTAAATGAGGGGCGAATAGCCCATTTCCACGACCGGAACGATAGTCCAGTTAACCTCCAGCATGAACAGGTGAATGCGGCCTATGAGGACAAACGGGGTTTCCTGTGGTTAGCTACTGCCTATGGCCTCCATCGCTTACATTTGGCCAGTAGGGAGTTGGAAGTATTCACCATGGAAGAGGGTTTACCTAATAACTTCATCAATGGCATTCTGCCAGAGAGTGATTCCGTCTTATGGCTCAGTACGGACTTTGGCTTGTGTAGGTTCTCCATTGCCCGATATAGTTTTCTGAATTTCACAGCCAATGACGGGCTCTCTTCTAACGAATTCAACCGGATCTCCTTTCATAAATCCCAAACGGGTATGATGTACTTTGGGGGGCTAGATGGAGTAAATGCCTTTTATCCGGATGACAGTTTTCTAGCCGTAGAGCAGCAGGAGAACGGCAGTCCCATCCGTTTGGCGGGCCTCACTCACTTAGATGTTAAATCGGATAGCCTGATTCGCCAAACCTTTGGTCTACAGCAGCAGACTTCCTTCGTATTTGCGCCCAGTGATCGCTTCTTTTCTTTCAAATTTGCTCATCCTGATTTCCGGAGAGTAACACAACCGGCCTATCGGTATTATCTAGAGAACTTTGAAGAAGGTTGGTCAGATCCTACGCCCATTTCAGAAGTTCGGTACAATAATATTCCCGCGGGCCGCTATACGCTACGAGTACGAACGAAAGGTCTCAATGGTAGTTGGAGCAATCAAGAATTAGCCTTGGCGATCCATGTGCAAGAAGCTTATTACAAAACTTGGTGGTTCTGGGCTTTGTGTGTAGCTCTTTTGTTTGGAATCTTTTATGCGGTGGCGCGCTATCGCATCTATACGATAAAGAAACACGAAAAAGAATTAGAAGAACTAGTTAAGATTCGAACCCAGGAGTTGGAAAAAGAAAAGCAAAAATCAGAAGAGTTACTACTCAATATCCTGCCAGCTGGTACAGCTGATGAGTTGAAGAAATTTGGGTCAGCCAAAGCGCGTAGACATGAAATGGTAACGGTGATGTTTTCTGATTTTAAGGGGTTCTCACGAATCTCGGAGCTTTTGGAGCCAGAAGAGTTGGTGGCAAAAATAGATCATTGCTTTAGGGCCTTTGACCATATCATCGAAAAACACGGCCTGGAAAAGATCAAGACAGTGGGCGATGCCTATTTATGTGTTGGGGGAATAGCCTCTGATGATGATGTAAATGATGCCTCTAACGTCATTCATGCAGCTTTGGAAATTCAGTCCTTCATGCATGAAAACGCCCTAAGTAAAAAGCAGCTCGGACAAACCTTTTTTGAAGCCCGGATCGGCATTCATACGGGTCCCCTTGTAGCGGGGATAGTAGGCATCAAGAAATTCGCCTATGACATCTGGGGGGATACGGTAAACGTTGCCTCACGTATGGAAACGAACGGAGAAGCTGGTGAAGTCAATATTTCAGCTACTACCTACGAGCTGGTTAAGGATCAATTCAAGTGCCACTATCATGGTGATTTTGATGAAAGTGCCAACTCTATTGGTATGTACTTTGTCGAAGGAGCATTGGTGAAGGACTAAGTCCTAAGCACTCCATTCAATTATTACTTACTCCTCTAGTTAAACAAATCCTTCCTCTATTGTTAAGTCCAGCTTAGACATCACTCCCCACGGGATCGCCTTAGTCTCACCGTTCAGTACTGCATCTACAAAGAAGAACGTCAATTTCCGGCCTCCCTCTCTACAACCTTTCCCTAAATGAGGAGTTACCTACCTATAATTTGTGGTTTCCATATCCAGCTTACAGCACTCCTTATGGCTTCTATAAAGAAAGTTAATGGGTTGTTCTAAACAAATGAATAGTAAAACACGTCTTAATGATAGTAAAACTATTAAATACACATCAACACCACTATATATGAGAAGAATTACCTGTTTGTTTATCGCCTTAATATTCTCCTCTGTTGCGCTACAAGCACAGAAAAGCACACCGGTGGCCGTTTTGAATGCTTTTGCGGAGCTAAACCCAGAAGTAAATAATCCTTTTTGGGAGTGTAGAGAAGGTGCTTTCGTAGCTATGTTTTCACATGAAGACGGGTTGAAAAAAGTCTTTTTTGACCAAGATGGACAATGGCTAGAAACGAGGACGCGACTAATGGTCCCTGCGCTGCCCAAAGGTGTAAAGCAATTCGTTGAACAACTCTATGCTACCCGGCAGATTACTTATCTAGGTAAGGTGGAGCAGCCCAGCCGAACTATTTATAGAGTCGAAACTGAAACCCTTAATAACGTCTCGATTAAGCTCTTGAACGAAGGAGGCGAAATACTCGAAGAAGATAGAATTGAACTCAGTCTGATCCCTCGATAGCGTGCTAAGCGCAGAAGCTTATCACGTCAGACTACAGCGATTGTCCCGCTACTTTTCTTTTCACTTTTAAATTGTCGAACCATGAAGAAATCAGGATATGTTTTCATTATGATGCTGATATTAGGTATTCCTTTAAGTGGACAAGTGCAATATACTTCCGCCTACCGTAGTGGGGAAGGAAGAGTAGAGAGATCAAGCCAAGCCACTATCTTGGTAAATCCAGTATTCGTACAACCGAGTGTGTTTTTCTCCCCCCAAGGAGTGGATACTAGAACTAACCGAAAATGGTGGCGCAACACAGAACGTATGTTGCCAAAGCCTTACAATCCCGAACAACTTCCTTCTAGCATTTTACAAAAAGACCAACAAACCATCGACAACATCAAGCGAAAAAAATATGTATCCAACTTCCCTGAGCAGCCAGCACTAGATGCGCTGGAGATAAGTTTCACTACGGCAAGGGTCGCTCCAAAATTGTTGGATTAAGATTCCCCTACCCCCGACTGTTTAGTTCAATAGTAAGAAAATAATGCACCATGGCTATGCTAGATCTCATTTACGTTACGCATTTATACCCTGGTAAAGAGAAAAACTTGGCCTATGCCCTGGGGCTCGCCAAGGCCTTTTCCGCTCCCTTGTCTTTATTTTCTTCTGCAAGATTAGACAATCCAAGTAGCGGAAAGATATCCATCTGGAGCCCCGATTCAGAGGTAAAGCGTAGTGGATCTAGCAATGAATCCAAGTTTCCACGAACACAAAAAGAACTTTTTTCATTGTATTTATTAGGAAAACCCAGTCAGCCGGCTAAGAATAGCCTTCAGTCCTACCGAATAATCCAGCGGCTGGTTGATTTGGGCTTCCCTATTTTGTGGTTACCGTTTAATTACCCTTTTCGTGGCATTAAGAGCGTCCTTTTTGCCGGGAATGGCCCGGGATTGACAGAAAATAAGGTTAAGCAACTCATTGCCGCCAATTTCCTACCACGAGTCTTTCAGGTAATGAACAGTACTCTTACTAGAATACATTGGAACAATATTTCGCACATCGACCAGGATACCCAGCAGGGCTTGGACTTTAGCTGCCCAAGTCTGAATGCGGAATTGATTAGAAATGAAATTGACCTAACGGTCTATCCTATAGATTCAAACGTTTCTCCTTTCTCAACAATCGATTGGCGAGGTATTTCGTCCGCTCAGCACCCGCTCTTGTTCCTCCCATTAGGTGCTCAGGCCCCCCGGACGTCACGCCAGGAAGCCTACTCGACGGCTTAGTACCATAGATCCAAACATAAGTTAATCCTGCAGCAGCAGTAGCCAGCCCTCAACCGGACTAGCGCTAGCCACTGATCTTTTTCCTACCTTTTTATACTTTTCCTCTGTTATCTGGTCTTTATCTGTCTAATTCTATGCATTAGGGTTATTCATTTTGCGAGACTACATCCATTTAGTATTTTTGGTGGCCACAAGAGTAGTGTGCCATTAAAACGAAAGTAAGACCAAGCCTTACCTACTAACGACCGAATTACCACCAAAGCCAAACATTTCTTTTCATACCCAACGGGACCACCAAATAGATCGTGAAGGTGAGCCTTAATTTATCAAAACGAAAACCTCTGAGGAGGAATACTTTAAACAATTATGAACCGATCATTAGGACTTTTGCTCGTACTGTTATTATCTACCTTGTTAGTTTCATGCCTAGAAAAACCAAGAGAAAAGCGCGTCTTGGTTTTCTCGAAAACTGCGGGGTTCCGTCACGCTTCCATCGAAGCGGGAATCATTGCCATCAATAAGATGGGGCGAGAAAATGGTTTCAAAGTTTTTCATACTGAGGATGCAAGCCAGTTTAAGGAGGAGTTTCTATCTCTTTTTTCGGCAGTCATATTTCTAAATACGACTGGCGATATCCTTGATGCTACCCAACAAGCTGAGTTCGAACGATACATTCAAGCTGGAGGGGGCTTTGTGGGTATCCATGCTGCAGCTGACACTGAATATCACTGGTCTTGGTATGGCAAGTTGGTAGGTGCCTACTTCATGAGCCATCCAGCAACACAAGAAGCTACATCTATCATTTTAGACGGCAACCATCCTGCAACCCGTAAACTTGGAAAAGGTCCGATAGTACGTACAGACGAATGGTACGATTACAAACAGATCAATCCAGACATCAAGGTACTGATGCGGGTAGATGAATCCACCTATGAGGGAGGTAAAAATGGAGCAGAACACCCCATTTCCTGGTATCACGAGTACGATGGAGGTAGGGCATTCTATACGGGCTGGGGTCATACCCCGGAAAGCTATTCGGAAACCGTCTTTTTGCAGCACCTTTGGGGTGGTATCAAGTATGCTATTGGCAAAAATCAGCCGCTAGACTACAATCAAGCGCATACCTATCCGGTCCCAGCAGAAAATCGATTTGTACAGACCGTGCTTGCTTCCAATTTGAATGAGCCGATGGAGCTTGACATCTTTGACGATGGCAAGGTGATTCTAGTAGAGCGAAAAGGAGGCATCAAACTATGGGACCCAGAAAAAGAAAGCCTTCGACTCGTTACGATGCTTCCCGTTTGGGATAAATTTGAAGATGGTTTAATGGGAGTCGCCATTGACCCGGATTACGAGGAAACGAATTGGGTATACGTCTATTATGCTCCCCCCGGCGAAGCATCCATTAATGTTATTTCCCGATTTGACTTTGACGGAGAGACTTGGGATTACGAATCTGAAAAAGTCATCCTAGAAGTCAAAACCCAACGAATAACCTGTTGCCACTCGGGAGGCTCCCTCGAATTCGATCAGCATGGAAACCTCTTTCTATCTACTGGGGATGATACTAATCCTTTTGCTTCTAATGGATTCGCACCGATTGATGAACGGGAAGGCCGCGAACCTTGGGATGCACAAAGGACATCCTCTAACACTAACGATTTGCGTGGCAAAATCCTGCGGATCCACCCCGAGAAAGATGGTAGCTACACGATCCCCGAAGGCAATCTTTTCCCCGAAGGCACGCCCAACGCCCGCCCAGAAATCTTCGTGATGGGCTGTCGCAACCCCTTCCGCATTGCCATTGATCAAAAGAAAGATTGGTTGTATTGGGGAGATGTAGGGCCTGATGCCGGAAAAGATGGAGAAAATCGAGGCCCTAAGGGCTATGATGAAGTCAATCAAGCACAAGTAGCCGGTTATTATGGCTGGCCCTACTTCCGCGGGGATGGGAAGGTCTACCACGATTATGATTTTACGGCGGAGGAATCCGGCCCTAAGTTCAATCCGGAAAAACCGATTAATGATTCACCTAACAATACTGGGTTGAAGGAGCTCCCGCCCTTTCAGCCTTCTCTGATTTGGTATTCTTATGATGCCTCCCAGGAGTTCCCTTGGACGGCTACAGGTGGGAAAAACCCTATGGCGGGGCCCGTATTCCACAAGGATGCCTTCCCGGCAGCTAAACAACAATTTCCTGACTACTTTGATAATAAATTATTCATCTATGAATGGATGCGCCACTGGATCTATATTGTGAAGATGGACGAAGAAGGGAATTTTATCAAAGCAGACCCCTTCATGCCCTCGGCCAATCTAAAGCGTCCGATGGATATGGTCTTTGGGAAAGATGGTGCCTTATACTTATTGGAATACGGGATGCAATGGTTTGCTAGAAACCCAGAAGCCCGATTATCGAAGATTGAATACGTAGATGGCAATCGTGCCCCGATAGCACGCATCGAAGCGGACAAAACGGTTGGTGCCGCTCCTATGACTGTCGGTTTCTCTGCCGCAGCATCCGAAGACCTGGATGGAGATGCCCTGTCCTATGAATGGATCTTTAAGGGTGGAGAGGTAGAAGATCGCACAGCTTACCCAACTTATACCTTTACTAGTCCTGGCACCTATCGCGTTAAGTTGAAGGTCAAAGACCCATCCGGCCTAGTCGCAGAATCTGCTATTGATATTCAGGTTGGGAATGAGCCACCATCAGTAGCTTGGGATATTAATGGAAACAATAGTCTCTATTGGAATGATGGTTTGATCGACTATGAGGTGAAGGTAAAAGATCGGGAAGATGGCAGCCTCACGGAGGGCACTATTCCTTCTAATTTGGTCAAGGTCAACATAGACTATCTTGAAGAAGGCTACGACTTAACCGTAGTGGCCCAAGGCCATCAAATGGCGGATGCCACCCCTACCTCGCCCATTGCCAGAGGTGCCCAATTGGTGGGACAATCTGATTGCAAAAATTGTCATGCAGAAAAGATCAAGATCAACGGTCCAAGTTATTTAGATATCTCACAGCGATACAAGGATGATGAAAATGCCGTTGCCATGCTTTCGCAAAAAGTGATTGCAGGGGGAGGTGGAAATTGGGGGGAAACAGCGATGTCTGCTCATCCTCAACTAACGCAGCAACAGGCGGAGAATATGGTAAAGTATATTCTATCGTTATCTGGTCCACCAGCTAAAGAAGCGGCCTTTGCCACCAAAGGAACTTTTTTGACAGACCGACATGATCGAGACAAGCAACAGGGAGTGTATGTCTTAATGGCTACCTACACCGATCAAGGTAGTGGGAATATTTCTTCTATTACCAAGCAAAATTCTTTAGTTTTGCGCGCTGCCAAGTTTGAAGCAGAGCAACTGCAAATCCGAAGTGAGGGGGTCAATCGCACGAGAATTATTACCAGAAATGACGGCTTGGGCGGTTTGACCAATAATCGCTTCATCGGCCTAACAGATATTGATTTCACCTCCATTGAGGAAATCCACCTACGAGCAGTTGTCAAAGGAGAAGGCCAGGTGGAAGTACGGTTAGATCAACCGGATGGAGAAATAATTGGTACTTTCCCATTGACTGCCAACGAGCAGGAGGATTTACAACAAATTCAACTACCCCTAAAAGCAAGGCAAACTACACATGATGTTTACCTGGTGTTCAAAAACAAAGATGAGCAAAAGGTAAATGTACTACTTGATTGGCTCTATTTTAGCAGGGGAGAGGATAGTCTTGCCTTGCTATCTGCTAATTAGGAATTGAACAAAGCCACTTAACTAGCTGTTCGCAATCAGAGCCGAGAGGGTGCGCCCTTTCCTCAACTGTTTACTTTAAAATCGAATTGAAGCATGTATCCAGTAGTAAAATTTGCAACCAAAGATCCTAAGAATTTTTTCCGCACTTTGAATCAAAGAGTCAACGAATACTTTAAAAGCAACGGCATCACTAAGAAAGGAAATGAGAAGCTACATTTCAAGACCTTTGTTATGCTGGCATTCTATCTTGTACCTTATTTTCTGTTGCTATTTATCCCCATGCCTTCTTTGGTCGTTATTGCGCTATACTTGGTGATGGGTGTAGGCTTAGCTGGCCTAGGACTTTGCGTCATGCACGATGCCATTCACGGCGCCTATTCCCAGTGGCCTTGGCTCAATCGAGTAGCGGCTTTTTCAATGAACCTGATTGGTGGTAGCCCATTCACTTGGAAAATTCAGCACAATGTGCTCCATCATTCCTATACCAACATCTATCATTTAGATGAAGATATCGACGACAAGCCTTTCTTGCGCTTATCTCCAGCTGGAAAATTAAAGCGCTACCACAAAGTGCAGCATTGGTATGCACTTCCCTTGTATAGTTTAGCCACTATCAGTTGGATCCTGATGAAGGACTTCAAGCAACTCGCTACTTACAATAAAACAGGAATGACCAAAAAACATGGCTTCCATCCCGTTACCGAAACGGTAAAAATGATCTTAGGTAAGGGGCTATATGTGTTTTTCATCATTGCCGTTCCTATTATGTTGGGACTTTCTTGGTGGGCCGTAATCATCGGGTTTGTGCTGATGCATATGTTGGCGGGATTATACATTACCATTGTTTTTCAACTAGCACATGTGGTAGAAGGGCCCAATCATCACGCTCCACCAGAAGATGGAACCATGGAAGATACTTGGGCCATTCACCAGTTGAAGTCAACAGCTAACTTTGCGTGTAACAATCGATTGGTGACCTGGTTAGTCGGAGGCTTGAATTTCCAAATTGAACATCATTTGTTTCCTAATATTTCACATGTTCACTACAGGAACATCGCCAAAATCGTCAAGAAAACCGCGAAGGAATTTAATTTGCCCTACTACGAGCATGAAAAATTCCGTGGCGCTGTAAGATCACACCTCAAAGTGTTGAAGCTACTAGGTAAAGGTGCAGCCTTGGCCTAGGGATTTACAAGCTACTTGAAAGGAATAAGCGAGCATGATTTATCCATCGTTCTCGCTTATTTTTTTACTCAAAATCTAACCAGCTTGGCCATGATAGACCAGCGCATGCCAAACTCGGCGAAAATAGGTCAGCCCCTCACCTCCATCACCCCATTCCGACCAAAGATCAGGACGCTCATGAAATGAGTTGGAAGCCGTGCCAATTTTAGCTGCTGTAAGTTTGCCATCGGGCGCGATCCGGTCAACAAGTCGATCAATAGTATACCCTCTGAATTCCGCTGGAAGTTCTCCCACTTTAGCAGCGTAGCCATCGTACCAGTCCAATTCAATATCATATTCGACTGCTAGTTTATCCAGCACACCTTCTAGCGCCGTACCATAAAAGGATCGATCTACCACCAGCTTTTCCACATCTTCCCTTAGAGTCACCGGTCCATGGATCTGGGCTTCTACGTAGCTATCCAGCGCATTACTTAGTTTATGATTAGCTAGAGGGCGTACGCTGCCCTGTTTCAGCAGATCCAAAAACGCCTCGGCAGACATTTCCTGACTTCCCAAAACGGAACCTTCCTCCTTCAATTGCTCTAGGACCGGCAGAAAAACAGCATCCAAATGACTCCAAGAACCAGTATGCTTCCAAGCGAGATCATCCTGATTCCCTCCAAAAGTATAAGTACTCCTTTTGTTTACTTCAGGACGCAAGATCAAATAAGAGGAGCCGAAACGCGGCGCTGGCCCATCTGGATAGCAAGCCAACATCAAAGCGCCATATTTTGGTCTTTCACTGAACCTAGCATCTAACTGATGGTAACGACCACCAAAGAATTTTCTTTCCCATTCATCTCTAACCCCCCCCGCAAAACCAGTTGGGCTACCACTAGAAATCCCGGTTTCAAACTGGGTTAAGCATCTTCCTTCTTTTAGCAGCCCTTCTATAACCGAATTACCTGCATTTGTCAGTCTTTCTGGATGAAAATGAATGGCAATTCTAGTCTCTGCCTTCACTACTTCCAGCGCTTCTAAATAAAGAGGTAAAGGAACTTCTGCTTCTTCTAGTACCGTCTGCAATTCCGCGTTTACACTGAATGCATTGCGCTCACTCTTCTCTCGGAGAAACTTCAAGGCCTCGGCAGCGGCCTTGCTTAATCTGGGGAATCTATGTACTGACATGGTAGAAAAGCCTTTATCCCATCAATTTAACAACGCAAAAAATAGTTCCAGCAGCTATTGTTTGTTATCTAAATCGCCCTAGAGAAAAAAGGGCCCTGTAAATGCGTTGTGATAACTCAAAGGATACCTGTTGCAAAGACTTGGGACCATCAAACAGGAGGTAAATGGGTGCCGTTTCTATCTTATGGGCTGTTTTGAAGTCGATTGCTTCTCCGGTATCCATTCTAAAATGCCTACCCTTATCTTGCTCAGCAAGATCTTGTAGGGCAGCTTGCCAAAGCCCTTCTTCCTCTCCAATATAAAGGGTCACCAACTGCTCCTTCTTCCATTGCGGCGGTAATAAACTGCCTAAGCGTTCCAAGTCATCCTTGATCGTTGCGGTATCCGACCAAAGAAGGGCTAACATGGGATAATGTTCACTTTCAGATAATAATACTTCGTGTCCAGTGCTGTCCAACATGGATATATCTTCCAGCTTTTTCAGCAAAGCGGCGGATCTCCTTTCTAGGTATAGGTCTGTCAGTTGGGTATGTAACGTATCCTCCGGGTATCGTGTCCTCAGCTCTGACCAAGTCGATTCCAGAAGCGTTAGTTGCTCTTCCTCCTCCACCCACCATAACTCCATACCCAGGAGGAAAAAGTCCATGTATCGCTTCAGGGCAGGGGCTTCAGTGGCAGTTTCAGATAGGATTGCTTTTCGCTTTTCCCATTGTAAAGCTTCTTTCTCCTTTAAGATAGGATCGACAGCCATAGCCTGATCCAATCTATTTTGCATAAAAGCCGCCATTGCATTTAGATAGACCGCCGAACGTGTTTCATCAAGGATAGGAAGATTTAATAAATCATTGGATACCACTCCAAGTAAGGGGTTCTCTGGCTGTTCTTGGACATGGCGATGGTACACTTGATTCAATTGATCATAACGATCTCCAACGATCGCAGCCTCCAAGTAATTGAGAAAGTCCTCATTAATCCAGGAAGCCTCCTCCTTATACTGCTGAATTAACTGCTGTCGCTTGGCGCCTAAGGTATCAATAGCCAACAGGCAATCGTCTAGCGGATCTCCAGCATAAAAAGCTTGATGAAAATCCATTTGAAAAAACAACTCATTTTCAGTCTTACTTTTGCCGGCAAACTCGATGTTAAATCGGTTGAGAATCTTTAGCGACAGGGTATCCCCTGGCTGGAGGTAGATGCTGTAGGTATCCGCCTTCCTTTTCAATTGCAAAATCTTTGGTTCAGCTAGGTCTAATGCAAAGCTAAAATTACCGGTGGTATCACTCCTTCCCTCTCCTAGTACTGGAAATTGAGCTTCTAGCAGGGGATGTTCATAAAACCCATAGCTATAATCTTCTGCGGTCGAGTACAAGAATTGACCTTGAACGAAGCATTTCTGCGCGGCTGAGTTCTGAGAAAGCAATAGTATCAGTGCCAACAGGATAAACTGCCTACCTTTCATAGCTGAATATTTGATCAGTAGCAAGGTAGGCGATAAGGAAGAAAATTCCAATCTTGTAGCGAACTAGCACTACCTCATTAACATTAATTCTCCTTTGATCATCTTCGTTCTCCCATTGCTAAGCTGAACCTCCGCGACATAAACGTACGTACCTGAGGAAGCAAGTTCTCCTCTTACTCCCCCATCCCATCCAACAGACGGATCATTCGGAGGGATCTCTTCTATATGAAACAATTGGCTCCCCCAGCGATCAAAAATTGATAATTGATTGATGCGCTCTACCTCCGGCCCTCCATAAATCGTAAATCGGTCGTTCTGGCTATCTCCATTTGGTGAAAAGGCATTGGGGGCATAAATTCTGCCGCGAGTATCTACTTGTATCCATATCTCTTCCCGCACTTCACATCCCAACAAATCGGTGAGTACAAGCTGGTACAAGGTGCTCTTCGACGGGAAAGCTATGGTTGTCGCACAAGTATCACAACTAAGGTTTGTGGCTGGACTCCAAAGCAGTGACTGGTAATTGGACGGCCCAACAAGATTCAACTGAACGGTATCCCCTAATTGAATTTGGGTCTGAGGAATCTCAATCTCAGGTACAGGCATAGATTCCTGGGTTATAGAAAGCTCCTCTTGACAACCGTTGACATCTTGAATGAACACTTTAGATGGCCATCGATTATAGCGCTGTACCGTATCTGCGATGAAGTAGGTTTCTGCCCCAAACAGATAAGGGGTAGAACCGCCAAAAGCCTTATCGATGTACAATAATCCACTTCCATCCTCACACCAAGACGGAACAAAACGGCCCTCGGCTTCCAATTGGATCGGTTCAGTTAACACAAAGGTCTTGACCTCCATACAAGCATTTTGGTCTGAAAGGGTAAGCGCATAAGCACCTGCTGCTACATTCTGGAGGGATGAGGTAGTATCACCATTACTCCATTGGTGAAAATATGGAGCTTCCCCTCCCCTAGCCTGTACCTCTATAGCACCATCTTCACCAGCAAAACAACTTACAGGAAATTCACCTAGGGTCTCCAGCATCAATGGCTCGGGGCTTGTAATTTCAATATCTATTTCTTCTTCATACAATGTATGCATATCCCATAAGCGCAAATGATACCTACCCGCTACTAAGTTGCTAAATTCATATACTCTTTCGCGTAGATCACTTACTTGCCGCAAGCGTTGCCCTTCCTCATTCATCAATAGGAAGGCGAAAGGCCCTACCCCATCCTCGATGGCAACGCTAATTCGGCCATTCGCTTCCCCAGCACATCTAATGGGATATATAGTCGGTGTCCAAGTAAAAGGACAGGGATCTATTGTAAGATGTAGGCTGATTGTACTGTCACAGCCCTCGGCACTTTGCCATTCCTCCATATACACCCCCGTACTACGCTGCCATTCCCCAGCAAAAAATAGACTATCTCCCTGACAAATCGTTACCGAATCAGTTAAATCATAAATGGGAGATATAGATAGATCATATTGGATTACACTATCACAACCACTAGCCGAGTAAAACGATAGTACTAAGCTGGTATCAACCGTATAGATTTCACCTTGCCAGCTTTCCCCTGTACACAGAGATACCGGGATTATCTCATGATAAACTGGATGAATTTCCACCAAAGTCGTAACCAACAAACTATCTAGCCCTTCAACACTTTGAAAGGTATCTTGTACCATACCACCTTCAGTAATCCATTCGTCAAATATCCAAAGACTATCCCCCGCACAGAGCGACTGCAGCGCAGTATCCATTTGAACAGGAATCACCGTCAACTGCAACTGTATTACACTATCACAACCAAACTGGTTGGCAGCTGGCAAGGTATCCTGATAAAAGCCACTTTCGGACAAGACGCTTCCTTGCCAGTGCAATTGATCCCAGTCTGAGATACGGATGACTTCTAGAGAATTGCTGGCTGTAAATACCTCTAATTGGAGGATTTCAATACTGTCACAACCATTACGAGCCATACCCGAAAAGGTATGTTGATATTGTCCAGGATCTGCTAGGGTCTGCCCATTCCATGCCAAGGAATCGCCAGCGCAGATTGACTGCGTGGACTGTCGAATGGCTGGTGGCACTTCCGAAATCTCAATTATATCTTCACCTTGGCATCCAAAATCATCCGTAACTGTCACCCTATAGATTCCTGGGCCCGTATTTAGTATCTCCTTTTCTGAGGCTCCTGTGCTCCAGCGATAAGCAGACATTTCTTCTGATATAGAAAGCGTTTGACTTTGGCCTTCACAGAGCATGGTATCCCCTAGGATCGTAGCCGTCGGCTGCGCTTGCCTTTCCACCCAAACACTATCCGTACCAAAGCAATCCGCCCCACTGCTGACGGATACGGCATACCATCCTCCAGTCGTAATAGCGATCGAGGCACTAGTAGCCCCCGTAGACCAGCTATAGGTATCATAATCACCCACACTAAAATTAACTGTTTCACCTTCACAAAAGGAGGTGGGGCCGCTTATGCTTGGGCTCAAGGAGGAGGCTACGTTCACGCTGAAGTTCTCCGTCCTTCGGCATCCTTCTACATTGGTAACGGTCAAGCTATAGGTACCGGCTTGATCTATCCAGATTTCTCCCGAAGTCGAACCAGTGGACCAGGAATAAGCAAAATCTCCTTCTGGCCCGCTCAAACGAATGCTACTCCCTGTACAGATGGAGGAAGAGCCTTGAATGAGTCTTCCTGGCCAGGGTTCTCCCGGGATGATAAGTGAGTAAATCAATTCGCATTCCCGGCTATCTGTGATCGTGACGCTATATTCCCCAGCGATCACGTTCTCCAGGGTAGCAGAGGTGGCTCCATTGCTCCAGCGATAGGTTCGATTTCCTGTTCCGCCGGTTACTGCTAATCGTGCAGCACCATCTTCGCTTCCAGGACAGGAGGGTTCTGTGATAATAACATCCGAAATCGCCAACCCCACGGGCGTTTCTATATCAGCTTGTACGGCTACTTCGCAACCTCTGGCATCCCTAACAGTAAATGCATAGGTACCGGCTGGAAAGTCACTGAAGGTATTGCTAGTTTGTGCTACCCCATCAGCCTGTCGATAAGTATAGGGAGGGAGACCTCCATTGGCTAGCAATACCACCTTACCATCTGCCACCATCGGACAACTAAGGTCCTGTTCTATGACTTGAACCCTAAGTTGTTCCGGCACCGGAATTACAAACGGAATGGACTGCAAACAATCTTGCTGATCTCTGATCCAAAGCGTATAGTTTTCCTGAAGGGAGAGGCCAGAAAAATCAGCTTCTGCTTGAAAGTTTGTACCATCCAGGCTGAATTCGTAGTTTCCAGAACCAGCATTGATCTCTACCTGTACGGTGCCTAGCTGATTTCCATTGCAGCCGTCTACTTCAAAGGAGAAGCTTACCTCAGCCGCGCTTTGTTCCTGTATCCGAACCTGTTCATTCCAGCTACAGCCTCTCCGATCTTGTACTTCTAATTGATACAGCCCAAGGGATAACCCACTGAATCGAGAATCATTTTGAAAAGCTTGCTGGTTAATCCGGTAACGAAACGGGCCTTCCCCTTCTTCAATTAAAACTTCAATTTGGGCATCGGCAGTATTGGGACAACTTGGCGCTGTAATCTCCGCTCGTGCCCTCAGACGAATGAGGTCTACAGCTGCCGTCCCAGACACTGAACCTATACAATTCCCGCGTTGAACCGATTCTAGGCGATAAGTACCTGGGATGGCAATCGGAAGCGAAAAAGGACTACGGTCTATGTTCAAGACCGGCTGGATTACTCCATTGATGCTATACGTGAGATTCCAATCCCCCCCCTCTGCATAGGTGACCTCCAACGCCCCTTGCACTTCACCATTACAGATATAGGCCCCTCCAGCTAAAGACATGGAAGCTGCCTGTAAGCGAGCTACCTCAACCAACTGATCTACGGCTCGGCCGCAGGCATCGGTGATGGTGAGTCCATAGGTCCTACTTGCGGGGGGATCTACCTGAAGCTGCTCGTCGTTCTCTCCTGTAGACCAGGCATAGTTATAGGGAGTCAAACCTCCACTCACTTGGGGGATTAGCGTCCCTTCCTCATCCTCACAAAGGAATAAAGGCTGCAATCGCACCTCCAAAGGATCTGCATCTCTAATATTCAAGCTAGATAAAGTACTACTACAAGAACAAGCTGATGACAACTCTAATACAATAGATTCTGTACCTTCCGGCAGTCCATCAGCAATTACGTGTATTGGCAAGCGCACTTCATCTACATTTGCGGGAAAGTTTATTGAGCGAGGAATGGGTTGAAAATCTATTCCATCCCTTGCTGTACTAGTGGGACTCAGAGAATAACTGACGCGAAGGCTCCGATTCAGGTCACTTCCATATCTTCTAAATAAGAAATAGCCGTCACTACAACCTTCAGCTACAACTCCTACCCCAAGGCTTTCACTTTCCCCCTCTACCGTGATGCTTTCCCCAGCCTCAAAACTATTGGCAGCCAAAAAGACAGCTGAATCATATTGGCCATCCGTTATATCACCAATGACTAACTTGATATGATAGGTAGCGCAAGGAATAACCTCCGCCCTGGCTTTAAGTATCTTAGTAAAACCATCGTATTCACAGTCTTGCAGAGCCACTCCATCAACATTGGGGTAAGCACCCGGACAATTATCCAATTGATCATCTCCTCCCGCTATATTGTCCCGATAGTAGTTGGTATTGGTCAGGTGATTGATATTATTGATGGCGACAAAATCATCGGAGCCTGGTACTCGCGCGATATTTTCAGCATTATTAGTGAAGGGGCCATTTATCCCAGGTCCCGAAATAAAGAACCCGAAAATGTCATTGTAGTCTGAGTTGACAAAATCGCAGTACTCTTCGGAAGCAAATACATACTCAAATTGCACTTCATCTGCCGTAGGCGTGAAGTCAAACTCAAGGATGGCCACGTCCCGAATGGGTATTAAGGCGTTGTCGATAATTCTGGCCAGATCAGGGTCGGTTGCCGTATTATTGAAATTGGTGGTGAAATTCGTAGCCGTATTGGGCCCAGAAGCATTTAGAACACTCCCCGTAGATAAAATTATACCTTCGTTTAAACCGATCGAGGAATCCCCGTTGCGGAAGGTGCCGATGGATCCAAAACTACCTCGGGTTCTCGCATTTGACACATCAAAGCAGCCTCCTGCAATAAAAACCTCCTCAGTTAGGTAGCGAGCATCCGCATTGATGGAGGTAGAAATTCCAGCGAGCTGCAAAGATTTAGTCGTTGATGCAACTTTAGGGCGTCCTTGCGGAACGAACCAGAGTAATATGAAGCTCCATATAAATCTGCTGTTGATCATCATGGCATTTTAATTACTCGCTAACCACAAAACTTAGGTAATACCACTGAAGATCGGTTTGCAATACCAAGGTGTATACCCCGGTTTGCAGGTTGGATAGTACAAATTCCTCCAGGTAGAAATTAGCACCGTCCCGATCTCTACTTTCTATCAATGTTCCGCCATCATCGAATATCCATAGCTTTATACCCTGCAGGTCATCCAGTTGAACCCGCACATCAAATACACCTTGATTGGGATTAGGATAAAGACTAAAATCCAACACATGATCCACTAGGTCTCCTCCCAGACCCTGGTTCAGCAAAGAATCTGGATCATTATAAATAGTAATCGTCTTATCTAAAATGCCTTCACATTCTCCTTTTTTAGCATAGAGCCGAATGTTATAGTCTCCCGTTTGGGGAAAGGACACAATCTCTTGATTGAAATAAGTTTCCTGATGAATAACTTCGGCAGGGTCATATTCCCAGCGAATCTCGTCCGGGATAGGCCATGAAATGTCGATCGCCACGATGGGTGTTTCAACGAGCCCAGCTCTAGGTAATAGAAAATCAGGGGCAAAAAATTCATCTCGATAAGTCAGCTTCACTTCATCACTAACTGTACAACCCCTTGCGTCTGTTACCGTGAGTCGATAAGTTCCTGCTTGATTCAAGACCACCTTAGCCGCGGTACTTTGAAAGCCATTGTCACCTGCCCATTGATAGTCGTAACCCTCCGGATCAAAATCATAATTGAGAGATTGTCCGAGGCAAAGTGTTGTTTCTAGGTCAGGACCAAGAGAAATTTCTATAGGCTCCGGAGCCTTTAATTGGTAGGTTCTAATGAGTTCGCAAGCGCGGCTGTCCGTTACCGTAAGCTGGTACGTGCCAGCGGATATCTCTCCATTTTCCGGGGAGTTCACGCCATTGGACCATTGATATTCGTAAGGCCCCGCCCCGCCCGAAGCGGCTACGGTCAAAACTGCATCATTCAATCCAGCACAGCTTGGGTCTAGTTGTTCCAGCAATGTAACAGATAGATTATCTAATTTATCTACTCTCACAGATTCCTGGTAGAAATTGGGACAAGACCCTTCAGTCATCACCACCACGATATAGTAGGTGGATACCAAGCCCTCGAACACTGGATTCCTGGACCAGCTTTGACCCGCATCAATACTATAAGCAATGGGCCCCGCCCCGGCAGCTACAATCTCAATTCGACCATCATTAGCAGCACAATTTGAGGCGGGTGTAACTTTTACTTCCTGGATCCCAGGCATCTCAATCAATTCTAGATCCACCCAGGCGGATTGCAGCTCACAACTACTATTCATCCTTCTGACAATCGGCTGGTAACGTCCTGGCCCCAAATCCTCAAAAGAGGGGTTTTGTTGCCAGGTTTCCCCATTGTCAATGCTAAATTGATAATCAGCCGAAGCGGACGATAGCTCAAATTCAATTCGGCCATCCTCCCGTAAACAAGCTGAGGGATCCCTACTGCTAATCCGCGCCAAAGGTATTGGAGTAGGATTCGGAATGTTAATGGGATCCATTTCAAGCTTGGCGCAAGTTCCGTTTTCGGACTGAATCTGCGGCAAGTAAGTGCCGGCAGGCAGGCGACTAAAAGTTGGTGAAGTTTGCCAAGTTTGGCCTGCATCGATACTATATTGAAGACCTTGACCGAGTTCTTCGAAAGAGATACGTCCATCGACTTTTCCACAGTCAGAGACAGCGGCTACGGTCAAGTTGGGAACAGGTAGTTGGGTATTGGTCTCTAAGGTATAAGTTGTAGATTCGGATAATTGACAGGCTCCTTGTTCATATCGAATAGCTACAGAAAAAGTGCCTGAAGTCAACCCCTCGAAATGGGCTTCAGTAGTCCAGGCCGAACCATCCAGACTAAAGCTTAATCCATCTGTGTTGGATGAAATAATACGGATACTGCCATCCTCGGTAAGACAGTTGGTAGGAGGTGTCAGCTCTGTTTGAAAATGGGGGATACGTTGATTGTCTTGCAAAGTGATTAAAGTTGGATATGCCTGTGCTGGACATCGGCTACCCAGGCGTCGAACCTGGACCTTGTAGGTGTTTGCAGCCAAGCCGCTGAAGTTAGGCTCAGTTTGCCAAGAAAGACCACCATCTATGCTGTACTCTAGAGCTTCTTCTTCGGCCATTTCAATGCGAATACTTCCATCCGAAGCACCGCAAAAAGAAGGGTTCATCCAATTAGCTTCGGGAGTTGACAAAATGGGGGGAGCCAAGTCAATAGTGCGATCTAGAACAGCAATACATTCATTCTCATTGTTGCGGATTTCAATTTCATAGGTTCTTGCGCCAAGGTTCTCGAAAAGAGGCTGTGTCTGCCATTCTCCTCCAGTCAACCGAAAACTCAAGTCTTCCTGCGCGTCCAAGGCTATCTCTATGCTTCCATCTTCCATCTGACAATCACTAACCGGCGTAGCTGTTACTTCAAATTCGAAGTCAGCCAGGGTAACTTCTAGATCGAACAAGGGCAGTGGCTCCGGATCACAGTCCAATTCTTCCGCTCGTACCAATACCTCGTACTTCCCCGCTGCCAATTCACTGAACTCCGCTGTACGCTCCCAGTTAAGCCCACCATCTATCGAAAAACTCAAATTGCCAGCAGCATCCTCCGCCAAGCGTAGATGAATTTCCCCATCCGTACGTCCACAAGCACTTGGAGGAGTTGTGTCTGCACCTTGAATCTGTGCCAAAATCGGATGCTTTATTTCGGTGTTTCCTTCGTAAACCGCCTGGCACTCCCCCTCAATATCTTGGACCAACAATTGATATTGGCCCTCCGCTAAACCTTCAAAGCGCGGAGAAGCTTGCCAATTGACACCCCCATCTATACTGTACAAATAATTATCTAGTTCCTGTTCTAACTGAAATTGTATGCTTCCACCAGCTGCGCAGCTCTCCGCCTGCTGAATATCTACAGCTAAAATGGTAGGGCTTTCTTCCGTAAACAGAGGAATGATGCGTTCTACTATAGGCAAGCAGGGATAAGTCGAATTTCTTGCCTGAAACTGGTATGTTCCAGTAACTAGATCGTCCCAGATGGGAGTACTGCCCCAGTCGACTCCTCCATTTATGCTATACTCCCAATCCTCATTTGTTGGAAGGTTAGATAAGGTAATGCTTCCATTGGATTGACCGCAAGCAGTGGGCTGGATAATATTCAAATTGGGAATTAAGGGTTGAATTTCATTTTCCAATAAAATTTCCCGAGCACCAAATTCACAATCCTGTTGAGCAAAGCGGAGTAGTAACTGATAATTGCCTTGTACCAAACCTTCGAATGCTTCCTGTTCTTGCCAACTTTCCCCTGCATCAATACTATACTCGATTTGCTGCACATCAGCAGGCAGGACAATACGAATTTCTCCATCTGCTTGATCGCAGGCAATGGGAGAAACTGTTTCAACTAAAAACTCAGGGAACAGGGCTTGTTCCAGCACAGCTTCTTGCGACCAAGATCTGACGCAGCTACCATCTGCATTCCTGGCCATAATCTGATAGGTTCCCGCACGAAGATTTGGAAACGCACCATAGTTAGACCAAGTCTGACCCCCATTGATACTGTATTGATAACGCCCCTGTCCACCGTCAACAGGCCCAGCTAGTATGAGACCATCTTGACCATGGCAGGCGGAGGGTTGACGGATTTCCACATCTAGGGGAGGGAGGGTAGGTCCTTGCAATCTAGCCTCCTTGATGAATTCGGTCTGACAGCTTGTAGAAAGATCCCTGATGGCTACATCATAGACCCCAGTTTCCAAAGCAAGGAAGCGTGGGCTATCTTGCCAGGTCAAACCTCCGTCGATACTATATTCCAAGTTTTGATTAGCATTTACCTCAATAAAGATCTGGCCATCATTAGCCCCACAGTCCGTAGGATGATTAACCCGGGCTTCAAATGTAGGTAAGGCAGGAGGAGACAGTTCAACCTGTATCGGATAAATTTGCTCACAAGTACCATCTAGTTTTCGGAATATCAGTTCGTAGAAGCCTTCCGAGAGTCTTTCAAAAACGGTCTCAGTTTGCCAGTTTTGCCCTCCATCCAAGCTATATTCTAGCGGTTCTCCAGCCAGTGAGGTAAGATCAAGGCGGCCATCACTACCTCCACAATTACTAGGTCCCTGGGAAGATAACTCGACCTCTGGCGCAGTAGGTGCTACTAGATCAATGACTGGTCCATCAATACTGCAAGATTGATTAGCATTTCGGATTTGGACAGGAAAACGTCCTCCGCCAAGGTTTTGAAACCTTGGATTCGAAGACCATGTGTTTCCGCCATCAATACTATACTCTAATGGTATACTACTCGTAGCCTGTACGAAGATCACGCCATCATTCAGCGCGCAATCTGAGGGATGGCTACTACCCACCTCTAGTAATTCTGGGGTTGGTGGCTCTTGAAGTCGGATTAGGCGTCCAGTACTCTGACAGCTTCCTGTGGGTCTTCTCACGATCGGTTGGTAGGTCCCGGCTTCTAAGTTGGCAAATTGATTACCGCTACCCCAGGTTTCCCCACCATCAATACTGTACTCTAGCCCACTTTCTTCAGTTTGAATGGCAATGAATCCATTGGTACCGTTGCAGCTAGAAGGATCAATATCTACTATGTTTTCGATTACAGGAGGCAAAGGACCAGCCAAGTCGATGGGTGGATAGTTCTGCAGGCAGGTACCATCCTCATTTCTAATCTGTATCTCATAGGTACCAGAAGAAAGGTTGAATAGCTTAGGTGTTCCCGTCCAGGTCTGTCCTCCATCAAAACTGTAGGCAATGGATCCATCCCCGGCAGTCGCCTCTATCTCAATGCTACCATCACTACTACCGCAATCAGATGGAGGCTGAAAGGAAACTTCGTTAATTGCAGGAGCTATTTTGGGAGCGATAACTTGTTCTGATAGTGTTTGGACACAAGTACCATCGCTATTCCGAACTTGGATCGCATAACTACCAGCATCCAAAGCAGAAAAGTTAGCAGACGCTTGCCAAGTTCCCTGACCCAATTGGTATTCATAATTCCCTTGTGCAATCACTTGAATAGAAGCATCTTGTTGACCACATTCAGAAATTGGATTCACCAACACCTCCTCGATGATGGGTGGATTAAGATCGGGGATTATCACAGAACCATAGTTTTGGGGACAACTCCCATCACTATTGCTCACCCATACATCAAAGCTTCCCGCTCTTAAATCATTGAAAGCCGACTCCTGTTGCCAGGAGTTACGGCCATCAATGCTATAAAGAAAATCACCCGAATTTTCAGTTTGAATACGAATACTTGCGTCTTCGCGATCACAGTCACTAAGGGGACTGAAATCTACCGCAGCTATCTGTGGCGGTTCTGGACCTACAAGTTCAATGGGAAATATATAGGGCGTTTCACAAGTTCCATCTGAATTTCTGACCATCGCCTGGTAAGTGCCAGGTGCCAGGCCTTGAAAAAGCTCCGTACTTCCCCAAGTAGCCCCTCCATCAATGCTGTAACCATAAGGTCCAGTGCCCCCTCTAGCTTCTATGGCAATTGTTCCATCGGCTACTTCGCAGTCAGTAGGTGGGGTTGAGTTGACGGAAATGAAGCGTGGAGAGTCAGGTCCCTGCAATTCAACCACCTCATTGCCAGCACTTTCACAAGCCCCATCCAGTTGTCGAACTCTAATCAAAAAAGTGCCAGCTGGAAGGTCCTGAAATCTATTACTATTTTGCCAGGAGGCACCATCATTCACACTGTACTCATAGGAGCCATTCCCTCCTGTCACCTCTATCTCAATCACTCCATTATTGATATTGCAGTCGGTAGGATTTTGACTATCAATGCCGCTGATAAATATTGGACATTTCTCAATAAATGGATCTAGAAATCTTCTCTCCCCTTTCCCAAAGGCCATAACAAAACATAGCATAGCGACAATCGCAATGAGCAATCTTTTCATGACATCATTTCTTTTGTGACTCAATGAACACTAGACGATCGCAGAGTCCAGATTTTACAGCTGTTTAAGACTGAGCGTAGCTACTCACCAACTGCATGCATATTGTTATATTTCAGATAAAGGAGTCTCCTCTACTGACGTATAAGGGACTTTACTTAGCAAAATCAGCAAAAAGATTGATCGTGCTCGCAAGGCCACAACGTAGTACCGTTGATAGACTCCAAACCAGATAATGGAAAGTTGTAGATCTCTAAGACAACAGAGATCTCCTCAAAACTGTGTATTAAATGATAATGGAAAGATTTGATTCAAAAGTAAGGATATTCTCAAATAAGTGCAAATAGAGAACTCCCCGCGAATACTAATCGTCTAGTTGCACCTCTATCTTTTCGGTAAAAGGGGAGAAAGATCCGTCCTCGAAAAAGGCCTTCAAATAATAATGATAGGTTCGGCCCTTTTGCAAGTTCTGGTCGATTAACTCCATTTCTTCAGCAGATACCACCTTCATCAAACTAGTTCGCTCCTTATCCGATCCTTTGTACACCCAAAATTCGCTGGCATTCAAGGGATAATTCCACTTGATCTCTACTTGCTTCTGATCTTCCATCAAATTGACTTCAGTCACCTCAATAGCATCTCGAAGGCCATAATCCATAACCTTGGCAGTAGCAGCTTGCGCTGGCTCTGATTCCAACCCATCATCATCGATAGCCACCAATGTATAGGCATATACTTTTTTGCGAACTACGTTTGTATCCACGTAGGATTCCACATTATCCTCCAATCCGTATTCCTTGATCATTGTCCAGCTTTCCTCCTCGCCCAAAATTTTTCTAAACAAGCGATGACTTTCTACATCTGGACTACTGCTATTATACCAATGGATCTCAATCTGTCCCGTAGATTTGTCTACCTTATGAATATGTGGTTCTACTGGAGGGTACATATCCTTCTTCTTCAGTTCTAATATTTGTGTGAAATCAGATCGATTATTTCGCTCATCTACGGCCTGGATCGTATAATACACCCATTCGTTACCAACGACCATATCTACTGTGTCCACGAAATTGGTGACTTGAATAGGTTTACTAGTAATACCAGAAAATTCTTCGTCTTTGAAATAAGACTTATACACTTTATAGCCATCGAGATCTTCCTCGGTATTGGAATCCCATTCTAATCGTACAATGCCCAGGCTATCAATGGTGCCGGTAAAACCAATTGGCATGGCTGGAGGTTCTTCATCCCAAGCCATGACAAGAGCCGGAAAGGAAGCCTTTTTCGGTCCGCCGTGAGGTACCAAGACAACTCGATAAGCATTCGTATTGTAGCGCATTCTGACAGCAACTTCTCTTTCGGTCCGATCAATACCTTCTACCACTGGAGAAAATATGCCATCCAATGAATCTGAGTGAAAGATCTGAAATTCTTTTATCCTATTCTCAAAAGCTTCCGGAAATTTCCATTTGATAATAGCATAGTTGCTATCCGTCTGAATAGCTTCTCGTATCATGGGGCTATGAGGTATTTCTTCGTATCCCATACCACTCACTTCCGTGTATTTCTCACTGATGCCACCTAGATAATCAGCACCTCTCAGGCGATACCAATAGGTTTTTTCATTTTGTGCCAGGCTATCGGTATAGTAAAAGGATTTCAGGGCTTCTTGAGTCGTTGTGTCATATACATTGACGAAGGGGGTCTCATTGATTGACTCGAAGGTTACCCCGTCTTCCGATCGTTCCAAAAAATACCCATAGTAGAAATCGCGAAACTCATATGTACGCCATTGTAATTTCACTCGGCTAGACAGAAATTCAGCCTGAAGCGTCGGTGTAATTGGAACCTGATAGCTACCCAGGTCCACTTTGACGCTAGCGCTAACTTTATCAGGGTTTGAGGCTAGTTTAACTACATAAAGATACTTAGCATTTGGCTCTAGTTCTGCATCTCTAACTCCTAGACCTGCCAACTCTACTGCACCAAAATCTGCATGCATGACATAGTTAGAGAGTTTATGAAAAATATTCAAACGGCCTGACTCGCCATACTCGGCGATGGGAAGGTCCTGCTCGATAGAATCTGGATGCATCTGGTCATAATGAAACAGAATATGAGCATTTCGGCGGGCTTCTGTAGCGGTTTCAGATAACCAATCCGATGAGGGCCTAGGAATAATCCCCTCAGTGCTCTTGGAAACCAAAACGGGCTTCCCTCCATTAGCTGGATACTTATATTTTTCGACTAGATAACCATTCTTTCGACCTTCAAGCCAGAGGTAGGGGTTGGCAGGATTCCAACGTAATAGTAGTTGGCCATCCTCAATTTTATAATAGGTCTGTAGTAGATTGGAATCTGGTTGAGCTTCATTGGTAGCATGCCCATAGGTGATGCATAAGAGGAAAAGGAATACAAATAAATTTCTCATGATAAGAAAATTACGATTGTCAAAATTAGGGTTGATTTTCTTTTTGTTCGGTAGGTTTTCCGCTGCCCAATTTGAGCAACGGAAAACCATCATTACAGCGATGTTAGTATACGGTACCACATTGTTGACCGACACTTACTCCAAATGGTACATTGATTCCAAATGGGAGTTGTAGGGCAACTTGACCGTTGAAGTAGGATGGCTTTGGCACATCTGCCTGTAGCAATACCCCTAAACTCACATTAAATGGTATAGTAGCGACCACCTTCCATTTACCACTTGCATTCATGAAGGTCCAAAGATTTCCATTGGCTCTCCAATGCTTCAAGCCATGTGGGCTGGTATTACTCAAAGAGCAGGTAGTGCCATTGGCATATTTTAGTAGTGAAATATCGAAGCCGACTCCTCCTGATAAGTTGACGTACTTCTTGTTAGGCTTTTTCACGTAGGTAAAATTAAAGTTTGCCGCCGCGCCAAAGGCAAAACCTGTACCAAGCGCTGGAGTACCTCCTAGTCCACCTCGGTTACTGTTGTTAACCCCGAACACAGCCGCCGCTTGTGGATCTAATGGCGGTGGTCCAGGTATATCGTTCCCTGTCAAGAAATAAGCACTGGCACTTACTTGAATATCATCATTCGGATCGTTTGGATCATTCTCGTATTGAATGGAAACAGATACGGGGTAAAGCGTAACCGTATTACTCAATTGTTGTACAGTGATGGAACCATCTGAGTAACCACCGATGTACAAATGCCATTTATTTTGCGGTGTCGATAGCAAGAGATCAGCCGAACCGCTACCTACGATAATTCCATTCCCAGCGTTGAGATAGGTATTAAAGGTACCTTGTAGTTCAAAGCCGGCGGTGAAATTCATACGCATAAAGAGCGCAGCGCTAATCTTACCCAATGGGTTTTGTGACTCAGCATCGTCTTGCGCTCTGGTTTGCTGCTGATTCATCAAGAACTTGGAAATCCGATTGTCCAGTAAGCCTTGTCCAATGTTGTCCGTTGCTAATTCTGCTTTACCATAGAAGACTATATCTTGTAGAGACATTCCCGAACCAAAAACCATTTCCAAAGTAGCCTCTCCATCAAGCGTACCCTCGACGGAGGACAGCAAGACTGAGGCTTTGAGTCCTAGCGCCACAGATTGAGACGGTACATACTTCACCCCTGTCTTATCCGGATCAGGGCTAGCCGTAAAGCTGGACATCTTCATATGGTGATAGGCACCCCCACCAAACCCGTTGATTACTACTGGAGGATACAGGGGTATACTTAAAGCATTAGATTGTACCTTGACGTCAAAGTACCAATAGCGATAATTATTCACATTACCGAAGTAGGTTTCGGCATCCATCTCAAATTTTCCATCTAGCACGTCTACGCTTAAGGTGCCATGAAAACCATTACCGTAATCTGGATCATTTCGGAAGATATCAATCTGGCCATCTAACTCTAATTTCGGCAGCGAAATGGATACACTAGCACTATTGATCTGCATAGAAGTATACTTCCAGATATGCAAGGCTTGATTGGGATCCATATCTCCAAACAGACTCACATCGGTACTCGCAGCAAAACCCCCATTCGACTGAGACATCAAGTTGATGTTTACACCTAACCGTAATTCGACTCCACCGCCCGCAGCACTATGAATAGAAGGATTGGCAATAGAAACCGGGAAGTTCGCTACATTCAAGCCAGAGCTGAGGCTCATCGATCCGCCCGTATCCAATCCAATGTAAGGCGCTTGCGTCTGCAATTTCAACTTCTGAAACTGCAGGCCTACCAACTCCACCATCTCCTCATTATCGGCCAAATCAAACTTGGCATTGATATTCACACTACCGTTCAAGATCGCTACCGGCTTAAACTTCGTAGGGGTAGCGGTGATTTCCAACTTAGAACCTGCCGCAATAGTCACCTGCCCAGCTTGCCAGAGTGGGAACTCCATATTCGATGGATTCATGATAGAAAAGTTGTACTCTTGCATCCCAAAGTCAAAGTAGGCAGTATAGCCAAAAGGAGTAGTCTCCTTAGCAATGGGCACCCCTATCTCTCCCTCAAAGCCAAAGCCCGTCACGTCACTAGCGACGACATTGATACTGATTTCATCCAAAGACCATCGCCACTTGTCCATCTCCCCGTCATTGATCCCAAAGATATTCTGGGCATAGAACTCTGCACTCACCCCATTCGGATCGATCAACAAATCATTGGCCCCCAGCTTCACTCGACAGTTATTGCTGGTATTGCAATTCTTCAAAGTAAACTGCTTGGGCAATACGATTTCCACGTTCTCGAAGTAGACACCTCTCCATAAGCTAGCATTACCAGGCAGGAGATTCTGCTGGGCATACAAGGGAGGAAAGTTGACATTTTGCCCATTGCGAAAATCACTAAAGTCGAATACCGCATTGGTCACGTTAAAGGCAATATCATCAAAGGATTCCAAGGCGAAATTGGGTAGGGTTAGGTTGTCAATGAGTAAGTCATTCCAATCGGTTAGAATGGTTTGGAAGCTACCCGTTACTCTGCCGGTAGGTAACACATCGCCATTGTTATCTACAGGTACGATCCAATCGCGAGAGAAGATTAGATCTGCCTTGACAGCTAATTCTTTGAAGCCGTCGCAGTCGATCGTTACGTAGGTACCTAGGGGTAGCCCTCCAGGGCCTTCTTCGTAGGCACGTAATACGAGGGCAGACTTCTTGTCCTTGATCGTAATAGCCACGTCATTATACAGCCCTAGTGTGACATCACCAACAAATCCTCCCTCCTTTGTAAACTTAATGTTGTGTGACCCAAAATACAAGCTAAAATTCTGGCTAGGAATATCAATCCCCATTACAACTTCTAGCTCTGTATGTGTAGGTTTCAAGGTCATTTTGTTGATGACCAAATTATACGTCACATTACTAATCGTCTGCTGCAGGACCAGTGGAAGATCAACCAAATCTTCCCCCGTCAGCTGGGTGATAAAGTTCCCGATGCTAAGTGCTTTATCAATAGCCTCTCTCGCTTTCTTGACTTTAGGACCATAGTCTCCTGCGCCAATTGCCACCAAGATATCCGCCAAATCATCTGTATTCACTGGCGGCAAGGCATTATCATCAAATGGCAACATCATGGTTTTCGTTTCAATGATATGCTGCAATTGCGCATCAATCGACTCAAAGTGATAGCCAGACTGCAAATTAGCTATGGAAGCCGGAGGTGGCGTTGCTGCCACCTCCAATTGCTTCGTTGTTAAAGATTCCACCTCATCTAAAGTAAGGCGCGGTAATGTGGGCATTTCTTCTCGCGTGCCATCGCGATCCTCACTGGTCGGAGGGTTGGCATAGGCAAAACTCGCCCAGTTCCCCAAGAGGAGAAATAGTATATATTTTTTGAACATGGTTCTCTGATTTTACTATAAGATAGTTTATAAATGACCTCTAGTCATCAAGTTTATTCTTTTCTAAAATAATACAATTGGCCTTCCGAATCCAAAGTATATAAAGATTCTCCTGCTACTACTGGTGGATAGGGAAGCCGACCATTACCCAAAGAACTACTCCACTCTATTGCTCCAGTTTCTCGGTTAACTGCAAAGATCCCTGAACCTAATTGCTCAACAGCAAGTACATACTCAGAAGTCACCGTAAACCAGTTATTAGAAAACCGTTGCATGCCTCTATTAAGTAATCTCTCTTTGATGGAATAAGTCTTTATTAAATCGCCACTATCCATAGAGTATTCTTCAAAAGTATTTGAATCTAGCTTGATCAATTTGTCCTTGAAACGCTGCACCAATGAGTGTAGGTTACTATTATGCCATAAAATATCACCAGTTTCCCAACTAACTCCAAGTCCACCAAACTCATTGGAACATAAATAACAAGTCGAAGAGTTACCAACACCTTGCACTGTCTTAAGTTGAACCGAGTTACTCTGCCCTCCCAAGACCCTTGAGAAAGTTTGAACAGGTTTCTCCCATTTCAATGCTCTAGTGTTTAGGTCATACGATTGAAAGAACTGTTCTCCTTCTTTTGTGGAAATGGCCAATAGTTTATCATCAACAATCAAAGAAATAACTTCTCTATTTGTAGTTAATTGAAAAGAATCATTGAAATCATCAAGGTTAATTCCCGTTATTCCTGTGTGCCCAGTTTTCTCTTTCGGAAACATGTAACCCCAGACAAAAGGTATTTCAGAAACCCCAATCGCGTGAAAACTAAGATCTCGACTACGTACTACCCTGCCATCCTCCTTTGAATAAGATGTTAAGTTCCGTTTGGGGACAACTCCAATCATTTGGTTCTCAAGGTCATGAAAGGAAAAGAATGTACCTTTAGGAAGGTCCTTTTCCCAAACTGGCCTTATCGGAAAATTCACATCCATCATACAGAGAGTCATACCCTGTGGACTTCTCTTAATGATAAAGAGCTTCTCCCCAACTTTTCCCACGTACAACACCTCAGATAGAGTTTCTAGCAGTATATACATTTAGTCAATGGCTTTAATTATGGAATCAAAATACGGATCTTTAGTAATTACAGCTATTAAATCATCTACGTCTGTGATAATTTCAGTTGGAGGAAACAATGAACTAGCTTTCCCGCTTTGGATTAGCTGTTCCAGTGGCGATGGACTTGTTGAGTTTGCATGGAATGATTCCAATACCCTTTTAATATCTGCTTTAGTTGGGGTCCAACGATCTGCATGCTTGAAGAATACCTCACGTAAATGTTCCCAGTCGTTGGCAACTGATAATGTTTCAGTGAACTGCTTGGCCCAAGATGAATTCAAACCAGCCCCAACTCCCCAATTCTTGAATTCGTTATAAACATCAACCGTACTACCAGGTTTTCGGGAGACTACATCTGCACGTGCATTTGTTCCAGTGACATGCTTAAATTCAAATGCTTCAATGGTTTCCTCCCCAAAAGCCTTCTGCCTCTTCGTTTGATCTACCAAGACATCTAAAACCCATGCTGCGCCCTTGGCTTTGCTTGATTGAGAAGCCATTTCATTTATCAAATTGTACGATGATGGCCCTCCAGGACCCGAAGTTCCTGTCCGAAATCCTGGCGTATCTATAAATTCATAGACCGCTTGATCGAGATCAGCAATATGATCAGCCAGATTCTTCATATAAGTCTTATTGCCGTGCCTAGTAGGACATGTAATACAAGAAGCCCCGGCGGCATTGAGCTGGTCCAATATAGTTCTTAGTTTAGTTCTTAGATCTGCTGCGGCGGTAGGGTCAGTATTAGCCAGATTGGCAATTTTTGGATTCCTAACAAGTTTCTTTGAGGCCAACAAAATACTAGCATCTAGCTTCATCTCGACGTTGGGAGAATTTCTGCGAAGAAAAGACCAAGCATCTATTAAATCTTCATCTAGTCTAGACATCAAGCCTCTAAATAAATCTCTATCTTGCAGATTAGGTACATTAATCTCGCCCGCTCCTTTCGCCAAGTCCTCTAAGAACTCCTGTATTTGGGCAGCAGGAAGTGTATTGATCTTATTTTGGACACCTGCAACCAATAGCTTCGATGACCCAGGTATGTCAGCCAATTTTTTGGCTAAATCTGTATTAATGCTAAAAGCACTTGTAAGACTACTCCAATTCGGAACTTTGTCAATAAACACAAAAAAGGCGCTGCCAAGTTGTCCTCCTTTGCCACTGTTCTCTAATAGATCCTCTGTATCCTTTACTCTTCTAGCTAAAGCCTCCTTATCTGCTGTGCTCAGATTGTTAAAATTATTAGGAGAATGCTCTTCTATATACCGATATGCTGCAACCCCCTCAACCGCATCATCGACATGCATTAAATCTACATAACCATTGGCTGCACTATTGACAAACGAAAAAACCAACAAAGCATCATACAAATCATCGCCAAGGTCAGGGTGTATCTGGTTAAACTTAGATTTAATAAAGTTTTCGAAGGTTGAACTAGATAGGGTGATATCTAATACATCTGACGCCAACGACCATCCTGCTAAAAGACGTTTTGCCTTTGTCCCTGCTTTTATAGCTAACATCAGTTCTCCGCCACCTATTAATAAACTAACAACATCGATGGTCGTCATCGTTGCCTCATAGGCATCGTCATCAGCCTTCTTTTCGACGATCCACGCAAATGCAAATGCAGGCATTAAAATGGTCTGGTTGAGACAGCCATTATTCCCACCTCCACAAGAGGACAAAAAGTTCATTTTACCCTCCATCGAAACGGCTACTAGCTCAAACGGATCGAGATTGTTTATGTACTTAGTTTCATAGGTACATGATTGCGAATAAGAATATTGTAATGCAACCGTTGTACAACTTTCCAGTAGCTTCTGTTCAATTGAAATATCTCCACTCGTTGGATCTATAGTCTTGATATATGAAACTTCCTTGATAGCTGAATACCAAGGGGCAGGATCCCAAATGAAAGTCTTTTCATTGAAAGCTGTGCTAAAGTTATTGATCGTCGGTGTTTGATTTGCTACGTAGCCTTCTGCCTTGATGGCTAGCTTGATTATGAAGTTTATTAGTTGTTCTTCTTGCTGTTGTGTAGAATAGAGTCCGTCAGCTACTTGGAAGATCCAATTTACTAGCCCATTTTCATTCTTAATGTTCTGAAGTAGGGTCTGTATTTCCGCAGAGCTATGTTCGTCATAGGCAGGCCCTAAAATCTTCTTAACGGAATAGAGTTTTACATAGTCATCATCCCATATTTTCCAGACTTTCCAATCTGGATTTGCTCTATTCTCATATTGAAGCTTCAATAGTTTAAATCGCCGTTCCATGCTCAGTGCTTTGTAATCTTCCAAAGTCGCATGTCGGAACCAGACACCAAGTTCCTTATGATTGTTAGAACTAGAATCTGCTCGATCTATACATTTTGCTAAGAATTCTCTCCAAAGAATCGCTGATTGGACAGCGGCGGTATATTGAGATAAAGCTCCATCTGCCCAGCCAAATCTTATTGTATGGTCTGGATGATTCGGATCGTAGTTATAGGCGGGATCAAGCTTATCAATGTATTGAGCAGTTGCAATAACATATCGTTTGATTTCGTCTTTATGAGAACTATTGTTAGGAAGAGAATTTACATGAGCACACCAATCATTAAGAAAGTCCTTTGCTGCTTGATTTGAAACCACATCCATTAGGTCAGTACAAGAAAGACTTAAATCTATTTGGACAGGATCCTTAAGAAATGCCAATGAAGTTAGTACGGCATTCTCAATTCTCCGACCTGAAGGATCAATGTTCTTATCCCGGCTATAAAATCGATCCTCATCAATAGCTTTTTTAAGATTGATCTGCATTTGCGACACATTCGCCCCACGAAACCAAACATCAGAGATTGTGACATAATTAGGTGTATCATTGTCAGTGTAGCGAAAGCCAGAAGAAAAAATCAGAATTTTATCGGTGGCTGCGCCAAAAAGACCTTCATTCAGTTGATCCTTCAGCTTCACTCTCAACTCTTTGACTTGTGCGGTAAGTTTGTCAGCCTCTGTATCTAATCTTCGTTTTCTGAGTTGTGTTACAACATCTTGTACCGTTGGGGTGACTCCTAGAACTTCACCTGGAAGCCCCGATTTTATAATAGTATTTGGAGGCTTGATATACAACGCGAATAGGTGAATTCCTTGAGGATTTGTAGTGTTGAAATGATTAATTTGGTTATTCAATACATCCTTGCTAGGAATTACGCTCTCATTAGGGTCGCATGGATCTTCCTTCACCCATTGTGTATTGCAGTTGTTAGTCGGCAACCAAAACTCTTCTCCTTTATATTCGAATATGTATTCTACCTCACTGTGTCTCCCTAATTTCAATAGGGTATTGTTATAGTCAAGGTATTGCTGAAATTGCTCCGTTACCTTTTGTTGCCAGCCTTCATAAGATTCTAGTTCACTACCACGCAATGGCAATAAGCCTACCAGAAATCCTATACTTAAACAAAGCCTGAGCAATGACTTAATTCTATTTGCCATAAGACTTCTCAATTAATAGTTGTTCAAATAGGTTTTTAAGTTCGATTTTCAATCCTTGGATTATACTAGCACTAGTATCTCCTGCCTTAATCTTGCTTCCAACCTCATCTAGTAGGTTATATTCCACCATCTCTAGTAGTTCTCCAAGATCATGAACCTCATCAATAATCAGAATATCACCCTCAATTTGTTCAATCATCGCACAAGTCATATAGTCCTTTTCTACGCTATAAAATTGATCCCTAAGTGGTATAAATGAAGGATCCAGATCATTGAATGAAGAGGTTTCCTCGCTAACTTCTACCCGTTCATGTAGAAGGTCATAGTTTGTCAATCCTTGTCCATTCATAAGTGAAAGTTGATTGATTGCACCTAGTTGATATTGGTCAATTTGTTGCCATTTACCATCATAGTCAGCTTGGGAAGCACTCAGATTATTACAATCTATGGATATCTGCTGTAAAGTCGTTTTAACAATGGAGAAAAATTGAGTAAAAAAAGACTGCAATTCGGTTTTGAATGCCGTGTTAGCAGAATCAAGTTGATTCTTTGCCGCCATAATGTCGCTCTGGTTTCCCGAAGCAACAGCATCTTCCAAAGCTTGGGTCGCAATCGATAGTTGCTGAACTACTTGATCAGGAAGGTAATTAGATGCATTTTGAACGAGATTTTCAGCCATCTCAATCACATCCTCTGCATAGGCCAATACATCATCAACTGTACTTAAGACTTGGAGAAAGTTATCAAGTGCGTCCGCAGCAGCTTCGCTTAGCAACTGCACGCCTGCACCTGTAATGATTACCTCCCCTTGTACCACTCTTGTTTTGTCATTTATCGTTATATTGTCAAATGTGACATTAACTCGCGCCATATTTAGATAAGGTACTGGTAAATAGCCCGTACCTGAGAATCTTCCTGGAGACCCAAAGGCAGTTGCTACGATAACTGTGAAATCACCAACAATTATAGTATCACCTTTCCTTAACTCCTGCAATGGAACAAAACTTGACAAATCCGGTGGCGTCAAATCCACCCCACACTCATAAAACTCATTATCCAAAGATTCCCGCTCAATTTCGAAGTCATCATCGTATGTAAACGAAGTGTTAGAACCGAAGCAATTGGCGGCAATCGTGTACTCATAGATGGTGCCGGTTTGTAAACCGGTGAGTTCGATATTGGTAGCGTTGGTGTTGACAGAGGTGTACTGTGCGCCGGGGATGCCCATGGGGCGATAGAGTACGGTGTAAGTAGCAAAACCCGAGCCGGTCCAAGTCAACTTTACGGTAGTAGAAGAGGTGATATCCTCCGTCACATTGGTAGGTGCACCACAGGGGCCATGATTCCAATTGCCGATTGGGCCGAAGTCGGTCCAGCCGAAGTTGCTACAGCTCGACTTGATCTTGAACTCATAATCTTGCCCTTCTTGTAAACCCGTTAAGGTCAAACTAGGGGTGCCTTCGATGGTCCGGTTAGTCCAGGAGCCATTTCTCCCCTCCAGAGGTTTGGGGCGGTAAGCCACTTCCCAGAGGTTGTTGTAGGGCTCTGGCGTCCAGTTTATGGTGATGTTTTCGCCATTGAAATTATCGAACCAGATGTTGTTTGGCGGTTGACAATTGCTTAGGGTGGTTCCCGTAAAAGTCGAACTGAAATCCGAGGGGATCACATCACTGCAAAAAGCCCGGATTCGAATATCGTAAGTCGTATTATCTGCTAAACCATCGATATTTATAGCTGATTCTTGCACGTGAAAGAAGGTCCATCCTTCACCATCTACTCCAGGAATTTCATTACCTAAGCCGGGTATCTTCAAGCCAGATATCGGAGAACCGTCCTGTGCCCTTAGATGCACCTGCCAGCGATCTACCCTTGGATTATTAGTCCAACTTAAATCAAAGCCGGATGGGCTCTCGTTAGAAACGGTTATTGTAGAGGGTGCGGAACAATTTTCTCCAGTAGTAAATTCAGAAATAACGGAAGGATCCGACCAACTACCTCCACACTTAGATCGTACTCGAATTTCATAGGTAGTGAGATCTGCCAAGCCTGATAAGTCTACGTGCAAATCGGTGCTGGCTGGCATCGTAATCCATTCACCACTTCCTTTCTGTCTGTACTCAAATTGATACTGGTCAGCTCCATTAATGGAATTGGTTAAGAGGGTGGCGGTGAAGGCGGTGATCTGTTCGGCCCAAGCCAAGTCTGAAGCGCCGCAGAGCGTCGTAAAATTGAGTGGACTGGTCCAGTCCGACCAATTATCGTAGCAATCATTAGCGATGATCACTTCGTACGTAGTATTAGGCTCTAGAAATTCGATATCAATCACACTAGTCGTTGATTGAATGACTTCATAGCTTGAAGCGCCCACTGCTTTGTACTTCACCAAATAGTATTCCACGAGGTCAGAATGTGGTACGGTTACCGTTGCTGAAGAAGCAGTAATATTTGTAAATCGGATCGCCTCGGCATTGATTGGATCACAATCCTGAAGGGTGGTAAACTCAAAAATTGGCGAATAGCTAGACCAGCTATTATCCAGACATTTCAGTTTAAGTCTATACTCATAGGTCGTACTGGGCTGTAGTCCAGTGATGGTCTTGCTACTCTCGGTAGTATAGACATTACTCCAGCTATTGGTCCCTTTACGACGGTACTGTAAACGGTAATTCTTGGCATAAGGAGAGCTAAACCAAGCAAAGAGAGCAGATTCATGATCAAAGCTTTCCACCCAAACAATGTCCGGTGCTGCACAATCAGAATTCCAAATCACAGAATCAGACCAAGGTCCAGGTTCTCCCTCAAAGCAGCGTACCCGAATTTGTGCCTCGTAAGTGGTCCCGGGAATCAAATTTGCGACCTTTACTTGCGATTCGTTGCCTGCTATGGCAAAGGTAGTCCAACTTCCGCCTTCCCTTTCTCGGTAGCGAACTTCGTACTGCATAGCCCCTGAAATGGGCTGCCAGTCCAAGATGGCATAGAAAGGAAAAGACTCTTGTAACCGGAAGGATTCTACCATGCGAGGTTCACATTCCCCTTCTCCTTTCGTTGAAATGGGACCTAGTTCAACGCAAGTTTGCCCCGCACCTTCACAATTGGAGCAAACAGTTATCGTGTAAGCTCTTCCTGGCTCTAGTCCCTCAAATGTAAATCGGTTTTCTCCACGGGATAATTGAGTTTGGTAAATGACTTCTTCACTTTCATTCTCAATGCTTACCTCAATGTAATTTACGCCTTGCGATTCCTCCAATTGCCAAAGTACCTCAAGGTAGGTATCGCTGATTTCCCCAAAGCTAACCCCCACTGGTGAAGGACATTCACCACCATAATGAAAGGCTTCGATCACACTCCAACCTTCATTGTCGAAGTAGTTAACCCCCAATAAGTCAGCTGCTTTTACTCGGATCAGATAATCCTCTCCGTTAATCAATAGCGGGTCAATAGCAGAATAATTATAGGTGGTCAAACTCGTTCTAGTGGTAAAAATAGGGGCAGTAGAGTTCACCGTAACATCAGGACTAAAACCTGTATTATCGCGATAAATCTCTACCGTATATTCCACTGGAAATGCCCCAACATGCTGCGGTTGCCAGCTTAGCATAAAGTTCTGGGGGTTGGCTGCCTGTGTATAACCAATCGGAGCAGTGACTATAGGCGGAGCATTGGTCATAATAGTCCCATAAGAACAAGCGGTGTTTGAGATCGGCGGATAACCTAATCTATTGAAGTCATACGCTTCGATACAGATGGTAATAGGGCCATCTGGTAATCGACCGCCGCTGGACAGAAAGGCATCCAGAGACATCCCATTAAAATCCAGATTATTTGGATTCAAATAGGGTGCTAAGGAGAGCCCACTCAGCGTAATAGGTTGGTCCTTGTACAAAGTAATAGGGGGTGGGATAAAGTTGGGTCTAGATTTCAAGTTAAACCCATCTCCGGCTATTTCTATTTGGAGAAATGCTTGATAAGATGGCCTTGAATCCGTTGACAACAGGGTCACAAACACCCTGTTAGGTTGGGCATAATCGTCCAGATACTTACTGAAGGAAGTAGTCTGAATGTTAGTAGTGACAGCATAAGGCTGTGCAAATCCTACTACAAGCCCCAACCCTAGCCCGAGAGCCATGGTTAATAAAAGTCTCTTCATTAGAGTTGTAGTTAAAAGGGATAGGGGTTGGCTAGATATACTTACTCATCCGCACTCCCCTACCCTTGGTGTAAGACAATAGTTTTAGCTATGCGAACAGGTTCCACTGATCGCGATTATTGATTTGCAGTAATCTTATGAATTCGGGTTGAACAAGCGGACACGGTCTTGAGGTGCACAGCTTGATTCTTTAGAAAATCAGTTTTGAGTATGAAAAACGGAAACCGTCTGACGAAACCGATGCTCCTGATTATAGAAGTGTATTAATAGTAACTGTTCACGAATCCGGCTTAGGTCTATCCTTGGGGAGTCGGCACTAACTTCCCCTCGATCTAGCACTCTCCCATCAACACTCAATATTTGATAGTTGGCTTCTTTCATCAATGTTTCCCCATTCGCAAGATCAAAGAGATACAGTTGCTGTTCCATCTGCACCCATTGCCCAATCCTCAAACCTCCGGCGCCTCCTCCGAAGCAACCACTGGATGAGGAGATTCCTGTCAGACTTCGCCAGTTACTGGCCGAGCAATTGCTCCTACGGGCGCGCACCTTAAAATTGAGCATGGTCGTTCCTGGTGAATTGGACGTCATTACCGATATATAGGGTAAGCCATTGCCTCCAGACACGACAGATGCCCCTTGAATGTTCCACTCATAGGTTGTATAGGGGTAATCGGGATTCTGGCTGTCATCAACTTCTAATTCCAGTAAAGTTCCTGGGCAGGTTTGACCATTATTCCAATTCGGGCTTTGAACTAAGATCCCGTTTGGTTGCTGTGAAAAATTCTGGATGGTTACGGGAAAGTCCGTTGTACAGTTTTGTCCAGCACTCGTATAACTGACTGATATCATTCCCGTACTATTGCCACATCCGTTACCCGGACGAACTGTAATGGAGGAATTACTTTGATAATCAATGGTGAGATTGCCACTTACGGACCAATTGACATTTGTATAATTGCCAGCGCCCGATAGCTGATACTGATGAATATTACTTACCGTACTAGGTCCAGCAATGGATGCTGTACACACCACAGGAGGACTGTAACTCATATTTCCTGCCAGCATATAAGCATAAGTACATTTAGCTGCAATGGGCAAAGTATCTAGCTTATTACCTGCCTGACCGGGCCAGCTGTCTTTATAGTACCACTGATTCCCATTGTAACCATATATAAAAACTGCGTGTGAAGTATCAGTGCCCATCCAATCATCAAAAAAGGCAATAACACCATAGCCATAAAATATACTCATGGCAATAGTATATTGGGACGGGTTGGCAGCATAATAAAAGAGGGTAGAGTCACTGTACTTATAAGGGGCCCCGGACATATCAGAGATAACAAAGTCGCGGTTCTCGTTATCTGTACAGTCCCCCTCATCAATCTGCTCATAATACTTAGATGAAAAATCAGGAGTACAATCTAAATCCGCAATACCCGGTACCGCAGGATCATTGATATTAGGTAGATGGGCCGGAAGCGAAGGAGGAGTAGCTCCAACGTCAGTAACGCTATACACCCCGTGCTTTTGGGCATGAGCGAGTACTTTCTTCACCATATTATGTCCATTTGGACTTAGGCTACCCAAAGTGTACTTACTGTACAAATTCCACTCATAGAAGTCGGTACTAGCTGTTGCCACTCCATCCTGTATGGCTTTAGTTTCCAAAGCAGCAACGGTAGCAAAAATATAACAAGGCCCCTGTACAACTTGGTCTCTGATAACAGTAGAAACAGGAAGTTCTTTATACTGCCCAAGAATAGCAGAGCTAGCTACAAGATTAAATAAGACTAGAAAGAAAGTATTCTTCATCGCAATGGTTTTAAGAAAATGTGAACCCATAACTTCTGTCCTTTACAACCCTTAACTTCGTCCCTTGGAATTAGGGGAAACGCTATGCGGCTTCCCACATAGGTACTGTATTAGAAAAGTGTACAAATACCAAAATTTGGGTTATAGACTATGAATTGAGGATACAATTACCACTAAGGCCGAGAGAGAAAAAGGTCGCATCGCAAATTCTAGATGCGACCCTTTTATCCAAATCTTTCCATTATCTGGCTATTTTCCTTTAGCCACTCTTATAATCCCCCTACAACTGGGATCGTGACAGCTGCATACAATAAAAAATTAATATCCCTAGAGTTCAATTTCTCCAAGACAACACACAAACACCTATATATCAACCATTTAAAAGCCATCAAGAAACCCTTACTAGAAAGGTGATAAAAAGTTATCTGCTAATAAATTGTATGATAGGGATTGCGTCTCTTTTGTAGATCCCCTATATTTGTTTCAGAATTTCAAAGCCTTTCCATTATCAAAGTCCAGCTCGGACAAATTCCATTTTCCATTATCTGCTCAAGTTTTTAGTCAACTAGAGTCAAGCCATTTCAACCTCTGGCGACAGCTTGCCTTTTACCCCTTAGCAGGTATGAGCTGTATACAAAGGTGATCCAGGATTAACTCTCTTGCAGGTTCTTCAGCATTCCCGATTTATTAGCCTTGCGAAGCATAGGTTCTATCGGGAGCATCTAATGGCATCGAAAAACTGAAGACCTAGGTACCTGATTTATTGCCCATTAATTCCTGATATCCGCTTGTGGGTAAATGGAATTGCTGCTGCTGAAGCTAAGTTTATTGGCTCCTTACGAGGAAAGCCAGGGCATCATTATTGAAAGCCTTTGTGTATGAAAAGCAGATTTTACTTAACCATCATACTGTCCTTACTATTCATTACAGCACAAGGACAAAACCTGGATAATGTCTTTAAAGGATTAAAAGAGCGAAGTCAGAATGGAGAGTGGTTTAAGATGAGTGGCGGAGTGTCTACCGCCTTTAATTTTAATCATATCACGGGAATGCCCAGAAGATTTGATCCCTTCACCTGGCGATTAAATGCCAACTTAAACTTCGATATTGCTGGTATTAGCGCTCCTTTTTCAGCAGTCTTCTCCAATGGTAGTTCCGTTTACAATCTCCCAAAGTATAGCTTCTACGGCATTAGTCCAACTTACAAGTACGTTACCCTGCATCTGGGGGATCGTAGTATGAATTTCTCTCCCTATACCCTTTCGGGTCACAACTTCTACGGGGCAGGATTGGAACTAAAACCAGGAAACTTCCGATTTAGTTTCATGTATGGGCAGTTGAAACGAGCCCGGGCTGAGGATGCTAATAGCATTCAAAACTTTGAACCCTCCTATGCTCGAAAAGGTTGGGGGTTTAAGACGGGTTATGACAATGGCAAAAGTAAGATTGGCTTAATCTTATTCATTGCAGCTGACGACCCTTTTTCGATCCCGAACCCCACCCAGAACATCAATATTCAACCGGCAGCCAATGCCGTACTGGGTTTGGAGGCTAAGCATCAATTCTGGAAAATCATGAGTCTTTCTGTGGATTTTGCCAGAAGTGCACTCACCAGAAATCAAAATAGCTTTGATCTGACGAGCTCGAATTATAGTACTTGGCAGAAGTTTGGCGGATTGATCCAACCCAATGCCTCCACTGGCTTCCATCACGCCATCAAAACAAGCCTAGGATTGAATACAAAGCTGGGGCAATTCAACCTCAATCATGAGAGGATTGATCCTGGCTACAAGACCTTAGGAGCCTTATTCTTTAATAATGATTTAGAAAATATCACAGCTAGTACTTCAACTAGCTTCTTCAAGAAAAAGCTCAATCTCTCCGCCAATGCGGGTCTACAACGGAATAATATTTCCGGAGATGGATCTAATTCCTCCAATCGCTTCATCGGAGCGCTAAACGCAGCCTATGCTGCCTCAGAACGCCTAAACTTAAACCTAGCTATTTCCAACTTCAGTACCACCAACCGAATGCGAGCGGTCACCGTACCTGTTGTGCAAGTGGATTCCATCATCTTAGTGCAGACGAATCAGAGCGCAAACTTATCTGTCACCTATCTGGCGGGCAAGGAGAAGACTAATGTCTTAACCGGTATGTTCTCCTATCAGCAATCAAATTCCATTGAAAACGATGTAATCAATAAAGATCAAACTACAACTTACTACATGGGGGTACTTGCCTTTAACAGAAGTCTTACGGCTCAAAAGATGAATCTTTCGGCGTCGCTCATGGGCAACTATGGAGTCATACCCAATATCAAGTTATTAACCATTGCCCCAAGCTTCAACATCAGCAAAAGTTTGCTGGAGGATAAAATGAACCTCTCGGCCAATGTTTCTTTGTCTGGCGTCTGGAGTAACGGCTCGAATACCAATACGATCCTGACCTTACAATCCAATACCTCTTATAGGCTATTAGAGAAACATCAACTCTCTCTGCAATTAAGTTGGGTCGATAGCAAGCAAAATGCAGTGGGGCAGGGCTTATCAGAAGCCTTTAGCGAATTTACGGGTGGAGTAACTTATGGACTCAACTTTTAGCATCATTCCCGGTATGTTCCCGGAAGTGCCGCTCATACCTTGGGCTCTCCGTTTTCATCCACTGGTCCCAAAAGGTAAAATATAATCCAAAGTTATAACGAAATTGCTTATGGTGAAGATCATGATGACTGGCACCAATTAGCCACTTCCCAAGCCAATGGCGTTCAAAGCCCTTAGGAAACACCTCTACTCCCGCGTGATTGATGGTACCAGATAGGGTCATGATTAAAAGAAGAATGAAAAGAATGTATATGTTCAGCGGGATGCATACAATCAAGATTGGTACAACGATAGCCTGCAAGATGGATTCGACCGGGTGAAACGAAAAAGCCGTCAGGGACGAAGTTTCAATGCTATCGTGGTGCCACTTGTGCACCCATTTGTAAACTTTCGGTAAATGCATCCAGCGATGTAGCCAATAGTAGTAGGTTTCGTGCACCAGCAGGGCTAGCAACAGACTCATAGGATGGTACCAGATGGGATAGGCATTCCAGTCCAGGTAAATCTGCGTCCATCCTTTTTGCCAAAAAACAACGAGCGCACTTCCAGAAAAGGCAAAGATCAAGGAAGTCAACAAAGAACGCCAAACCTCCAATTGCATCTGCTGCTTGCTAATCGTCTGTACGGTGATAATCCGTTTTTGAAAAGTAGGTCGCAGCCAAACAAAAAATAGA
The DNA here is from genome assembly GCA_013214355.1 of Saprospiraceae bacterium. GTDB lineage: Bacteria > Bacteroidota > Bacteroidia > Chitinophagales > Saprospiraceae > DT-111. The sequence goes on along the minus strand of JABSSL010000003.1, from coordinate 139,196 downwards.
TAATGGTAAACTCCCGAGACTATTAAATAACGAATGAACGTAATAGCAAAAATGATTGCTGTTAGTCGAAAGAAATAGAGTGGTTGGGTGAATGGGTTGCTCAAAAATTGCTCCATGCGCTTAACATTTATGTCTAAACAGCCAAGGTATAAAGTTGTTGCTGATTTCTGCGGTCTGTTTTAGATTTTTGACAGATCAATGTTGGTGAGAACACCAACATTGGATGGGGCGAGGGGTAGTGTGCATCCAAATCCTAAACACAAGCTGCTGTCTGTATTTTCACCAATGCACCGTCAATCTTGGTGAGAACACCAACATTGGACGGGGCGTAAACACAAGCCGCTGTTGGTGTTTTCACCCACAGCAACCCGCGCAAGCATTTCAACCCCCCAAAAAAGCAATTCAACTCTTTTAGGTTTCGGCGAGGCCAATTCTGGAGCACCTTTGAGGCATCAATTAAAACCTAAAAACACTAACCATGCGGTTATTCTTTCTTTCTCTCGGCTTGTTATTTCTCTCCCAGGTTCTTTCAGCCCAGACGGGTACCATTAAAGGAACCGTAATTGATCAGCAATCAGAAATCCCCTTAATCGGTGCAGCAGTTGAACTACTAAATGTAGACGCAGTCACTGGTACTGTTACAGATATTGATGGTTACTTTTCTTTGAAGAATGTGCCATTGGGGCGCAACGTAGTGCGAGTTAGCTACTTAGGTTATGAGAGCATCACACTGCCCAATATTGAGGTCGGTAGTGGTAAAGACGTACAGCTCAGTATTAGTTTGCAGGAAAGTGTCAATCAGATGCAGGAGGTTGTCGTTACCGCGCAGACGATAAAGGATCAAGCGCAGAATGAAATGGCTACTGTTTCAGCCCGACAATTTTCCGTAGAAGAGATAAACCGCTATTCTGGTGGTCGGAGTGATGTGGCTCGACTAGCCTCTAACTTTGCCGGTGTCTCCGCGCCGGATGATTCTCGAAATGATATTGTCATTCGCGGTAACTCCCCTACTGGTGTATTGTGGCGATTGGAAGGCATTCCTATTCCCAACCCCAATCACTTCTCCACTTTTGGTACTACCGGTAGTCCAGTTAGTGCGGTAAATCCCAACTTACTCCGCAACTCTGATTTTCTAACTTCTGCTTTCCCAGCTGAATACGGAAATGCCAATGCGGGAGTGTTTGATCTTGGATTCAGAAACGGCAATAAGGACAAAACCGAATACACCTTTCAATTGGGTGCCTTCACTGGGATTGAGGGTATGGTTGAGGGTCCCATGGGTAAAAGAGGGGGATCTTACATCGTAGCTGGTCGATATTCGTTCATTGGCTTGATTGGCGCAGCAGGAGGCACCAATGCATTGCCGAACTATCAAGACATCTCTTATAAATTTGACTTCGGTAATACCAATGCAGGACGCTTTACCATATTTGGGATGAGTGGTCGCTCAAATATCGATTTCCTAGGTGAAGAAATCGATCCAGACGATCTTTTCGCCGCAGAAGATGAAGATGCATTTGTGAAAGGAGGGTTCAGTGTGGTCGGTTTAAAACACAACCTAATCATCGGAAAGAATACCTATTTACGTACGGTTGTTGGTAGCTCCTATAGTGGCAACACATTTGAACAAGATAGATACTTCAATTTAGACACCCCAGAAGAATTCAAATTGAGATTAACGGAAGTGGATAATAGTGAAACACGCCTTTCTATCTCCTCCTACTTGAACAGTAAATTGAGTGCCAAGCAGACGATCCGAGCCGGTATCCTATACGAGCGCTTCTCAAACGATGCCAACTTTATCGATCGCGATGGCCGCCCAGACCTAGACGGTGATGGAGAACCCGACTGGTTTACAGTATACGACTTCGATGGTAGTTTTGGATTAGTACAGCCTTTTGTACAAACTATGTATCGTTTGACGGACCAACTCAGCTTCAATGGGGGCATCCACGGACAGTATTCCACCCTCAACGAGCAGTTTATCGTAGAACCTCGGGCTTCTTTAACCTATGCCGCTAATCCTAGCAACAAATTTACGATCGGTTATGGAATGCACAGTCAAACTGCTCCACTGCCCATTCTATTTCTGAACGAAGAAATAGAGGGAGAACTACTCCGCACCAATGAAGATCTAGACTTTGTACGATCACAGCACTATGTCCTTGGTTACGATGCTAAGCTGGCTAAAGACTGGCGATTAAAAACCGAGGTGTACTACCAAGCCATTGATAGAGCACCCATTGAACAAGACCCTAGTAGCTACTCAACTTTGACTGAAGGTGCTTCTTTCGCCTTCTCTGATGATAAGACCTCATTGGTCAGCGAAGGCACGGGATTCAATCGCGGTATTGAATTTACGCTGGAGAAATTCTACAGCAAAGGCTATCACCTTCTTTCTACAGCCTCCTTCTTTGAAAGTAAATACGAAGGTAGCGATGGAATAGAACGTAGCACTCCTTTTGACAATGGATACGTCCTCAATTTCTTGGCCGGCAAAGAGTTTAAGATCGGAAAAGCTAAGCGACACGCCCTCGTCATTGACACCAAAGTAACCACTGCTGGTGGCCGTTGGTATACTCCAGTCGACTTAGAAGCTTCTCGACAGTTTAACGTAGAAGTATTGGAGGAAGACAAGGCGTTTAGCCAGCAATACGATGACTACTTCCGCTGGGATGTGAAACTGGGTATCAAATTGAACAGTGCTAAGAAGAAGATTTCTCACCAATTCTACCTTGACTTACAGAATGTAACCAACCGAGAGAATGTCTTCCTACGCCAGTACAATCGCTTAACACAAAATGTGAATCAAACCAACCAGATCGGCTTCTTCCCCGATTTCCTATACCGAGTACAATTCTAAGGTAAAACGGATAGTAAAAGATCAATATGACTCAGCATAAATCGAATCCTCGCCTTTCTTTCTGGGCAAAACTCAAGTCCCAGAAGAAGCGGGGAAACCCTCAGCCCAAAGCTAGTAAGTATATCCTAGCAGCCTTGTTAAAGCATAATTTAATCACCTGGCAAGAAGTGAAATCAAGTGTGAGATAGTTGCGGAACTATCTCTCCACTTCTCGCCTCAAATCCTACAGATCATGAAAAAGCAAACCATTTTCGCACTTTTCCTAATGGCCTGCATGACACTAAGCTTATCCTCCTTACAAGCACAAGGTCCAATGGCAGATAACGTAGACCTAAGAACGGAAAAACCGAATCTATCCTCCACCAATGAGCAGGAAGTACTTGCTGATATTACCCAGCACATTGGCAAAACAATTGAAGATTTTTCCGACCTACTATCTTTCTACAATTCAGACCTTGAATTTACCCTAAGCTTTAACATCAATAAAAGCGGGAAAATAGAACAAATCACTTCATCTGACTCCTGTAAAAGTCCAATCGCTTCAGCCTTAGTAAAGGAATTGGAAGAACTTGGTAAAGTATCTCCAGTAGTCAGAGATGGAGTAGCCATCGAAAGACAGTTTCGTATCCCAGTACGATTTCAAAAGAGTTAGCATTAATTGAAAAGCTTAAACTGCTACCTCTTATTTGATTGTCGCAGTGTCACCACTCGCAGCACCCAGATATATTGGACTTAATTTTCACTAATAGGAATCAAGTAAACATAACTATCTTTAGGCTATAAAACATTGAGGACAGGACGGAACCAAATATGCTAGTTAGACCCAACATACAATACTTAGCTTTTGACGATAGAAAACTGCTACTCTATGGCATTCCATTAGTCAGTCTAATCAGTCCTTTGGTATTTTTCGGGCTGTCCCCCATGGAATATTTTGAAGCTGCCCATCAAGAACTACCAGAAGGGCTGCTATATACCGGCACCTTCTGGCTCTGCAATAGATATTTACTTATTAGACTAAGAATAAAATATGACTCACTAACACATTTGGTTAAGCGCTTTATAATGCAGTTTGTGATCATCTTGATTTCAGCCCCGATCATCAACATTATTATTAGTCTTTTTTTAAAGGGAGTTTACATCTTAACAGGAACAGAGGATATTTGCGAACCTACCTTAATTCAAGGACTTGCCGCCACCTATTTCTTAACATTCTCTGTCTTATTACTATACGATACCATTTACTTTTTTCATAAATATAAAGAAGCCCTCATGGAAAAGGAATGGATTAAAAAGGCACATATTCAGAGTCAGTTGGATAATTTGCGTAATCAAATTAACCCCCATTTCCTTTTCAATAGTATGAATACACTAATGAATCTGATTCCGGAAGAGGGTGACAAGGCTCGTAATTACCTAGGGAAATTATCCACGTTTTATCGATATGCCGTCAGTAAGCAAGAGGAAGCGACCGTACCCTTATCCATGGAATTTGAGAACGCCAAGATTTACATCGAACTCCTCAAGGAAAGATTTGCCGATAGCCTGGATATTTCACTCCCCGACCAAATCCCAGGAAACTGTCACGTGCTTCCATTAGCCTTACAACTATTAGTGGAAAATGCCATCAAACACAATATAGTATCCAAAAACAAGCCGCTCAAGATCGATATATCCCTGTCGAGTGATGGAAAGCATTTGGTCGTTCGCAATAACTTACAACGCAAAATCCAACCCGTTGAATCTACAGGAATGGGTCTGGAGAATATCAAGAAACGCATCTCTTTCTTTACCGACGAATTGCTAATTGTGTCCAACAAGCAGGATACATTTGAAGTAAGATTACCACTCATCGACCCCAATCAAGCTAACTAATAAGATGAATATTCTGATCATAGAAGATGAAATTAATGCGTTCGAATACTTGAGATCTATGCTGAAGAAGATAGATCCTAGTGTGAAAATTCTGGCGCACCTTGATAGCGTAGAAGATAGTGTGAATTGGCTTCATCAAAATCAACAGCCAGAGCTCATTTTTATGGATATTCAGCTCGCAGACGGGCTGTGTTTTGAGATTTTCAACTACGTAGAAGTAAAATCGCCCATCATTTTCACCACAGCCTTCGATCAGTACGCTATCGAGGCATTCAAAGTGAATAGTATCGACTATTTACTGAAGCCCATCATTCCTGAGGACCTTCGCAAAGCGATAGAAAAGTATAGGTCGCGAAAAGTGTCACAGGAAGTAAATTACTCCCAGCAGATTCAATCTGCTTTTTCCACCCTAAATAAGCAGACGAAACATCGATGCTTAGTAAAAAGAGGAAACCACTTTGAGTTTATTGAAGTAAGCCAAATCGCCTTTGTACATTCCGAAAGCAGTATCACTTTCCTATACACATTTGATGGGAAAAGACATCTGTATAGCAATACTGTGGAAGGCCTTATGAAGAATTTGGATGAAACTTTATTTTTTCAGATTAGCCGTCATCAGATTATCAATATCAATGCTGTCCAGAAAATCCATCCTTACTTCAATCAACGATTAAAACTAGAACTTAACATTCCTAGTGAGCTGGAGTTTCTGGTAAGTCGCTCTAAATTAACTCCTTTTAAGGATTGGATTGATCTCTAAGACTGAGTTCGACTTCCTTTGTCATTTGACATGCTTTATCTTCCAGGACTTGATCCATCAGTTGATCAGCTTCCCACAGAAGTATTTCGATAGTCTTCCTAATTGATGTTATTTTAGCTCCTAATTGTCTGCCATCCTTAGATACTGGGCCCTGTGAGTATTGCCCCAACTGCTGCTTCAATTGCTTCACTGTAGTTAGCCTGCGCTTAACCTGCTGCAAGATTGGACAGTGTTTTAGAAGTTCCTTTTCGGTAGGTAAGGAGGGAGATGCTTCGCTCAAACTTACGATTACAGTTTTATATTTCCGATCAACACTTTGTTCCAACTGTAAACAGATAAAAAGGAGTCCAAGCATGACAGTGCTTCCGGCGATTATAATAGTTCTCATTCTCTTCGACTTTAGGGTTTTAAAGAATTTTGAAGAAAATGCCTGGTCGATGTATACACCGACCGAGCAGGTGAATAGTCCTATAAAGACTACCGTTGTTTACTAGATCGAGCTTTTATTGTCTAATAGTTAATAACCAAACGGCTATTCTTAACCTGGGCCGAGAATGACTGTCCAGAAGAAAGGCGACCAGCTCGTTGAACAGCAGAACTAATGGAAGATCCGATAGCCTGTCGAACCGCATAGCTATTCATCACATTGGTAATTTGATTGGCAATTTCACGCTTAATTCTACGCTCTACGAAGGGTTCGATAATGCGATAGGCTCCAACTAGATCTACATCTCCATACATATTGGCCTTAGCGCTAGAATAGGTTACAACACCATTCGTAGCTTTTACATTATAGAAGGTAATACCCAGCTTAGGGCGCTGAATATTTACATCAGGTGCTCCTCCCCCCCATATGATAGTAGGTTTGTTACTAGCCAGGTTCAATTCGAAGATGAGGTTATTCCCGGACATTATAATTCGTAGTGACCTGCTATCAATTCTCGTTCTAAGATTATTAATTGAAAAGTGTCTCACACCAAGTGGACCTGGTACATTTTTACCAACGATAGGGACATAGAGCAACTGATCCCGCAACCTTGGGTTTTGTCGCTTCAAATTGCTTCCCCATCCAATCATAGAGCGATAGTACACATTACCATGCTTGTCTTTCGGTAGATGCTTGTACATTTTCCTCAAGAAATCATCATAGCAAATGGTAGCATTAGCCTGTGTTTGGCAATAGGATTGAACCGTTCTTGCCAAAGCAATGGGAACACCTCCCTTTCCGGTTCGGCGAGTAGATAATCTCTTGGCCTGTCCCGACTTCTTATGGTCAATTTGAAAAAAGGTACCACTCAAAGTAGCAGCTACAAAACCCTGGACTTGATCTGCAGTAAGCACAAGCTGTTTCGGGGGCTTGGTAGGTTGAGGGTTAGTTTTTTGTACGTTGCTAAATGGCAGTAATAAGGTAAACATTAAAAAAATCGTTTTCATTTTAAGAAGTTTTTTGGTTGTTAAAAAATATAGATACTTATTACTTATCGTAGTTTCACGATTTTGATCGATTCCACTCGATCACTCATCCCTATTCTTTTGAGATCGATGCTTTGACGGATGTGTTTATTTTCCATTGTATAGCTTTTGCCCGTGAAATTTTTGCCATCGTATAGGATCACCCGATACCCATAGGGTACTTTGATAGAAGAGATGGTATTTCCCATACCTTTAGAATTCAAGTCGGCAATACTTGTCCGCAGCCTCATACTTTTCCCCTTCCACAAGCTCTTGCCGTACGCTATAGGTGTTCGGGTATCCAGAATATATCCACGTCCTTCTTTCTTCAGGAGGAAGGAGGAAGTGATATCATTGAACTTAAAAGCACGTAAATCCGTAACAGATTTCCTTAGGATAATGCGTCGACCGTTGAAATGTTTATGTTCAAAAAGGGTGACGGAGTATCCCGAGTTTTCAGGTATATATACTGACGATACCTTATCACCAATCGTACCTGGTCCGGGGAGTTGCATAAAAACCTCATTGGGTACATCAAGGCGGGGTTGATCCGCCACAAAGCCGTTGAACCCGTCGGGTACCTTGCCAATCACTACTCTAGGCTCTTTACAATTTTGGCAGGATTTGAATTGACTTGCATCTGTGAAAAAGATCGGAAAGCCTTTGCCAGGAATGTAAAAGCCATCTCTATCCATCATGGCTTCCGCCTTCTCACTATCGGTTCTCGGGCGAGTGGGTTTTCTGATCGGATCTATAGTAAGCGTAGTGTTAGATCTTACAACTTTGAGCTTCCACTGCTGAGCATTTCTTCGATCGAAAGGGAATCCACGACTCAGTGGATATTGTACCACCTTAGTCCCATTCTCCGCTTTTTTGGTGATGGTATTTACGGTCAGGTACTGCTTACTTACTTTAGATCGCAGGTAGTAATAACCTCCTCCCGCAGCAACTGGCTTCCACTTCTGAGCATCTGATTTGTTTAAAGGATATTGCCAAATTGTTGCTCCAGACTTCTTGCTGCTATGGCGAACATCCAGGACTAAGCCGCTATTACGAGATATGATAAAGAAATAGCCGTCCCCGACCGGAGAAAACATCCACTGCTGGTTGGAGCCATTCGTCTTGCCCCAGACCCATATTTCTTTTTTGGGTGCCTGGCTCTTCCCCGGGACATCCAGATGAAGACCTCCGAGTTTGGATTCGAGCTGATACCACTTATTGGGATCAATCGATGTGGCTTGGAGGGTACATGTGCAAATAATTAGTACAAGAAAGAATAGAATTGATTGTTTCAAGGTTTTCATGATCAAACGTTTTTTGGTGTTTGATCATAAGGTGTGCTCAGAAAAGAAGAGGTACCGAAAAAATCAAAAAAAAATTTATTTCTTTTGAATAATCATGCTCCAACCACTCGAGACTGGCTCCTTTTCCAAAAGAAAATAGCCGTTAAAATGGCAAGTATAAGAGCGATAACAATCCATTTCCAAGCACTCCCTGTCTCAATTTCCGCCATATTTCCAATGGGGATAAAGGCAGCCCAATAATACGGATGTGCCTCATCATGCGTATGTACATCAAGATAGTCCAGTCTGGCCTGCCTTAGAGCTGCATCTTTGGCAAGGCCATTCTTTAGATAGGTATAAAAATTGATCATTAATTCCTGACTGGCCGCATCATTCACGCTCCACAAGCTCGTAATGATACTTTTGGCTCCAGCATAACTAAACCCCCTGGCCAACGAAATGATCCCTTCACCTCTTTGAAGCTCTCCAATTCCTGTTTCACAAGCTGACAATACCACCATATCTGCATTCAAGCGTAAGTTATATAGTTCCTTTACATATAACCGATAGTCAGATAAACTATCGCCCAATGGTGTAAAAGCCAAATAAGAGTAATCACTATGTTCATCATTGGCTTTGCCATGTGTTGCCAAATGCAAATAGCGGAAGTTGGGGCTGAACTTTAGGAATTGCTCTTTCGATGCATCCGTACCCGACAACAATTTCCCCTTGAGTAAAGCAGAGACTTGGCTTGCCTCCGGCACATTAAAAGTCAAAGGCTCCAATGCATTGCGTCTAGTCATTAAGTCCGCATAGCTTGGATTATGATCTCCAAAGAAAGGGGCGATAGCCAATACATTGTAAGTAGGTTTCTGGCGACTAGGCTGACGCATTTCGTCAAGTAAGGTAGCAGAATAGGAGTAGCTGATCTGGTGTTTCCGCAAAAGGTAGTCGTGAGACTTAAAAGTGTAATTCTCGTCAGGCTGGCTGGTCAATAGGATATCAAAGGGAATATATCCCAATATACCATCCGGCACGATGATTAGTTGTTCGGGAAGCAGTTCTGCCACAGGTCCTATTAATTTTTGATAAAGGCGATGGGCATAATGCGCAAAAGTATCTATAGAAACTCGGTAGGCATTTTTGGCATGGTGAGCGGAAAGATGATACTCATATAGTCCTTTCCTCATTTGTGCTACCCAGGTATCCAAGGGAAAATCCAAAGGAATGCTGATTACCTGATAATCATCCGGTTTAACAAGAAACAGATATAGGTGGTCATCCCCAACAAAATATTCCAATAAAGCCTGTTCCGGTGCCAAGAGATCCCTTTGCAGTTCCTCCACTCCTAGCACCTCAACCCGGTACTTAAGCTGATGATAGCTTGGGTATTTTCGTTGTAAGGTCAACAGCAAATCGCTGTACTCGTGCCTAAGGGCAAATAAGACGGAGTCATAGGAGGAAAGCAAAGACGGATCCTTCTCTATTCCTTTCTGTAATTCGGAAAATCGCTGTTTTTCCACCTTTGCCAGCTCCTCCTTCAAATCATTCTCTTGCTTTACCAGTTCTGCCGGTACACCCTGAAAAATAAGCGAATCGAATTGATTAAGTGTTTCCAACAAGATGTTGCTTTTGCTTTTTTCCGAATAAAGAAAACACCGCTTAAGTCTTTCTTCATCCACCTCCGGCTTACCTAGCGCCAAACTAGCCTGAATCGCGTTCTCAAAAACATTATATCGCTTATTGATGTGGTGTTTTTTAGTCGAAGTAGTAGGAATGCTCATTCTAAGAGAGTCCAAGCCAAAGATTCCCTTTTCGTAATAATTGATGGCAGCAGCCTGATTCCCCAATGCTTCATAGATACTTCCTATCTTATTATAATCCCAAAGTACCCAGGGATGTCCCTCACCGATAGTTTGCAAATCAACCCTGAGGGCCTTCTTATAAAAAAACAGCGCACTGTCTAGTTGCCCCGTATACTCATAGATTTTGCCCAACTCGTTGTAGCTAGAGGCAATATCTACATGGATTCCGTCATAAATATCTCCACAGACATCTAAGCTTGCCTTGATATACTGTAAAGCTTGGTCCCATTCTTTGAGTTCACGGTACACCTGCGAAATGCTAAATAGGGAGGAGCCGATGTTGTGATGATAAGGACCAAAGATCTGGTATTGTATCTCCAATGCCTTTTGTTGATAATCCAGAGCTCGTTCAAATTGATCCTTCGATTGGTAAACGGTGCCCAGATAACTATAGGATAGTGCCAGATCAGCATGAACATCGCCAAGCGTTTTTTTCTGAATAGAAATGGCTTTCAGAAGTGTTCTTTCAGCGTCATCCCATCTCCTTTGTGCCCAATACAAGAGGCCAAGATTAGTATGCATTTTTCCGACAGCTCTTCCCTTTCCCGCATGAGCCCCATTGAAAATAGCTAAAGCCTTCTGCATGTACTGTTCCGCCAAATCAAAATCCTTTTTTTGGTAATACACACTTCCTAAATAACTATATGAACTTGCTATTTGTGGATGATTTTCAACCAAAAGTTGTTGACGCATTTTCAGCGCTTCCGTAAGCAGATCCAAAGCCTGTTTGGGCTGGCTTAATTGATAGTATGCCTGCCCAAGTGCCGCAAGAACTGTAGCTTTCAATGGGCTATCTCCAGCTTCAGCTTGTTCAAACACATTCCAAGCCAGCTGACTATGCCGTAAAGCCTCGTGATACAGGGTGGAGTCTGAATACATACGCACAGAATCCAGGTAGCGCTGGACTAAATTGGTATCCAATGACTGAGCATGAATGTCCACACGCCCAACACTAAGAAAGCATAGAAGGAAGAAAAAGAATCGAGACATCATGTTATGGGGCTTGGCTTGAATGATCACTGCGAAGCTCTTGAGGTGGCTGCTTTCATCAGCAATCAACTAGAACGTAATCTTGCATTCTATCAAATATAAGCTATTTTCAATGCACAATTCTAGCGAGCCGAGGCTCCACAAAAGTTTTTTGTAAAAAAATCGCAAAACCCGGTACCTATATTCTTTTAAAGACACCTTACCATGAAATGCAAGCAAATCCCCTTTACACAAGAAGAAATTGTAAGGGCTCTCCAGCGGGGAGGCCCAGAATTGCAAAGCCTGATCGACCCCTTGGTACAAGCATTATGCCAATGCCAAGTTTTCATCAAAACCGTGATCAGCTATGTACTGCACAACAAAGGCAATGAGCAAGATGCAGAAGATATACTGCAATCAGGATTAGTACAAATGGTAATTAACCTTTATGAGAACAAATACAAAGGAGAAGCCTCCATAGAAAATTATGCCTTTGGGGTATGCAAATTTCTTTGGAACAACCGGCGGAGAAAAAATAGCAAGATCGACTATACTGAACCAGCAGATTGGAAATTTCAGTTAAAGACCGATAACCCCGACAATCGTATAACTGAAAAAAGTAAAGCCGAAGAGGTAATCTGGTCCATTATTGGCCAGATGAATAAGACCTGTAAGGAATTGTTAAGACTAGTTTATCTCGGCTTCTCCTATCAAGATATTGGTGAGGAGCTTAATCTAGCAGAACAGACAGTGAAGAATAAGGTATCTGGCTGCCGAAAAAAACTACGGACTTACATCAAGGAAAATCCCCAGCTCAAAATCTATTTCGAGCTTTAGTATACATAAATTACCACCTATGGATACAAACTATTACACAAAAAATATAGATGCTTTTTTGACCGATCGCTTAGATCCAGAAGAAAAAGCGGCGTTTGAAAAAGCAATGGAAGAAGATGAGACCTTGAAAGAAGAAGTCCAAGATCGAAAAATAGAACGATCACTGATGCAGCAGATGGTCCGAAAGGAATACCAGGAAAAGCTAAAGGACTGGTTACCGAGTAGTAAAGATTTGACCCGAGAGATTAAGCAACCGCTGGAGGAGGGTGGAAAAGAGGGGGAAAAGCCAGTGCGAGCAAGTGCCAGGAGAATCCAATTGTCAGGGCGCCTGCTTCGATTCAGTCTCGCCGCGTCTTTTCTCCTTTTGCTAGGGCTCGGTACACGTTATTGGCTAAGTAATAGTTACAATAACGAGGCACTTGTTGCACAGTTCTATCTCGACCCTAGCAGTGATCTGGCTGACGTCACCCGACAAGGTGACCCAAATACAACAGATCCAACTTTAAACCAGGCCAGATTAGCCTATGAAAAGCAGGAATATGCTGAAGTCATTGGGCTGTTAAAATCGATTAATAATCAAAATGAAACAACGCAATACCTTCTGGCGCACAGTCAATATCAGCAAGGAGCTTACCAGGAGGCCCGCGAGAGTTTTGTACAAGTAGAAAATAGAGCAGGACGATACCGAGAAAAAGCGCAATATTACCAGTTGCTGTGTGCGCTGCAGCTAGATCAATTGGATGAAAATTTTCAAGACCAGTTGAAGGCAATTGCTGCTGATGAAAAGCATTCTTTCCGCCCGCAAGCCCTCCAAATGCAAAGAAAAGTAAATAGTATATGGAGAAGCTTTATTAGTAGAACGCGTTAGGCTTCTCAAACTTAGGACTTATTAACCCTTTAAAATAATGCCAATATGAAAATGATGTTATTGGCCCAGCTGATCTTCTGGGTCTCCTTCCTTCCTGCGCAAAACTGCAGGTACGCCCCTAATACATTGCCTCAAAGCGGCGAATCTGTATACCTAGCTTTTGACAAAGGCAAGCAGCGTTACTATCTAGATGGAATTATCCGCAATGGCCCCCGACTTGCCATGACAACCAAGGTAAGCGGCAAAATAGGCGCCAAATGGTACGTTACCTGTGATCCCAACCGAGGCATCTACAATTTTGACAGTGGTCGCCGACGCCGGTACTTGGATGGCCAAACTGAATCGGGTGGGCTCAGCTTACGAGACAATACCAAGTATTGGGGTACCAACTGGATATTGTTCCACATGGGAGATGGAAACTTTGTCCTGAAAGCCAAAAGCGCTGGCAAGCATAAGTTCCTCGCTTTCGATGGCCAAAAAGTAAGTATGGTCGACAAATTAGGCCCCAATACCCAGGGCTGGAAGATCATTAAGAATTAATAACCCCAAAAAAACAACCATGAAAACTATCCTAATTTTTTTATTATTCCCCTTCTACTTATTACCTCAAAAATGCTCTTTCTTTCAAAGCAGTGAACCCGATTCCGGTGATAAGATCTATTTGGCTTTTGATCATGGAGATCAAAGATTTTACCTCGATGGCGTATCTTTGAATGGGCCTAAGGTCGTCATGCGTCAAAACTTGCTCAAACGCAGTGGTGCAGTTTGGGTCGCTAGGCGCAATTGGCGCGGCAAAACCTATACCTTCGATAGTGGAGGTAGGAAGTTGTACCTAGATGGCAAAACGCAATCTGGAGGACTTACTTTGCGCAACAGTACATCATACCGAGGTACAAGTTGGAGCATCATCCCTCTGGGGAAAGGCAAATTTGCCGTAAAAGCTAATAGTACTGGGGCTCATCGTTACTTGAGCTTTGATGGGAAAAAAGTCAGGTTGATCAAACAAAGAAACCGTACGACAGATGGCTGGATGTTCATCAGCCATTTGAAGAAGAAGCGCATTTTTCATGCCAACCGAGAGGGGTATCGCTGCTTCCGTATTCCCTCCTTACTGCAACTCCACAATGGACATCTCCTCGCTTTTGCCGAAGGCAGAGTTAATAACTGTCATGATTATGGCGATATTGATGTGGTCATGAAAAGAAGTACCGATGGCGGAAAGACCTGGTCCAAACTACTAACGGTTTGGAACAATGGAAAGCACACTTGTGGCAACCCAACAGTCGTACAAGGAAAAGATAAGCGAATTTGGCTTTTCGGCACTCAAAATGTGGGACCCGATAGACAGAAAGATATTGAAAAGGGCTCAGCGGAGGGTGTCCGCACTATTTGGTATCTGTACTCCGATGATAATGGTACCTCCTGGTCAGAACCTAACAACATTAGCGCCTTTGTACAAGATCCAAAATCTAATGGATGGGATGCAACTGGTCCAGGCACCGGAATACTCACTAAGAGTGGTAAGATCATCATTCCAGCGAATGGCCGCGATATCTACTCCAACGATGGAGGACGTAGTTGGTGCATCTCTCCCCTTGTACCACGAGGAAGCAGCGAAGCCCAAGTAGTAGAACTGGAGAATGGAGAAATTATGCGAAATAGCAGACAGTCGGGTAGTACCACACAAAAAGGATACAGAACAGTAATCAGTTCCACTAACAAATACCAGGCCTGGGGCAAGATGCAATCGGATCTCCATCTGATTAGCCCCACTTGCCAAGGAAGTATTTTTAGACTTACCTTTAGGCCAGAATGTGGCCAAAGCCGGATCGTCTTCGGAAACCCAGCTCACCCTACCACTCGTAGGAATTATACGATTTATACTTCTCTCACTGAAGGTCAAAGCTGGAAATTCAAGAAGACCATCTGGCCCAAGGGGAGCGGATATAGTAGTATTAGTTTTAACAAAAGGACTGGAGGTATTGGGCTTCTACTAGAAGAAAGCGCTAAGGACAAGGTCGAAGGTAACTATGGGAATATCTCATTTTTCACTATGTCGTATGATTTCTTGACAGATGGCAGAGATCACCTTCCCTCTCCTTAGCAATAGCGTTTATAGATGATTGGCGCGGGCTATTCCAAGTCATATATTTCTTGCTAAACTAGACATTGGTATAGGGTTTGGAATAGCCTTTTATAATCCCCCAAAACATCCTCACCCCCACCTCAATCAACTCGTCCGGGAAATCATAGTCCTCATGATGCAAAGCGGGACTCTCCTCCCCCGCTCCGATGCCAAACATAGCTGCAGGAAAGATCTCTGTAAAAGCGCCAAAATCCTCTCCCCACTTCAAGGGCTGTTCCATCTCGTGAATAGCGAAGTGACTCTCTTCCGCGGAAGCACGAATCTTAGCCACTAAATCTGCTTGATTGAAATTGGCGCGGAAGCTATCCGTCCAACTGTGCTCCCACCTCAAGTGATGACTGCCACAGATCATCTCCACTCCACTTAATAGCTCCTGCACTAGCGTATCCATACTCTCTTTAGTCCAAGCGCGTAAGGTAAAATGAACTTCTCCCTCTCCGGCCGACACACCATAGGCCTTCTCTCCTAGTTCCATAAAAACAGGAGTCAACAAGCGGAAGGCGTGATCATCAGGTTTGGGGAGTTCCAAGGATTTGGCGAGTTGGAGGACCTCAGCCAGGGCGAGTGCTGGGTTGAGACCGTTTTCAGGTTCGGCGGCGTGAGCGGTGTGACCTTGTAGCTTGAGGAGAATGGACTGGACCGCTGGTGTGAATGCTCCGGACTTGATTACGATCTGCCCCAGCGGATAGCCAGGGAGGTTATGAAAGGCGTACGCGGCATCTACCTGCATTTCTTGAATTCTTGGGTCCTTCAGCATTGCTAGAGCACCTGCCCCAGTTTCTTCAGCAGGCTGAAAGAGTAGACTTACTTTTCCTTTCCAGTCTTGCCGCTGGTGAAGTAACCTAGCCAAGCCCAACAGTACTGTAGTGTGCCCATCATGGCCACATTTGTGGGAAATACCCGCATGAAGGGATCGGTGGCTGAAATTGTTACTTTCTTGAATGGGTAGTGCGTCTAATTCAGCTCGAAAAAGAAAATGTGGACCTTTTTCCCCGCTATCAAAAGTGGCGATGACACCGGTGCCACCTACCTTTTCCCAAAGCTTGGTTGGCGCTAAGGTTCTTACTTGTTGACAGACATATTCAGCAGTAGCCTTCTCTTGCCCAGACAATTCTGGTCTAGCATGAATGTATCTTCGAACTTGCTGAAGTTCTATCCAAAACTGATTAGACAACATATCTAGTTCTTTTACAACGATCGATAACTATCAGGAAGGTCTAAAATAAACAAGCCCTTCAAATAATCCTACACCCACCAGAATATCATAAGCTTCTACCAATGACAAGAGGCTGACCCAATTTAATGGATCAGCCTCCCGTACTGTATTTCTAACTAACTGGACTTAGCCCATAAGGATATTAGTCGAAAATGTAGCGAACACCAATTTGCATGTTCCAGATAGAAGAACGCAAACCAGCATTGTCAAAGTTGTCTTCCCAAGGCTTAAGTCCGTCGATCAAATCACGGTTGATAGTGTACTCAGGAGTAGTTCCTCGTGTACCATCTGTACGGTTAGCCAAGTTCAAGATATCGTAGTTACCGAAGCTACCAGCAAAACGAACACGTCCCCAGTCAGAGTTCAACAAGTTGGTGAAGTTGAAGATATCAACGGTCAACTGTAATGTGTTAGTTCTTCCTGATGCCGTCTTGATGTAAAAATCTTGTACGAAACGAAGATCCATTCCGAATTCGAAAGGCTCTCTACCGTCGTTACGCTGAGAGTATTCTCCTCTGCGCTTACTTAATCCTGGATCATCTTCAATGAATGCGTCTAGCAAAGCCCATTGCTCAGCTGGAGAATAAGTTCTACCATCATGCTCCAAATCTACCAATGGAATATCAGACTGATTTTCAGGAACGTAAATCAACTCATTGTTATCGAAACCACCGTCGTCAGTGAATCGGAAGTTACGAGCTCCAATTACGTAAGAGAAGTATCCTCCAGTCTGTGCATTGAAGTTAAGAGACAGTTTGGACTTACCACCAAAGTCACCAGCAATCTTATAGGCTGTCTGGTAAGAAAATTGTCCAAAGATACGGTGTCCACCCGCAAAGGTTGAACGTTGGGCATCTCTTACGAAGTTACGTCCAGCTACGTTATGGTATCCTCTCCACTGAGAGTTGTTCTGAGAAGAAGTACCGTCCAGTACAGAGTAAGCATCACTGTAAGAGTAAGACAATGTCCCGCTGAACCCATTGGTAAATGGCTTAGTCAAAGTAGCAGCTAGGTTATAAGCGTATCCTTTGTTGATACTGCTAGCTAGCATGATATAAGTATAAGTAGGCTCGATTACATCATCACCAAAAGCAGACTGAGTACCCAAGAACAATGGTCTGTTATCAGGGCTACCGGTTAGCGTTCGGTTAGAAGGCTTAAGGTTTAAGTTCTGGTAGTAAGGTGCGTTGATATTCTGAGAGAATAGACCTTCCAAAGAACCAATCAATCCCCAAGGTAACTTCTGATCCACCGCTACATTAATCTTTAGTACCTGTGGTAGTTTGAAGTCCTCAGAGAAAAGGTCAATCTGTCCAGAAGGAATAGGATCAGCTAGATTAACTGCAGTGATTGGGTTACCAGCATCATCAAATCCTACAGGCTGCTTTTGCACATCAGGATTGAAAACTACATCTCTACCACCCGTTGCTCCAATATTGAAACCGTAGTTGTTGTAAGCACCACCTGGCCATACTAAAGGAATACGGCTAGTGAATAGACCAATACCACCACGTACTTGAGTAGTCTTATCTCCTTTCACATCCCAGTTGAATCCGAAGCGAGGAGCAAAGGCAATAGAACCGCCGATGAAGCTTCCTGTTCTTGCTCCGCGTAGATCATAACCGAAGCTTTCGATATTTGGGATAGTAGTGTTGTTGAATTCTTCGTTGATTGGCTGATCAGTTGGCCAGATCGGGAAATCAACGCGAAGTCCACCAGTCAAAGTCAAGCGATCATTAGCTTGGTACTCATCTTGTACATAGACACCGAACAACATCTGCTCAAAAGCTCCAATTGCAGCAGATTCATCACCAGCTACATTATCTACTTGAGAGAAACTTCTTTCAAAACGAGTAGCAGGCATTCCAGCTAGGAATCGATCGATACCAGTCATTCCATCATCATCCTCCCACTGGTAACGGCCATAGTTGTTACGGATGAATAGGTTCGCTGCGCTGAAGTATTCAAAGTTGGCACCAAATACCAAAGAGTGGCGACCTTTGTAAATACTCAAATCGTTAGTAATGGTAACTACGTCCTGATCCAAGCGGTTAGCTGTGGAAAAACGCTCCGCACCAATTTGCCAGTCAATATTATCATCAAACAGTTCTACTGTTGGGAATGGAGTACCCAATGGGTCACGATCATCTCTTACGAAAGTAGCACCAACAGAAAACTTGTTCGCCAAGTTGGCGTTGAAGATAGAGTTAACCTCTAAAGCAGTTGAGTTGGTCGTTGTAATGAAGAATTCAGATCCGTTAAGGAAACGAATGTCATTACGGTCAGAAGATCTAGCTTCTAGGTTTTCACCGTTTACGTAAGAGTGACGTAAGCTCAATTTATGCTTGTCATTGATGTTCCAGTCAATTTTACCTAGTAGAGTCAACCCTTCTAGGTATGCTGTATTGGCATCATAAGTTCCAATATCATATCCATAACGCTCTTGGAAAGCATCGCGAACCTGACCGATTGTAGATTCTCCAACTGTACCCACGTAGTCATCAAAATCAAATGGATTCGGTGTTTCGTCATCCTTGATTTCAGCATTTACGAAGAAGAACAACTTATCTTTCTTAATCGGACCACCTAAAGTCATACCATAAGTAAGTGCACTAAATGGTGTAGGCTCTGTTCCGAAAGTAGTATTACCCTGTAAGCTTTCGTTACGGAAAAGGTAATAAGCAGAACCTTTGAAATCGTTAGAACCAGACTTGGTCACCGCATTGATAGAACCACCTGCAAAACCAGATTGACGTACGTCAAATGGAGCCACAGCAATAGTGAATTGCTCAATGGCGTCAATGGAAATCGGCTGGATTCCAGTTTGACCACCGTTGGTACCAGAATCTGCCAAACCAAAGGCATCATTATTTACCGCACCATCAATGTAGATCGTATTGTAACGGTTATTCTGTCCTGCTAGAGAAATAGTAAATCCATCATCATCTTCGCCGATGGTTGCTAATGGATTAAATCTCGCATAGTCAGCGATAGCCCGAGAAATAGTTGGGATATCAGAAATCGTACGAGCATCGACTACTGTTTTCTGTCCGTTTCTACTTCCATCAAATACGTCATTAATTCCAGCAGACACCACTACTCCCTCAAGGGTGTAAGCCGTCTCTTGTAGCGCTGGATTGAAACGAAATGCTTGTCCTAATGAAAGTGTCACATTATCCTTCACAAGGCTTTCAAAACCTGTGTATGATACTGTAATCCTGTAGGGACCTCCAACACGCATATTGGGAATGCGGTAGAATCCTTCCAAGTTGGTAGCACTACCATAGCTAGTACCTGATGGACCGTGCACCGCCAATACTGTGGCGCCAATTAGTGGCTCCCCCGAAGGATCGACTACCTTACCGAAAATTGAAGAGGTAGTCACCCCTTGTCCGAAGGCGGTCATCTGTAGAGCTACTAGCAATACTAGAGTCCCGAACATTCGAGTAATACTGTTAAGCTTCATAAACCTAGCGTTTTTATTATGCATTAAATTTCAGGGCAAAGGTAGATTGACAATGTAAACTGAATGTAAACTAAATATTTTCCCAGTGTTAACCAGAACAGGTTTAACATTTATATCAATACAAATTCTTGAACAATCTGAACAGCCAAACCTTAATGCTATTTTTCAATAATTGACGAAACAAAAAGATCAAATAATAGTTCTTAGCAGAATAAAAAGTCAAATATTAATATATTCACCATATATAAAGCTTCAAAGAAATAATTATTGGGGCTGCCGCACAAAACAGTATATTCTCGGAGTTGGAGAGCAAGATCAACCAAATAGAATTCTGTATCTTATTGAAAAGTAAACCTATACAGAAAGCCTTAGCAAGCTAGTTTACAATAAAGTAACAAAAATTTAACTTTAAATTTACATTGAATCCCAAAAATAGATCTTTTCATCAGCAAAGTCGATCGAACAAAGCTGTTGACTTAGAAAGGGATAGCCAACTAAACCTTCGATCTTTAGACCATAGCCCGCGGTGAGATGTGAGATATCTGCTGAGACAAAAGACATGGCTTTAAAGGTATGCCCACTGAATTTGCTTTCGTGGATAAGAAAACGTTGTACCTCCGTCACATTCTTGTCGGCCCCACGTAATTCAGTCTGTTCTTGTACTTCGAAACTTTCCTTAGGTAGTCGCTCAAAGCTAGCCTGACTTAACAGATTTTGCTCTGCCCCCGTATCCAAACCCAAGTCGTAGTGTACACCATCAATTTCTACTTCTAGCACGGGGATGTGTAATTGGTAACTGAAGGATAGTTCTGATTCAGGTTGTATCTTTTGGTGATAATCCGTTTGCCCGTCTTTAAACAGAAGCAGTTCCTCTTTTTCATAGTCTATCAGCAGTTCAAAATCTCGTAAAAGATCATAGCCAATCAAACCTTTAAAGGGATGATTTAATTCTTCCTCAAGATGACTGAGGTCTAAGCCCATAAGGTCAGTATCAGCTATCTCGATATTGCCCCATCGAAAACTGTCGATGCGAATTTGTTGACGTTGTAAGCTACCAGATACCCCTTGAGCAGAGCCGTCCTCTGTACCGTTATCGAAATACTTACTATTCAAGACAAGCACGGGTGCTCCACTGTCCAAGATGAAATAGGCTTCTTCTCCATTTACTTCTACCTGTACAAAGATTAAGCCCCGGATGTGTTTAAAGGAAGTCTTAACCGGCGCATCAGAAGTGAGGCTATAGTCTTGCTTGGGATAAGGCGAAGATTGGCTGTTAAGCTCCATAATGGAATAAGCTAATAGAATGAATAAACTAGATAATAACAGTCGAAAGCGATTCATGATACAAATTTTAGTGTACCTCAAATGTGTACCAAATTCTGCGCTCAGAAGTCCGAAACCACACTTTCGGACGGATTTCTTAGGTTTTGGCCTGCTTTCGGTATTGTGTTGGGGTTACTCCTGTAAGTCTTTTGAAAACATCATTAAAGGTTGACTTCGAATTAAAACCATAGGTATAGGCTAACACAATAACTTGCTCATCACTTTCGGTTAAGGCCTGTTTGATTGCCGCTATGCGAAACTGATTGATGTAATCATGGAAATTTCCGTTCGTCTGTGTATTGATGACTTGGGAAAGTTGGTTGGCACTCAGGTTTATCTGTTCAGCCAGTTTATTCAAGGTTAAGGCGGGTTCGAGGTAAGGGCGCTGGCTGTGCATATGTATTTCTAACTGTTGATAAAAGTTTTGCAACTTCTCTGCTTGTTCCGCACTAATCTGCCGTTTCTCCTGGGGCTTCCCTAAAGGTGTTGGCGCAAAGGACTGTCGGACTAGATAAGCCGAAAACAAGACAGCAGTTAAGCTGAAAAAGAATAACAGCAACTTACCCAACCAACCAACGTCAAGGGTAGGCTGAAGGTAATTGGTGAAGTAAATGACTAACGGAATCACCAGAAATACCATACAAATGATCAATACAGGTTCCAACCAGGGTGCCTTGATCTTACTTACATCTGAAAACTGATCAAGAATTGCTCGATTGTATTGCCTGGCTTTACGGATGGCAAGTCCCAGAAAAATCAGATTGACTATCACCAGGGAAATAATGAAAACCCACTCCCAAAATTGAGGTTCAAAGGTCTTGGTAGCCAATTCTTCGCTCAGCTCTTTATATAGCTCTACAAGATCCCTACTGCTAAGGGAAATATAGATCGACAAGGAAGAATAAGTAGCTAAGAGGAATGGTAGGAGATGTAAGATGCGTCGCCAGATTGCCAATGGTTCTCCATTGATGGATTTAGTCAACCAGTACAGCAGGACGCCATCCAGAAAGAACAAATTTTGGTCAGCCACAATGACCCAGGAATGTTGGTTCAGGTCAAGGTGTGTTTTGTAGTAAAGCAGCAGAAAGCGCAGAGACCACAGACTGAGGATGGCAATACTAATTCGATCACCAGCCGATCTTTTTTCTCGACTCGCCAATAGATAAATCGAGAAGAGACAAATGCCTAGCCCCATCATCTGCACATCAGGTATCATCTACAGTAGCTTTTGCTTCAACCACACTCTTGGTGTCATTCCCTCCACCTTCTTAAAGTAGGAATTGAAAACCGTCTTAGAGTTGAAGCCACTGTCATAGGCCAATCCCA
The DNA here is from genome assembly GCA_013214355.1 of Saprospiraceae bacterium. GTDB lineage: Bacteria > Bacteroidota > Bacteroidia > Chitinophagales > Saprospiraceae > DT-111. Next base: position 116,947 of record JABSSL010000003.1, on the reverse strand, counting down.
GCAGGGTGAGGTGTCGGTTTCTGGGGTCCAATGCTAGTGCCTTAAAGGCGTCCAATCGAAAGGCATTTACATAGGTATTAAAGTTTTGCCCAATGCTTTCATTAATGAGCCAAGAAAGTTTATTAGGATGCAATTCTAGTGCCTCAGCCAAGGTTCTAAGTGACAAGGAAGGATTTAGATAAGGCTTATCCCTACGCATTAGTTCTTCCAAGCGCTGAGTGAATTGAACAGTCTCTGCTTGGTTGAAGGGTCCACTCTCTTGACTTTCAGTTGTACTTTCCTGCGTATCAGACTTCAGATAAATCGTCCTCAGTAGTTTCTGATACTTTCGCTCTTCAACTAAAGCTGTTGTTTTCAGGAGCGGATCTACTTTTAATAAAGTCATCAAAGGCTCCCGAAATTGCACGCCTTGTTCTACATGATGCATGGCTCTATCCACTCTCCCCAAAATACTTTCAATATAGATTAGGAAGAACCGAACTCGTTCTCGCCTCACCCCTCTAAGGTGGCTCTCCAATTGTGAAATACCAGCTTCTGCTTCTTGTACATTCCCCATCTTACTCCAAGCCAAGGTACTCATGATGAGTCGCTCTACTTCGCTCCCGCTGATGTGCTCGATGGCTTTTGCTCGCTCTAGTAGAAAAGCTGTACGATCCTGCAATGCCAAGGAAAGACCATAAATTGAGTAGCCAACCATAAAGGAGGGTTCCAACTCAAAGGTATGCTCAAAGTGCTGATTAGATAGCTCAAATTCTTGGTTCAAATAGTAGGAATAAGAGATGAAATAGTTATTGAGAGGGGCCAGCGGATCTAATTGCAAGGCCGTCTCAACATGCCCATGTGCTTCTTCTAACTTGCCTTCTAATGCTAGGGTGATAAACAATTTCTGATATGCATCGGCATATCCCGGGCGAAGTTCAATGGCGCGCTTCAGGTGGCGGGCTGCCTGGATAAAGTCCCAATCCTGATTGAGGCTATGCCAACCTAGAGAGTGATGGCATTCCGGGAGTTTTTCATCAATGGCTAAGGCCTCATCTAGAAAAGGTTTCCCTTTCGCCAAGGATTCTCCAGCGGGCATAAATCCGGCGGCAGCCATCATGTTATAGGCATATTGAACGCCTACCTTTGCTAAAGCAAAATGAGGGTGGGTCCGGGTCAAATCTTCCAGGATGGAGAGTCCCCGCTGCACATCCAAAGTATTGAACCGATGAAGAAAGGCACGCCCCTCCAGATAGCGTTCATAAACCGATACGCTAACATTAGGGGTTTGAATCAACTGATCCTGGAATTCTAAGTGACCAAAATTCTCTCGGATTTGGTCGGCGATTGATAGGCTAATCTCGTCCTGCACCGCAAATATGTCTTCCAAATCTCGATCAAAAGACCTCGACCACAATTGAAAACCATCATCCGTACGCACAAGCTGAGCAGTAATCCTCACTCGATTACCCGCCTTTCGGACACTACCTTCCAACACCGTAATCACCCCCAGTTGTTGGCCAATGGATCGAACATCGGTGGCTCTCCCCTTGAAGGCAAAGGAGGAGGTTCGAGCGGTAACTTTCAAGTGCTTGATTGCCGTAAGCGCGTTTATAATTTCTTCCGTTATGCCATCGCTGAAGTATTCATTGTCCGCATCGGAACTCATATTTACGAAAGGCAGTACGGCGATTGACTTGTCATACAGGGTCATGTATCAGGAGCTGGGTTTTAGAGATGCCTAAAGGTAAGGGGAATCGAAAACAGATCCACCCAAATTTCTAAGAAAGATGATTTCATTTCTGTTAACCAAACACAATCCAGCAGAACGAGAAACGGGAAGGCTGCCTAAGGCAACCTTCCCGTTCTTATAAGATTCGAGATGAGGATCTGCATCCTCAAGTCTACTATTCTTCCTCTTCAGAAGTAGCTGCAACTGTAGCTGCACCTGCGGCCGCTGCAGCAGCTCCACCACCTTTACCTCCTCTACGACGGCGACGACGACGGCCACCACCTTTACCTTCACCAGAATCAACGCTGTAGACATCGTTGAAGTCTACCAACTCGATCATTGCCATTTCGGCACCATCCCCTTTTCTGAATCCAGTCTTAATCACTCTCACATATCCACCTGGGCGCTCACCTACCTTAGGACCAACGATACCGAACAATTCCTTGATCGCTTCTTTGTTTTGAAGATAGCTGAAGACTACACGACGGGAGTGCATCGTGTCAGTTTTAGACTTAGTCACCAATGGCTCAACAAATTTTCTCAACGCTTTGGCCTTAGCCAAAGTAGTATTGATTCTTTTGTGCTCAATCAAAGCGATAGCCAAATTGCGCATAAGCGCTTTACGGTGGGCTGATTTCCGTCCGAGATGGTTTACTTTCTTACCGTGTCTCATGATTCAATTGTTTGCTTCGCAACACCTTTAAGCCGATTGATCTAAAGATCTTTGACAACAGGCTTGTTCGTTTAATCGGTAAAGGTTATTGCTATTATGAAAAAAGTCCTCTGAGAGGACTGCCTGTATCTTTTTATAAAAGCGGCCTGCTAGCTTGACGCAGCAGGCCTCAATTTAATTCTTAGTCTTCTTCCAATTTATATTTGGAAAGATCCATACCAAAGGTTAAACCTTTGTCTTGTAGTAATTCTTCGATCTCTACCAAAGATTTCTTACCGAAGTTACGGAACTTCAACAGCTCATGTGTGTCATACTTCACTAGTTCCGCCAAGGTATTGATCTTAGCTGCCTTCAAGCAGTTGTAGGCACGTACGGACAAGTCGAGGTCTTCCAGAGAAGTCTTGAGCAGCTTGCGCATGTGCAAGATGTGCTCATCCACGATATTGTCTTCACGGCTAGAAGCGTCATCAAAGGTGATATTCTCATCCGTGATCAACATCAAGTGCTGGATCAAGATACGAGAAGCTTCCTTAATGGCATCTTCGGGGTGAATGGTACCATCTGTTTTAACATCGATGGTCAATTTTTCGTAGTCCGTTCTTTGTCCTACACGAGTATTTTCGATTCGGTAGGCAACATTCTTGATAGGCGTATAGATCGCATCTACTGGAATAACTCCGATAGGTGCATCTTTGGGTAAGTTTTCGTCAGCTGGTACATATCCACGACCTTTGGTAACTGTCAATTCCATTTCCAGGTTAACAAAGGGTTCCATATTACAGATCAGTAGGTCAGGGTTCATGATTTTGAACACGTTGGTGTGTTCTTCAATATCACCTGCTCTAAACTCATCCTTGCCACTGATGGTGAGATAGATCTTTTCAGTGCTTACATCATCATCAGTAATAAGCTGTTTTAAGCGTACTTGTTTGAGGTTAAGGATGATTTCGATGACATCTTGTACAACACCTCGGATGGTGGCAAACTCATGGTCAACACCTGCGATACGCACCGCAGAGATAGCGTGGCCTTCCAATGAGGAAAGCAACACCCTGCGTAAGGCATTGCCAACGGTTTGGCCGAAGCCAGGCTCCAGAGGTTTGAATTCAAAAGTCCCTTCAAAATCATTTGCCTTTTGCAATACGATCTTGTCGGGCTTCTGGAAGTTTAATATACTCATATGTCGTTTGAAACTTTGACGGGAAAAAAAGAGCTAAAGCGTATAGCCTATTACATAGCAAAATTGACAGCCTTCGAAAAGGCTGCCATTTTTTATCTTACTTAGAGTACAATTCAACGATTAGCTGCTCGTTGATTTTCTCTGGTATCTGATCTCGTTCGGGATACTCGAGGAAGGTTCCACTCATCGTATCCGGATTCATCTCTAGCCAAGGGAACTTTCGCACATCGTTCTTAGCACTTACACTATCTCTAATCACTGACATCCCCTGAGATTTTCCTCTTACAGAAATAATGTCACCAGATCGCAGTTGAGCAGATGGGATATTGGTCACTACACCATTCAATAGAATGTGTTTGTGAGAAACCAATTGACGAGCGGCTCTTCTGGTTGGTGCCAATCCTAGACGGAAAACCGTATTGTCCAAGCGAGCTTCCAATAACTGTAGCAATACAGTACCAGTTACCCCTTTTTTACGGCTAGCCTTCTCAAAAAGATTCCTAAATTGGCGCTCTAAAACTCCATAAGTATATTTTGCCTTCTGCTTTTCAAGCAATTGAAGCGCATAGTCAGAGCGTTGTCTTCTTCTACGAGAATTACCGTGCTGGCCTGGTCGATACTTCTTTTTCTCAAAGGCTCTATCAAACCCGAAAATAGGCTCCCCTAGTGCTCTTGCCTTCTTCGATGTGGGTCCAGTATATCTTGCCATTTTAGCTAAAAGATTTGCTTAGTGATGATAAAAGGCCGATTTACTAGTTGGTTTCGCCTCTTTTCACCGTTACTTATTTTATAATATCGATAATCTTGAAGAAGAATTATACTCTTCTTCTTTTGGGTGGACGACAACCGTTGTGTGGAATAGGCGTTACGTCCTTGATGCGGCTTACTTTGATGCCAGCACCATCGATTCCACGGATAGCTGCCTCTCTTCCTGATCCAGGTCCTTTCACAAATACCTCTGCTGTTCTCATTCCTGCTTCGAAAGCAACTCGAGCGGCATCAGATGCAGCTACCTGAGCAGCATAAGGAGTGTTTTTCTTAGAACCTCTGAATCCAGCTTTACCAGCCGATGCCCAAGAGATTACCTGTCCTTGCTTATTGGTAAGAGAGATGATAATATTGTTGAAACTTGCTTTGATAAACACAAAGCCTTCTGGTTCCACTTTTACCTTCCGCTTCTTGACTTTTTTGGTTGACTTCGCCATTTGATCGCAAAAATTTTGAAAGATGAATAACTCCTAAGCCGGCACTACTTAGTAACCTTCTTCTTATTAGCAACTGTTTTACGCTTACCTTTACGGGTTCTGGCATTGGTTTGCGTTCTCTGCCCTCTCAACGGAAGTCCCTTACGGTGACGTAACCCTCGGTAGCAACCAATATCCATTAAACGTTTGATGTTCATCTGTACCTCAGAACGTAGCTCCCCCTCTACCGTCAATTGATTAGTGATATAGACGGAGATACTCTTGATATTGTCATCAGTCCAGTCTTGTACCTTTACGCTTTCGTCAATACCTGCTTGTGCTAGTACTTCTCTAGCCTTAGCTGGGCCAATTCCGTAAATGTAAGTCAAACTGATAACCCCGCGTTTGTTTCTAGGCAAATCTACACCTGCAATACGAGCCATTGATTATATGGTTTGTGTGCTTGGAATACTTACTGAGCAGTCTTGCTGAGAAGTAAGCCTATCCAATCAGCTTAAGAATTAAATTAATTATCCTTGACGTTGCTTGAACTTAGGATTCTTCTTGTTAATCACGTACAACTTTCCTTTGCGTCTTACAATTTTGCAATCACTAGTACGTTTCTTGACTGATGCTCTTACTTTCATGATAAAGCATTTATTATTTGCAATTCAGAATTACTGATTATTTGTAACGATAGATGATCCTTCCGCGAGTAAGATCGTATGGGGACATCTCAACGGCTACCTTATCTCCAGGTAAAATTCGAATGTAGTTCATTCTCATCTTACCGGAAATCGTCGCTACGATCTGGTGGTCATTTTCTAACCGGACCCGGAACATAGCGTTAGATAACGCTTCTTCAATAATACCGTCTTGCTTAATTAGATCTTTTTTTGCCATAGCTGAAATTTCGGAGTGCAAAGATACACAAAATTATTTACTTACTATTGCTACGACTCAAAAAAACTTTTAAGGCTAAACCGCAGCAGTCTTGAGGCTCACTGACTTTACGTTATCATTGTCCAAAATAGCAGCCTCTACTCCACTGTGATCCGACAATATATCTGCTTCGCCATCCTTGACGGCTACAGTATGTTCGTAGTGCGCCGAGGGTTTCAGGTCTTTTGCAATCACTGTCCACCCATCTTTCGCCGTTCGAACTTCTTTTCTTCCTAGATTTACCATGGGCTCGATCGCTATTACCAAACCTTCTTTCAGTTTGGGGCCACGACCTCTTTTCCCATAGTTGGGAACTTCCGGAGCTTCGTGTAAGTCTCTTCCAATCCCATGTCCTACCAACTCACGCACGATGCTATACTTGTGTAACCTTTCCACGTAATTCTGAATGGAAAAGCCAATATCTCCCAATCGGTTTCCCACTACTGCACTTCGTATTCCCTTATACAATGAGGTATTCGTCACTCTACACAACTCCATCACCTCTTCAGAAACATCACCCAAGGGAAAGGTGTAAGCAGAGTCTCCATGAAAATTATTCATCAAAACCCCGCAATCTACAGATACAATATCTCCATCATTAAAGACCAAGTCTTCCGTAGCAATCCCGTGTACAACGCCTTCATTCACAGAAACGCAAAGCGTTGAAGGAAAACCACGATACCCTTTGAACGCAGGAACTCCACCATTATCGCGAATGACCTGCTCTGCCAAAGTATCAATCGTTGCTGCTGAAATACCAGGCTTGATCACCTTTGCGACCTCCGTCAAGGCTTTACAAACCAACAGACAGCTCTCCCTAATTCTTTCAATCTCTTCTTGAGTCTTATAGAAAATCATGGGCAAATGGAGATGGAAAACATTTATAATACTGAATGGAGCAAACTAAATCCCCTTCTCTCTCTCCTCAATTCTATCTACTCCTCTATTTAGTCTTGCTCCATCCAGCGGAACAGGATCATGACCCTGCCCTATATTGAGTCCCTGAATACTCAGGGAAAATCTTACATATTCGCGCCGATTCCTTGCATTCTGCTTCTACCCTGTAGACGGCCAGATTTCACTAGACCATCATATCTGCGCATCAACAAGTGACTCTCAATTTGCTGCAAGGTATCTAGTACCACCCCTACGATGATCAGTAGTGAAGTACCACCGAAGAAAGCAGCGAAAGCGGCATTGACATTGAACATCGCTGTAACAACAGCTGGTAAAATGGCAATTAGACCAAGGAATATAGAACCTGGCAAAGTAATTCTAGTCGTTACGGCATCAATGAAATCCGCAGTAGCTTTACCCGGCTTGATACCAGGAATAAAAGCGTTTTGTCGCTTTAGGTACTCCGCATATTGCTGTGGATTCACCATCAAAGCAGTATAAACATAAGTGAATACCACGACCAGTACAAAGTAGATGATGTTGTAGGGTCCAGAGGTGAAGTCATTCAGTGCTCTCAATAAGCCACTAGATTGTACATCACTTCCGCTACCAGCAAAGAACTGAGCAATAACGGCTGGCAAGAACATCAAAGCCTGTGCAAAGATGATAGGCATTACACCAGACGCATTCACTTTTACAGGGATATAATCTCTAGCACCAGATACAGGCATACTAGACGAGCCTCGTCCGACCATTCGCTTAGCAAACTGAATCGGTATTCGGCGTACCCCAGTAACTATCAGCACCGTGGCTAAGGTTACCATGAATAGCGCTGCCAATTCAATTACGAACATTAGCAATCCACCACCGGCCAACTGAGCCTGTAGTTCGAAAGCTAGGGCACGAGGAAGTGTAGCCACAATACCAATCGTAATCAATAAAGAAATACCGTTTCCAATTCCTCTATCTGTAATCCGCTCACCTAACCACATGGAGAATACGGTACCTGACGATAGAATAATGATGTTAGAGAACCAGAAGATCGCTTCGGGAATAGAAGGATCAATCGCTCCCATACTCTTGATATAAGTAAGGTATCCACCTCCTTGTACCAAGGTGATAGCTACCGTCAGTAAACGTGTAATTTGATTAAGTTTTTTACGACCGGACTCACCCTCTCTTTGCTGCAACTTCTGGAAATATGGCAAAGCGAACCCTAACAATTGCACGATGATCGAAGCCGTGATATAAGGCATGATACCAAGGGCTAAGATAGAGGCATTGTTAAAAGCTCCCCCTGTGAACATATTGATCAGACCTAAAAGATCATTTGGATTAGCGTTATTGGCTATCGCATCCTTTAAAGCCGCTGGATCAACCCCTGGTAGCACAATAAAAGTTCCGAAACGGAAAACCAACAATATTCCTAAAGTGAATAAAATGCGGTTTCTCAGTTCCTGAATCTTCCAAATATTCTTTAGTGTGTCGAAAAACTTTTTCATCAGTTAAAATTATACGAGGTTAACAGATCCTCCACACGCCTCAATTGCCTTTTGAGCACTAGCAGATACCGCATGAGCGCTCACTGCAAGTTTGGCACTCAATTCGCCAGACCCTAGAATCTTTACTTTGTCATTTTTACGTACGATACCCGCAGAGATCAAGGCCTCTACATTGATAGTATCTAACTTGTATTTGTCAGCGATCTCCTGTAATCGTTCCACATTAATGGGAACATAAGCTACGCGATTAGGATTTTTAAATCCACGCTTAGGCAAACGCATTTGGATGGGCATCTGACCCCCTTCGAAATTACGCTTAGACTTCCAGCCAGATCGAGATTTTGCCCCTTTGTGTCCACGTGTCGACGTACCGCCTCTTCCGGAACCTTGACCCCGGGCGATTCTTTTGCGACTCTTGACTGATCCTGCAGCAGGCTTTAAATTATGTAATTCCATTTTCTTTCTATTATTTGAGTGAGTGGGCGACTGAATGGTTTACTTCGGAAAGTACCTTTTCGGATCGACTAAACACTTCCTTTTAAACTTCTTCCACTTTTACCAAGTGGCTAATCTTAGCTACCATACCCGCGATCTGCGGATTTACCTCTTTCACCACGCTGTGGTTGATACGCTTAAGACCCAGGGCTTTCATCGTATCTTTCTGACGCTGTGGACGCTTGATGAGGCTTTTAACTTGAGTAATCTTGATCTTGCCCATTATAGAAGCTTTAAATCACATAAAGTTACAGCAAATAAAAGCATCCGCCTTACTTTACAATGATATTAACATTTTTAACCTTCGAACAGTTTCTCTAGGGAAATATTACGTTGACGTGCGATTTCAACTGGGCTTCTAAGCTTCGACAAAGCATCGATGGTAGCCTTCACCACGTTGTGTGGATTGGAAGAACCTTGTGCTTTTGCCAAAACGTTTTGTACACCTGCGATTTCAAGCACATTACGCATCGCACCACCTGCAATTACCCCGGTACCAGGAGCTGCTGGCTTGATCAACACTTTACCGGCTCCGTATTTCCCTTTTTGCTCGTGCGGGATCGTGCCATTCAATAATGGAACTTTGATCAAGTTCTTCTTGGCATCATCCACTGCCTTAGCAATAGATTCGGATACGTCACGGGCTTTACCCAAGCCATGTCCTACTGTACCTTTTCCATCCCCTACTACCACAATCGCAGCAAAACTAAAAGTACGACCACCTTTGGTAACCTTGGCCACACGGTTGAGGTTAACCAATTTTTCCTTCAACTCAGTTTCAGCTGGTTTTACCCGATCGCGGCTTTTCCCTTTGTTGTTTGAATTTCTCTTTGCCATGCTATTTTGCGATTAGAGATTTTTTAAAATTTAAGGCCACCTTCGCGGGCACCTTCAGCCAAAGCTTTCACTCGGCCATGATACAAATAACCACCTCGATCGAATAGAACTTCTGAGATACCTTTGCTTTGTGCTTTGGCAGCTAGTGCTTGTCCCACTCTCTTAGCGATATCAGATTTATTTCCGGTAGAATCTAAATCTTTATCTCTGGAAGAAGCCGATACCAGGGTTACTCCATTGATATCATCAATAGCCTGGCAGTAGATATCTTTATTTGATCTAAACACACTTAGACGTGGTCTATCAGCGGTTCCTCTTAGTTTCTTGCGGATCCGTTGGCGGATCGTTTGTCTTCTCTTTGCCTTAGAAAACTGCATAATACTTTCTTTTATACCTTAGTGTAAGGCCTGTTTCATCCAAACCCAAGGTCCATCTAAAAAACAGATTATAGCGCAGTGCAGCATCGCACCACCGCTTGATTTAACCTGCAGTTTTACCTGCTTTACGTCGAATCTCTTCACCCAAGAAGCGGATACCTTTACCTTTGTAAGGTTCTGGTTTACGGAAGGATCTAATCTTCGCTGCTACTTGCCCGATCAATTGCTTGTCGTGGCTTTCTAAGATGATCATCGGATTTTTACCTTTTTCCATCTTGCCTTCTACCTTCACTTCTTGTGGCACTACAAAGTAAATGGGGTGAGAGAAACCTAGCGTCAACTCTAATAGTTGACCCGTGTTAGCTACCCTGTAACCTACCCCGATTACCTCCAAGGTAATTTTGTAACCTTCGGATACACCAGTTACCATATTGTTGATCAAAGAACGGTATAAACCGTGCATTGAACGGTGTCTCTTAGATTCTGTAGGACGCTTTACAGTAAGTGTTCCATCTTCGATCTCAAGAGCCAGATCAGGATCAACTTGCTGTGTCAGCTCTCCTTTAGGGCCCTTAACCGTCACCAAATTCCCCTTGCTCACGTCAATACTAACACCAGCGGGAACGGTAATGGGTGCTTTTCCTATCCTTGACATGTCGATTAATTTTTGATCTGAACAATAAGATTAATACACGTAACACAGTACCTCGCCACCAACATTGGCTGCTTTGGCCTGCTTACCGGTCATTACTCCTCTCGAAGTTGACACGATTGCAATACCTAAGCCATTGATAATACGTGGAAACTCGCCTGCTTTGGAATACTTACGCAAACCAGGCTTACTGATACGTCCTAACTGACGAATAACGGGCTTGCGGGTAATAGGATCGTACTTCAAGGCAATCTTGATGATTCCTTGTTTACCTGGGCCAACACCGTCTTCGAATTTATATCTTAGGATATAACCTTGATCAAAAAGGATCTCGGTTAATCGCTTTTTTAATTTAGATGCAGGAATATCTACAATTCGGTGACCCGCCTGTTGAGCATTTCTAATGCGAGTCAAAAAATCTGCAATAGGATCTGTTACTGCCATTATTTCAAATTTCGCTAATGGGTTTTCCTAAGAAGCGTTCGGAACCTTATCAGCTATGATAAATAGGAGAAAAAGAAAATTTGAAAAGGAACAATCGTTAAAAGTTCCTTTCTGGCTTACCAACTTGCTTTGGTTACACCAGGGATCTTGCCTTCAAGGGCCATCTGACGGAACTTAACACGACAGATCCCAAACTGGCGCATATAACCTTTTGGTCTTCCGGTCAATAAGCAGCGATTGTGCAAACGGATAGGATTGGAATTTCTGGGCAACTTATCTAGTTCGTCCCAACGTCCCTCCTTCTTTAGCTGTTTGCGCAGATCAGCGTACTTATCTACCATGCGCTGTCTTTTCTTTTCTCGGGCAATGAGTGACTTCCTTGCCATGCTTATAATTTTATGCTTACCTCAGCAGAGATAAGGAGTTATTAATTTCTTTGGTTCTTGAATGGTAAACCAAGTGACTTCAGCAGAGCCAAGGCTTCTGCATCCGTATTGGCGGTCGTAACAAAAGTTACATCCATACCTGTGATACGGCTTACCTTGTCCAGATCAATCTCTGGGAAGATAATGTGTTCGGTGATCCCTAAAGTATAGTTACCTCTTCCGTCAAAACTCTTATCGTTGATACCTCGGAAGTCACGTACACGAGGAAGGGCTACACTTACCAATCGCTCCAAAAATTCGTACATACGGTCTTGGCGAAGGGTTACACGCGCACCAATGGTCATACCTTCTCTCAACTTAAAGTTAGAAACTGATTTTCTAGCTTTAGTAGGTACGGCTTTCTGCCCAGCGATTAAAGTCAACTCCGCTAAGGCGTTATCAGCCAATTTCTTGTCCTGAGTAGCCTGTCCCACACCTTGGTTTAGACAAATCTTCACCAACTTAGGAACTTGCATGATAGAACTATACTGGAATTGCTCCATCAAAGCTGGAACAATTTCTTCTTTATATTTCTTTCTAAGTGATGGTTTATAGCTCATTAGTCAATAGTTTGGCCAGATTTTTTAGAATAACGTACAATTTTTCCATCATCACCAACTTGGCGGCCAACTCTAGTAGGCTCTCCTGAAGAAGGATCAACCAACATCAAATTGGAAATATGGATAGGGGCAGCAATTTCGTTGATACCACCTGGGCTATCTTGAGTCGGCTTAGAGTGCTTCTTGCGAAGGTTCACTTGATCGACTATCGCACGGTTCTTCTCTGGAATCACCTCTAATACCTCTCTTACGTTAGAGCGATCTTTGTAGGCTCCAGCGATAACCACTACCTTGTCCCCCTTTTTTATCTTTACTTTGGGTGCAAATCTCTTATTTCCCATTTTTGTCTAGTTAAGACCAGCTAATTCAATTAGTCTGGTGAATTTTACAATACCTCAGGAGCGAGTGATACAATTCGCATGAAGTCCTTTTCTCTCAATTCACGAGCTACAGGCCCGAAGATACGAGTACCTCTAGGTTCGTCAGCAGCCGTCAATAAAACCACTGCATTGTCATCAAAACGAATGTAAGAACCATCTCTTCGACGGATCTCTTTTCTGGTGCGAACCACTACAGCCTTGGAAATGGTACCTTTCTTGATACCTCCTGGGGTTGCATCTTTCACCGTCACGACAATGGTATCGCCGATGGAAGCATAGCGTCTTTTAGAACCACCCAATACGCGGATGCACAGCACTTCTTTGGCGCCGCTATTATCTGCTACTTTAAGTCTTGATTCTGACTGGATCATGACACGTTCAGTTTATGTAAGTTTGTACCGGGATTAACCTTTAATAATGAATAGTTTTTAATGTGGAATGAATAACTGGCTTTACCATTATCCACTGAACATTTTTCATTAAACATTACAAAAGCAATATCCAACGAGTACGTCAATTATTTTGCTCTCTCAAGAATTTCAACCAACCTCCAGCGCTTGCGCTTACTTAAAGGACGTGTTTCCATGATACGAACACGGTCTCCAATGTTACACTGATTCTGCTCGTCGTGAGCGATGAACTTCTTGGATTTTTTCACGAACTTACCGTAAATCGGGTGCTGAAGACGACGCTCCACACTCACAGCGATGGTCTTATCCATCTTGTTGCTGGTAACCACCCCGGTACGAGTCTTTCGAAGATTTCTTTCTGCCATTGGTCTTTTTATTTGCGGCGTCTTCTAGCCCTAATTTTTGAACGATTGCTCAATTCTTCCTCAGAACAAGCCGCCAACTCTCTGCGACGGATTTCCGTCTGCAATCTGGCGATATCGCGTCTAATCTCACGCAAAAGGATTGGGTTGTCCAAGCCTTTAATGGCGTGGTCAAACTTGAGCTTTTGGTATTGCGTTTCAGTAGCCTCAAGCTCGCTGGTCAATTCTGCCTCACTAAACCCTTGAAGCTCCAGGAATTTCTTGCTTGCCATTTCAATACAATTAATTGTTTAACAACAACTTGTTATTCTCCAACGTAATCTGGACGAGTAACTGTCTTAGTCTTCACAGGCAGCTTCTGTGCTGCTAATCGCAAGGCTTCGACGGCCACGTCACGTGGCACACCATCTAGTTCGAACATGATGCGTCCTGGCTTCACCTCGGCTACATAGTGGTCAAGGTTACCTTTACCTTTACCCATCCTAACTTCTTGAGGCTTCGCAGTGATTGGCTTGTCAGGGAAAATTCGGATCCAAACCTTTCCTTCCCTTTTCATATATCGCGTCATGGCAATACGAGCCGCCTCAATCTGGCGGTTAGTAATCCGTCCGCGATCCAGGGTTTTCAACCCAAAGGAACCGAAATCGACAGAGCTACCTTTGTAGGCAATCCCGTTATTTCTACCCTTCTGCTGCTTGCGATATTTTGTTCTTTTTGGCTGTAACATGGTCGTAATATTTTACGATATGAGTCCGAAAAATGCCCTTAAGAGCCAGCTTCCGAAAAAGCTGTGCAAAGGTAAGGCATTTTTATTAATTATTCTAACCTCTTCTTTGGTTTCTTCCGCCGCCACCGCCTCTGCGATCGCCACCTCTTCCGCCACCTCTACGGTCGCCTCTTCCACCGCCTCTACGGTCACCTCTTCCACCTTTCTGCTGCACACCAACGTTTGGAGATAAGTCTCTCTTTCCAAGAACTTCTCCCTTACAGATCCACACTTTGATACCGATGATCCCATATACCGTCAAGGCTTCTTTCAAAGCATAGTCGATATCGGCACGGAAAGTATGCAAAGGTGTACGACCTTCCTTGTACTCTTCAGAACGAGCCATATCAGCACCATTCAAACGACCAGCAATTCTCACCTTGATTCCCTCTGCACCGGCACGAATGGTAGACTGGATAGCCATCTTGATCGCACGACGATAGTTAATTCTCGCTTCCAACTGCTTGGCGATAGATTCAGCAACGATTGCTGCGTCAAGCTCTGGCTTACGGATTTCTACGATATTGATTTGGACGTCCTTCCCTGTCAGTTTTTTCAACTCCTCACGAATTCTATCTACCTCTTGACCTCCCTTACCAATAATGATACCAGGGCGAGATGTGTGAATCGTCACTGTGATACGCTTCAGCGTACGCTCGATGATAATGCGAGCAATACCGCCTTTGTGTACACGAGCCTGTAGGTACTTACGGATGTGCTCATCCTCAACTACCTTCTTGGCATAGTCCTTGTCACCGAACCAGTTAGATTCCCATCCCTTGATGATACCTAAACGATTACCAATTGGATTTGTCTTTTGACCCATATCTATGGTGTATAAATGTTTTTTAAATAGCTTATTCGTCTGCTGTTTCCTCTACCTCTTCGATCACTTCTTCGATTTCGGCATCGTCGTCACCAGCTTCATCCTTGGCAACAGGGATACGGTTTTCGACTACAAGCGTGACGTGGTTAGTACGCTTGCGGATACGATGTGCTCTACCGTGAGGAGCAGGACGGAAACGCTTTAGCTGTGCACCTTCATCAGAGAAGATCGTTTTGACATACAACTCGTAGTCGTCTGCACTTTCTAAGCCATCTAGTTTATATTCCCAGTTGGCAATAGCAGAAAGTAGCAGTTTCTCCAGCCAGCTTGCTGCCTCCTTCTTGGTGAAGCGAAGGATATCCAAAGCCTCATCCACATCTTTTCCTCTGATATTATCCACCACAAGACGCATTTTGCGCGCTGACATGGGGACATTTTTGAGTTTGGCTACTGCTTCCATAATTTGATTAATTATGATGAATTGGATTACTCCAATTGACTTAAGAATTATTTCTTACGGTTACCGGAGTGACCTCTAAAGTTGCGGGTTGGGGAAAATTCGCCCAATTTGTGTCCCACCATGTTCTCCGTCACGAATACAGGGATGAAAGTTTTGCCATTATGAACGGCAATTGTCTCACCAACCATATCAGGAATGATCATTGAAGAACGAGACCAAGTTTTGATCACCATCTTCTTCTTTGATTCCTTAGCTTTAGCCACTTTATCCAACAACTTGTGAAAGACGTAGGGGCCTTTTTTTATTGATCTTGCCATTATCTAGCTATTATTTTCTTGATTTCGATTTACGCTTAGAAATGATCAGGCTCGAAGAATACTTCTTATTGTTACGAGTTTTCTGACCTTTAGCCATAATACCGGTTCTAGAACGTGGGTGACCACCTGAAGCACGGCCTTCACCACCACCCATTGGGTGATCTACTGGGTTCATGGCTACCCCTCTTACTCGAGGTCTTCTTCCTAACCAACGCTTACGACCTGCTTTACCTAGTACCTGCAGACCGTGGTCTGGGTTAGAGGTAGAACCAATAGTCGCTTTACAAGTTTGTAGAATTCTACGCACCTCACCTGATGGCAACTCAATAATGGCATATTTTCCTTCTCTACCTTTCAAGGTACCTTTTGTACCTGCACTTCTAGCCAACGCAGCTCCTCTTCCAGGCTGCATCTCAATCGCGTGAATCACTACACCGAAAGGAATATCTTTCAGATAAAGGGCATTACCAACTGTTGGTGCTGCTCCTGCTCCCGACACAATCTCCGCGCCTACTTTCAAACCATTAGGAGCAATGATGTATCTCTTCTCACCATCCGTATACTCGATCAAAGCGATAAAAGCCGTACGGTTTGGATCATACTCGATTGACTTCACTGTTCCTACTACTCCATCCTTGTCTCTCTTGAAGTCAATCACACGGTAACGACGCTTGTGTCCACCACCTCTCTGACGAACTGTCATTTTACCGTCGTGGTTACGTCCACCCGACTTGTGCAAAGGTGCCAATAGGGTCTTTTCCGGCTTATTCGTCGTAATCTCCGTATAAGCATTCCCTACTCTCGTTCGAGTACCCGGCGTAATCGGATTATACTTTTTAACTGGCATTACTTAAAAATTTATTAGACATTGAATTTCGGAGCCTAGCCCTTGTAATGAAGAATGAATAATTATGAATGAAAGATGAAGGATGAAAATCTATTCATTACACATTCTCAATTATACATTCACCTTGGTGACTTAAGGCACTAGTTCCACACTCAATGAATGAACTTAAATGTCACCAAAGAAATCTATCTCTTCTCCTTCTGTCAATGTAATGATGGCTTTCTTGTAAGCAGAAACCCGCCCACGTACATATCCAGATCGAGTAGTACGATTCTTAGTCTTAGCAGGCATGATCATTGTGTTAACGGAGTCAACTGTCACGCCATACATTTCTTCTACTGCCTTACGGATTTCGATCTTATTGGCTTTGCGATCGACAACGAAAGAATATTGATTCAAGCTGTCAGACAAGCCTTCCGCCTTTTCCGTAATGATCGGCTTTACTAATACTGTCTTTGCCATGATTATGCGTTTGCAAAGGTTTCTTTAATCTTCTCCACGGCTCCTTCGGAAAGGATCAATTTACCAGCGTTCATGATCTCGTACGTATTAAGGTCGGTAGCGCGCACTGTTTCCGTTTTAGGTACATTGCGGCTAGATAGGTAGACCTCTTTTTCGAAATCAGAAGTGACTAGGACAGTTTTTTGACCGTTCACGTCTAGCTGTTGAAGAATATTGATAAACTCTTTTGTTTTTGGCGCTTCAAAGGAGAAGTCTTCCACTACCAAGATATTGCCAGCTGCAGCCTTGTCAGACAAAGCAGATTTTCTAGCCAATCTCTTCACCTTCTTGTTCAAGCGAACTGTATATTTTCGCGGTCTAGGACCGAAAATACGTCCACCTCCTCTGAAGACGGGATTCTTGATATCACCAGCACGAGCTGTACCCGTTCCTTTCTGGCGCTTCAGCTTGCGAGTAGAACCGGCTACTTCGCCACGTTCTTTGGCTTTGTGCGTTCCTTGTCTTTGGTTAGCCAAGAATTGCTTCACCGCCAAGTATACCGCATGCTCATTGGGTTCGATACCAAAAATATCTTCTGGTAGATCCACAGATCTCCCTGTTTTTTCGCCTTGAATATTTAAAACCTCGAGCTTCATTTTTTATCGCGTTAATGCGTTCGCCAACCGAAATTCGCGAGACACCATTAATAATTACTTTTCAAGAATAACGTAGGCTCCTTTATGGCCTGGGACTGCTCCCTTCACCAACATAAGGTTACGTTCTGCGAAGATCTTCACTACCTCAAGGTTTTGAATCTTCACCTGACGACCACCATCGCGGCCGGCCATACGCATACCTTTGAATACTTTGGCTGGATAAGAAGCCGCACCAATAGAACCTGGGGCACGTTGACGGTTGTGCTGACCGTGCGTGGCATCATTTACACCCGCAAAACCATGTCTCTTAACAACCCCCTGGAAACCTTTACCCTTGGAAGTACCAATAGCGTTTACGAAATCTCCTTCTTCAAAAACCTCATCAACGGTGATGGTCTCACCTAAGGCCTTATCTGTTTCGAAATCGCGAAACTCAGCCACTTTGCGTTTCGGAGTAGTTTTGGCGTTGTCAAAATGTCCCTGAAGGGCTTTAGAAGTATTTTTAGCTTTTGCTTCGCTAAAACCGACTTGGATAGCGCTGTAGCCATCGGATTCAGCTGTCTTAACCTGGGTCACAACACAGGGGCCCACCTCGATTACCGTGCATGGCACATTACGACCCGCGTCATTATAAACGCTGGTCATTCCGATCTTTTTTCCGATTAATCCGTTCATCAGTTTTTCTTTTTATGGTCCTCGGTTTTGGGCCGAGGCACTCAAAGATGACAGACTCTAGATCGCCGTTAATAGTCCTAACTGTAGCAGGGCTATCAACCAGCAGATATTAGATAACAGACTTGGATGCCACATTCGAAACTCAACAAAACGAACAAATCTCGGACATCTAGTTTCTACCTCTGTCTTGATTCGAAACGGCGATGAATGATGGCGGTAAGCGCAAAATCCAGCTGCACATTTTGAATCTATTAGGACAAGCGCCTAATATCTAACATCTAGCATCTTCAGACTTTACAAAAAATGGACAGGATTACAAGATTGGTAAGGAAAACCTTTCCTGTAAAGCTCCGTCGTTAATTATCACGTCAATTTCACTTGAATATCTACCCCGCTTGGCAATTCCAATTTGGACAGAGCGTCCACTGTTTTCTGTGTGGGAGTATAGATTTCAATGAGGCGTTTGTGTGTACGCAACTGGAACTGCTCGCGAGATTTCTTATTGACGTGCGGTGAACGGAGCACGGTAAAGATTTTCTTCTCGGTGGGCAGCGGAATCGGACCAGTAACGACAGCACCACTATTCCGAACTGTTTTAACGATCTTTTCAGTAGACTTGTCTACTAAATTGTGGTCGTAAGAACGGAGTTTGATTCTGATTTTCTGATTCATGCCTGAATTAAAATGTTTTTGATAAAAACGTCTTTCTGCTGTACTAAGGGTAACGTAATAGTCTGTACGTGTATCTTATTATCAAGATGTGGTTACTGGCAGCTTTCGCTACCAATAACCACATGCTTACTTTATACTTTAACTTCTCCTCTCGCTTTTTCAATTACCTCTTTAGCAATTCCTTGAGGAGCCTCAGCATAGTGAGAGAATTCCATCGTAGAACTTGCACGACCAGAAGTAATCGTACGAAGGGAAGTTACATAACCGAACATTTCTGATAGAGGTACATCAGCCTGAATGGCTACTGCTCCTCCCATACGCGCTTCCTGATTTTTAGGAAGACCACGACGACGGTTCAAGTCACCGATTACAGGCCCTACATATTCATCAGGAGTTACCACCTCGAGCTTCATGATTGGCTCAAGAAGCACAGATTTTGCTCTACCCGCCGCTGCTTTGAACCCTTCCTTCGCACAAAGTTCGAAGGCGATTGGTTTCGAGTCAACTGCGTGCATAGATCCATCAAACACTCTCACTTTCATGCTATCAATGCTGTAACCAGCAAGGATACCATTGTCCATCATCGCAGTGAATCCGTCTCTAATTGGCTTAATGTAGTTCTTGTCGATGGCACCACCAACGATACCCCACTCAAACTGCAACTTAGTCTTACCATTCTTGAAGTCCTCGCTTTCCAAGAATTCTTCATCGGCTGGGCCTAATTCGAATTCCATATCGGCGAACAAACCAGAACCACCCGTCTGCTTTTTCAAGCGTTCACGGTGTTCAACGGTTTTCGTAAGTGCTTCTTTATAGTTCACTTGAGGTTGACCTTGGTTACACTCTACTTTAAACTCTCTTCTCAAACGGTCAACGATAATTTCCAAGTGAAGCTCACCCATACCGCTAATTACGGTTTGGTTAGTGTCTTCGTCGTATCTAACTCGGAAAGTAGGATCTTCTTCAGCCAACTTGGCCAAAGCCATACCCAACTTATCCAAATCTTTCTGAGATTTTGGCTCTACTGCCACCCCGATCACAGGATCAGGGAAAGTCATACTCTCTAGTACGATTGGCTTATCAACAGCACAAATCGTATCTCCTGTTCTTAAGTCTTTGAAACCAACTGCTGCTGCAATATCACCAGCTTGTACACTTGGTACAGCATTCTGCTTGTTGGAGTGCATCTGATACAAGCGAGAGATTCTCTCTTTCTTGCCAGAGCGAGTATTTAAGACATAAGAACCAGCATCCAAAGTACCAGAGTACACACGGAAGAAGGCCAATCGACCAACATAAGGGTCAGTAGCAATTTTGAAAGCCAATGCTGCGAAAGGCTCATCGTTGCTAGGTTTTCTAGTTACTGCCTCATCTGTGCGAGGATCGGTACCTTCAATGGCATCGATATCTACAGGAGAAGGTAAGAAAGAACATACTGCATCAAGCGCAGCCTGTACCCCTTTGTTTTTGAAAGCTGAACCACACATCATAGGAATGATGCTCATGTCGATCACCGCTGCACGGATAGCCGCACGGATCTCATCAGCAGAGATTGAATCAGGGTCTTCGAAGTATTTCTCCATCAAAGATTCATCATATTCTGCTACGGCTTCCAACAACTTCTCTCTGTACTCAGCAACTGTATCTACAAGGTCTTCTGGAATTTCGATCACTTCATAGGTCATCCCCATGTCGTTCTCATTCCAAACGATCGCTTGGTTTGTAATCAAATCAACAACTCCTTTAAAACGCTCTTCCGCTCCAATCGGTACCTGCAAAGGAACTGGGTTTGCACCTAGTTTTTCCTTCACGTCATTCACTACGTTAAAGAAGTCTGCACCAGAACGGTCCATCTTATTGACGAAACCAATACGTGGTACTTTATAGCGGTCAGCTTGACGCCAAACAGTTTCAGATTGAGGCTCAACACCAGACACTGCACAGAATAGGGCAACTACCCCATCCAATACACGTAGTGAGCGCTCCACCTCTACCGTAAAGTCAACGTGACCTGGAGTATCAATGATGTTAACGGTATATTCTTCGTCTTTCCACTTCCAAGAGGTCTTGGTGGCAGCCGAAGTAATAGTAATCCCTCTTTCCTGCTCCTGCTCCATCCAGTCCATGGTAGCAGCACCATCGTGTACCTCACCAATCTTATGGCTTATACCGGTGTAGTAAAGAATACGCTCAGTGGTCGTAGTCTTACCCGCATCAATGTGAGCAGCAATCCCAATGTTTCTGGTATATTTGAGATCTTTTGCCATAGTTACTCCTTTACGGAATTTAAAAGGTTAAGATTATAATTATTAAACACGGAAGTGAGCAAATGCTCGGTTGGACTCAGCCATTTTGTGCGTATCTTCTTTACGCTTTACGGCTGCGCCTTCTCCCTTGCTTGCTGCAATTAGCTCTGCGGCTAATTTTTCAGCCATGCCCTTACCACTACGAGTACGAGCAAATTTGATAAGCCATTTCATACCAATAGAGATTTTACGCTTAGGGCGAATCTCCGTTGGAATCTGAAACGTAGCACCACCAATTCGGCGGCTACGCACCTCTACTTGAGGCATAGCGTTATTGAGAGCCTTCTTCCAGATAGCGTGTTCTTCCTGCTTAGTGCGATCTTTGATGATGTCCATTGCATCATAAAAAATGCGGAAAGCAGTAGTCTTTTTACCCTGCCACATCATGTTGTTGACGAACTGGGTTACTAAAGGGTCACCGTATCGTGGATCCGGCTGAGGAATTCTTAATTTTGGTTTTCTTTTTCTCATTTCTCTTAATTAGAGGTTTCCGTAGGAACACCTACAATGATTGAAACATAATTACTACTTAGGTCTCTTAGCTCCGTACTTCGAACGGCTCTGCTTACGATCACTTACACCGGCAGTATCCAAAGCGCCACGAACAATCGTGTAGCGCACCCCTGGCAAGTCTTTTACCCTTCCACCGCGAATAAGTACGATAGAGTGCTCCTGCAAGTTGTGCCCCTCTCCTGGGATATAAGCGATCACCTCAATGCCATTTGTTAGACGAACCTTCGCTACCTTACGCAATGCAGAGTTAGGCTTCTTAGGAGTAGTAGTATATACTCTCGTGCAAACTCCACGCTTCTGTGGACATGCGTCCAAAGCTCTAGACTTGCTTTTTGTGATAACCTGTGTTCTGCCTTTGCGTACGAGCTGATTAATGGTTGGCATACGTTCGCATTTACGATTAAAATTCAATTAATTAACGCTCGCTTAACACCTCTTTCAAGATGGACGGAGGGCACCCCTCTGTCAAAAGCGATTGCAAAGGTAAGGCTTTTCCCTTGAATTACCAAAGGGAGAATTAAAATTATTGGCGGATAAAAGGCGGCTTGTCATCTAATGATTTGGTTGGGGCTACGTTACTGGATTAGCTTAGGAAATTTTATATGGACCGAAGCTGAAATCACCAACTTGCGCGGTGGCTTTTAGGTCTCCAGCCAAAGTATATAGGGGTAATGAGGTTTGACCAGCATAAAACTGTTAATCCGTTGAGCCCATAACTTAGCTTGCAATGAGGCCCAGAAGGCCTAATAATTCCTTCATTTGCTCTCCTGGTTACCTGTTCGCCCCGGCTAAAGCGTTCGAATTTGCTTATCCTCACAAAATTGGTTTCTTTTGCGCCAAAGAATCACTACAATATGACCAGCCCACTGAAACCCATTGTCCACGAGGCCGAGTTCCAAATCCGCACCTACGATATTGATAGTAGAAAGATGGCTACCCTTCCTGCCCTAGTTCGATTGATGCAAGAGGCGGCCATGGAGCAGGTCATCAAGTTGGGCATCTCTGTTTGGGACCTGGAACCACATGATATTTCCTGGATTTTGATGCGAAACCATATGGAAGTGGTGCGCTTACCTAGATTGGGAGAAAAGATTCGGGTCAGAACCCACCCCTCTGGCTTCGAACGGGTCTATACCTACCGGGATTTCCGAATTTTTGATGAGTCTGGTGAGCAGATTGCTTCTTCGAGCACCGCCTGGCTCTTGATGAATACCAAAACGCGACGCCTAACGCGAATCCCTGCCTTTATACTTCAATTGGAAGAGCGGCTGCCTGCTCCCGAGACTTACCTGCCAAGAGTTAATACCAAAATGGAAAAGGAAATGGCCGAGGTGCATTGGGAAAAGTCATTCCGTGTTAGTTGGCACGATTTGGATTTTAACAAGCATCTCAACAATACCTATTATATCCAATGGATGTTGGAAAGTCTACCGCCACGAATTCTTGAGCATAAACAATTAGTAGATATGCAAGTGCAATACCAAGCGGAAGCATTATTGGAAGATAGAGTAGTTTCTCAGTGTTATGAAAAGGAACCCGGCCACTTTCAACACCGATTGGTCAAAGAAGAAGATGGGAAGGAACTAGCCTACTTAAGTACCATTTGGAAATAGCCCCATCCGGTATTATACGTAGGGGAAATCTGTCTTACGCCCTTACGGAGAATAGCCATTAGGGAGGGAACCAAAGACACACTACATCCTGGGGCTTATCTTGAATTACGTCTTAGTCGCTTTCCGAAACTGGGTAGGGGTCAACTGTTCATGTTTCTTAAACTGTCGAATGAAATAGCTCAAATTGTTGAAGCCCACCGCAAAGCAAACATCAGCCAAGTTTTTCCGAGGATCCATTAGAAGCTTCTTGGCTTTCTTAATTCGCTCTGAGTTTACATACTCTATTGGTGATACACCAAAAGTATGTTTAAAGCACCTAAAGAAATGGGACTTGCTCATACAGGCTTTCTCAGCCAAAGATTCGACACTGAAATCCTGCGTCAAGTTCTCACGAATATAACGAATCACAAAAGCTAGGCGATGATCACTTAGGAGGTTCTCTGCATTTTCCATCAGCAGAAAACGAGCCTGGGTTTGTAATAGTCGTATGATTAATTCCTTTAACAGTAAATCCGCAAATACATCCTTTGATTGATGGCTTTCCGTAAATAGAAAAATTAGCCGCTCAACCAACTGTTGGATCCCCTGATTACCCTCGATATGAATAGATCGAACATCCAATGACCAATCCATCGCTTCTTTCTCGATAGCGGTCTGTTCCTGAAAGAAAGTAATGTTTTCGCGAATCTTTTCTGGGGCAATAGTCAGGGCTAAGCATTCCGTAGGATTCTCCGGAAGCGCCTCCGGAAAGTCTATAAGCATGGGCTTACCAGCTGGTACCACCACGGATTCTCCCGGATAAAAATCAAAGGCGGATCGATCCTCTAAGTACATAACCTTCTTGCCTGAGATCATGCTGGCGATCACGGGCTCATCAAACTGCAAAAACACCTTCTCTGCCTTTTGGAGGGTCTCAAAAATGCTCAATTCTGCATGCTGTAAGGTGTATGCAGTCCGATTTTCGACCCAATCCTCTAATTTCCGATGTTGGTAATGTTGTTGTAACAATCTACTCATCGACTACAGATTTATGATAGTATTGTGCAATTATTTAAGATTAAAGTACTTTGACAACTGAAATTTCCGTTAGATTTTTATCTTCCAGAATATAATTTCACAATTATCCGTGAATTTAAAATTATTTCCTATTTTAGAAGCTAGTAATTGTGAGTCTTACGGAATTAATCTACTAAGTTTTTCAGACAACCGCACTTCCTTTTTGTGGCCATCTTTTGCGAACCGCGAAGATCTGCTAGCAATGTCTATAACTTAGGCTCCGACCATCCGATATTAGTAGCTTCTAAGACAAACAAATTTGAATGAAGATAGAAGGAGATTACTTACTCAAAGCTAGTCCAGCTACGCTTTGGGAAAAATTATTACACACCGAAACACTGGCCAAGATCACTCCTGGTGTCAAACACCTGGAAGAGACTGCCCCAGGTCAATTCATCGCCACCTCCGAAATCAAGATCGGTCCTGTCCAAGGCTCGTTCAAAGGCGATCTCTCCATTAAAGACAAGAAAGAACCCGAAGGCTTCACCTTAGTACTGAGCCAGAAAAGCAAAATTGGCAATGCCACTGCTGAAGTAAAGCTAAACATTATACCAGAGTCTGCTGAAGAGACTAAGGTCAAGTACGAAGGCAAAGCAAAGCTTTCCGGAGTCCTCGCCAGAACCGGCCAACGGGTGATTGGTGGCGTGGTAAAGACACTGGCTAAGCAATTTTTCAAGGCACTTGAGGCGGAATTAGCAAAAGGTACTTCTGACGTAGAAGTGAGCCCAACTGAAGCTAGTCCTCCTCCAAGTCCCGAAGCCGATACCCCACCTGCATAGCAATTCAATAATACCTTCAACCATAAATTACTTATACCGAAATGAAAAAACAAATTAACCTAACCGTTAACGGCAAAGCCTACAGCCACGAAGTGGAGCCCAGGACTTTGCTGGTGCACTACCTACGGGATACGTTGCGCCTTACCGGCACACACGTAGGTTGTGATACCAGTAGTTGTGGTTCCTGCACGATCTTAATGGATGGGCAAGCAGTAAAATGCTGTTCGTTATTGGCTGTTCAAGCCGATGGAGCCAATATTACCACCATTGAGGGACTTGCCGAAAACGGTACTTTGCATCCCTTACAGGAAGGATTTCGGGAAGAACATGGTCTACAGTGTGGCTTTTGCACACCGGGTATGATCATGACAGCTGCCGACCTATTGAGCAACAACGCTGACCCAAGCGAAGAAGAAATTAGACATGCCCTAGAAGGTAATTTCTGCCGATGCACCGGATATCACAATATTGTCAAGTCTATCCAATACGCGGCTAATAAAATCAACAAAAAGGAGGTAGTATCATGACAAAGATGATTGGAAAATCCGTAAAGCGGGTAGAAGACAAGCGGTTTATTACCGGGAAAGGCCAATATACCGATGATATCATTTTGCCAAATATGGTCTATGCTCATTTCGTGCGTAGCCCTTATGCTCATGCCAAAATATTAAGCGTTGATACAGCCGAAGCCTTAGCCCATCCGGGTGTGATTGCGGTGTATACCGGCGCTGATGTTGCTGAAGTTAATGGAGTTCCCTGCGGATGGCAGGTAAACTTCAAGAGTGGCGAAACGATGAAAGAACCTAAGCACCCTTTATTGGTAGTCAATAAAGCTCGGCACGCAGGGGATGCCGTCGCTGTAGTGATAGCCGAATCCAAAGAAGCGGCTCGCGATGCGGTTGACTTGGTTGAGGTTGACTATGAGGAATTAGATGCTGTGGTAGATCCTAAGAAAGCAGCAGAAGATGGTGCTCCTCTAGTACACGAGGATGCGCCCAATAACATCTGCTTTGACTGGGAATTGGGTAATCCAAAAGAGGAAGTAGATGCTGCCATCGCTGGCTCTGCTCACGTCACTACTTTGGAGTTTGCCAATCAACGGGTGATTCCCAACGCCATAGAACCCAGAAGTTACATTGGTGACTATGATGTAGCGCACGATAAATACACGCTCTATACCAGTACCCAGAACCCACACTTGATCAGACTATTACTCTGTGCTTTTGTCTTGGGAATTCCAGAGCATAAGGTGCGGGTAGTCAGTAAGGATGTGGGAGGAGGATTCGGTAGTAAAATCTTCCACTATGCAGAGGAAGCACTAGTGACCTGGATCGCAAAAGAATTGGGTCGCCCCGTTAAATGGACTGCGGACCGTAGTGAAGCTTTCTTGACCGATGCACATGGACGAGATCACGTGACTAAGGCCGAAATGGGCTTTGACGAAGAAGGCAACATCACCGGTTTGCGGATCAAGACCTATGCAGCAATGGGCGGATACCTTTCTACTTTCGCACCCGCTGTTCCAACCTACTTGCATGGTACCTTGCTGCAAGGGTTGTATACTACTCCTAAGATCCATGTCGACGTCGTAGCTACCTTTACGCATACTTGTGCGGTGGATGCTTACCGAGGAGCAGGACGGCCGGAAGCCACCTATCTATTGGAACGCATGTTGGACACGGCAGCGCTGGAGATGGGAATGGATCCCGCTGAACTTCGATTCAAAAACTTCATCCCAGCCTTTAATGGAGTGGATGAGGAAGGATATGTGACCAATGTAGCGTTACAATACGATAGTGGAAACTATCATCCAGTACTACAGCGAGCATTAGAAATGGTGGGCTATGAAGATTTCCGTAAGGAACAAGCTGCCGCCAGAGAAAATGGTAAGTTATTGGGCATTGGCTTTTCCACCTACATTGAAGCGTGCGGTATCGCTCCTTCTGCCGTAGTGGGTGCCCTAGGCGCTCGTGCCGGACTTTTTGAAGTAAGTCAAGTTCGGGTACAGCCCACCGGTATGGTTAGCGTTTACACCGGGGCTCACTCTCATGGTCAAGGCCACGAAACTACCTTTGCACAGGTAGTTGCCGACAAATTCGGTATTCCCCTCGAGCATGTGGATATCGTGCATGGTGACTCTGATTCCGTTGCCTTCGGTATGGGCACTTATGGTTCTAGAAGTTTGGCCGTAGGTGGTAGCGCCTTGGTCAAGAGTATTGAGAAAGTCATTGAGAAAGGTACGAAGATTGCCGCCCACGTGCTAGAGGCAGCAGAGGACGACCTTGAGTTTGCCGATGGTAAGTGGACCGTAAAAGGTACAGACAAATCTATTGGCTTTGGAGATGTCTCTTTAACGGCTTACGTACCACATAACTATCCAGCAGGATTAGAGCCAGGTCTTGACTTCTCCAGCTTCTATGATCCTACTAACTTTACCTATCCTTTCGGTGCGCACATTGCCATTGTTGAGGTAGACAAAGACACGGGTAAAGTAAGTCTTAAGCGCTTCATTGCGGTGGACGATGTTGGAAACGTAATTAATCCAATGATCGTAGATGGCCAAATTCACGGAGGAGTAGTGCAAGGGGTAGGACAAGCCATGTTCGAGCAAGCTCACTACGACGAAGATGGTCAGTTGATCACTGGTTCTTACATGGATTACGCTATGCCGCGTGCCGATGATATTCCGATGATCGAAACTGATCGTACCACGACACCATGTCCACACAATCCACTAGGGGTAAAAGGAGCAGGTGAAGCTGGTGCTATTGGATCAACACCTGCTGTGGTTAATGCAGTAATGGATGCTTTATCGCCATTTGGCGTGAAGAATCTATCCATGCCGTTGACTTCAGAAAGTGTGTGGAGAGCGATGAATAGCTAGACCATCAGGGAAGTTGTTTAAAAATGTCTTACTGGCCGCGATGAAGTGCTTTTCGACTCAGCAGACATTCTTGAACAACTTCAGAATTAACCTTTTTAAAAAACGATTAATCTAAATATAATGATTCCTGCAGCATTTGATTATCAAAAAGCCTCTTCTGTAGAGGAAGCTGTCGGGTTGCTCAAGGAGCATGGGATGGACGCCAAGATCTTAGCAGGTGGCCATAGCTTAATTCCCGCCATGAAGCTCCGTTTGAACCAACCAGGTATACTTATAGACATTAGTGGCATCTCCGAACTAAATGGCATCAAAGTTGACGGTAACACTTTAGTTATTGGCGCTAATACGACTCACGGTGCCATTGCGAAATCCGCAGAAGTGGCTAGTTCCGCTCCGGTGCTCGCCGCAACGGCTGGTGTAATTGGAGATGTACAAATTCGAAATAAAGGCACGATTGGAGGTAGTATTGCACATGCTGATCCAGCCGCTGATTGGCCCGCTGCCTTAATCGCTTGCAATTCCTCCATCGAAGTAATGGGAAGTGGTGGAAGTCGTACCATTGCCGCAGCTGATTTCTTCGTTGGAATCTACGAAACAGCTTTGGAGGATGGAGAAGTTATCGTAGCCATTCATGTACCTAAAGTTCCAGGTACGGCAGGCAGTGCCTACGAGAAATTTTTCCAACCGGCTTCTCGTTTTGCCATAGTAGGCTGCGCCGCTGTTTTAGAAATGAAAGACAATTTCTGTACCTCTGCTCGCGTGGCTTTCACGGGAGTAGCAGACACTGCTTTCTTGGATGAGAAAGTTAGCGCAGCCCTTGAGAATCAGACGTTGGATGATGCGACCATCAAAGCCGCTAGTGAATTGGCTGCTAGTGATGCTGAAATCTTGGGTGATCACTTCGCCTCGGAGGAATATCGGCAGCACTTGGCCAAGGTATTTGCCGAAAGAGCCATACGGGCAGCTATCGCAAACGCCTAGTTCAACCTTTAGTATGATTTCGTGTTTCCCTCTTGGGACTCGAAAAAATTGATAACAGAGGCGGCCCACCAGCCGCCTCTTCTCTATTCCACATATGTCAAAAGAACTATCTGATATTGAAGCAATGCTCGAAACGCAAGGATACATTGCGGATCGATCCATTGCCATGTCCATCTTCTTAGCCATGCAATTGGGTAAACCCCTGCTTGTAGAAGGGCCTGCTGGCGTTGGTAAAACCGAGATTGCGAAGGTGATGGCCAATGCCCTCAATACCAACTTAATTCGGCTTCAATGTTACGAAGGGCTTGACGCTACCCATGCGCTCTACGAATGGAACTATCAGCATCAACTGTTGTACCTCAAAATGGAGGAGGGACAACAAAAAGAATCTGCGGAGCTCCAGAAAAGTATCTTCAGTGATACCTTCCTGCTGAAAAGACCAATTTTACAGGCTATTACACAGGAAACCAGCCCAGTTCTGCTCATTGATGAAGTAGATCGTGCAGATGAGGAATTCGAAAGTTTCCTTTTGGAAGTACTATCCGATTGGCAAGTCACTATTCCCGAAATTGGAACCATCAAGGCGAAGCATAAGCCGCACGTGATTATAACGGGAAACAGAGTGCGAGAACTTTCTGAGGCCCTACGTCGTCGCTGTCTCTATCTATGGGTATCTTATCCTACCTTCGAAAAAGAGTTGGCTATTGTTAAAAACAAAGTACCTGATATCGATCCCACCTTAGGCATTCAGATCTGTCAATTCATGCAAGAATTACGGCAATTAAAGTTGGAAAAAGCTCCTGGCGTAGCGGAAACGCTGGACTGGGCTACGGCCTTGGCCTCTCTACATTTTACCCATCTGGACAAAGCGGTCGTAGAGGATACTTTGGGGGTCGTGTTAAAGGATTGGCAAGATATGCGCCATGTCCAGGACTCCCTCTCCGAGCTATTCGACAAAGTAGGTGTGACCAAACGATTCTAGTCGATGTCGGAACCACTCATCAGAAGACAGCTGGAGCTCAGCGCCAACATTGTGCAATTTTGTCGCTATTTGAGAACAAAGGACTATCGAATTGGTCCAGAAGAGGAGGCCGATGCCTTGCGGAGTCTTGCCTATATCCCAATTGGTGAACAGGAGACCTTCCGATTGGCCTTGAAATCCTTATTGGCCAGAAGCCGGATGCAGCAAGAGCAATTTGACGAACATTTTGATCGCTATTGGAAGGAGTTGGAAAAGGCCGTAGATGCCAAAACTGAGGAAAAGCCTCAAGGTTGGTCTAATCGAGCCCCCAATAAGAAAAGTAAACAGGAATCTTTCCAAGCGCTCAAAAGCTGGTTGTACGGAGACGGGAAGGAGAATGAGGAGGAAGGTGCGATTGCCTCTTACAGTTCCCAAGAGGTAATCACCAAGAAGGATTTTTCCGCGATGACGGATGAGGAAATGCGCCTAGTCATGCGCATGCTGCAGCAAATTGCTCGTTCGATTAGTCGCAAGAAGAGTCGGTTAAACAAAGCCTCAAAATTGACACGCCGGCTAGACTTAAAACGAACCATGCAATTCAACCTGAGGCGTGGAGGAAGTATTCATAAGTTTCTGTTTAGTCAAAAGAAGGATAAAAAGCTGCGATTGGTATTGCTCTGCGATGTGAGTAAATCTATGGATCTCTACAGCCGGTTCCTTATCCACTTCATCTATGCTTTTCAGAACGCCAACGACCGGATCGACACCTTTGTTTTTAGTACGGCTCTACATAAAGTCAGCGAATTTCTGAAGGAATACAAGTTTGAACGCGCCTTCGAAATCATTTCTGACCGAATCCCGCATTGGTCTGGTGGCACTAAGATCGGGCAATGTTTAAGCTCCTTTATAGATCAGCATGCTCATGGACTCTTGGACAGGAAGACGATCGTCATCATCCTTAGTGATGGCTGGGATACCGGCGAGCCAGAAGTGCTAGAAGCAGCCATGCGTCATCTTCAGAAAGCCGCCGGCCGGGTGATCTGGTTAAATCCGCTAGCGGGCAGTCCCGGCTACCAAGCGGAGGCTACCGGAATGAAGACGGCCCTACCCTATCTCGATGTTTTTGCCGCTGCTCATAATGTAGAAAGCCTGCGCAAGATAGCTCCAGAATTGCGTAAAGGTAGAAAACGGAAACCTACCCAAATTCGATAATTTAATTGTCAAAGTTCAGGTTCTAACCGAGAATTTACCGTTCCAAACCTTGGTAAAAGCGCATTTTTATCTGAATTCAACTATCTTTGTAATAGAAACGTTTCTTTTTGTAGGAAACCGCAGCAAGAATAAAGGGCAAATACCCTATCATCCCTAATTTCGTTTAGTAATTACTTCCACCCAGTATATGGCGTTTCAAAAATGACCACTATACCAGGGATTTGTTAGTAAGATTAGTGTGAAAAATTACTATAGCCCTGATCTCTCTCACTAAATGGCTATTATGTATCGAACTCTCATGCTCAGCAGCTTATTACTGCTGGTACCTTTTACGGTTTTAAATGCGCAATCCTTCCAGGAAGTCATTGAAAGCGAAGATAAGAACGTATGGTATGCTTACCTAGCGAACAATGATGTCAATACCTGTAACGGAAAACATTCCTTGTTGTCAGCAGCGGCAAAACAGGGCAACCTTTCCCTGATGAAGGTTTTGTTGAAAGAAGGAGCAGAAGTAGACCAACGCTGCTCGGGAGGAGAAACCGCCTTAATGCTGGCTACCTCCAATCAAAAAAATCATGCAGCAAAAATATTATTGCGTTCTGGGGCAAATCCAATGCACAAGGATGCCTTACAGCGGAATACTTTTGACCTTGCCTTAGAGAATGAGAATCTTCAGCTATTTAATCACCTGATCCGTACCGATGGCCATAGTTTAGCAAAACCAGATGGTCCTTTCCTATTCCGTCAGGAGAACAATATGCTTGCTCACCTGCAAATTGTGAAGACTAAGAAAGATAAGATTCGTGCCATGACGGCATCCTTACAGGGGCCCTTTTATTACAATAGATTATGGAAGTGCCATGATCAGGAAGGCAAGGAGCTATTTAGTTTCCACATCCGCAAGAAACCAGAACCCACTCCAGCAGAGTTCGCCAGCCCCGAAAAGCTGCTAGCGATATCAGATATTGAAGGGAATTTTGATGCTTTCGCCAATTTGCTGAAGGGGAACGAAGTCATTAATGATGCCTATGAGTGGACGTATGGCCAAGGGCATCTAGTCCTTCTTGGAGACTTTTTTGATCGAGGTCCACAGGTTACGGAAGCCTTATGGCTTGTGTATAAATTAGAGGCCGAAGCAAAGAAGGCAGGAGGAAGAGTACATTTCATCCTGGGCAATCACGAAACGATGAACCTAAGAGGTGATTTTAGATATGTGGAGCCAAAGTACTTCGTACATGCCAGCTTGTTCAATCTGCAGTATGCCAATTTATACGCTCCTAATAGTATTTTAGGAGAGTGGCTACGGACGAAAAACACCATGGTTAAAATTGGGGAGACCCTGTTTTGTCATGGCGGGATTTCGCAAGATTTTGTCAATCGACAACTTAGCATACAACGCGTAAACGACATCACCAGGAAATATATCGATGCAGACCCCACTCGCCTGCGCAATGATGACGCAGCTAAGGCTGTTTTTAATACATCAAAAGGAATATTGTGGTATCGAGGGTACGTACAAAATAAGACAAACAGCGAAAAAGTGGCTAAATCCTTAGGCTTCTATGAGGCGAGAAATATTGTGGTAGGACATACGCCCGTGAATGAGATTTCGCAATTGTATGACGGGCAGGTTATTGCCATTGATGTCCCTCACAACATGGGCGAGGAACATCAACAAGCGCTGTTAATTGAGTATAATCAGATGTATGCGGTTGGAATGAGTGGCAAGAAACGTTTACTGAATACCAGTACTGCCAAGATCACTCCTTAAGCGTACAAAAAACTATACAAATTAAGTTAAGTCTTTAACTGCAGTTTTAGCGACTGCATTGTTTTTAACAGACTGTACTCCTTTTTCCATAGCCGCTTTAGAGCTGTACATTTCGCTCCTGCCAATAGCTTGGCCGTTAGCTGCTTTTAGTGTGAAATAAGGTTCTCCATTCTTAGACTCTTTTCTGTCGAAGCGATCATCATTAGGTGCGTTCTTGATCACAGACTGAATGCCATTCTCAGCACCTGCTTTCTTCTCATAAGCTTCGCTAGCTAGGATGACTTGGCCATTGGTGGCCTTGAGGCGGAAGTAATATTTTCCGGACTTTTCGCTTTGAAAAATTTCAAAAGGCATAGGAAAAGAATTTGGTTCGTAATTAGCTGTACTTATACAAACTCGGGATATTAGCAGTAGCCAGAGGGCCCATGTTACCTATATCCGTTGCGATAAGCCGTACTAATTAAGGATTATTAATAGTGGATTTTTAAGCTCTCCGAAAGAAAGTTTGCACTTTTGGTGAATGTTCGCTTTCTCATAGTAAGAACTTCAGGGCTAATATAACATTCTTTACTTTAGTATATCTAAAAGATACCAAATTATTGTTGGCGGGAGATTATGAACGGTAAATTTAAGTGGACGAAAGTTAAACTAGCATCCATAAGCTACTGTATTATAAGCTAAAAGCCATGATCATTAGACACGACTTTCCTAATATTATTTGGCTTAAAAAACAGATAGACAGGCGCTTCAATTCTACGCTGAACACGAGCTCTACTGCATCTATGGGTTGGCCTACGGTCCTACTAAATGTCAAATCCCAAGCTAATTATAGAGGAGACATTAAAGGCCCTTTCTCTCTGTTTTATAATATCCAGGGGCAAAGCAAGGTAAGTGTTGATAATAGAACGGTAGCTCTTCGTCCAGGCTTCTTCTTTCTTACCAATGCCAGTCAAGCTTATGATCTTGAAATTCCTACCTCCGCTGAAACCTTTAACATCCATTTTGGGGAGCAGTTCCTTGAGGAGATTTTAGAAAGTCATCGCTTTCCCAATGAGTTGGAGCAAGATTGGCGCATTAAGGCTCGCCCCTACCATGTCTACAATCGTCTGTATCCTCAGAGTCCTCCCCTTCAGAAACTCATTTTAGCCATTCACCAGCGAGAAAGAGAGGACTTTGTAGATCCCCTTTGGCTGGAAGAAAAGCTGTACGCGATTCTCTGCATTATCCTCACCATCAGTCACAAGGATTTTACTAGCATTGAACGGCTACCTGCCATGAAAACCTCTAGCCGAGAAGAAATCTTCCGACGACTGAGTCTAGCGGTCGATTTAATCTATGCCCAGTTTGACCAAAGCTTAAGTCTCGAGGATCTTGCCCAATGTTCTTTCTTTTCAAAATTCCATTTCCTCCGCCTTTTCAAAGTCGTATTTGGCTATAGTCCCCACCAATTTATCACTCAGGTTCGCATACAAAAAGCAAAGGAATGGCTCCAACATACGGATTGGCCGATTCACTTGATCGCCAACGGTATTGGATTAGAAAATACCAGTTCTTTCAGTCGCTTATTTTACCAAAAGACGGGGATGTACCCCACTCCTTTTCGGATGATGGCAAGAAAATAGCAATTTTGGTCAACGCAAAAATTGTCTCTTCCACGCAGTTTTGTAGCAAAAAGAGCTTATGTTTCAACTAACGCAATTCGGATTTATCGCCCTCTCTATTTCTTGTATCTTATACCTCTATCGACAACTTTGCTTTGCTTTGCCCAGGACTTCATTTGATCCAGAAAAGCAGCAGCGAATCAGGCGCGGATTCCTAGTAGCTGTAGGTGCTTGGACCGCACTAATCAGCCTATTGGCTTGGAGTCAATTTTTCGCTAATTTTGACGCTATCCCCCCCAGACTTTTCCTCGTACTCCTTATTCCTTTACTTTCCGCCATTGGCTTAAGCTTGTTTTCTAAAACTTTACAAGAAATCTTACAACAGATTCCACCGGAAAGGCTCCTCTACATCCAGAGTTTTAGAATTGTGGTCGAGATTCTGATCTGGTTACTCTTTATCCAAGAACTACTGCCCATTCAAATGACTTTCGAAGGGATGAACTTCGATGTGTTGTCGGGAATTTTTGCTCCGATCGTGGCTTACTATTGTTTTACTAAAGGTAGTTGGCCAAAGTGGATAGCCATCGTCTATAATATGATGGGAATTGTCTTAGTTTTCACCATTGTAACCATCGCAATTTTGTCCTTCCCTACCCCATTTCGTTACTTTATGAATGAGCCGGCCAACCGAATCGTTGCGCAATTCCCATTCGTTTGGCTTCCCGGGATTCTGGTTACCATTGCCTATAGCATGCATTTCTTTTCATTGAAGCAATTGCTGTCTTCACCTCCTGCGAATTCATAGGTATCCGGCACAATTGTTTAATTGGCAATAGTATTCTTAGAGGTTTTCAGAAGGGGCCAGCTTGTCGATGCGAAAATCAAGGGCAGATAAACCAGTGACATCATAATGCTCTACCCGGAAACGGTGCGCACCATCTAAATCGACCTCAATGGTCTTAACCGCCGATTCGTGAGCCTGCCAATGATCGATCTTCAATTCATCGTCGATATAAAAACGTAGGCCGTCATCGCTGCTAATCGTAATCTGATAGGTGCCGGGCGTGAAGGAAGGTTCAGCCAGAGCCAGGGTCGCGAAATGATCAGCAGGAACTCCCTCCTGCGGGCTACCCCACCAATGGTAGACCAGCTGATCCTTTTGTTCTTGTACAAGCGACTCTTCTTTGGCTAAATCAGCAAAAGAAGGAGATTCAAGCTCCGGATCATAGGCATACCAGGACACGGTCCAATCGATGGCTTGCTCAAATCGGTGAAAAGCAAAAGGAACCACTGCGCCCTTTGCCACTTCTTGACCAAACTGATCCGTAAAAGCTTCGCCTATAAATTCAAATTGAATTGCAAATTCAGGGCTGTCTTTTTCTCGGTATGCCTTAAAGGTGGCCGGGAATGTGCCCGTTTTCGGATTCAAACCACTAAGTCCTTCGCCTCCGACAGCCTTCCAATTTCCCTTCGGCCCCATTAGTAAGAAGATGTATTCATTCTCCTTAATTTCTCGAAGCCAAATACTAGGATATTGGAAATTATAAGGGCCCCATTCATTCATCAAAATATACTGCCGTCCTCGCGGATGCTCCTCGGGTAAAAAAGCATCAATGCCATCCATTAAGGGTGGCGGCATATAGTCATATGCTCCGAGCAGTATGTGATTGGTATCAACAGCCCCACTGCTGAGCACTTCATTTTGCTTAGCAAAACGTCTAGCACTCCCCCAGTCCTCCCCTTCATACATCTTATTATTCTTGAAGACTAGTAACTCATTGGGTTGATCCTCCTGCAGCAATAGCTCGTAATCCAAAAGAATATTTCCTAATACCTCCACGGAATCTGAACCCGCAATTTTTAAAGGTATATCCACATTTGAAAACAAGTTCTCTTTAATAAGATAGTCCTCGCTATCCACCTTTCGAGCCTGCGCGTAGCCCCAGTCGACAGGCTGCTGATCCCGCTCCCATATTTGTACCCCCGTTTGTACCGCATGGAAACGATTTCTTTCGATGCGATTGTCCTGGCCATGTTCGATGGCCACGCCAAAGTCACAATCCGCGATCTGATTACCCGCAATGGTTGATTCGTGGCTATACCCCCCCCATACACCGTAACGGCATTCCTCCATCACATTATTAATTACTTTGTTCCGGCTAAAGGTAACCTCCACACCATTCGTTGGCGCTTGGGAGAAATCATTTCCATAAATCAAATTATCGTTGCATCCGCCTTCCCCCGTGTCCATTGTTGTCTGCCCCGCCCAAAGGAAGAAGCCATCACCAGAATGAGTAGCAGAATTGTAGGCGAAGGTGTTTTCATGGCTTTGTTCATAGCAAAGGATGCCGGCAGAATCTTGGCCTCTCTGATATTTGCCGTGACTATAACCCCGTACGTTCCAATCCAAGCGATTGTGCATTACCCGGTTGCCGCTGGACCGATACAGCCCAATCCCAAGGCCAGAATTGAATTGAATTGAATTGTTGTAGAAAAGTCCTTGATTGCAGTTGCTGAGCAACATTCCATTTTGCCCTTGCTGTATCACTACTTCCTTAATAATCGCATGATTGCAATGTTTGAGGTATACACCAGCACCGTAGCGAAGCCACTCTTCTTCCTCATTGTTGTGGTAACTCAACCAGTCAGCAAAATCCTCTCGATCCCATTGGCTGTATAATTTTGGGCGATAGTTATAGCTAAAATCACAATTTACGATTTCCAAACTATCAACCCCCTCTGCCAGCAGCGCGACCTTGTATCCTTTTATATTCAGGTTTTTAATTGTAATTTTGTTACTACCTTTAACTGACAAGCCAAGCCCAGTGAAAGCATCCGGTCGGGTAGGATCCATCCCGCTATCCAAAGTTGCACCGTTAAAATCTAATACCAAGTTTTCGCCTTTAACTGACAAGACCGGCATATCCAAAGCATCCGCCGCAGGAAATTGATAGATAGCCTCAGCTATCGTCGCAGAACTCGTCAGTGTCATACCACTTTTGAGTTGTACTTGAGCGTTGCGGTTGCAACTGCTAAGCAATAGAAGAAACACATAGAGAGAAAATCGTAGCGATAGTTTCATTAAAGAAGGATAAAGATTTATCAAAATCACAGCAATCCGTGCATCAGCCCCTGGGGCCAATAAGTACATTGAGCTATGAGTAGTAGTTCCAGCAGGATACAGATCAAGTTGGAAGATGTTGAATTAATTTTGGGCAAAGAGCTCTTCAATACCCATTTCAGCAAACTTGTTGACAATGTGTACTGTAACTCCTGTCGCCCACCAGGAACCACCCCTATTCATATCCGGCAGATCTGGCTAGACCAACAAGGTAACATTTACATTGAAGGCCGCTGCCACGAATGCAAAAATAAGCTCCGTCAAGTAATTGAGACGCGAAATGACCCGGACAGTTACGGGCAAGCGATGGTCATTTGGGAAATTAGTGAAGATTTATTGTGAATTGCTCTTTTCTGATGTACTTGCTCTCCCTTACCAATTGCCCTCCGACAAGCTGTACTTTTCTACCATTTTTTGGAACTGTTGTTGGGTAAAACCACAGCGACATGTATCGGGATACAAAGTCATCATATTGCCGACATCAGGTATGTAATATTGTCCTGCTGGATCCCGTCCTTCAAAAACGAAGCGACAGGGCAGATTGTCATGTAGGTATTTCGGACGCAGCGTGTCTCCAGGCACAAAAGGATCGGCCGGTGTATCGCAGATCAGATCACCTGCCGTTTCACAATTGCTTCCATCAACTAGCTCTGGCGCAGAATTTTGGGTTCCATAAGTATTCAATAGACCAAAATAGTGCCCCATTTCATGACTAAGCGATTTGGGAAGTTCAATCACACAAGGCAGTTTAAGCATGATGGCATCTCGCTGAGGAAATTCGATCCCACCGAGGTCCGAATAACCACAATCGAACGGGGCCCAAGGGATATCGAGGACAATGAAAACATCAATGCGATTATTCTGCTGGTATTTCACCTTCATCTGCTGCCACTCATTGGCATTAGCAGGAGTTGCGTATTGAAAATTCTCGATGATATTGAATTCACAAAGCTCGAAGCGAGCACAAATAGGCGCAAAATACACGTTCATGGTGTCAATGGCAGCCTGGACCTGATCCTCCCGAATGTAAATCTCTCCCAGACTGTCTTTAGGTATGTGGGCGATCACTGAGAAGGTCTTTCCAAGGCAAGGTAATGGCTCATTCCGGGTTTGTAGGCCCTGTGCAATGACCAAATTAGACAGGCAAATACCTCCCAATAAGAGTAGAATTTTAATCTTCATAGCTTTAGAATTACCTTTATGCAGTAGAAATTACCACTTTTTACGGACGAAAGCGCACGGCTGCTGATACTAATATGAATTTGGACAGATACATGTCAAAAATCGTTATAACTAAATGAGAAGCCGCTTGCAAACTTAGGTATTTTAAGGTTTCTTTGCAAAAACGAACAGCGCTCCGCCCCTCATTTAATACTAATAACGTGTCTATTAAGCATATTTTATTTAGTAATAGATTTCAGAAGTTTTGAGACTTTGATGTACTAGTCAATCTATCCTTAAGCACTAAAATACATCCATTAAGTCTACCGCTGAACTCGACTCGTGCCCTCATTGGAAAGAAGCTATGAATAGAAGTCAGAACATAATCCCTTAGTTATGAAATTAAAACTATTGCTAGGTCTCCTATGCGTCACTTGCTTAGGAACCATTCCCACACTTATCACCGCCCAGACAGCCTCTATCACCAGCGGCTGCCCACCACTCACCGTCAATTTCACTCCTCCGAATAATGTGGACGCGTACTTCTGGGATTTCGGCAACAATGTAACTTCGACGCTGGCACTGCCGGCTACCACCTATACCGAACCAGGGGTTTACACGGTCAGTTTTCGTGCAGGAGCAGGCGAACCGGTATTAGGTACTATCAACATTCAAGTCTTACCACCACCAGATTTGAACATCGCCATCGATACCGCTTTTGGTTGTGCACCCTTGGCAATCACCTTTACCAATACTTCACAGATCGATGACCTCATTGAAGTAAATCGATACAGCTGGGGCTTTGGAGATGGAGGAAGCGATAATGGAATAAGCAATGTTAGTCACACCTACGAATCGGCCGGCACCTTTACGCCATCCCTTTCCGTGAGTACAAATCAACCGGGCTGTGACGTCACCAAGAATTTCCCAGAACTCATTCAAGTCAATCGGGTGGAGAATGTACGTTTTGCCACTAGCCCTCCAATACCCACTGCATGTGATCCCCCTTTAGAGGTGGCCTTTACCAATACTACCCCAGACCAAAATCTGCAATTTAGCTGGGACCTGGGAAACGGTCAGGCCTCAAATGCCATTACTCCACCGAACCAGACCTATACAGCATATCAACGCTACACCGTCACACGTACTGCTACCGACGAACTAGGTTGCCAGGCCTCTTTCGCATCGCAGGTGAATGTGGGTAAGCCCATTGCTAATTTTAGTATACGAGATACCTTTTGCTTGGAGGATACGATCCAGATTGCCAATCTATCAGGCCCCGGCAATTATCGTTGGGATTTTGGTAGCGCAGCCAGTCCTGTGATTTCTACAGAAGATAGCCCATCCGTCACCTTCAAGGAAAAAGGTTTCTTCCCCGTCACTTTAACCGTAACCGATCCAGTCAGGGGATGCGAATCTGATACTACTATAACGGTGTGTGTAGATAAACCAGACGCTTCCTTCACCTCTGACCCTTCCTATACCTGTAA
This sequence comes from Saprospiraceae bacterium, assembly GCA_013214355.1. Taxonomy (GTDB): domain Bacteria; phylum Bacteroidota; class Bacteroidia; order Chitinophagales; family Saprospiraceae; genus DT-111. The sequence goes on along the minus strand of JABSSL010000003.1, from coordinate 76,807 downwards.
CGACTCTTTGCTCATTAATTTCCAACCTGACCAATTGGATGCTGAAAGCTATATTTGGGTGTTTGCGGATGGTGAGACTTCCACCGAGCAACGCCCCAGTCATCAATTCGTTATTCCTGATTCTAGCATTTACGGAGAAAACGGGCGAAATGTATTGTACAGCACACTGTTCGTTCGCAATGTCTCCGGTTGTCGAGATACTTTTTTTGCTCCAGATACCATCTTCATGCCCAACGCGCTCTTCATGCCCAACCGCATTGATGGCTGCGCCCCTTTAAGTGTGACCTTTTCAGACTCTAGCCGTTCTATGGAACAAATCATAGCGTGGGAATATGATTATGGCGATGGCTCTTCCGCCAGCTTAAATTCTGATGAACCGCATGCACATGTTTACAACGAACCCGGCACCTATGATGTGGTACTAAATATCACCAATACGGATGGTTGCGTCGACACTTCCTATGCACTGAGAATTGAAGTAGGTGAAGCCCTTAGTCCGGACTTTAGTGTCGATAAAACCGAAATATGCCCAGGCGAAACGGTACAATTCACTAATCTTACACCGCCCGATAGTGTAGATGCTTGGCATTTCGAGACGGATGTGGGTCGAAGTTTTCATTGCTACCAAGAACCAGAGCTAGCCTGGACGTTCGAGGAGGAAACCGGACCGATGGATGTAAGCCTTACTGTGGAATATAATGGTTGTCAAAGTAGTACGGTAAAAGAGGACTTGATTCTTGTAAAGGGGCCCATCGCCCGTATCGATTATGAGATGGACTGTAGTGATCCTTTCTCCTACACGATCATTGATTCTAGCTACAACGCCAGCATCCTGCATTGGGATTTGGGAGATGGCAGCTCGAACAGCGGCACGGCTGTTCGATTTACGCATCCTTATCGAGATACAGGAGACTACCAACTCATTCTACGGGCAGAAAATCCAGCCTCCGGTTGTGCAGCTTCCTCAGACACCACGATCATCCACGTCCGAGATATTACCTCCGACTTTAGTTTCTCAAGGGATGAAATATGCCAAGGAACAAGGCTCAACCTGAATGCTCAAAGCTCTCTCAATGTAGATCCTACCTGTTGGAAAGGATATACTTGGCTTTTTGACATATCGGGGCGGCCGGTTCAAACACATTTGGATACTTTAATTTTCACCTTTAATCAACCGGGAGTGGAGACCATTCGCCTAGTCACGGAAGATATCAATGGGTGCACTGATACTAGCACACAACAGCTAAAGATCTTTGATGTCGAGGCGGCCTTTGCGACAGACGATAATCTTATCTGCTTCCCAGCAGAAGTGAACTTTACAGATGAGACCCAAGCAGATACGGTGATCACCGATTATCAGTGGAGCTTTGGCGGGGGTGGATTTAGCAGCGAAGCGAACCCCATCCATATCTACGATGGTAGCTTTTCGGAAGGAGATACCATTGCGGTGAAGTTGACAGTGACAGATGCACTAGGCTGTACTTCTCAAGCTGCAGATTCCCTAGTCGTGTATCAGCCCAGAAGCTTCATCATTACAGACCCTCCTTTTGCCAATGCGTGTGTGGGAGAGGAAATCAAATTCTTCGGAGTTGATTATACAGCTGGAGGCTCGGGCCTTGAATTCACCTGGGACTATCGGGATGGCAGTCTGGGTTCTGGTATTAATGATATCCATAGCTATTCCAACGAGGGGGACTACATTGTACGCATGACTTATGCAGAGATTGGCAGTGGCTGCGGAGGTGTCGATTCGGTCTTGGCTAGCATTCAGGCGCCGCCGGAGGCGCAGTTTAGCAGTAATGTAGATAATGATCCCTTTGTATGTTTTCCGAGTCAAGTTCAATTTACCAATACGAGTACGGCTTCGTCGATTTTATTCCATCAATGGGATTTTGGCAACGGGCAGCAATCCACCGATAAGAATCCCTTAGCGTCTTTTGAGAAAGGTACCTTTGACATCAGGCTCATTAGTGCTACCACTTTTGGTTGTGCGGATACCGCCTATAGCAGTATTACCTTGATTGGTCCCGAGGGGGATTTTGCCTTTGAGCCAGAGGGGATTTGCGAAGGAGGTACGGCTACTTTCACCTTACTAGATACAGTTGATGTCAATAGTTTCAGTTGGGATTTTGGGGACGGAAGTCCATTGGTAGATGGAGAAAGTCCCATCATGCACACGTATGAAAATATCCCAGTGTTGGGTCCCAGACCCGTAACCTTGATTCTACGAAGTGCAGAAAATGATTGTGTTACCACGGTCACCAAACCCATCACGATATTCGAAACACGGGCGGACTTCTTGATCAATGGAGGTTTAGATAGTGTCTTTTGCGCTACCACTTTAGACCTAAATGACAATTCTACCCAAGCCAACGAATTCAGTTGGAACTTTGGCAATGGGATGATTTCCACAGAGCAAAATCCAAGTATCGTATTGTCTCCCGGAGAATATGAGATTCAATTAGCCGTGGCAAATTCTGACGTTGGATGCCGTGATACAGTCGCTAGACAGGTATCCATCATCGAGCTAGAGGATATCGCCATTCAGCAGGACACAATTTGCTTAGGAGATACCACCCAGCTTAGCCTAGTAGTATCACAGGAGGATTACGTCTTCAATTGGCTGGGTCCAGATATCTTGGAAGATCCTAGCCTAGCCATGCCCCTAGCTTCGCCAGCCATGACTAGCTCGTACAGCGTACAAATAAGAGATTCCTTAGGATGTACCGCAGAGGTTGATGGGTTTATCTACGTCATTGAGCCCTTAATCTGGAGCGGACAGGACACCAGTATCTGTGTTGGAGAATCGCTAAGTTTCCCTGATCCACCAAACCCAGAGGGCTTATATGAATTCAGCTGGTCCCCCCCACTACCTTACGTGGTCAACGAAGGGGATAGTCTACTGACTCTAGCGATCAGCGATGTAGTTGGATGTTTCTTCGATGAGTACGAATATGACATTCGATCTCTAACGGGCTTGGTCAAAGTACCCAATGTATTCACTCCGAATGGGGACTCCTACAATGATGTATTTAAAGCCTATACAGACTTGGATGTGAATGAGGATGAAGAAATAGAAATCCTAAATATGCGCATCTGGAACCGTTGGGGCCAGATTGTATACCAAAGCCAAGGCCCCGATTCCGTATGGGATGGTACGCACAATGGGAGTCCAGCTCCTTCAGATGTATATGTATATACCATTGAAATGGAGGTCAAGATCTGCGGGGAGAAAGGCATCCAAATCCGACGTGGTGACGTAACCCTAGCACGCTAAGGTCAAACTATTACATCCCCAAAGGAGCTCGGAATTGCTCGGGAATGACTAAACGCATTCGCTGCATCTTCTGTGCATGCTCTTGGGCCTTCTCCATCCGATTGGTCTGGAAATAGAGCATCAAGAGATTGTTATTCATTTCTACATTGCGGGCATCCACGGTCAGATACTTCTCCATGTATTGAATTGCTGTAGAAGGGTTTTGTTTCTGGAAGGCGATTTGACCTAGGTAGGAGTAGCACTTGTAGTAATCAGACCGTTGGATCTCCTCCAAAAAATAAGATTCAGATTCTAGTAATTTGCCTTTCATCACTTCAAGCGTTCCCATGTAGTAATTGATGTACTTCTGATTGGGATCCAAATCATATGCCTTCTGCATCAAGGTAGTTGCTCTATTCATGTCAGTATCATCAAGTCGAGCCGCCAGCATCATATTGGCATAGGCAGAATTAGGAGAGCTTTCTACTGCCGCACTCCAAAAAGTTATCGGATCACCAAACACGGGCATTCGCACCAAACTCATCACCGCAAAAATTAGTGCAACTGCTCCAGCCGCCATCGACATCTGCCGACTGTTCAATTTATTTTTGAACAAGATCGTCTCACTTAACAGCAAAAGTACACCCAACATCGGTAGGTAGAGGCGATGTTCGAAGTCCTGATTATTTAAGGCATCGGGAACCATGAGTGCGGGTACGAGAAATAATACGAAAATGAAAAAGCCTACCAACATTCTTCGCCAATTATTCATAGGAGATAAGAACACCAAGGCACCTACCAATACGATTGCTATTATCCCATAAATCAAGGTCGTATCTGCAATCATTGGAAAAACACTCAGGTTAAATGGCAGAAATACCTTTCCCCAGTACGCCAGCAAGACGGGAATTCTTCCAAAGGCTGAACTTAGTAAATCACCAAAAGCTAAACTGGATTGCTCAAGGCTCGCCAAAGAGCGAGCTAATAAATAGATTGCTACACTCCCTACCCAGATACCATACATACGCAAGGTAGGTCCATCCCACCACTTTTTGTCAGAAAGAAAAACACTTAACAACCAAGCAGCAGGCAAGGCGAACAGGGCCGTCTCTTTGGTAAACAAAGCTGCCAACAAGGTCCCCGCTTGAATCAGCAACAAGCGTAGGCTGGGGTTTTCTCGATACTTCAGACAAGCACTAAGGAATGGGAAGACAAAGATGGCCAGCAAGGTGTCATTGCGCCCAGGAATCCAAGCCACCGCCTGCGTTAGGACGGGATGTACGGCAAAAAGTAAGCTCAGCCAGAAGGCCGTCATTTTCTCTATGCCCAACTGCTGGAGCAGTGAGAATAGGAACCAAACAGCTAATAGATGAAGTAAAATGTTGACAAAGTGAAAACCACCAATATTCTGCTTGGCGAAGAAGGCGTTGATGATGAATGAATCCAGGAGTATTGGGCGGTAGTAGGTATCATTTTCTTCGCTGAAGACCCCTCTCGTAAAAGAGTGAATGATATTACCGGGATCTTGATTATACGTACTCATCTCATTAATAAAGATGGTATCATCCAATTCCGTAAAGCCTAGATTAACAGATGGCAGATAGACAATAAAGCTGATCAAAAGCAGCCATAAAGCCGCGTATTTGGACAGGAGATTCTCTTTCTGTGTAGGCTTATTTTTCTTCTTGTTGGTGGTCTTTTTTTTCATGGGTTGCTTGTCCTTAGATACCGCCCTGAAAGTAGAAATTTTGTATCAAAGAAAGCAATTTCACTTATTGATTCTTCCATGGAAGAAAGTCCGTCTCTTTGAACGCTAGTATTTCTGTCACAAATACAAGCCTAGCTTGGCTCATTTGGCAAGGTCTTTTTTGGGCAAACTGCTAGACCTTTGTAAGGACTTGAACATAGCTATTGGATAGCTTATTTGGTATCCACTTCGCAGCTGCTCCATCAAGTTCACCATTTTATCACCTTCAATAGACTGTATTATGAGAAAGTACGTTTTACTCTTCTTACTCCTCACCTTTACCCTAAGCCAGTTATCGGCGCAATCTGGGAAAATATCCAGGGAGGATAGATCATTTTTGGTAGATTTCCTCACCGTTACTCAGCAAGACCTCTTACAGACAATTAGCGATCTCAGCGAAACAGAGTGGTTAACTAAGCCTTCTGACGGAGGCTGGTCGCCAGCAGAATGTATGGAACACATTGTAGAAGCCGAAAAAGCGGTCTTTAAGCAAGTCAAAAAGGCTCTAGATGGCCCGTCCGGGACGGACGATCTGAGTGCCCGAGATGGCTGGCTAATGTGCAAAGTGGTCGATCGTGGGACGAAAGTCAAAACCCCTCTCCCTCCGAGTAGTGCCGCCCCCTCTAAAGTTAAGCTGGTAGAAGCCTTTAAAGCCTCTCGCAAAGAGATATTCCGCTTTCTAGCAGACAAGAAGTTACCACTACGGACCCACTATGGAAAATCCCCCTATGGTAAAGCAGATGCTTACCAACTCTTACTGGTTATTGCTGGTCACAGCATGCGACACACCAATCAGATCTTGGAGACGGTAGCTATTGTGAATTGAGCCTTATCGCAAGAGGCTACTGAGTACTTTGTAACATAAGTTTTTTGGAGGAAACCTATGCGAAATATCCGAAGTTTCCCTAAGACATGACAGGGTAAAACTTCGGATATTTGCCGCGCTGCTTTTAAAGTTGCTTTTGTTCCACGGTACTGAGCTACCTACATAGATAATCTGAATCTTTATGATCTGAGAAGCACAAGTCATGCTAACAAACTCTCACTAGCAATTTTATGAGGTAATCCCATGCATTAAATTTCAATTCACCTTTTCTTCGCTGCTGATACGCATTCCTTCTCGCTCTACCTAAGACAGGTTTTGACTGGAGAATCAAGCTTATCAGCAGCGCTTTTCATTTCAGGACACCTCCCTAGCATCGCAGGTTTTACTCCTCCAATCGAGTTTTCATCTATCCGAGTCGAAATTTTTCTTCCGTTGGTCTGCCAATCGCCATATTGCGCCCATACCCACCACCTGACTGTGCAAAATAGGCCGAGGCTATCTGTATGATTCAGCCCTGACAGTGCCGTACCCCAGCAAACCACTACTACCAACTTAAAATCATATGGAAGTAAAAATTGAAGCCCGAAGTTTGACCAAGAACTTCGGAACCTTCCGCGCTGTAGATGCGCTCAGCTTTGATGTAAAAGCCGGTGAAGTATTTGGGCTACTCGGCCCGAATGGAGCCGGAAAAACAACAACCCTACGCATGCTTTCTGGTCTACTGACCCCTTCCGGCGGAGAAGCCTTTATCGCTGGCCATTCGATGGAAAAACAACAGCAACAGGCTCGTTCTTCACTCGGTTTTCTTACCGGTGACATGGACCTCTACCGAAGGCTAAACCCAGTTGAATTACTCACTTATTTCGGTCAATTGTATGAAGTTCCTAAGGCGACCTTGAGTGCCCGTGTCGACAAGCTCGTAGATGCCTTTGGAATTACCGACTTCAAGGACCGTTTTTGTGAGAAGCTCTCCACGGGTCAGAAGCAAAGGGTTTCTATTGCTCGCACATTAGTCCATGACCCCGCAGTAGTTATACTGGATGAGCCTACCACTGGCTTGGACATCATGGCCAGTGAATTCATCCTTCAGTTCATCAAAAAAATGGCACAGGAAGAAGGGAAAACCGTCATTTTCTCCACTCATCATCTTGATGAAGTTGAACGACTTTGTGACCGTATTGCGATCATCCATCAAGGAAAATTAGAGCACTACGGAACCATCAGCGAAGTTAAGCAACGGACTCAAAAGGAGAATCTTGCCGATGCCTTTTTCCAATTAGTCAACTAACACTCGCCTTTCAACTATTGAATCGCGACCACTCCTATCCACAAAGACATAAATATGAGAACCAAAATCATAAGTGCCATTTTTCGTAAGGAGATCAAAGAGGTACTGCGCGATAAGCGTATGTTATATCTCATCATTCTCCTTCCTTTCTTTTTATACCCGGTCCTCTTTACCCTTATTGGAAAAGTAGGACAAAGCCAACAAGAAAAACTTAGTACACAATCGATCGAAGTCCTCGTAAGCCCTGAACTCAAAGGAACGGCGGTTGAAGAGGCCCTAGCTCAAAGCTCAGAACTCAAACTGAATTTCACCGACTTTGAGGAAGCAACCATAGACACTATGAGCAATGGCATCGGCATTAAGTTGGATGTCCCTTTTGATCAAACCATGCAGAACAATGGTACTGCTTCCATTCAGATCCTAGCCGATCAATCCAAAGACCTCTTACAGTTCCGCAGCAGACAGATCCGAACCGTTTTGCAAGGCGTGAATCAGAACCTGCTGAAGGCACGAATTGATGGGGCGGGATTAAACCCTGAGTTTGCCAAGCCGCTCAACATTACCCAAGTTGACTTGGCTTCGGATCAGGAACAGGCAGGCAAAGCCTTAGCCTCCTTCCTACCCATGATCATCTTACTTTTCATCTTTGTAGGTTGTATCTATATCGCTATTGATATTACCGCTGGAGAAAAGGAACGCAAAACCTTGCAGACTATCTTCACGGCCCCCATTAAGGTCAGTGAAATCATTGCAGGAAAATTTGCGGCTGTGTTTACCGTGGGAATTGTCTCTGCTTTCATGAACATCCTAAGTTTAATGGTGGCGATCATGATCCAGGTCAAATTTATGGGAGGAGAGGTAGGTTCTTTTTCTATCTCCATTGATCCCATGGGTTGGTTTTGGTTGTGCCTGATCATCTTCTTGATCACGGTATTCCTTGCCGCCTTGACACTAGCTGTCGTTTTGCTGGCCAACTCCTACAAGGAGGCACAGAGCTATGTATCCCCTTTAATGATGCTGATCATCATTCCAGCAGTTATGTCGCAGATGCCTGGTATGGAGTTGAATACGAGTACGGCCTTAATTCCTATGCTCAACATCTCCTTGGCGATCGGCGCCATCCTGAAAGGCGGGTTTAGTACTGCCATGATCGCCATGGTGGCGGGAATGGCCTTACTTTATGCCGTGATTGCTCTTTTCTTCGCCTCCCAGACCTTTGGCAATGAAAATGTGGTAACAGGAGAGAAGATCGATTTTAAAAGTTTATTTTCGTTCCGCAAAAGTTAACAAGCGAGCAGACTTAGATTACCTACAAGCTCAACGTATTTAGTAACCCATGGCCAGCGAGCTGAGCAGCCCTTCAGAAAGGCTGCTCAGCTTAGACTGGATAGGACTACAAGTAGGTGAAATGGAAAAACCGCAAAAGGAACTGGAAAGGTTCACGCTCCAAAAGATAATTCAGGATATCCTGTACGTGCTCAATCTAGAGCAAGGTATGGGGTATACACTAAAGCGCCTTTTTGTTGCACCAGGCGCTGCTATAAACGAATATTTATTTGAGGATCGTGACCGTTTAACTCGCCCTTTCCAGTTGATTGTTTTATTGGTAGCGGTTGCCACCTTCCTGACTCTACTGGTCTTGCCTGATATGGAGGAACTGATAGAAGAGCTCCATAAGACGGAAGGCTGGGATAGTTTTACACCTGCGGTACAAGACAGTATGGAGTGGTTCACTAAAAACATGAAGCAGTACTTTAATGTATTCTTCTTAGCAGGCATTCCTTTTGTTAGTCTAGCCACTTTCCTGGTCTTTCGAAAGCAAAAGTACTACTACGCGGAGCATCTGATCATCAACACCTTTTTATCTTGTCCGCAAACTTTATTCTTTATACTCTATGTTCCTTTTTTGACGGCTAGTGGATTCTTTGCCATTTTCCAGGTGATCCCGGTCGTCGTATATTCCATTTATGCCTATCGGCAAATTTTCAAAGAATCCCTGTGGAATGTCATTTGGAAATCTACCTTATGCTTTCTATTGTACCAATTTCTCTTCGGTCTGGTCATGATGATATTATTTGGTATACTCGTACTCCTAAAGTCCTAGGCTTATGATCCGTAAATACCAATCAACTGATCGATCCCAAGTCATTAAAGTTTTTCGGCAAAACACCCCGAAGTACTTCGCATTAGAAGAACAGACAGATCTGGAGCAATTTTTAGAGCATAATGGAGCCAATTACTGGCTTATTGAGCAGGAGGGTATAATAGCGGGTTGTGGAGGAATTGTATTTAGTGAAGATCAGCAAGTAGGCAGAATTGCTTGGGATTTCTTCTCTCCTAACTTTCAAGGTAAAGGTTTAGGCAGAGCATTAACAGAATTTCGACTAGCAGAAATTAGGAAGAACCGTTCTGTCCAGCGCATTATCGTAAGGACATCCCAATTGGCTTATTCGTTTTACGCCAAATTTGGCTTTGACATAGCAAAAATTGAAGAAGATTACTGGGCTCCTGGACTGCATCTCTATGACATGCAGATGCCAGCCTAAGGGGTTCATATCGTAAAGATGAAACATCATGATGGAATCCGTTCTTGTATTTTGTGGATCTAGTACTGGCAAGCTGCCAATCTATGCCGAAGCCGCCCAACATCTAGGTGAGACTTTAGCCCAAAGGGATTTGGCGACGGTCTACGGAGCTGGCAATATAGGACTCATGGGTATACTGGCAGATGCCGCCCTAGATAAAGGAGGAAAAGTGATCGGTGTCATTCCCCACTTCCTGAGGGAAAAAGAAGTTTGCCATGAGCAATTAACCGAGCTCTACCTGGTAGACACCATGGATGAGCGAAAAAAGAAGATGGCCGAGCTATCCGATTCAGTGATTACTCTACCGGGTGGATTTGGCACCTTAGATGAGTTGTTTGAAATGGCCACCTTAGTGCAGCTTGGCCAGGATAATCAACCCATTGGGGTACTCAATGTCAATGGATACTTTGATCCGCTGCTACAACAGATTGACCAGATGATTCAAGATGGATTCGTAAAAGAAGCCCAGCGTGATCTGATCATCGTTGATGATGATGCCGATCGTCTGCTTGATCGCCTGGCAGCTCATCAAGTAGAACGGGTTGAAAAATGGGCGGATCGATAGATTAAGATCTTTAAATCTAATTGCATGAATGCACCAATTATAAGTATAAAGGGACTAAGGAAAAGCTATGGGGCTAACCAAGTACTCAATGGCATAGATTTAGATATTTACCCAGGCCAAGTCATTGGCTACATCGGGCCTAATGGAGCGGGAAAGAGTACTACGGTACGGATCTTGATTGGCCTAGATGCCCAGTTTGAGGGCGAGGTGAGTTTGAAGGCACACAATGTAAAATCTGATGCCCTAGCCATCAAGAAGATCATTGGATATGTTCCAGAACAGGCGGAAATGTATGAAGTACTGACACCGATGGAGTTCTTGGAACTGGTCGGCTCATTGCATCATATGGACAAGGCCGTACTTGAAGAACGTGCCAAGCGAATGCTTAGCTTTTTTGGACTGGAAGCACATATAGATCAACGAATTGATACCTTCTCAAAAGGAATGCGTCAAAAGGTCCTGTTAATCTCCGGGCTTATTCACAATCCAGAAATCATCTTTCTGGACGAGCCACTATCGGGATTGGACGCCAATTCGGTGATTATGGTCAAAGAGATTATTGCCCGTTTGGCGGCAGAAGGGAAGACGATATTTTATAGCTCACATATGATGGATATTGTAGAAAAAGTATCCGATCGTATTGTCCTTATCAACCAAGGTAAGATCATCGCGGATGGTCCCTTTGAGGAACTAAAAGCCCAATCTGGCAATAGCTTGGAGCAAATCTTCTCCAGCCTCACTAGTACGGAGAACTTTGAAAGCCTAGCAGGCGATTTCCTTGATACTTTCCAAGAAAAAAAGGTAGATAATGAATAAGCTATTGCTCCGAATTGTATTCTTGTTCAACTTTTTGTGGGAGCGCTTGGGTGTAGATACGGCGCAGCTGAAAGCGATCCTGACGGCTAAGGTAAAGATGGATAGTCGTCGAGCCAGCGTCTTCAACACACAAGGACGGACAAGTAAGAAGGCGCTAAAGAATCAGGATTGGGTCTCCATCATTGTGTTCTTCTTCATCGGTCTGTTCTTTATTGGCCCACTGATCATTTTCCAAGAAAGCGCCACCGGATTTACACTATACTTTGCCGGCTGGATGGTCATGTTGGCGATGACCTTGATCACGGATTTTACGGAAGTTCTCATTGACGTTAGAGATAATTATATCTTGCTACCTAAGCCTATCAATGATCGGACGCTAACGATCTCTCGTCTCTTACACATCGGCATCTACCTATCCAAACTAGTGTTAGCTTTTGTGCTGCCAGCTGCGGTGTTTGTTGTCATTAAGTATGGCCTGCTGGGTTTGATCATCTTTGGACTCCAGGTATTGTTGGGATTAGTCTTTGTGATCTTCATTGTAAATCTGATCTACCTACTCATCCTGAGGATCAGCACCCCGCAGAAGTTCAAGGAGATACTGAACTACCTACAGATCGGCTTTACGGTGACTATATTTTCAGCCTACTATCTACTACCTAGACTAGTAGACCTAGAAGACTACGAAAATGCCAATATCCTACTTTCCCCCTTTGTGGTGTTCTCTCCTCCCTCTTGGCTTGCTGGACTCTGGTCTTTGATCATTGACGGTAACTCAAGTCTGGTCGTTTTGATTTTGGCGGCACTGGCTGTTGGTACTCCATTTATATGTGGCTGGCTCATTCTCAATGTGCTAACCAAGGCCTTTAACCAGAAGATGATCGCCATGACTCAAGGAGGTGGAGACACTAAGGCTAAGGTCGAAAAAGAAGGAGAGGCTAAGGCTGTAAAGCAAAGTGGGTTGATGGAGAGATTGGCAGATTGGATCTGCAACAACGAAGCGGAGAAGGCTGCCTTCAAATGGAGTTGGCGTCTGACGGCACGAAATCGAGATTACAAACTACGGGTATATCCCGGTTTTGGTATGGTACCGGCCTTTTTCGTGTACTTTGCCTTAAATGGTGATGGAAGTTTGTCTGAGCGACTGGCGGCCTTGCCAGACAGTAGTTCCTACATACTACTCATCTATTTCTGTTTTCTATTACTGACAACCCCTCTTCTGAGCAGCCAATACTCCAACAAACAGATTGCCAGCTGGATCTTTCATGCGGCTCCTCTCAAGGAACCCGGCTGGATCTTAAGTGGGACTGCTAAAGCGGTATTGACCAAGTTCTTTTTGCCCATCTATCTCATCATGTTCTTGGTGGGGCTAGGGATTTGGGGAACTAAGGTTATTGATGACTACATGCTTGGATTCGCTAATATTATGTTTCTAGGTACTATGATCCTGCACTTCTTCCAGCCCAAAAAGATTCCGTTCTCCGACAGTTGGGACAATATGAATAAGGGTTCAAATTTCACGGCGGGCATCCTATCCTTAATGCTGGCGGGGGGATTGGGGGTCTTACATTATCTAATCGTGGATAAAACAGTACTGGTATTAGGAGCGGCCTTGGTTGCTATTGTTCTATGGTTCCTAGTGTTCCAGGCCTACCAAAAAACGGCCTGGGAAAAACTCGCGATGTAAATTCTGAAAGATATTTATGTATATGTAATCAAGTAAGCAAACCACTTACTCATTTTAGCTGTTAGTAAGCCAATAAAAGAGGATACCTCCACCGTTCTATTCTTTCAGAACAACAAAATGATCCAATGAAATTTGCCTTGCTAGCCGTCGCCCTGATAGGACTCAGTCCACTGCTCAATGTAGAAAACCAATGGGAGCTAAAGAAGGATAAAGACGGGATTCGTGTCTTTATCAAGAAAGTCCCCGATTCTCCCATGAACGCTTTCCGTGGGGAGATGGATTTCACCGCTACTCTAGATGATATTGAAAACCTATTCAAAGATGTAGGACGTTTTACGGAATGGTCACCAGGAGCCAAGAAAGTAGAACCGCTGGAGCAAGAGGCCAACACCCGCACCTTCTATCTCCAAACGGAGGCTCCCTGGCCGGTGACAGATCGAGATGGGATCTACCATTTTACCTTTGCCAGAGAAGCCGGGAAATTGACGATCACCGCTACTTGTTTGCCGGAATATCTACCTCCGAGGAAAAACCATGTTCGTGTACCCAAGTCTGAGGGATACTGGCAATTTGAGGAGCAGTCCAATGGGCGCATTCACGTCGTATACGAAAACCACTCTGAGCCTGGTGGGAGTATCCCCGGATGGCTAGCGAACTCGGCGGTGGTAAAGCTTCCCTTTGAGTCTCTGCAGAACTTACGCGAAATGATCCAGAAATAAGAACTGATTTAAACTTATTCATCTGGACTGTAGCCTAAAGCATTGCATCTCCTGGACTTCAGCTTTTTTTCGCCCCATACCTTCCAGGTATGCAACTCAAAAAGAGCTTCGCCAGTAAATCCAATGCTTTGGCCTCGTCGACAGTCAATAAGTTTAAATCAGTTCTAGGACCTATTATTGAAAATGATTAGGGAATTCAGTAGTTTTGCACCTTCATCTTTCAGATCAATAAAATCTAAATCAAATATTAATGCAATCAACAGCAGCTTTAAAGTACAAGGTTAAAGATATCAATCAAGCTGATTGGGGGCGTAAGGAGATTGAATTAGCCGAGGCGGAGATGCCAGGCCTTATGTCTTTGAGAGAAGAATTTGGTCCCTCTAAGCCGTTGAAGGGAGCCCGAATTGCAGGTTGTCTGCATATGACGATACAGACAGCTGTACTTATTGAGACCTTGGTAGAGCTTGGTGCAGAGGTAAGCTGGTCCTCTTGCAATATATTTTCCACACAAGATCATGCAGCCGCTGCTATTGCTGCTGCGGGCGTGCCTGTTTACGCCTGGAAGGGTATGAATGAGGAAGAATTTTGGTGGGCCATTGAGCAAACCCTGTTTGCCTTCAGTGATGGACAGCCATTAAATATGATCCTTGATGATGGAGGTGACTTGACCAACTGCGTTCTGGACAGACACCCAGAATTGGTGGAAGGTATCGGAGGTATCTCAGAAGAGACGACAACTGGTGTTCACCGTCTGTATGAAAGACAAAACAACGGTTCACTAAAACTTCCGGCCATCAATATCAATGACTCAGTAACGAAGTCGAAATTTGACAATAAATACGGATGTAAAGAGAGCTGTGTAGATGCGATCCGCCGAGCGACTGATGTCATGTTAGCTGGTAAAGTAGCTGTAGTAGCCGGTTACGGTGATGTTGGGAAAGGTTCAGCAGCTTCACTGCGTGGTGCTGGTTGTCGAGTGATCGTAACTGAAATCGACCCTATTTGCGCTCTTCAGGCAGCTATGGACGGTTTTGAGGTAAGAAAAATGACTAACGCAATTCCTAGAGCGAACATCGTAGTGACCGCTACCGGTAACAAAGACATTGTAACGGGTGAGCATTTCAAGATGATGAAGGATAAGACCATCGTTTGTAATATCGGCCACTTCGATAATGAGATCGATATGGCTTGGTTAAACGATACGCATGGTGATTCTAAAGTAGAGATCAAGCCTCAGGTAGATAAGTACACAGTTGATGGCAACGACATCATCGTACTAGCGGAAGGACGTTTGGTAAACCTGGGATGTGCTACTGGACACCCTAGTTTCGTAATGTCCAACTCCTTCACCAACCAAGTTTTGGCTCAGCTTGAGCTTTGGCAAAATGGTGACAAGTACGAAAACAAAGTATATATGCTTCCTAAGCATCTGGATGAGAAAGTGGCGCGCCTACACTTAGAAAAAATCGGTGTAGAATTGGAAGAGTTGAGTTCAGATCAAGCAGATTACATTGGTGTAAAACAAGAAGGACCATTCAAACCAGAATACTACCGATACTAATTAATTGACTACTCAGACGCATTTAATTATAGTAAAGGGCTTTCGGAGATTCCGAAAGCCCTTTCGATTTTAGGTATTTAACGTGTTACCAACTCCCATTTAGAAGCCAGTTTTCACAAATCGTTTCGTCATTATTTTATCAGCAGTGCGCAAGCTCAATACATACATACCTTGCGTTAGTCTTAAGCTTGCTAAGTCAACTTCTAAAGTCTGAGCTTCTCCGTTGTAGACATTACTATATAGCGTACGGCCGTTCAAATCCGTGATCACTACGGTACCTCTCTGTCCTTCCATCTGTGGAAGTGCTACACGCAAGAAGTCACGTGCTGGATTAGGACTTAACGTAAGATCCTGTACCCTTTCTTGGGTTTCAGCAGCTCTAGGGATTTCTGGGGTAGATTTGAAGCTCTCCAAAGCAGTTACACTTTCCTCCTCTCTTACCGTTTCAACCAAGCTCACTCCACCACAAGCACCATTCGTGTAAATGTTACGGAATTCAGCAGTTGTCGTTGTGTTAACATTTGGACTTTCTGTTATGAATCCGGCGAATACCGTGCTAGGTAGAGACATCGTAACTGACAGTTCTAGCCTCCAACTGGAACCATTTCGAGAGCTATACAAACGTACGCGATCCCCTGTTTTACTCAGGCGAAGGTATTCATAACCACGCCTCCTACTTTTTGGGCTAACAGTTTTTGAAAAACCGAAAGAGGGCCTGATCTCTCTATATAGAAAAGAGCCCAATTTAGTTTTGATCCCAACCATTCTAGCACCAGGACTTAGACTCTCTCGCACCTGAATACCAGCAAAACCAGGATTATCTATATCCTCAACTTTTACTTTGATATCAAAATTTCCACAGTACTCGTTCATTGCAATTGTAGCGGCATCAGATCGTAGTAGTCCAGGGCCGCAAGAGGAAGTCAATTCTACATAACCAGGACCTGCATCTATACTACCTTCGTCACACATCAAAGGAGACACAAAGAAGCCGCCATCCATATTATCTACAGGCTTACAGTCTGACTCCACTGTGCCTAGTCCCCAGGAAGCATTATTTGGCAAGCTTAAGTAGTCTCCTCCTAGAGCGCTAAAGCTATCAAATGGGTTGTTGTCAGGACGAGTGGCATTTGATCGGCGATGCAAAGTCCTGTTAGCAGCAAAGTTGCTACTATTTCCTATTTGACCAACAGCATCAACGATTCCGGTTTCATCTTCCAAACTCACCACATCATTGCCATTGAATAACATATCGCTAGACAATAAATCAGATACTTGACGGAAAGCACTCGTTGCACCTGGGTTACATACCACATAAACCTCCCCAGCTCCCAAAGAGCCAGATAATTCTTCGGTACGACCTGCCGTAGTAGCGCCATTAAAGTATACGTTCAAGGTATAGTCAGAAAGATCTATGCTACTGTTGGTAGGATTGAAAAGCTCGATACACTTGTTGTTACCTGATCCTTCAATATATTCAGAGATCATCAAGACGCTGCAGCTCGTAAAATCAGAACATGGAGCGGCTGCATTGCCTACGCTCTTAGCAAGGACACAGGCAGGTTCGTCAGAGAAACCAGCCGTTGCACTTACTGCTTGCCCCGTGGCAGCTAAAGTAACCTGGAAAGTATGAGAATTGCCGCTGATGCTGGCAACGTTTACGCTGTAAGACTCTCCCTGAATACTTAGGTCCAAAGTACCGCTAGTTACAGGCTCTTCCAAAATAAAAGAAACGGTCACGGAAGCCGTAAAGGTATCATCTCCGACGTACGGAGTGGAATTGTCGTCACAACTTCCCAAGTTGCTCATTACGATATCGTCAATCACACAGCTAGGCATGTTACAGTTATTCATGTAAATACCTAAATCATCTACTGCGTTTTGTGCAAAACCATCCCATTCTGCTGCGATATCTGCAGAACCATTAGGATTACCCTTTGTGATACTTATTTTTCTTCTGATGGTGTTGTTCTGGGTGCTTGCTAATCCGCTTCCCCACTGAGATCCAGGATCATTTCCAATTACACCGATCACATCGATATTCTCGCCATCTTTGGTTAGGGCAATCGCATCATCACCATTAAAGAAGGAGCGAGTAGGTGTAAGGTCAGCTTGAGCCAAGAACTGCGAAGCAGAATTATTATCACATACTACATATACATCTCCGGATGCCAAGCTACCTACCAGTTGGATCTGTGGATTGCTTGGGGAGTTATTTCCGTTGAAGTAGAATGCCAATTGGTAACTACTTAAATCCACCGCTGCGTCGGTAGGATTGTAAATCTCAATACACTTATTGTTACTACTCCCCTCAATGTACTCCGATATAAAGAGCTCACTACAATCTTGCGCCTGCAGATTGAAGCTGATCCCTAGAGCAGAGGCTAGCAGAAAAGCGTAAGAAAAAAATTGCTTAGTAAAGTTTTCCATATTCTGGATTTTGGTTCAATCTCAAGTGGGTACTTGCTCAAACCGGGTTAAACAAATAGATCTTTATGTCAACACACAGATAGCCTGTGCATTTGATTTCTCGAATGGATAGTCTTATTCAATGGGATGTACAGTCTTGTTTAGGGAGGAATATGTAGGCGATAACTCTCAAGGGCGTCCAATTAATCATTACTAATGGACTACCAGCAATATCTTTGCGAAGCTTCGTAAAGTTACAGATTATTCTCTTATTTGTTAAAATTTTATATATTAATTTTGCATTAATTAGCAATTAATCCCACCTACTCCTCGACACCTTTTTTCTTACCTTAGCAGCAAAAATGCAATCGCAGTTTACCACATACTTAGAGTTAGGATTCAATCACATTCTGGATCTAGAAGGATATGATCATATCTTATTCCTCGTAGCTTTATGTGCCATCTATAGTTTGAAGCAGTGGAAGCAGGTTACCATCCTAGTAACCGCCTTCACCATTGGTCATTCCCTGACCTTGGCGCTGGCTGCGCTCGATGTAATT
Source organism: Saprospiraceae bacterium (assembly GCA_013214355.1). Taxonomy (GTDB): domain Bacteria; phylum Bacteroidota; class Bacteroidia; order Chitinophagales; family Saprospiraceae; genus DT-111. The sequence continues at coordinate 58,791 of JABSSL010000003.1, read as the reverse complement.
CGCGTTTCCGCAAAATGGATCGAGTTCTTGATTCCAGTTACCATTCTGGCTACTGCACTATACAACGTCATCTCAAGGCCTGACCCGGAACTCAATCAGAACAAGAAATGGAGAATCAACTACCTGCTGGCTCTGGGATTTGGCTTGATTCATGGACTAGGATTTTCAAATTTCTTGAGATCGATGCTAATGCCTGGCGAAGAAGACAGCCTAGTCAGTCAGCTTTTTGCTTTTAATGTAGGAGTAGAGCTCGGGCAATTGGGAATTGTTGCTATGATTCTTGGTGTCGCGTTCACTTTTACGCACTTGTTACGCGTTAAGTCTTTAGATTGGAATCTCTTTGTATCAGGGATGGCTGCAGGCCCAGCCTTAATCATGTGCCTAGAACGAATTCCTTTTTAATAAGCCCAAAATTAGCCATATGCGATATCTTTTATTCAGCTTACTATTGCTTGGATTCAAACACGATTACCATCTCAGCAAATGCTTGATCGAGTATAGTACTACGGACCAGGCACTTCAAGTGAGTATGCAGCTCTTCATAGATGACTTAGAAGAGGCCTTACGGCTTCAGGGACACGATAAGTTAGCCCTCTGTACCTCGAAAGAAGCCCCAGAGGCTGAGATCTACTTCGAGGAATACCTCAAGAAACACTTGCTGCTAACAGTTAATGGAGAACCACGCAATTACAATTATCTCGGCAAAGAAATATCCGAAGATCTACTTTCTCTTTGGTGCTACTTAGAAATAGAAGGCATTCCACAAATTAGTAGCTTAAACGTAAGTAATGATATCCTAATGGAAGCCTATCCAGATCAACAAAATATCGTTTCTGTAAAAGGTCCAAGCAACCAAAGCGGCATGTGGTTGTTTTCAAAAGGGAAGAGCACAGGTGAAGTAAAGTTTAAGTGATGTTGAATGTTGAATATTGAATATTGAATTAAAAATGAAAAAGATACTTAGAAATATATATATCCTTCCGATCCGGTTTTATCAGTTGTCGATATCTCCGCTCCTTGGGCCCAGTAAATGCCGCTTCAAGCCTACCTGCTCCCAATATACTATCGAAGCGATTCAAGAATGGGGCATCTTAAAGGGAACCTGGCTGGGTATCAAGCGTATAGGTAAATGTCATCCTTGGGGACCGCATGGTCATGACCCCGTCCCTAAAAAAGATCAAACAAAGTCATAATTTCCTACAACAATGTTGAAAAGACCCAGACGAAATAGAAGTTCAGCCGCTATTCGCGGTTTAGTTCGTGAAACACAATTAACTAGCAATCACCTCATTCAACCCCTCTTTCTAGTCAATGGCCAAGGCATCAAAGAAGAGATTCCTTCCTTACCGAATAACTTCCGCATGTCGCTGGACAAAGCATTGCACGAGGTAGAGGAATGCCTGGGATTAGGGATTTCGAATTTCATTTTATTCCCCGCAATTCCTGAAGAACACAAAGACAAAACGGGCACTTTCAGTTATCATCCCGATAACTTTTACCTGAAGATAGCCTTAGAAATCAAGGCGCGCTTTCCCGAAGCTTGCCTCATTAGTGACGTAGCCTTAGACCCCTACAGTATAGATGGACATGATGGTATTGTGAGAGGAGGTAAGATTGTGAATGATGAAACGCTACAGATACTGGGTAAGATGGCCGTAGCACAAGCTGAAGCAGGCTTTGATCTAATAGGCCCTTCAGATATGATGGACGGTCGAGTACAGTATATCCGTGAGTCCTTGGACGGAGCTGGATTTACCGACACCGGTATCATGTCTTATACTGCCAAATATGCCAGTGCGTTTTATGGTCCTTTCAGGGATGCTTTAGATAGTGCTCCAAAGGCGAGTGATGACATTCCAAAAGATAAGAAAACCTATCAGATGGATCCCGCCAATAAACGAGAAGCCTTGATTGAGGCAGAGTTGGATTCGGCAGAAGGGGCAGATTTTCTGATGGTAAAACCTGCTTTGCATTACCTGGACGTCATTGCTTTACTCAAGGATAACTTCGAACTTCCGATTGCAGCTTACCATGTTAGTGGTGAATGTGCCATGCTCATGGCGGCTTGCCGCAATGGATGGTTGGAATATGAAAAGGCCATGCCAGAGGCCCTGCTTAGCATCCATCGAGCTGGAGCAGATGCCATTATCACCTATTTTGCCAAGGATTTTGCTACGCTTTCCCAATAAATAGTACACCAGCCTGAAGTCAATTAATGGAGCCGATTAAATCTGATGTGATCATTATTGGTGCTGGTCTTACGGGACTGACACTTGCCTATCTTCTGCGGGAGTCCCCCCTCCAAGTTTGTATTATTGAAGGCCGTGAACGTCTAGGTGGGAGAATTTTAACCACTTATCCGGATAAAGGCGCCCCTATCGAGATGGGCGCTACCTGGCTGGGAAGTAAGCACACAAAGCTGAATGCCTTACTACAAGAACTTGGGCTGGAAATCTTTGAGCAAGTATTAGGTCAGAAGGCCATCTATGAACCCATTTCTACGAGCCCCCATCAACTAGTAACGCTCCCCCCTAACAGCGAACCTAGTTTTCGAATCAAAGGAGGGACCTCCTCCTTAATCCATCAATTAGCGGCTTCCCTTCCTCCCGATCAAATCCACCTCAATCAAGTGGTTCAATCTATCCAACAATTGGAGGGAGATCTTCAAGTAATGAGCGAGGATCAGGTTTTTCAGGCCCCCATCGTGGTTTCTACACTCCCCCCTCACCTACTTTTGGCCAACATCAAAGTCGAGCCAGGTCTTCCAACTGACCTCATGAATCTAATGAAGAAGACACATACCTGGATGGGCGAATCCATTAAGGTGGGACTTAGATTTTCATCCCCCTTTTGGCGGGAGGGCGGCTCTAGTGGTACCATTTTCAGCAATGTTGGGCCCATCCCTGAAATGTATGAGCACGCTGACTTCGAAGATCAAGCCTATGCGCTAAAAGGATTCTTAAATGGAGCCTATTATTCCATGAATAAGGAAGATCGGCTACATCTCATCCTGCTGCAGTTACGCAAATACTACGGCAAAGAAATTGAGCAATATACAGCCTATGAGGAAGCAGTCTGGCGCGAGGAAACCTTCACCTACGCCCCCTATGAGGGACATGTGCTTCCCCATCAGAACAATGGGCACCCTCTCTATCAGGCATCATACCTGGACGGCAAGCTATTTATTGCCGGAGCAGAAACAGCAGCACAATTCCCCGGCTATATGGAAGGAGCTGTGCGTAGTGCACAGCATGTTTTTACCAAAATCAAGAAGCAATGGGCTTCCGCTTAATCTTGTTGAATACTTTCCACTGGATTTGTCCTTGCCGTTTTCAAACCCTGTAGACTAACCGTTCCTACCGCAATAGCTAGGGTCATCAAGCCTGCGCCAACAAAGACCCACCATTGCAGATCGACATGGAAGGCGAAATCACTCAGCCAGTATCTCATACCTAGCCAAGCTAAAGGAGATGCTAGTACTATGGCTATGAGTACTAGACGGACGAAGTCCCTGGATAAGAGACTAATGATTTGCCAAACCGCAGCTCCCAAAATCTTTCGGATACTCATTTCCTTCATTCTGCGCTCACTCAAGTAAGCCGCCAGGGCAAACAAACCAAGACCGGCAATGATCAAGGCCAAAAGGGAAAAGTAACTGAAAATCTTAGCCAGTCGACTTTCTTTGAGGTAAAAAGCTTGGAAGGCCTCATCCAAGAAGAAGTATTCAAAAGGTCGTTCTGAAATCTCCGACTGCCAAAGCTGTGAAAGTTGTTGGATATACTGCTCCAGATTATCTGTCTGCAAGCGGATAACAAAATTGTCTAAAAAATAGGTCTGAGGCGCAACCGTGAGTACGATCGGCTCCATTTCATGGTGCAAGGATTTGAGATGAAAATCCTTTACTACTCCGATTACCTCTCCAACTTTGGGATCGCCTGCGTCTATGCTAGCCATATTTATCCGCATACCCTCTATCGTTTCGATGTTGAATTTTTTTGCGGCCGCCTCATTGAGAATAAATGCCCCGCTACCATCACTGCCAAAATCCTTGGAAAAGGAGCGTCCCTGCAACACTTTCATATCCAGTGTAGGAATGAAGTCTTCCTCTACCAATAAGGTTTGTAAATTGGCATCGATGGATTTCCCTTGCCCATTGATAGTAGATTGAAAGTTATAGTACCCGCGTTCCCAAGGAAAATTCGATATGGCTGAAACCGAATTCACTCCGGGCACACTCAACATTAGCTCTTTTGCTGTTTTGAAGTTGTTCTGAATACTATCATCTCTAATCGGTACAATCATCACCTGCTCGGCCTGTAAACCCAAATTCTTTTGTTGAATAAACCGCAATTGCTGCTGAATAGTAAAAGTAGCCACCAACAATACAATAGCTGTGACAAATTGAAACAGAACAAAACCATTCTTAATCACTCCACCACCACCTAGCTTAGTTCTCAGGCTTTTACCTCCTTTGATAACGTTGTTGAGGTTAAAACGAGTCACCGCCAAATATGGGAAGAAGGCATTGATCAGCCCCATCAAACCCAATACGAGAATCGTACCCAAGGCAAGGGCCCATCCCCCATTAGACCGGAGGCTCAAATCCCTTTCCATAATTCCATTGAAATGCGGTAAAGCGAGCTGCACTATACCTATTGCCAGCACTAGGGCAATGATCAAATACGCAAAACTCTCCACACTAAGCTGGGTAAGAATGTGGCCATTACCTGCTCCTAGTACCTTGCGCATTCCGATTTCGCGAAAGCGTTGAAATCCTCTGGAAAGGGCCAGATTGATATAATTGGAACAGCCGATCGCTAGAATAAGAAAGGCTACAGCCAAAAGAATATGTAGCAAAGAAGGATTAGTTGCAGGTTCTAAATCCCCTTCAAGGCTTTCAAAATGAACTCGACTCAAGGGCTGCATCCTAAAGCTTTTCTGCTGCGCCAAACGCTCAGAGAGATGGTTTTCACTAAAACGCTCTATTCCTTCTTGTAGGCGTTGCGCGTCATCCTTGTTCGGAACCTTAATAAAAGTATACATGGGAGGATAATACCAGGAATGCTGTGGATGTAGCGCCCAATCCCCCATTACTTTCCGTACAATCGGCATCGCTGCTAGAAAGTCAAATTGCAAACTCGAGTTGGTGGGAATATCCTCAATCACCCCAGTCACCTTCACGTCTATTCCTCCCTCCAGTATTAGGGATTTACCGATTGGATCTACATTCCCAAAATACCTTTTGACGGTGGATTGCGTTAGGACTACTGCATTAGGCTCATCCAGGGCCGTTTCTGCAATCCCCTGCTTGAACGCGAAAGAGAAAAACTCAAAGAATACGGAATCAGCAAAGAAGAATTGGCTCTCTTGGTTCAGGGTGTTATTCTCCGGATTTTTAACAGATAAGTTGCTAGGAAAATAACGGCAAACTTGCTCTATTTCAGCATAAGTGGAAGCCAACAGCGGCGCCAAAGGTGGATAGGCATTTGCTAGATGTCGAACAATCCCATCATCTTCGGTCTCATCTGTAGTCACTCGATAGATGGTGTCTGCTTCCTCATGAAAGGAATCATAACTCCATTCCTCATTGATGTATAGCAAAATGATTAGGCAAGCTGCGATACCAACGGCCAAGCCAAAGATGTTGATGACCGCATAGTTCTTGGCATTGAGCAACTGCCGCACGGTGTATTGAATGTACTTTTTTAACATGTCGGTGTGATTATTTCGTAAGAAGGGCAGTCTAATTTTGCGAATAATACCAGGACGGAAAAGCAAAAACACTTGCTTTAGGAAGTATTGATTGGCTTTGCGCAAACCCTGCGCAGACCGTCGGGCCTGGTATCTTTCTAGGAGGTCTCCTTCAATATCCTCCAGCATATCTGGTTGGCAAAACCATCGCAGAAAGCGGAGGGCCCAAGTGGGAGGAGGTTGATTGTTGTGATCTGACACGGGTGTTTCTCTAATAAATTATTCAAAGGCAGCTTTAGGAATAGCCTGCCAAAGCTGCTGGCGTTGCTCTCTCGTTTCTTGTAGTACCTTTTGACCGTATTTCGTTACCTTGAAAAAACGCTTGCGTTTACCTCCACGCATAGCGGTAGACTCCCCGAATTCAGAAGAGAGACAGCCTTTATTTTCTAATCTTTTCAGGACCGTACGCAGAGAACCAATGCTTACCTCCCGTTGTAAGCGCTCCTCAATCTCATTCAGGATAGCTACTCCATAAGCCTTACCGTACAATATGGCTACTGTCAGTAGCACCACTTCTTCGAATTCACCTAAGCGATATTTGCTCATTTAGTCTATTTTAGACTTAAATGTAGTCATTTAAAACGAAATAGACTACAAGTAAGTCTTTTTTCCCTACTTCATCGGGTGACTTCGAGTCACCCGGTGAGGTAGGAAAAAAACAATGGGCCTTTCAGAAGTAAATCTGAAAGGCCCATAAGTAGCACATTGTTACTGGCAAACTTGCTTAAACCGGAATAAGGGGGAATGGCGCCAGCGCCTATGCGCTATCCATTTCGGTGTGCAAACAAAATGGTTTGAGTGGAAATTACTGTAAGATAACTTCCTTTTCTTCTACCATCTTTCTGATGTTGATCAAGGCATAGCGCATTCTGCCTAGGGCAGTATTAATGCTTACTCGAGTCAACTTCGCAATTTCCTTGAAGCTCATGTCTGCGTAGTGGCGGAGAATAACGACCTCTCTTTGCTCAGGAGGTAACATATTCACCAACTTACGCACCTTATCATGCGTCTGGCTGCGGATGATGTTCTGTTCCGCATTTTCTTCAGTCAAAGGTAGTACATCAAAAATGTCGAAAGTCTCAGTAGGGGAAACTTGTGGCCTACGCTTGGTTCTTCGGAAGTAATCTACGCACATATTGTACGAGATCCGAAGGGCCCATTGTAGGAATTTTCCTTCATGATTGTACTTACCCTTACGAAGGGTGTCGATGATCTTGATGAAAACTTCTTGAAAAATGTCTTCGGCAAGGCTTTGTTCCTTGACAAACAGATAAATGGAAGTGTAAATTTTTTGCTGGTGACGGTTGAGAAGCTCTTCGAATGCTCTTTCATCACCTTCAAGATAGCGTGCAATAAGCTGTTGATCATTAAGCGGCGTAACTTGCATAACTAAATAATTTAAAAGCGTGCTTGGGATTATCCTTCTTGAAAGAATTATTTAGTGTAAAAGTTACTATCTATAGTCAACAGTTTTGATGAAAGAGATAAATGGAATAGAATTGAATACAGCGCCAAATATAGGATCATATTAGCAATTGATACAAGTTTATTGCCCATTTTTTTGAAACCTTAACACTTGTTTAACTAATCTAACAAAATAAAATTTCAGTTTTTATGGCATAAAATTTTGCAAAGCCTATATTATATAACACAAACAGAATAAAAGAAATATATAAGCGCCATTTTCCATAGAATCTTCCTATTATAAGTTTTTTCATTTATTTGCAAACTAGCTTACACTTGCCAAAGCGATTTCCCGATAAAAGTCGACATTTCATGGATAAATCCTCATTCTCTTTCGATAGAAGAAAAAATAATCAGCAGAAAACCATAAGTTTGATTTTTTGTTCTTGAAGGTGTGTAAATTCACCACTTAATCATCCTTCATCACCATAAGTGTTTCTCGATCCATGGCTAAGAAATCATCAAGTGCTGTAGCGGAAGAGCCTACCCAAATCGACTTCAAAAAAGGCATCTATATCAAAGGAGCCAAAGCCAACAACCTTAAGAATGTTGATCTTACTATTCCCAAGAATCAATTGGTGGTGGTAACCGGAGTTTCTGGTTCGGGTAAGTCCTCCATTACTATGGATACGCTGTATGCGGAGGGGCAACGTCGCTACGTAGAAAGCCTTTCCTCTTATGCTCGCCAGTTCTTGATGCGGATGAAAAAACCTGATGTAGACTACATCAAGGGGATCTGCCCCGCTATTGCCATTGAGCAGAAGGTGAGCACGGCCAACGCGCGATCCACGGTAGGAACCTTAACCGAGCTCTACGATTATTTACGCCTTTTGTATGCTAGAGTGGGAAAAACCTTCTCCCCCGTCACCGGGCAGCAGGTGAAAAAACACGAAGTAGCCGATGTTTCGGATTACATTCATCAATTCGAAGATGGCACTAAAGTACAACTCCTTATTCCACTCCCAATCAAGTATAAGGAACGACTGCTGGAACAGGAACTGAGTTTACTGCTACAAAAGGGATATACGCGGATTATCTTTCAAGAAAAGCTGCAGCGTATCGAGGATTTTCTTGAAGAAAATGAAAAGCTACTGAAGAAGCCCCTCTCAGAACTTGGAAAGAAAGACGTCATGATTCTGATTGACCGATTTGCGGTCAAGACCGAAGATGTGGAGAACAAAAAACGAATCGCGGATTCCATTCAGACCGCCTTCTATGAAAGTGAAGGCGATTGTATCGTTCAGATTATTGATGGGGAAGTCAAAGATTTCAACAATCGATTCGAACTGGATGGTATGACCTTCTTGGAGCCCTCTCCACACCTTTTCAACTTCAACAACCCATACGGCGCTTGCCCTACCTGCGAGGGCTTTGGTCGAGTGATGGGTATCGATGAAGCGAAAGTGATTCCCAATATGGCGATGTCTGTTTTTGAAGGAGCTATCGCCTGCTGGAAAGGAGAGAAGTATGGTTTGTGGCTAACCAAATTACTAGAAAGCGCTCATCATTTTGATTTTCCGATTCATACGCCCTATCAAGATCTAACCAAAGCGGAGAAGAAGCTGCTGTGGAAAGGCAATAAATACTTCTACGGTATCAATGCCTTCTTTGATGAATTGGAAGAAAAAACCTACAAGATCCAAAATCGGGTCATGCTGGCTCGGTACCGAGGACGAACCACTTGTCATACTTGTGATGGGGGAAGATTGAGAAAGGAAGCCACCTACGTTAAGGTGGGGGAAAAAAACATCCCTGAGCTAGTAGAAATGCCAGTAGATGAGCTACGGGATTACTTTCAAACCTTAGAATTGAGTGATTTTGATGCTAAAGTTGCCAAACGTCTGATTCTAGAAATCAATAATCGACTTTCCTTTATGTGCAGCGTAGGCTTGGGATATCTCACCCTCAATCGCCTATCCTCCACCCTGAGTGGCGGAGAGACCCAACGAATTAATCTTACCCGAACGTTAGGCAGTAACCTTACTAGTTCTATGTACATCCTGGATGAACCCAGTATTGGACTTCATCCAAAGGATACCAATCGCCTAGTTTCTGTATTGCGATCCTTGAGAGATCTTGGTAATACGGTGATCGTAGTAGAACATGAGGAAGATATAATCAAAAGTGCCGACTACCTCATTGATATCGGACCACACGCAGGTATTAATGGAGGAGAGGTTGTGTTTGCTGGTCCATACGAGGATATATATACAGAGGCCACAGAGAGTTTGACCACCAAATACATGAGCGATCGGATGCAAATCCCCCTTCCAGCAGTTCGCCGGAAACCCAAAGACTTTATCGAAGTCAAAGGTGCTCGCCAAAACAACCTAAAAGGCTTTGACGCCAAATTCCCACTTCATGCCATGACTGTTGTCACGGGTGTTTCGGGATCAGGTAAAACGACTTTAGTCAAACAAATTCTATTCCCAGCCCTCAAGAAACACTTGGGTGAGAGCTACTCGAAATCTCCCGGCGTTCATCGCGAGCTCACCGGAGCACTAGATCAGATTACCCGAATTGAGTTGGTCAATCAGAACCCTATCGGTAAATCTTCCCGTTCTAATCCGGTTACCTACGTCAAGGCCTACGACACCATCCGAAACCTGATGGCCAGCCAACAACTATCAAAGGTGCGTGGATTCAAGCCAGGGCATTTTTCCTTCAATGTTGATGGTGGACGTTGTGATACCTGCAAGGGAGAAGGAGAACAAGTGATTGAAATGCAATTCCTTGCCGATGTTCGTTTGGTATGTGAGACCTGTAAAGGACAGCGTTTCAAACCCGAGATCCTAGAAGTTCGATACAAAGGCAAGAACATCCACGAAATCTTAAATCTGAGCATTACAGAAGCCATAGAGTTCTTTAAGGATGCTAAAGACGTTGTTCGTAAACTAACCCCGCTTTATGATGTGGGGTTGGGCTATGTAAAGCTAGGACAATCCTCCAGTACGCTTTCCGGAGGAGAAGCCCAACGCGTAAAGCTTGCCTCCTTCCTCGCCAAAGAGCAATCTAACGAGCATATACTTTTCATTTTTGATGAGCCCACTACTGGTCTGCATTTTCACGATATAAGAAAGCTTCTTGACGCCCTCAATGCCTTGGTAGAAAAAGGACACTCTGTGATTATCGTAGAACATAACATGGAAGTGATCAAGTCCGCAGACTGGATTATCGATCTAGGTCCTGATGGTGGGAAGAATGGTGGGAATCTGGTCTTTCAGGGTTCCCCAGAAAAGCTCGTGAAAGTGAAGGAATCTCATACAGGGCATTATCTCAAGGAGAAGTTGAAATAGTGCTTTTATGAAGTATAAAAGCCAACAGGGGCTGCTTTCAGATAATTGAAAGCAGCCCCTGTTCGCTTTAGCTTTTGTTGTAATTTCTGCTTTACATCCTATTTAAACGGGTCAGCAAAGCGTTCGTCCTGGATGAATTCATAATCCGTCAAGGTATGTAAAAAGGCTACTAGCGCCGCCTTTTCGTCCTCTGAAAAATTCATTTTGAGTGGACCCCCATCATGCTGAAAATCTTTTCTTAGGCGAACATCTAAGTTTTCGTGCGCCTGAACACCTTCACTGTAGTGGTCAATTACTTCCTCTAAGGTAGCAAAACGACCATCATGCATATAAGGACCAGTCAACGCTATGTTTCTAAGGAAGGGGACTTTAAACTTTCCATTGTCAAAGTCTAGGTGCGTTCTAGCGCCAATTCCTTGATCAACATATTCCATTTCCAGCCCATTATTGGCAACCGTTTCCACCACAGAGGTAAAATCAGCTCCATGACAGCTACTGCAATTGGTATTGAAAAGCATCTTACCTAAATTCTCCTGAGCAGTGAACTCAGCAAAGTTGGAAAAAGGATCACCAGTGGAACGATTCAAGCCTTCATCAAAGCGCGAAGTACCAGATATAAAGCCATTGATAAATTGCTGCAAAGCATCCGTCACTCGATCTGTTGAAACAGCGCCAGAACCATAGGCTTTCGTAAAAAGGATATTGTAGTAGGGAATGCTTTCCAAGCGGCTTTTTAACTCATTTAAATCCATCCCCATCTCAATATCATCCTGTAGTGTTAAGATGGATTGTTCTTGAATGCTATGGGCGCGCTCATCCCAGAAGAACGCAGCCGTCTGGGCGCTCACGCTACTTCCATTATAAGATACCTCAAAATTAGGTGCCGAGCCTAAAGCCAAGGAATTACGCTTAGTTAATTCGCCGTTAAAGCCTTTGCTGAGGGCTACATCGTCAGAGAAGGCTAAGGATTGCTTATGGCAAGAGGCACAAGAGACCGTGTTATTGGCTGATAGTTTAGTATCATAAAACAAGACTGCTCCAAGCGTTGCTTTGGCACTACTCACTACTGGCGCTTTTGCTCCCATTCTGGCCATGTGCAGTGGGAGGGTAACAGAGTAGTCAGCCCTTTCTTGCGGTAAATTCAGTGTTCTAGACAAAACCTCATATTCGGCATCCGTATAATCTGATTTAGTGATGACAACTTTATCTTCTTGGCAGGCCATGAGGAAGATGGAAAGGAAAAACAGACTGAGCCAAGAATAGCGATGGTTTACATATTTCATGAGGGCAGGTATTTACGAGATTCTAATAAATTTACTAAAATCCTATTTAAAAGGATCAGCGTACCGCTCATCCTGTACAAACTTATCATCTGTTACGGTATGAAGAAAGGCGATTAGGGCCGCTTTTTCTTCCTCACTGAAGTTCATCCGCGTAGGCGATGCTTCATTATTGAAGCCCTCCCGAAGTCGTATGTCCAAGTTAGGATGATCCTGGATACCCTCGCTGTAGTGATCGATAACCTCTTCCAAGGTATCAAAACGACCATCATGCATATAGGGTCCCGTTAGCGCTATATTTCGGAGAAAAGGCACCTTGAACCGGCCATTATCAAATTCCAGTCTTGTACGTTCGCCTAGCCCCTTATCCTCATATTCAATGTCCAAACCGTTATTGGCTACCGTTTCTACGAGGCCAGTGAAGTCGGAAGCATGGCACCCATTACAATGCGTATTGAATAGCGTCTTACCCAAATTTTCCTGCTGGCTGAAGTTGCTAAAATCGGCGAAGGGAGTTTGATGTCGATCCAAACCTTCATCAAAAGGAGAAGATACCGATACAAACGAGTTAATGAATACCTCTAACGCATCTGTGATCTTATCGGGTGTGGCGGAGGGAGAGCCATAGGCTTTTTCAAAAAGAATTCGGTAGTAGGGCATCTCGCTCAGCTTTCCTGCTAATTCATAAATATCTACTCCCATCTCAATCTCATCTTCCAAGGTCATTTTACTTTGCTCGGCAATAGAGTGGGCTCTTTCATCCCAAAAGAAACCGGCCTGTAAGCCCGTAAAGAAGGCGTTTCCATTGCCATTATAGGAAGATTCAAAGTTGGGTGTAGAGGCGAGCGGCAGCGAATTTCGTTTGGTCAGCTGACCATTAAATCCTTCACTCAAAGCCACATCATCTGAAAAAGCTAAGGCTTGTTTGTGGCAGGATTCGCAAGAAACTTTGTTATTGGCCGATAATTGCTTGTCATAAAACAAGACCGAACCCAAAGTGGCTTTGGCGTCATCAATATCTGGCACTACTGCCCCTGTACGCGTCATGTGCAAAGGAAATTCCACCTGGAAACTAGCTCTGGCCTGTGGTATATTCAAATACTGAGATAGAATGGCATATTCTTCATCCGTATAACTCACTTTGGTGAGATCAACTCGATCTTCTAGACAGGAAACGAAAAGAAGGGAACCTATCAACAGGTATCCCATAGAGAGAGATAGGGTTTTAATTTTCATAAGCTTTATTTAGGTCTTTCTAAACAGTCGAATACTACAGTTTTTAATTTACTACTTTTTTCTCGACTCCCGATTTTTTTAACATTCATTGTCTATTAGCTCACTCGAAAATCCTATTTTCGCGCCAGATTCCCCAAAAGTGCCTCATTATTAGACAGCAACAGTGGATCAACAGGGTCAAACAGTATTGGGAAAGTGGAAATCGGAAGGGGGAAGTTGGAAAACTAACCCAACCCAACCGAGATTCCGACTTCCAATTTCGGAATTCCGACTTCATATGAGAAATCGCTGAGAGCCGATTGCCATGTCCACTCAAGCAAATAAAAATTGAGTTGTAATGAAAATTTTGCAAGACAAAGTAGCACTAGTAACTGGCGGTTCCAGAGGGATTGGAGAGGCCATTGTAAGAGCATTTGTTGATGCTGGGGCCACCGTGGCCTTTACTTATATTTCTTCTTCTACTCGTGCGGATGCGCTGGTAGATGAACTATCGGGTGATGGAGTGACTATTAAAGCCCTGCAGTCTGATGCTAGTTCTTTTGAGCAAGCTGAGACCCTGATCAAGTCCGTATTAGAAGAATTTGGCCGCATCGATATTCTGGTAAATAATGCAGGAATCACCCGTGATAACCTAATGTTGAGAATGTCGGAAGAGCAGTGGGACCAGGTGATCCAGACCAACCTCAAATCTGTATTCAACCTAACGAAGCATGCTTTGCGTTCTATGATGAAGAACCGTGGTGGGTCGATCATCAATATGAGCTCGGTAGTAGGAATCAATGGTAATGCGGGACAGGCTAATTATGCCGCTTCTAAAGCTGGTATCATTGGTTTTAGCAAATCAATTGCTAAGGAGATGGGATCTAGAAATGTGCGATGCAATGTGCTTGCTCCTGGTTTTATAGAAACGGATATGACCGATGAGCTATCTGATGAAGCCAAGGCAAGTTACTTAGCTAATATTCCTTTGAAACGTTTGGGTAAAGCTGAAGAGATTGCGCAAACTTGTATCTTCTTAGGATCAGATATGTCAAGTTATATCACTGGTCAAACCTTAAGTGTTTGCGGTGGGATGAACTCGTAAGTTAAGCCTGAGCCCCACACTTCCGAAATCTCAAAGATGTCGGAAGTGTGAGGCTCGCGCACAAAAAAAGGAGTAGGCTTTTGCAGCTTACTCCTTTTTCTCTTGCAGCTATCCCAATCTTGAATCTCCCATGAGAGACTGACAAAAACTGGTCCTAGTTACAATTTCTGTGTTTTGTTGGGTCTTTAACAACTATGAACGAAGTTGTTTGTACTTTCCTGCTTAGGAATAATCACAAGTAAGTTTTCGATGCTGTACTTAGGATTTCTTTACTCCTTCCAGGCGCAGTTCGTTTAATCTTCCGGCGACTTGGGAGATCGTGCTTAGGCGACCTTGATTAAGTGTGTAGTAAGTTGCCGTAGTTTTCTTCTTAGTTTTCAATGCACCGGCCGCGATAAGTTGCTTTAGTTGCCTTTCTAGGTCTTGTGCATTGATCTTCAAGCTTAGTAAAATTTCGTGAAAGGTGCCTCCCCCTCTTTTTCGCATAAATTCTAAGATGGGAATACTTTCATCTTTGCTAACGGTCTCAAGTAACTGAATGGCTAAGGTGACTTTGTCGTCACTGGTTCGCGAAATAGTGTTCCATGCGTGCATAAGAGTAGGTTTATGTGAAAATAGCTTAGTTGGCGTGCTCAACTGTTTTGCAACGGTAGAGCCAGGCCATGCTTCGGTGATTATTGTGTTGTAAACTTATCTTACTCTTTGATATATAGTAAACGAAGGTATTGGGGTAGAGTTTCAAGTGTATTCATATTTTTCTACTTCGTTATAATGGCCCTATGCCCTCTGTCATATTAATAATCTATTTAATTTGTAGGGAGTTTGTTAGGAAATGGTCGAAAATCAATGGCCAACGGAAGGTTTTAGGAAATTTGATACGCTCTTTTCGAGCAATCAAAGACAAAAAATTCTAGGAATACATGTAATTTTGAGTGCGAGCGAACGCAAAGGTGTGTCTTTCGTGCAATTGTATCGTCAGAAAAACGCAAGCGGCCGCCAGTATCGTCCGTGGTCGATATTACCTTATACAACCATACAAAAATTGAACTATGCCTGTAAGAATGGAAAAGGATCCCGATAATAATCGGAGAAACAATAATCCTACTGGCCCAAGAAACAATCCAGGAGGCGGGGGCGGAATGATCCGCAAATTACTCCCCTTCTTAATCATGTTCTTATTCAAACGCCCCAAGCTCATTCTTCCTGTTTTAATTATCGGAGGTCTATGGTACTTTTTCTTTGGAGGTCAAGCGATGCTTAGTGGGGGTCCTACTGCTGAGGATAGCTTCCAGGATGCAAGCTTCTCTCTAGGTGCGTCTTTGAGCGAGGAAATGTTTGATCAAGCTAAAGTATTTGAGCCATTGTCCTACGGGTACGGAGGAGCAGGACTTCCCCCAAGAGTATCCCTACAAAACTATGCTCCTAGAAGACTACATCAAGGGCAACAGGGATCTTGTGTAGGTTGGGCTAGTGCCTATGCTGCACGTACTATCCTCCATTCTCGCGCCACTGGACAAGACCCCAATCAGGCTGCTTTTAGTCCTTCCTATCTATATAACCAAATCCACTTAGATGGTTGCCAAGGGGCCTATATGCTTGACGCGATGAAGGCCATGTCACAAAATGGGGGGGTTCCTTTCAGCGACTTCCGCTATAATGAACGGAGCTGCTCTGCTCAACCTAATAACAACCTTATCAGTAAGGGGCGTCAGTTCAGAATCAAGGGTTACAATCGCCTGACCCTCGGTGCCAACAACTACAAGGTGGATATCGAAGGAATGAAACAGAACTTGGCGCAGGGTGCACCAGTGGTGATCGGTATGATGGTAGGAGGTTCCTTCATGAGCCGCATGCTTGGGCAGGACTCTTGGGTTCCTTCTCAGCGCGACTACTCCATGAGGGGCTTCGGAGGACATGCTATGTGTGTGATTGGCTACGATGATAACAAGAATGGAGGCTCCTTCCATGTAATGAATAGTTGGGGAGAAGATTGGGGAAATCGCGGAAACTTCTGGGTGACCTATCGTGACTTTGAGCATTTTACCAAAGAAGCTTACGGCCTGCACCCAATGGGTAGTACCGAACAGTACGATCCCAACAAACTACAAGTGAAGTTTGGCTTAGCGGACTTAGCCACACAAAGCACCATCGCCATGCAGCAAGTATCGGATATCGAATTCCGTACCGCACGCCCAATCAATAAAGGAGATAAGTTCAAGATCTTAGTGGCGAATAGCGTCGAATGCTATGTATATGTGTTTGGCCAAGAAACGGATGGCTCGAGTTACGTACTTTTCCCTTATACGCAGAAGCACTCTGCCTATTGCGGAATTACCGGAACGCGCCTGTTTCCTCGCGATTATTCGATGAAAGCTGATGAGATCGGAAATACAGATTACATCGCAGTGGTAGTATCCAAAAAAGAACTAGACTTCGATGCTTTCAACCGCCGGATTTCACAAAGTCGACAACCTTCCTATGCAGGCAAACTCAAGGAGGCCATGGCTAATGAACGCATCACCAATATAAAATTTGAAGCGGGTCAAACAGTAGGTTTTGAGGCTACGACTAATGGTAAGAATATCGTTGGTACGGTGCTGGCGTTGGATAAGCGCTAGGGCTTAGCCGCATCGCTAGCCGCCATTCAGGGGGTGAATTCACTCACCCCCTGAGTGCGGCTAAATAAAAAGCCCGAGCGCACGAAGCACCCGGACTCTGACTATCATAAATTACCCGACTATATTAACTTTTTGTAGTTCTTCCTCCTCTCGGGAGAAAAACCTTAGAACTTTATACCGACACTTGCGGTCAGCATATTGTTTCGACCTTCCGCGTTCTGGAAATAGTCTTTAAGACCAATCTCATAAGTCACATCAACGGTAAGGAAGGCCACATCGATGCCCACGCCTAGGTTGGCGCCATAGTTGAATCGGTTAAGATCCTTTACATCGAAGTCGAAATTTGCTTTCTCATTCACACCTAGGACATAAGAGGGCGTAATACCACCCTTGGCATGAATACCCAAAAGTCCATTATCTCCTGTCAGACGGAAGCCGATATTAATCGGTAGACGTACACTCTGAATAGTGGTCTCATCTTTCAACTTAATGTCCTCAGGATTGTCAATCTCATTTTCTTTCAAAAGACGTGCAGTATAACTGTAGTAGTGTACCCCAGGGTTCAAGAAGAAGAAGCCTTCTCCTATGCGTAAATCTAGACCCGCATTCCAACCAGCGCGAACCTCAGCATCCAAATCTTGCAATTTGGCGTCGAGTGCGGAGACGTTTAAGCCGACCTTAGGATTTACGGTGACCTGTGCGAAAGAGGGGGTAATCATAAATAACAGTGCTAATGCTGCCAACAACTTCATAGATTGTTTCATGATGGCTTTGGTTTGTGATGATTGAATCAAATTACGCCACTAAAACGATCCTAATTCGCAGAATAATGTGAAGGAATTCACAAAGTCTGTTAAGGAAAATATAAAGGAAAATTGCCCTATATCGCCTTGCCTCCTCAGTTTTTTACTACTTTTGGTTAAGTAGTCAACACCCATAAACTCCTGGTATTCTTAGGTTTTGACTCCTATTTCACCTGCACTTTTCAATATGGCTCAACTCCCGGATTTAATTGCAATTTTTAGCGGGCTACAGCTTCAAAAAAAATGCAGTTTCGAGCAAAAAAACTCGTAAAACACAAACCCATCGACTGTTATGTGGCAAAAAAACTTGAAATACGCCTTCCTCCACCTACGCAAAAACAAAGGATTTTCTGCACTCAACATATTCGGTTTGGCCCTGGGAATGGCCAGCTGCTTTCTGGCCGTACTGTATTGCTGGCATGAATTCACTTATGACACCTTCCATTCCGAAGCTGAGCACATCTATCGGATAGAATATAGCATGGATGGCCCTAGCGGTGAAAAAAGGGGACGCATACCACCAGCCGTAGGCCCAGCCCTACAAGCCTATTTTCCAGAAATCGATGCCGTCAGCCGATTTTATCCTCGAGACCTTAGTGTAGCCGTAGTGGAACAACAGCGGCAACAGGAAGTAGAGCATGTCTATTTCGTGGACACGGGCGTAACGGAGGTCTTCACCTTCGACTTTATTCACGGAAATCCCAATACCGCGTTTCTGGACCCTAAAGGCGTGGTGCTAACAGATAAATTAGCGCAACAGCTGTTCGGCAAGGTGGAAGTATTGGGTAACTCGCTGCGTTTAGCCGGGGAAGATGGTTTCTCCGTAAGCGGGGTGATCAAAGAGTGGCCCGACCAGACCCATTTACCGATCAATATGTTACTCCCTTTTGAGACTATGATCACGGTAGAGCCCGAGCACGCTCGTGAACGCACAAAAGGGTTTACCCAATACAATTGGAGTGCCACACATTCCTATACCTACATCAAGTTAAATCCACAGCAAAGCCCGGCGGAGGTCAATCAAAGGCTAGTTTCTTTTGTCAAGGAGAATGGTGATGAACGGTTAAAGGATAGACAGCATCTAAGCTTAATCCCAATTCAGGATATCCATCTATATGCAGATCGCGGTGGGCCCAAACCTTTAGGAAATGAAAACTACCTGTATCTCTTCTTGATTGCGGGGCTGCTTACCTTAGGGATCGCCGCTATCAATTTCGTCAATTTATCGACGGCAGATGCCATGCGTCGAGCCAAGGAGGTGGGAATGCGCAAAGTACTCGGTGCTCGCCGGGCTAGTTTGATCCTGCAATTCTTAGGAGAATCTACGCTGCTAAGTGCTATCGCATTTATCGCGGCCTTAGGGCTTACCAGCCTTACCCTACCTTACCTCAATCAAATCACGGGTAGCCAAATTCCATCTACGGTTATATTCTCCCCTTTGTTACTTCTTGCCTTTGGAGGATTAGCTTTGTCTGCGGGTCTACTAGCCGGAATCTATCCAGCTTTCTTTTTGAGCCAATTCCAGGCGATTGCCATTCTGAAAGGTAGCCTAACCTCACGTGAAAGGCCCTGGAACACTTGGATGAGAAAAGGTTTGATCACGGTCCAGTTCTTGGTAGCCATTGTGTTCATCACTGCTGCGGGTACGGTCTTTATGCAATTGCAACATCTCCGAGATCAACCATTAGGCTTTCAACAGGACTTGGTTCTGAGTGTTCCGCTAAATAGTCAAAACAATCTCAACGCCCTCCTCAGACCTGGCGACCCTCAGATTCGACAACGAATGAATACGCTAGATGAACGGTTACTAAACCATCCACAGATCACAGCCGTTACGCAATGTTCTGCCTTACCGGGCTTAGGCACGACAGCCCGCACCCTTGCCACAGATGAAATCCCTCCAGAAGAACATCTAACGGCTCCCATCCTCGCCGTAGATTATGACTTCAGCGAAGCCTTTGACCTAGACATTATCGCAGGGCGTGATTTTGATGCCTCTTTTGGTGTGGATCATGTGAGCTCATTCTTAATCAATGAGCAGATGCTAAGGCTATTATCTTGGGCAAGTCCAGAAGACGCTATTGGGAAAAAGTTGATCGTGGGACGAAAGGAAGGTATGGTCATTGGGGTAGTACGAGATTTTCATCTAGAGAGCCTGCACCACAACATTCAGCCGATGGCGATGGAGGTTAACCCTGGCAGCTTCGGTTACTTTGCCATGAAAGTCACGGGACAATCGCTACCGGAGACGCTAAGCTTTCTAGAGCAGGAATGGAAAGCGGCATTTCCAGAAAAGGTATTCGAATATAGCTTCTTAAATGAAGAACTTGATCAAGCCTACCAAGTAGAACGCAAGCTAGGAAAGGTGATTGGCTATGCGGCCTTTTTGGCCATTTGTATTGCCTTGTTTGGCTTACTGGGACTGGCGGCTCGTTTGACCCAAAGACGCTTCAAAGAAATAGGTATCCGGAAAGTTTTGGGCGCCTCCGCTCAACAGATTCTAGGTTTAATCGCCAAAGATTTTATTCAATTGGTACTATTGGCCATCCTGGTGGCTTTACCGCTGAGTTGGTATGGCTTACAAAACTGGCTGGCAGATTTTCCCTTCCGCATTCAATTCCCTTGGTGGTTAGCACTACTCAGCGGGCTGCTAGTAGCGGGGATAGCCTTTCTTACGATCAGTACGCAATCTCTCCGTGCTGCCCTAAGTAACCCCGTTGAAGCTATACGTGATGAATAAGGCTTTGGGAGCAATCATTATTTGAGTGAAAGGCATCAACTGTATGAGGCCATAAGTTTAGGGTACAGTCTATGATCTAGGATTCGCCAAGCAGGCAAGGTCCTCCTAGAGCTGGTGTAGCAGTCTGTCTCCAGCCATCCTGGCCGCCGATCTACCACTAGATATAGATTCCTGATCCTTAATCACGCTCCTGTTCATCTTGATTACACAGCATGTGTATCTATCTCTCGCTGCGGCAAACGGAGTTTTTGCACTTGCTTATCTCGAATAATATTTAGATATTTATCTAAATAACTAAATGAAATGAACTCCATATTCAAGGCACTGAATGACCCCACGAGGCGGCAAATTCTAGATTTGCTAAAGGAGAAGGATCTAAATGCTGGAGAAATTGCCGAGAACTTCAACATGTCGAAACCCAGTATTTCTCATCATTTGGACATCTTGAAAAGAGCTGATCTAGTGACAAGTGAGAAGAAAGGGCAATTCATAGAATACTCGCTAAACACGACCATACTAGAAGACCTACTCAATTGGATAATTTCTTTGAAATCCTAACCCTATTGGAGAACGAAAAATAACATCATGAACCAAAGATTGAAGAAGGAACTACCCTTGATTGCTATTGCTTTGATACCGTCTGCGTATCTAGCCATTATTTGGAATAGACTACCCGATCAGGTTCCTTTGCATTGGAACCTGAATGGAGAAGTTGATCGATACGGAAATAAAACAGAACTCATTTTTCTTGCCATTTTACTTCCTCTCCTGGTTTACGGTCTCTTCCTGATCATTCCCAATATTGACCCGAAAAACAAGTTGAAGCAAATGGGGAGTAAGTACCAATCTATCAAGGTGATATTGACGACTTTTATCTCAGGATTGGCCGTCTTCATTATTTATTCTGCAGAGAAAGAGACTTTGACTAACCCGAACTATATCCTCATTTTGATCGGGCTCCTTTATATCATTCTTGGCAATTACTTTCAGACCATCAAGGCCAATTATTTTATCGGTATTAGAACCCCTTGGACACTAGAGAATGAAACGGTGTGGAGAGAAACACACAAACTAGGTGGGAAAATGTGGTTCGTTGGCGGAATTGTAGTCATTTTATGTAGTCTAATTTTAAGCAAAGGCACCAATTTCACCTTATTTTTAATCATTACGGGGATCATCACTATCATCCCATTGGTTTATTCTTATTTGAAATTCAAGAGTCTGACAAAGGAATAGTCTTATCTAGGTAGTTCTGAATTCCCTATGTTGGTTTTGAGCAGTATCTTAGCTAGGGCTTGTCTCCTTTAAACTGCCAAAATCATGAAAATCACCCTACGCATCCTCAAATGGATATCCCTAAGCTTATTGGGGCTAGTTCTATTGCTTATCCTACTACTGCTCTTAGACCGTGGAGCAGTTGAAAGACCAGCCCCTCCCCCACCCTCAGAAATAAAAGCACCCCCTGTCTACAGTGCTGATGTAGAATCCAATTTATACAATTTACTACTGGAGGAGTTTGGACAACATAAAAGCCTGGCCAAAGGTTATGAACTGCAGTGCCTGCTGGCCTTATCCCACTACCCCGAATTAAAAGAAGTACCCATTGACTTTGTCATCCAAGAAACCTTCATTCCCTTGGCTTCTCGGCCAGCCCCCATCACGGTGCTTTTACCTTGGCTCAAACGAAAATACCTCGTGGTCATCAGCAGCAAGTCGGCCGCCTTCTTTGAGGGCATTCTGATGCATAATCTTCCCATTAACGAGCAAGTGGGAGTCTTAGGGCATGAGCTGGCACACACGCTGTTCTATTTAGACAAGAACTCATTTCAACTCGCACGAATCGCCTATCAGTACGAAAAAAACGGTGACTTTCACGATCGCTTTGAACAGGATACAGATAAACGAGCAGTAGCACATGGCCTAGGCTATCAGCTGTATGATTATGCTTTTTTTGTGCGGAAATCTTTCGGAAATACGCAAGAAGAAATTGCCAATGAGGAAGGAGGCACCTACCTAAGTCCAAAAGAACTAGCGGCGGAGATGGAGAAATATCCTTTCTATCGAGATACCCTCCGCTCCCCCGATAGTTATTTTACCCATTGACCCAAGCCATGAGGAGAGGGTTTAGCGCTTCAGGCTAAGCATACCGTTAAATGTTTCCTCAAAACCTAATGCGTTCTGCAGTCGAACGATATAGTAGTAAGATGCTGCTTCTGCTGGTTCGCCATTTACGGTACCGTCCCAAGCTTTCTTTGCACTCTTCGAGGAAAAGTTAGTCGCCGTATACACCTGCTCTCCCCAGCGATTGTAGATGGAGAATTCACGGAATATCTTCACCTTCTTCACCAATTTGGGTTGGAAAACATCATTTACACCGTCTCCATTGGGTGTAAAACCATCCGGAAACAGCAAGGTTGGATCATTAGCGGTGAGTTCGGTATCCTGTGCTTCTGCCGGGAAGACTAGGGTTTGATAGAACATATGTCCTAGCAGTAAGGCCAGTACAATATTGCCGAGGATCAAGACTTTTCTCCATGCGATATGGCTAGCTGAAAAGATGGTCTCCACATCAAGTGTCATCCGCTGAAACCAAGAAGGTGTCTTAGTAATTGGCGGCTCTATAATTAAAGGTTGCTGTAAGAAGCTTTGTAAAGAATGATCGAGCATTTGTTTAATATTTTGGCTACTTCTCTCCTGTAAAAGATCTTGTAGGTGAACAATCGTTTCCTGGATGAGCGGCTCTTGTGCTGCCAACTCTCGAATTTGCGCAGCCTCCTCCTCTGCCAAGTTCCCTTCGCAGTAGGCCATAATCCGCTCAAATGGCACATACACTGATTTGGGTGTCTGCATATCCTATACTTTAAGGCTTTAGCAATTGATGAATTAACTGTCGATGCTGCCGGAGCTTCTGATTGCCCCGGTCAATTCTTCCGCGCACTTGGCCTTGCTTAAGACCAATTTTCTGGGCAATCTCTTGGTGGGAATACCCTTCTAGATAGAGTCGATATACCGTTCGCTGACTTTCTGGCAAAAAGGATAAGACATGACGGATAGCATCCTCTCTCACAAAAGTTTCAGCTGCGGGAGGCTCAGCTACCGGCTTTGTACGAGGACTCGTGGCAATGATCTTGGTTCGGTAGTGAACTGCTGAGCGCCTTTGTTCATTAACATTGTTCTTGATGGCGGTCAGTAAGTAAGCTGAAAAATGCTGCCCAATCTCCTGGAGCTTCGCGGGTTCCTCTTGCCCTAGTTTCGGCAAACGTCGAGCCAATCGCTCAAAGAAGGTTTGCGTGGCCGTTTCAGCCTGCTCCGTATCCCCTTTGCAATAGCCCAGGCTAAGTACCATGGCATGACGATAGTACTTTTGAACAAATACACTGGCAGCTGCTTGGTCACCGCTAGCCCAAGCCGCTAGCAGGCTATGATCTGATTGAGATGGATCCCACGGCATTTTCGTATCCTCTTTACTCTATTAATGCTGAGCAGGGGAAAAACTTCACGGTAGGGGTAGAAAAAGATATTCTCCAACGTACACATTTGTCAGAGAACCAAAATAAAAGAAAGTACTGAATGGGAGAAAAGAAAGCGCTAGATATGATGCATCAGTCCTGCTAGACTTTTCCTGCATCATATCTAGCGTTATAAGCCATAGCGATGACCTATCTTAAATATGTAAAGCCAAAACTGGCGTATTGGCATGATAGGCCATCATTTTAGTCTTGCTATAGTTAAAGAGCTCCTGTACAAAACTGCGTTTGCGTGTAAGCATAGCAATGATGTCCACCTTTTCGGCTTCCAAGAAGTCCGTCAAGGCTTTCTTCATATCCGTTCCCTCTAACACTTTATAGCTGATGGGTACTTCGGTAGCCCCAACTTTGTCTTGGAACTGATCCATTTGCTGGGTAATCTCCTCGGTGTGTGCCAAATCCACATTAACGCAGTGAAGTTGAGGATGAAAACTACCTAGCAGCCCCGCCAAACGTTTGATGGCTTCCACATCTTCATCTTTATAAGAGGTAGCGTAAGCTATGTTATCTATTTTACCATCAAATTCTGTCTTCGCTGGCACGGCCAAGACCGGGCAAGAAGCATTTTCCAATACCTCCCCTGCTACACTTCCGAGGAAAATTTCCTTCAATCCGCGCGCTCCTGTCGTTCCCATCACAATCAGATCTGTCCCTTCCTTCTGTGCTGCCTCCAAAATGCTTTCCACTACTTCCCCTTGCTCCAACATGTGTCGGACCTCCACGTGTTCCAATCCCTTTGCTCTAGCTAATTCAACCAGCACAGGAATAGAGTCTCGGTAATTCTCGAAAGAATAGAGATCCATACTCTGATAGAAATTGTAGAGGCTACCCGGCAGGTGGATGTCTCCGATCTGCATTTCCTGGTACACGTGAATAGTTGTTATACTAGCGTTCCATTTGTCTGCCAATTGCAAGGCGTAGATAAAGGCGTGATTTGCAGCATCAGAAAGATCAGTAGGAAATAAGATCTTTTTCATGGTCTTGAATTTTGATCGTAGGCTTGTTGATGATTTTACTCACTATCAATCGTTTGATATCCAATATTACTGAAAATGCCCTACCTACCCTAATGACATAGGTCATCAATTAAAAAAAATAACAATGACTTAACTCATTGCCTAAGCCTTGGAAAAGAGGGAAATTATATCATGCCCTTATCTCGGATTTTGGCCAAAAAGCCTTCCTTCATACGTTTGCTAATGATAAGGCGATATTCATCTATATAGACCTCATTCCCATCAATCTCGCGGATGTGGCTTAAATTAACAATGTGAGAACGATGAATACGCACGAAGTCTGCTGCCGGTAGCATATTCTCCATAAAGGCAGTGGTTTGAAGGGCTAAGATGATATCGTCCTTAGTGTACAACTTCACATATTCACCATAACTCTCTACAAAGAGTAAATCTGCATAGTTTAAGCGTACTATTTTACGATTGGTTTTGACAAAGAAGTAATCTTCTGTGGTGTCTATAAGGCTAGCTTTCTCATTTGTAGTGTCCTGAACGTCTCCTTTTCGCTCTTTATAGTCAATGAGTTCTTTGGCCCGGTCTATTGCTTGGCAGAATCGCTGAAAGGGTATCGGTTTCACCAGGTAGTCAACTACATCTAAGGCATACCCTTCTAAGGCATATTCTGAGTAAGCCGTGGTAAAAATGGTGGTAGGCGGGTGCTTCAATACTTGCAATAGTTCTATACCCGTTAAATCATCCATTTGGATATCGGTAAGCAGGATATCTACCTTTTCTTGGCTCAACAATTTCTTGGCAGATAGTGCATTGGATAATGTATCTACCACTTCCAGCTCTTCCAGCTTTTCTGCATAGATTCGCAGTAGGTCCCGTGCGGGCTCCTCATCGTCTACAATCAGCACCTTATATTTCATATCTTACTATTAGTTCTAAGTGGCTTATTAGACCTTATTCTTTACGATTCAATGGCAGTTCTAGGTTCAGTTCATACCGATTCCCCACCTCCTTTTGTTCCAATTGAAACTTTGAACCATACTGCAGTTCCAGACGCTTCATCATATTCTCTAACCCCACTCCCCCATAGGCATTATCCACCTTCTTCTGTGCTCTAACAGAGTTCGCAATCTGCAAAACACAAAGATCGCCCTCTTTCACTTGAACGGCTACCCGGATAAACCCTTCAGGATTGTTGATAGCATCGCTATGTTTACAAGCATTTTCTACAAAGTTGACGATAATCAGTGGCGCAATCAGATGATACCCCTTTACGCCCTCCGTTTTCAGGACGATATTGGCTTGCTTGGAGTTCTTCATTTTATTGATCTCCAAGAGGTTTTCCACGGCTTCTAATTCCTGTTGCAATCTCACCAGTTCCGAACTACCCTCATACACCATAAAACGTAAGATAGAGGACAGCCGCTCAAGCATCGTTGCCGCTTGTGCGTTCCCGGTTTGCACGTAAGAGTAGATGTTATTTAAGGTATTGAATAGGAAATGGGGGTTGATTTGTGACTTTAAAAAATTTAGTTCCGCTTCTAGCTTTTGCTGACGTAGTTGAAAAGATCGCTCTTGATTAGTCTGCCATACCTCTATAAAATAATACAGGCTTGAGACAGCCGTTATAAGGCCTACCAACAGAAAATAGTAAAAGACATTCCCCCAGAAATCCGCCTCTGGATCATAATCGTAATCATAACCAAAAGGAAAGATCTGATCTACCCCTACAGATAAACTAGCTGTGAAGAATATCAAGAGAAAGGTCAAGCCAAAATACAGCCATAGACGCCCCTTTTGTAGTATGGGGAGCAGACCATAATAATGTGGGTAGACCGCCAAGGGCCAAACCAAGGTTTTACAAAAACCATAAGCCAAAGAAACCCCAACGCTGCTGTAGTCCATTTCCTCTACACTGAAAATCAGCAGTAGAATCGTCCACACCCCTAACTGTCCCAAGATACTATATCGCTTAAAGGCCGAAGCTCGCATCATGAAGTAAGTTTAGCAATAATAGTGCTGATTCAAAAGAGTTTCCCTTGAAAAGCCCCATGTAACTCATGAGTGTCCCACTTCCTCCTATGAGCGGGCAGTGGACCAAAAATTCCCGCTTATCGCCTACATCTATCCACTAGAAGAATAAATACGCCCACCCTTTGAAAAAAAAAGCAAAGCAGGTACTTATCCCCTAATCTTGTGGTCATAATCCTTTTATAAAGCACCTAATATGCAACGCAAAAGAATCATCTTTTCTCTAATCCTTAGCCTGGCGGTACTTCCCTTGATGGCTCAATCTTCCTCGCCGGGAAAGCATCTAGAGGTGGCCTACTTTGGTCAATTTCTGGTCCAACCTGGGCTAAGCATTAGTAGCTCTATCGATATACAATCCTGGGCAATCACAGGAGGCATCGCTAAGCGATCCTTATTTGTCCGGCCACAATTTGGCTATTATTTCCAGGCTAATTCCCACCAATCCTACCTCGCCAAGCTTGCTTTTGGGTACGCTGTCCAAAAGCGAAAAAGACGAGGCTGGGCCCATCAGTCGCTTAGTCTTGGGATTGGCTATCAATTGAGTGCCATACAAGAGGGCTTTTCTGTAAGTCTTGCAGATGGAAGTAGATCCGCACGGAATAGGGTCTATACCAGCGGCTGGATGCCTTCGATCAGTTACTCACAAGGGGTTCCCATCCAACCCCAATTAAGTGGATACTACCGCCTACTAATTGGTCAACTTTTTGAAAATACAGAACGCACCTCCGCAACCCTCTTCGCAGAAATGGGATTGCGCTTTTACTTCAAATAAAAATAAATCTACAGCTATGAATCGAAGCGAATTTCTGAAGCATTCCCTCACGATGGGACTAGGTCTCCCCTTCTTATCCTCCTTGCTCTCTGCCTGTAATGATCAAAGCCTTTTTGGGACGGATTTCCAACCCTCCTTTAAAGGGAAGGTACTCATTATCGGCGCTGGAGCCGCGGGGATAACCGCAGGCTACATTTTACAAAAGCACAATGTAGATTTCCAAATCCTGGAAGCAAATACGGATTTTGGCGGTAGGGTAAAGCGGCTGGATGGGTTTGCAGATTTCCCAATCGACCTGGGAGGAGAATGGATTCATACAGACCCCGCTATTCTTTCAGATTTAATTGCCGACCCCTCTGTACAGGCAAATGTAGACATCATCAATTACCGCCCGAAGACCATTTCCATCTGGCGCAACAATAAGTTACGTCGGATGAATTTCGCCAGCCATTTCTATCGGGAATATAAATTTAAGCGCAGCACTTGGTACGGTTTTTTTGAGCAATTCATGGTGCCTTCTATTGCAGATAAAATGGAGTTTGAAAAAGTTGTTACAGATATTGACTACCGCGGGGAGCAAGTTCGAGTTACTACGGAGGCTGGCGAAACCTATCTGGCGGATAGCGTATTAGTGACGGTTCCGATAAAGATGCTGCAAAATGAGATGATCAACTTTGAACCAGCCTGGCCTCAGGAAAAAAGGGATGCGCTGAATACGATCGATATGCCTGCTGGACTAAAAGTATTCTTATCCTTTTCAGAACGGTTTTACCCAGATATCCTAATGGAAAGTTTGACCTCCGGTACGGAAAAGACTTTCTATGATGCTGCTTTTGGGAAAGATACCAATGATGCCGTCTTAGGACTCTTTACGGTAGGAGAACCAGCTAAACGATATACTGACTTAGGTTCAGATGAGCTTATTATCGCAGCAGTACTTCGTGAACTAGATACTATATTTGATGGTAAAGCTTCCAGATTCTTACAAGAGGCAGTAGTCCAGAACTGGTCCGCAGAACCTTATATCCAAGGTTCTTACTCACATTACGGAAGCAATTTCAATTCGACCATGCAAATACTATTGGAGCCTTTAGGGAATAAGGTCTACTTTGCGGGTGAAGCTTTGAATGAGGGGGGCGATACGTCTACAGTGCATGGAGCAGCGGAGTCAGCTTATCGGGTTTTGGAGAAAATGCTTGCTGGATAAAAATTGTAGGCTGGGATTATGCCAATTGAGCCCTATTGTGCTTCTACTTCATCCGTCAGGATAAACCCACTACCATAAACATTGGTAATCTTGATATTCTCATCCTGTCCTAAATATTTACGGAGGCGAGAAATGAAGACATCCATGCTTCTACGGGTAAAGTAGTCGTTGTTGTTCCAAATATCCTTTAGGACGTGGCGGCGTGCCAGGAGTCGACCTTTGTGCTGGCAAAGTAAGCGGAGTAATTGAGCTTCGCGCTCAGTAAGCAATTGTTCCTTATCATGGTAGGTGAGTTTCTGGTTGGAGAAATCAAATTGATACTCACCGATTTGATAGGAGATCGGTTGATCGATGGAATTGACAGATCGGCGCAGTACGGCTTTGATCCTGGCTACCAGTTCCTCTTCATCTACGGGTTTAACGATATAATCATCGGCACCTAGATTAAAGCCTTTGAGCTTATCAACTTTGAGGGATTTGGCGGTGAGGAAAATGATCGGCACTCTCGGATCAAGATGCCGCAGTTCTTCTGCTAAAGTGAACCCATCCATTTCTGGCATCATGACATCAAGAATACAAAGGTCAAATGATTCCTTCCTAAAGGTATTGAGTCCGGCACGGCCATCCTTGGCTAAGCTCAATTGATAGCCTTTCATTTCCAGATACTCACGCAGCACATAACCAAGTGTATCATTGTCTTCTACCAGTAACAGATGGGGTCTACGCATTTGATGATATTTAAGCGTTAATGGTCTCTTTTTGTAAACTTTCTCTTTTTTGATAAGGCAATAAAATGCTGAATGTACTCCCTTGCCCAGGCATACTCTGCAATTCTAGCAGGCCGTCATGCGCTTCAATAATGTGTTTTACATAACTTAAACCTAAACCAAAACCTTTGACAGTGTGCAAGTTACCCGTAGGAACGCGATAGAACTTCTCAAAAATCTTTTTTTGGTGTTCCAAGGCAATTCCAATGCCATCATCTGCTACTTCCAGATGTAGATGCGCCTCGGTATTATAAGAGCGAATACGCAATTGGAGCGGAGCAGGATTGTACTTTATGGCATTTTCAATGATGTTCTGCAAAGCGTTCTGTAGGTGTACTTGATCTACCTGCGCATGACTTTCCTCAGCCTGTAAGTCAAGCAATAGCCTCCCTCCTTGTGCCTCCAACTGCAAGTGATACCGCTCCGTTAGTTGTTCTATCAGCACATGTACATCCCTTAATTGCTGATCTAGTTCATATTTTCCATTCTCCAAGGAAGCCAGCTCCAATACTTTTTCAATATGCCCTTTCATCTGCTCATTTTCTTTTTCCATCAGCTGCAAATACTCCTGCACCTTCGGTGGTTGATTCTGCAGACGTTGGCGCAACATCTTTAGCAGGAGTGAACTAGAAAAAACGGGCGTCTTCAATTCGTGCGTTAGATTATTTATGAAATCGTTTTTCACTACATCTAAACGCTTTTGCCGGTTGAGGTTCCGGATCAGCCAGGCCAAGCAGAAGACTAAAAGCAATAGAAATAGAATAGATGGAACAATGAGGATAGCCAGCCTTCCCAACAGATAATTGAATAGGTGATTTACATGGAGATGCAATTCTGGCTGGCATTGGCAGGTGCTAGTTAGCTGTCCATTGAGTCGTCTTCGAAATTCCTCAAAACGAGCATTGTCCTTATGAAAGTCAGCCGTCACAAGCAAGGTATCCTTTTGAAAAGGGGCTAATAAGCCTAGTTCATACTCCATGAGTATACCTCCCCTAGACAAGGCTTGATCCACAAATAGCTGTAAACTATCTTCCAAGCGGTGAGGAATCAACAATTCCGGACTAGCTAAGGCACGCTCCTTTTTTTGATGCAGCCGTTGCAACATCAATTGTGTTTCGTAGGATCGGTTGATCGAAATGTTCACGTCCGCTAGTGCCACCCGCATACCTTGATCAATCTTTGCCTTTTCCAATAGAAGGCCCGTGCGCAACAACTGATATTGCACCAACACCAGCCCCATCAATGACAGAGCTACCAATCCAACTACAAGCCTTCTACTCACACCTACAATTTAGTTAATTTAAGTCTTGCTGGCTACACTATTAACGCTTAATTGGAGGCATTAACCTTTTGTTTGCATTGATAAAGCAGAAACCGCACGACAAAGCCTACTGTTGTGGTAGTAACTGCAGGCTAACCAGGTAGGCACAATGGTCGGAGGCTACCGTATCTTTAATCACCGTTCGTTCCAGTACTTTCCAGCGATTCGCTGGAGAAAACATCACATAGTCAATCTTGATTCTAGGATTATCCGAGGGGTAGGTAGGCGCGGGATCTTCGTCTCCATAGCTAGTGGTCCAATGCTTTTGTAGAATGCGAATGGGTTCACTTTCAGGTTTGGCATTTAGATCCCCAACAAGAATTGTAGGATATCCGTTTTGAGAAAATGCTTCATTGATCTTTTCTACTTGCAAGATCCTGCCCGCTTCTCCCTCATGTGCCAGGTGGGTACCAACAAAAGCTATGGTATCTCCAGCGGGAATAATGGTTAACACCTCTAAGGCTGCCCTCGGCTCCTGCTTGGGGAGATTTGGCAGTGCTACAAC
Organism: Saprospiraceae bacterium; assembly: GCA_013214355.1. Lineage (GTDB taxonomy): Bacteria > Bacteroidota > Bacteroidia > Chitinophagales > Saprospiraceae > DT-111. Next base: position 27,424 of record JABSSL010000003.1, on the reverse strand, counting down.
TCGGCTTTGAAGAATGGAGTAACGGGACAAAACAGCTTCTCCGTATTCCCCCCCATCAAAATCCATCGCTTTGCCAAATAAAGGAACCATATGCGTTCGCCAACCTAACTCTGTGGCCAGATCATAGCGTTTTGAGCGGTTCGCCTTGAAATCCACTTCCTGCATAGCCACTAAATCCGGGTCATATTTCTTGATGAGGTTAGCCAAAACATCCAGATTAAAATCTCCTTTGGTGGTTCTACCATGCAGAATATTAAAAGACAAGACCCTGACAATCTTGGTACTATCTACTTTGGACTGAGCCTGCACGGGGCCAGGAAATAGCAGTGCTATTGGCAGCAATAACGAAAGAATTTTTAATGGGCGATTCATCTTGTAATAGATTGGTTTTAAGTTCGTTTTGAAATGATGCAAAATGTACTGATCAAAAATAAGAGGATTTATTGAGAGCTTCCTAATTCTCTCTTCTCGAGTTAGCAATTGCTAGTTTGAGGTTTCTAATCCTCAACTTTTTTTGTTGCTTTGCAGTCCAATTCTGGCCAGAAACCAAATTACTAAAGATGAAAAAAAGGATTCCCTTATTAATAGCAGGTCTTCTCCTACAAGTCCTAGTATTCGCTCAGCTAACCTTAAAAGTCACTTCGCTTCCCCAGAACACCCCATCCGATGCTGATATTTATGTAACTGGTACGTTCAATAACTGGACCCCAGATAACCCCGACTTCATTTTACAAAAGCAAGAAGATGGAAGTCGGCAAATTATCATAAGTCCTGCCCCCGGTTTAGTTAAATTCAAATTTACTCGCGGAGGATGGGACTCCGTAGAAGGTAATGCTGCAGGCGGTTTTCTCCCAGATCGCCAACTGCAGTATGATGGGACAGCACAAAGCCTGGAACTATCCATTCTTAGCTGGGAAGGTCAATCTACGGGAAATAGTACAGCGGCGGAGAATGTTCAGGTTCTATCGGAGGACTTTGCTATTCCCCAACTAGATCGACAGCGTAGAATCTGGATTTATCTTCCTCCTGATTATGAATCTTCTGGCAAGTCTTATCCGGTATTGTACATGCAGGATGGCCAAAACCTATTCGATGCCTCTACCAGTTTTGGGCAAGAATGGCAGGTAGACGAATCCCTAAATCAATTATTTGAGCAGGGGGATCAAGGGGTGATTGTAGTAGGAATCGATAATGGCGGAGGAGACCGGCTGAATGAGTATACCCCTTGGTCCAATCCCACTTATGGCGGGGGCGAGGGAGAAGCCTACGTCAACTTTTTGGTCGAAACCCTTAAGCCACACATTGACAGCAATTACAGAACACGACCAGAACGGGAATATACCGGAATCATGGGCTCCTCTCTGGGCGGTCTAATATCAATGTATGCCGTAATCAACCGCCAGGACATCTTTAGCAAGGCCGGCATATTTTCCCCGTCCTTTTGGTTCACTGATGAGGTTTACCGATTCGTGGAGGAGCTAGGCAAACAGGATGATGTACGCATCTACATGATCGGGGGAGTAACCGAAAGTAGTTCTATGGTCAATGACCTAAATCGGATGTACAACAGCCTGCGCACTGTCGGCTTTCAAACCGAAGAATTACAATTACTTACGCATCAAGATGGTCAGCATAGCGAATGGTATTGGGCCCGGGAGTTTCCCGCTGCCTACGAATGGCTTTTTGCCAATACCTTACCTACCTCTACCGAAGAGCCAGAACACTACCAAATCAAGATTAGTCCAAATCCCGCGGACAGCATGCTTCGATTTGACATACCTGCTAGCCTCGGGGAAGTAGCATTCGAACTTTTTGATATGCAGGGAAAAATAGTGCTCAAGCACCAGCAGCTCAATGGTCAACCCATTTACCTAAAGCAATTGCCGACTGGCAGCTACCTGGTCAAATTGTATAGCCAACAACAACTCCTAGAAAGTCAGCAAATCATTATCGCCCGCTAAATCTTTCGCAGCAGTCAGCTGGGCTCCATAAAACATCAAGAGCACTAAGCACTGCACCCAGACTGATCCTCAGGGCAATCGCATCTTAGTGGTTCTTGGCACCGGGTAGTGCAAAAAATCCCCATTTTGCCTCCGGACCTCGAGGAATAAGCACGATTCTTCCTTCAGTTCCTTTTTAAGCAGGAGCAAAATGACGGAAATATCTTATCTGCGATTGTCCTGGGCTGACTCCTGCACACTTGCTAAACTGCCACCTTTGTTCTACCTTACTGAAAAGAACCAAAGCCCTCCATCTATTGCCATCTCCAAGCCACCTTACTATGAAGACCTATGCTTTTCCCCTCCTGATCTTGTTTTGCGGAATGTTCTTGATTGGAAACAGTGGTTGTTTTAGAGCCATTGGAGAAAACCTCACGGAAGGAGTAACCAGTGAATTGGACTCCACCTATCTGGCCAATTCCTCTTCAGCCTTGGTCAAAGGAGCGCTAGCAGAATTGCTCAGCGACAGCACTCAGCAGACCTTACGCCGGCAATTGGATTCGCTCCTGGCTATGACAGGGGATACGCTAGATCAACTTAGTCAACGATTGACGGCCAATCTGATTGGAACCTATACGGAGGAATGGATTGATGCGCGTACCGATCAACTCATCAGCAAGCTGGATAGTACACTGCTGCTTTTCAAAGGGCGTCTGCTCGATGAACAATTGGAAGAATATCTGCAACATCTCAGCCGAGATATCCTCAGTGTAGAATTGCAACAGCTTACCAATGATCTACTTGATAATCTGACGGGGAATCAAATGGAGCAACGATTGGGAGAATTTCGGCCGGTGCTTTCGCAAGAATTAGATTCCGTCATCCAGGCTGCGATTCTTACTTTGGCCATCAATGCCAATCAACATCTTTTGCCGCTTCTGGATTCTTTGAGCCTAAGCGGGACGGGAGTTCTCCAACAGGCAGAGGACACCTCTAAAGATATCATCCGCTATTTAATCTTTGGACTAGTTATTCTAGGCGTAATCATATTGCTCCTTTGGTACTTTCTAATACGTAACCAGAGAGAATTGGATCAGAAGCAGCAGGCTTTGGTGGAAGAAACACAACAGAAGGAACGTTTCCACGATATGACTACGGTCATTGCCAAAAATATTGACGGCCTTACTTCCCAGAAGAGCTACGATGAATTGACGCGCTCTATCCAGCAAGACATGGAGAGTAAAGGCTTAGAGACAGATTTCCGCCAAGAAGTACTCGAAAAAATCCGTTTACTAGAACAACCCGAATGGAAGGACAAGGACGCTCAAATCCTGCAACTCATCAAGAATATGCTGAAAGAAGAATCTGATAATGCCCCCGCCTCCGACTTAAGAAGTCTGGGGCCACGCCGAGCTGAACCTGAATTCACCGCTAAACTTCGCGACCGTGCACGAGAGGTGGGCTTAGAGGATCATTTGGATAGTATTCTGAATCGATGATCACTGCCATCGCCTGTCTTTCATAAAATGTGTAGGCATTCGGCCTTTTTCTATTTCTATCGGACAGCCTTCGGCGACATACTTTTTGGCATTGCCACAAAAAGTATGCAAAAAACGCTAGGCAAAACGAAACTTGCTAGGCTGGTTGAGTAATCAACTCAAGCACAACGCTTCAAACAATGTTTTGCCAGGCCACCCACATTAAGTTGTAATTTACCGGATTAATATGAGGTAGTTAGACTTTGTAATTGCCTACCAGGATGTTATTGCCACAAATCACCCCATCTGATTCTGATTTAGCTATTCATAGCGCAAGGCTTCTACGGGATTAGCTCGGGCTGCGTGCAAAGACTTGAAACTGATGGTCAGCCAAGCCACGGCTAATGCCGCTATTCCAGCCAACGCAAATACCCACCACTGCATATCGACCCGATAGGCAAAACCTTGCAGCCAATCGCCAAGGAAATACCATACTAGAGGAACAGTCACCAGGAATGCAAAAAAGACTAGCCGGGTAAAATCCTTCGATAGTAAGACTAATAATTGCGGGATACTAGCACCCAAGATCTTTCTTACCCCAATTTCCTTGGTACGTTGCTCCGTCACAATCGTAGCCAAACCGAACAATCCTAAACAGGCGATGAAGATGGCCAGAAAGGCAAGGATACTTACCACACTACTCACCTGCATCTCGGATTCGTAAAGGAGTGCAAAATGCTCATCCAGAAACTCATATTCGAAGGGGCGATCACCCATGATTGCTCTCCATTTCTCCTCAACCCCCGCAATGGCACTCTCGATTTCTCCACCTTCTAGACGAATAGATATCTCGCTATGTCGCCAATTCTGAACGGTAATAAAAAGGGGTTCTATTTTATGATGCAGAGAATTGTAATTGAAATCCTTTACCAAGCCAACGACCTGTCCCATAGGGCCTTCTGGGCCGCCCACTTTCATTTTCTTTCCAATCGGATCATCTCCCCAACCTAATTCTTTGGATAGGGTCTCATTGACAATGTAGGCATTCCCCATGTCGGTGCCTTGCTCTTGTGAAAACTCACGCCCCTTAAGCAATTCGAGATCATAAAAGGAAACGTAGTTGTAATCCACATTCAGGAAGGAGGAAGATCCAGATTCAATTCCCTGCTCGGATTCATAACTCAAACTGGTTTGGTGTAGGTTATTCCCTAACCGCTGGCCAGACTTGGTAACGGCTTCTACGTGTGGTGTTTGCAGAAACTGCTCCCGCAGTAAATCATATTTGTCATTGACAGCCCGATTCATCGTGATCAACAAAGTTTGATCCCGATCAAAGCCGGTATCTAAGGTTCGCATGTAGGCGTGCTGTTGAGTGACCACTACCGTACTAATGATCAAGCCAATGGCGATAGCAAATTGCAAGACAACCAAACCTGAGCGAAGATTAATTTGCCCAGAACCACGGCGTTCTTTCTGCTTTCGGATAGCAGCTAAGGGGCGGAAACCGGATAAGACAATGGCAGGATAAACGCCGGATAACAATCCCACTAGGATTCCAATACCCAAAACGGCAATTATCCAGACCGGACGCTGCCAAATGGCTAGCTGTAAATCACGATTGGCGATATCATTCATGGTGCCCACCAAGGCTTCAGCTAAGAAGACCGCCAGAATCATACTGATCACAGCAAGCAACGTGGATTCCGCTAAAAACTGGCCGATTAATTGCCAGCGACGCGCCCCAATGGTTTTCCTTACCCCTACTTCCTTGGCCCGATGCATGGAACGGGCCGTGGAAAGGTTCATGAAGTTGATACTGGCAATAAAGAGTACAAAGAGCCCCAACATCACGAATAGAGACACATAAGATCGATCGTACTTTCTAAAGTTGTGATAATCGTGCGTAATGTCTTTTGACCCCAAGTGTACCTCTCCTATTGGCTGTAGAAAAAGCTGAAGATAATCCAACACTTCTTCATCCATGTGGCGGACCAGATAATCCGGAAATTTCTTTTCCAAAGCCTCAATATCAGTTTCTGGCTGTAGGACTAAGTAGGTGGTCAGAAAATTACTGCCCCATCTACGCATCCAGACATTGGAAGTATCGTGCGTCATTGAACTAATCGAAACCAAGGCATCAAATTGTAAATGGGAATTATCTGGCAAATCCTCAATCACCCCGGTCACCTTTAGCGGATTTCGTGCCTCATCCTGGATCACTGATCCAATTGGATTTTTATCTCCAAAAAAATTCCGAGCTACCTTCTCGCTAATCACCATGCTGTAAGGCTCAATTAACGCTCGCTCCGGGTCTCCCTTCTTTAGGTTGAAATCGAATATTTGGAAAAAAGTAGAATCTACCGCCACCGTTTTATCAATAAAAAGCTCGGTCTCTCCTACTTTATGTAATTCCCTACCTTGATCGTAGAAACGCGTAAAATTGACTACTTCGGGGAACTCCTCCTGTAAGGTCTCTCCCATTAAGGGCATTGAGAGTGCCACCTTCTGTGTACTGCTTTCTCCGAATTGCTGTACCTCATTTAGTCGATAAATCTGATCGGCCCGCTCGTGCATTTGGTCAAAGCTCTGCTCGTGATTTACAAACAGGAAGACCAACATACAAATAGCCATACCAACGGCAAGTCCCAAGATATTGATTACGGTGTAAGTCTTACTTTTCCACAAATTGCGGAGGGCAATAGTCAGGTAATTCTTGAGCATAGCGAGGAGTTAAGGTGATTAATTGTCCTTCTTCGACAAATCTTGTGGACAAGCATAAAATGAGGGAAAGAGCGACACTGATGCTTACCGTCGATGAAGCCCTGAATCTCATTTTTGACTAGCTCCAATCAGGAGACTCGACAAAGAAACTTTATCATTAGGGACCCACAATTGTAACAAAAGTTGCTTACGATACTGAATTTCAGGCGGTAAAGGAAGTGTTGTTAAAAGGTAAGATAGGACTTCGGGAGAGGGTGAACTTGATCTAAATCTGAAAAAACCGTATTTTGCCTACAAAATAAAACATAATCCACTTCATAAGGTCTGCAAAATAGAATATAATATGAAAGGAACCTACTTGGGAGAGTTTGAGGAATTACTCTTACTGGTGATCTTGATTCTGGCTGACGAGGCCTACGGAGTGAGCATTAAAGAAGAAATATTACAACGCACCCAACGCTCCATTAGTCGAGGGGCGCTACATACTTCTTTAACTCGACTAGAAAAGAAGGGATACGTACAATCTGCCTTCGGTGAAGCCACTCCGGTTCGAGGAGGGCGTAGAAAAAAGTACTACCAGCTAACGCAGGAAGGGAAGACGGTATTAGAGGCCGTCCGCAACATGCGCGAATCTCTCTGGAAAGCCGTACCCAATTACAAGCTCGGCTTACAATAAATTGATACCATGAGCCATCAAATCACCCCACCGAAGTTTTTTCAACGGCTATTTCAATGGTTTTGTGACCCTGATCTCCACGAGGAATTGGCCGGGGATATCGAGGAACAGTTTTTCCGAGAAGTTCAGCAAAAAGGCTTGAGCAAAGCCCGTGCTCATTACCGAAGAGAAATCCTATTGCTCATCCGCCCCTCGGTAATCAAGCGATTATCATTACCCAATTTTATACCCGATACTGTTATGTTAAAAAATTACCTAAAAATCGCCCTGCGCAGCTTGAGTAGGCAAGTGGGCTATACCTTGACTAACGTCACGGGCTTGGTGTTGGGCCTCACGGCCTGTTTGCTCATCTTACTGTACATCTGGGATGAATCCCGTTATGACCAGGGGTTCGAAAAAGGGGCCAATATCTATCGACTCAATACCCGCATGCAGCTTCCTGATCAACAACTAGATCTGGCTCTGGCAGCAGGCCCTACGGCTCAGGCCCTGCAAGAAGCCTTTCCTGAAGTAGAATCTGTGGTGCGCTTAGCGTTTCCTTGGTCAGATCCTTTGGTGAAGCAAGGGGAACGGCAGTTCTACGAAAAAAATCTTCTGTACGCAGACTCCACTTTTTTTGATCTATTTGAATTTCCTTTGATTGCGGGGAATCTACAGCAGGCATTGACAGCCCCTTTTTCACTTGTCATCACTTCGGACTTTGCCCAAAAATACTTTGGGGAGACTCCTGCATTGGGAAAACAGTTAGCGATCAATGACGACCTGTACACGATCAGGGGAGTCATCGGTCCCAGGGCGCAACGAACGCATCTACAAGCAGACTGCTTCATCTCCTTTTCCACCTGGCTAAGAGAGCGCCCACATACCGAAACGAATTGGACCTGGACCAGTTTTCCCACTTATTTATTGCTTAAACCACAGACAAATGTCGCTGCCTTCAACCAAAAAATTGCCACTTTCCCCAGGGAAAAAATGGGCGAGGAAGCGTGGGCTGAAACTGCCACCCATCTGAACTTAGAAGCCTTTACCTCTATCTACTTTAATGCGCATCAGTTGGGAGAATTGGATCAAAAGGGCAGTAAGACTTATCTCTTATTTCTCGGCGTAACAGCAGGCTTTATCCTGATTATGGCACTGCTAAATTTTGTGAATCTTTCTACTGCCAGAGCGAGTATTCGGGCCAAGGAGATCGGCGTGCGAAAAACCGTAGGTGCTGAGCGACAACAACTCATTCAGCAATTCTTAATGGAAAGTGGATTGTTGGTTTTTACCGCTGCTATTTTAGCCCTTCTCCTCACCTCGATCATACTGCCAAGCTTTAATGGGCTGATTGATCGGCAGTTGAATTTGCATCAGCTCCCTACTTTCGCAGCTATTGGAGGAGGAATAATCACTTGTCTCTTAATTAGCCTCTTAGCAGGCCTCTATCCCGCTTTTTTCCTTTCCTCTTATTCGCAAGCCGGGTTACTCAAACCCTCCACCCCCCGAAAAGGGGCTTCCTTTTGGTCCTATCTATCGGGCTTTCAGTTTGCCACCTCTACCAGCTTAATTATCTGTACTATAGTAGCTTGGCAACAAGTCCAATTTCTTCTACATCAAGACCCTGGATTCCCAGCCGATCGGAAGATTGTATTGAATTTTGGAAAAGACAACAGTATGCTTGCCCAACTTCCGCAGATTCGGGAAGAACTGCTAAAACTCTCAGCTGTAGAGGAGGTATCCTCTTCTTCTCATATCCCATCAGAGAGCCCATTTGGAGTATTTTTGAGCGTAGAAGAAGAGAATGGGGATAGCCGGGATGCGGAAATAGCTATGTACGCAGTGGATCAGCACTTTCTGGAGCTATACGAACTCGAGTTATTGGCTGGTCAGAACTATACCAAATTGGTTTGTACCGATTCAACGGCAGAGCTAATTGTCAACGCTGCTACGGTTGAGCTGTTGGGCTTTGCAAGTCCGGAGGAGATCATTGGCAAAGAATTCTATCAATGGGATACCAGGGGAAGAGTAGTAGGCGTCATTGAGAATTTCAATTTTCAATCCTTACATCAAGAAATTGGCCCCCTAAGTTTTCAGCTCCGACCCAACTTATTTGAAAAGTTGACTGTACAATTTTCTGGTGCGGCCTCGATTCCGAATACCCTGGCTCAGCTCCAGCAAAAATGGAATGAGGTAGCAGGGCATCTCCCATTCCAATATAGTTTTCTAGATGATCGCTTGGAGCAGCAGTATGAAAAGGATCAACGCTTCGCTAGCTTGAGTTTACTCTTTTCCATCATTGCTATTTTTATTGCTTTACTGGGAATGATGGCGTTGGTGGGTTACAGCTGTCGACGTAAAGCCAAGGATATTGCTGTGAAAAAGGTATTTGGAGCATCAGTAGCTCAGATCATATGGTCCTTGTTTCACCGATTTAGTCAACCCGTCTTGTGGGGATGGCTCGTGGTGATTTTTCCCGTATACTACCTACTCAACCAATGGCTAAATGACTTTACTTATCATATTGATGTCAGTTGGCTCGTCTTGCTCGGGGCTGGGCTCATCGGGATGCTATTGAGCTTCATTGCCGTATTTAGTCAAAGCTTTTCCACAGCCACTGCCAATCCGACCCATTACCTAAAAGATAACTAGTAGCTCTTGTCAAAAGGCCTAATCAAGCAGGGAAAACCCCACTTGATTAGGCCGGCTATCTTTACCCCTTGGTTGCTCTTCCCTTCGCATTTCATCCAAAATTTTCTTCTTCTTTCCAGCCCATTTAAGCAGGACCTGCAGAATTTGTCCTAGAAGCTTAATACATTAGAGTGATCAACACTGATTCCTGGTACATTAGCTCAAAGTAATCCAATACGTATGCGGAAGCAGCTCAGCTATTCTATTCTGTTACAGTTTGCCCTCATCATTTCCCTACAAGTCTTTTCTAATGGTGTTTCCGCTCAAAACCTGACCCCTGGTGTGTCCATCTTTGATACAACCGGCTACGTAGAATATTTACCTGGTAACCTCCCCGTCATCCTATCCGTACCCCATGGTGGATATCTACAACCGCTGAGCATTCCTAGGCGAGAATGTAGCGGATGTGTATACAATCGGGATCTGTATACTCAGGAACTTGCCCGTAGTATCATTGATGACTTCTTCGCGACTACCGGCTGTTATCCGCATGTCATTATCAATCTATTGCATCGAAGTCGATTCGATGCGAACCGCTCCATTGTCACCGCAGCAGATGGGAACCCAATAGTTGAAGAGGCCTACCATAATTATCATGCCTTCATCGACCTGGCCAAGGCCCGTATCGAGGAAGACTATGGTCGAGGCTTATTTTTGGACCTGCATGGTCATGGTCACCTGATCCAACGAGTGGAGCTGGGTTATCGATTGAGTCGGACACAATTACGACTAACAGATAATCAGCTGAATGAGCAAGGTTTGATAGAGGAGAGTAGTATCAGAGCTTTGGCTGGCGAGAATCGACAAGCCTTATCACACGCAGCGCTTTTAAGGGGATCGCAAAGTTTAGGGACTATGTTGGGGGATAAAGGTTTCCCAAGTGTTCCTAGCATGCAAGACCCTTATCCACTAGGTGACGAGGATTACTTCAGCGGTGGTTATAATACAGGAAGACACAGCTCCGAGAATGGTGGTAAAATTGACGGAATCCAAGTAGAGTGCGACCGAAACATTCGCTTAGATGAAGACAACCGAGAGCGGTTCGCAGATAGTCTGACGCACAGCATTAATGAGTATCTCAAACTCCATTACTTCGAACAATATCAGTCTAATTTCTGTACATTAACGACCAATACCTCCGAAGGACCTACCGAAAACGACATCAAAGTCTATCCAAATCCTGCGAGCGACTACCTTGAACTTACTGCTCCTTATTCGCAACTCGATTTGAGCATCCAGAATTATCTAGGACAGGAAGTACTCCGGAAGAAATGGACAGGAAGTCCCATCGATATTAGTGCACTACAAAGTGGCTTTTATTTCCTCCTTATTAAACAGAACCACAAACTGATTGGCTCAAAACAGCTTCTCAAACAATAGCAGGCATTGGATATTAGTCCAAACCATACTTATCCAGAAGATATACTAAGGCAGCCATCGCTGCCGCACCCGCGTCAAGTTCTCGCTTGTTGACCACCTCCAATACATCAGCAGCCGTATGATGGTAATCAAAATAGCGTTGCGAATCGGGTTCGAAACCAAACAATAGGCCTTTCTGTGACTTTAAACCACTGATATCAGCTCCGGATCCCCCCTTGGCTAATCGTAGACCGTAAGGTTCCAGGAGCGGGAGCCATTTATTGACCTTTCGAAACTTTTTCGTGAATACACTTTCATGACCGTCTGCCGTGAAGCCCCTCGGGGTAAATCCCCCCCGGTCCGATTCAATGGCGGCCATGTGATACTCTCCAGCAGCATCGGAGGCCACCTGATAGGCTTTACCTCCGGCCAAGCCATTTTCTTCATTCATAAACATCACGCAGCGCAAAGTCCGCTTCGGCTGATACCCCAAAGCTTTCAACAGGCGGAATACTTCCATGGATTGCACACAACCCGCACCATCATCATGCGCGCCCTCTCCTACGTCCCAAGAATCCAAATGCCCTCCCACTACGATAATTTCATCTGGATGGGTAGAGCCCCTAATTTCACCAATTACGTTATAGGATAATTTAGGGCTGAGCATTCTGCTAGTATTGCGAATATATACTCGTACCTCTTCCTCGGCTATAAGACTACTCAGTAGATCTGCATCCATAGTACTAATCCCTAAACCAGGAATAGGAACAACGCCTTCCTCATAAACCAAACCACCAGTATGCGGGATATCATCTATTCCGTTCGTCATGGAGCGAACCAGGGCAGCAACAGCTCCCAAGCGAGAAGCTCGAGAGGCGCCAAGCGCTCTTTGATCCACCGCCCCACCGTAGGCAGCGAAAGTATTCATTTGCCTTGGATCCATCGGTCTATTGAAAAAAACAATCTTGCCTTCCACTTTTTCTCTGCCCAATTTTTCCAACTCATCCAAGCTTTTGACTTCTATCACTGGGGCCGTTACTCCTGTAGGGCCAGTACCAAAGGAGTTACCTAGACTCAAAGCATCCAAGTCCACAGAACCCATCTTAAAGGAATTCACTACTCGAACCACCTCTTTCTCCCCACGCACCCAGTGTGGTACCATACATTCTTGCAAATAGACGCTATCCAGCGCCATGGTATCCAGCATTTGTTTTGTATACTCGACGGCAGCAGCAGCCTGTGGAGACCCACCCAATCTCGCACCAATATCCTTAGTCAGGCTCCTCAACCACTCGTATGCCTGGCTCTCTGTCATGGCTTCATCATAAATCTTCCTAATGAATCGAGCATCTTCCTCATACTTTGCCGACTGCGCATAACTAGCAGACAATAAGGAGCTTAGAAACAAAAAACAACACAATAAGTAAGGACGGAAATTCATCTTAACGCTTTTTACGGGCGAAGCTAAGCCTTTGAAAGGAATTTTTATGAATTTATCAAAAAGGCAGGAAAACAAAAAAAACTTTCCAAAACTGACCCAAAAAGGCAGCTACAATGGGAACAGAAAAAAATTCCGCCTAAAAGATCCTTACCAATGAAAATTCTGCCCAAAACCCATTAATAAAACAAAATACCGGAATAAAAAATGACAATTTCAACATATGTATCTGCCCAAAAAGCGCCAAAACCGCGTTTTATAAATTTTTCAGAAGAAAAAGGTAATTTTAGTGGCGCAATTGAAAAAAGTTTGAGTTTTTTTTAATAAATTTGTAATTGTAAAACTTACAATAAGTAAGAAACAGAAAAAATCAGCGAAGGCTGTTTTAAAATATAATTTGGTTTTATTTGGTTAGGGCTGAGGTAGTGCTGTGGTGGCGCTGCCTCTTTTTTATTTCCCCAATATTGTTTTTCTCATCTCATTCCTTTTTCTCGTAGGAAAACTAGTGTATTCTTTTAAATATTATATTTTTTCATATATTTGCATGGTAAGTATTGCTCTCCACCCCATTAGGTAATTCTTACAGCTGGATCCACTCCAACCTTGGCTAATTTCTTAGCTTCCCCTCCCCAACTACACATAATCCTCTAGCTTAGTCCGGGTTAAACCCGACACCTACTCATGCATTTTGCTAACTTCAAAGAGTCATGCAAAGCTCTGTTGTATAGCTATAAGAGACGGAAACAGTACCAAAACATTACATACTATAGCAGTACTATGAACATGAACACAAATCCACCGGAACCAGACAAAGGTTTCCCGCTGGAGGCGTAACCCTCACACATTGTGAAACACGGTTTTATAGGAATGTCGCTCTTCCTGATCAATAATAGGAAGGATCAGGCCATCGGCCCTCTGATGGTACCTGAAGATTAGCAGAGCAGCAGGTGATTTCTACTTTCGCTCTGCTACATTCTTTTCTTGCTATTTCCTTTTGCTACCGCTCAAAAGTAGCAAGGATCCGCAGTTGACTATCGTTACTGAGAGATAGGTCCTGTTGATTAGCGATCTCGTAGCCTTTTTTAGGTTCAAAGGTGAGTTGCTGCTTAGATTGGATTAGTGGTGAATCCGTCTTATTGGTAATCGAAACTTTCTGTACTGCCGCATTTTCGAACTCGATCGAAAGTAATCTAGTTTTTAGCGTAGAATCTAGGGCCACATAATCTACTCGTACCAGATTATTGGCGGACAGGATGCTATCAACGCCGTACTTTTCGGTCCATGCCGGCTTATTTATGTCGGAGCGGATAAAGATGGCTAACTCTTTCTGAAAATCGACTTCCTCTTGGGTCTTTTGCTCCTTCTTTCCATTGATCTCTATCTCTTTCTTAACCTTTGGATTCTCCTCCTCCAGCCGGGCAATCTCCTCCTCAAAAAAGGCACGTAGATCAAAGAAGGTCTTTTCTGTTTGCTCTACACTTACACTTGCATTTGATTGGCATTGAAAAGAAACTACAGCGAGTAAAAAGATGACTAGGAGATGAAAAAGACGGATCATAAATGCTTAGGTTAGTGATGCAAATTCCGGGATGATAATCGAGTACTTCGTCAAGGTGTACCTGCTTACCCTCGACCAATCAATCGTATACAATCACCCAAAAATAGAATATCTCTAGAAAGGATCGCAGTCTGTTTCTGAAACTTGTTTATTGGATCAATAGGTCTCCGTCCATTTCTGGAGGAACCTCAAGTCCAAATAGCTGCAGGATGGTGGGCGCTAAGTCTCCTAGCTTACCATCTTTCAGTTGCTTCCCTTCAGCTTCCTTACTAACAAAGATACAAGGTACAGGGTTTTTGGTATGTGCAGTATTTGGGCTACCATCCTCATTCTGCATAAAATCGGAGTTGCCATGATCGGCGATAATAATGATGTGATAATCGTGTTCCAAAGCTGTAGTAACCAAGTCACGGGTACAGTTATCCACCACTTCTGCTGCTTTTACAGCGGCTGAAAAAACGCCCGTATGTCCCACCATATCCGTATTAGCATAATTCAGACAGATGAAATCGGGTTGATTGGTTTTGATATCCGCTATGATCGCGGCAGTCAATTCTGGAGCACTCATTTCCGGTTGTAAATCGTAGGTCGCTACTTTGGGAGAAGGGATCATAATGCGGCGCTCTCCGGTAAATTCAGCTTCTCTTCCTCCCGAGAAAAAGAAGGTTACGTGCGGATACTTTTCCGTCTCCGCAATTCGAACTTGAGTTTTCCCCGCATCGGATAGTACTTCCCCGAGGGTATTCTTCAAATCTTCTTTGGTAAAGAGGACATCAACTCCCTTATAGGTATCGTCATAACGGGTCATTGTCATATAGCGCAGATCTAACTTCTGCATATCGAAATCCGGCATGTCCTTTTGCGTCAACACTTCCGATATCTCCCTAGGACGATCCGTTCGGAAATTGAAACATAGCACCGCATCGCCATCCTTGATGGTAGCGATAGGGGCCCCATTGGCATCTACACATCGGATGGGCTGCAAGAATTCATCAGTCTCCCCCGCCTCATAGCGTTGACCTACTAAATCGAGCACCTCAGTCGTGGATTCGCCCTCTCCTTTTACCAAGAGATCGTAGGCCAACTTGACCCGCTCCCAACGCTTGTCTCTATCCATAGCGTAGTAGCGTCCAATCACACTAGCCAACTGAGTAGGTTGATCTTCAATGTGGCTTAACAGATCCGTCAAGTATCCTTTCCCTCCCTTCGGACTGGTGTCTCTACCATCCATAAAAGCGTGGATATAGATCTTTGTCAAACCCGCAGCGACGGCAATATCAGAAAGTGCTTTCAAGTGACTGATATGCGAATGAACCCCTCCATCAGAAACCAAGCCGATCAAATGTAGGGCTTTATCCTCCTGCTTGGCATAAGCCATCCCTGCCTGCAAAGCCGAATTACTCGCCAAAGTCTCTTCCCTAATCGCTTTATTGATCCGTGCCAATTCTTGATAAACCACACGTCCAGCACCAATATTCAAATGCCCCACTTCAGAATTCCCCATTTGCCCATCTGGCAAACCTACCTCTTCACCGTAGGTCACCAGCTCTGCATTGGGATACTGCTGATATAGGTTATCAATAAAGGGAGTATTAGCCTGTGCAATGGCACTGACTTCGGGCTTCGGGCCATGGCCCCACCCATCAAGAATAGCTAAAAGGACACGATTCTGTTTCATGGCCACAAAAATAGAAACTTCAGCCTTAAGAGAAAATAAGTAGGAGAGAACTTCTTGTTAATTCTACACTAAGCCAAAGTCCATGAAAGACAATTATTTAGAAATTTTTAACAATTCCAGGGCTCCACCCGGCGCATACTAAGCCCCTTAAACACTAAATCGCTAATAATCAATACATTAAAGCAAAAACACTGCAAAAAAGACGGGTTCAGATACAAGAAATACTAGTTCTAGACGTTATAAGATGTGAAGAGGTTCAACCTTTCGGAACTCAAAGGCGTTACTTCCAAATTGAAATATCGTCTTAAAGATGGATTGATTATTCAAGGAATTCTCAATCTTTTTGAATAAATTAGTATGAACTTCAATATGAGTTGAATCACATACTAATTAAGGAGGAAAACGGTACACCACAAGGCTGCTCTTGAAATGCCCATCAACCGCTAGTTGTGGCTAGCCCTCCTTCCTCCAACACTGTTAAACTAAATAGCAATACCATGAAAACGCTATTGTTTGTAATGCTTTTTTCATCGCTAACTACTACTAACGAGTTCAGTCTTGCTAGTATTTCGAGAGCTATGAATACCGGTGATGCAGAGGCTTTGGGCCAGTATTTCGACAATTCGATCGAGCTATCTGTACTGGAGAATGAGGACATTTACAGCAAAGCACAAGCCGTGCAGATTGTAAAGACCTTCTTCACTCAACATCAACCCAAGTCCTTTAGCCAACTTCACCATGGGTCATCCCCAGCGAGTGACTCTCAGTATTGCATAGGAAACCTAGTAACGTCTGATAACACCTATCGTGTGTACATCTACATGAAAATGAGTGCAGGTAGCACTGTAATACAGGAAATTAGATTTGACCAGGAGTAAAGGCTTCGAGAAGCTAGCTTCTAAGATTCAACGAAATAATCCCAAGATAGAAAAGGAGTCGATCTGCATCGACTCCTTTTCTTGTTTTAGGAACAGCCAAACCCTTTTGACCAATCTCTAACACAAAATTTCGCATCAAACTTCTTGAGGGATAGCAATTAGTTAGTAAATTAACCTTCTCTGCAATAGAACATGCGACTATGAATCCTTCAACAACGACAACTCCTACGCTCATCGAGCGATTTTACCATTGGGAAAGCACCACTCCCAATGCCATTTTCTTGCGCCAGCCCAAAGGGAGACATTGGAAAACGCTAACCTATGCCGAGGCGGGACAAGAAGCCAGAAAGATGGTCACGGCCTTACGCGAAAAAGGACTCAAACCAGGAGACCATATCGGTATTTATTCCAAAAATTGCTATCACTGGATACTGGCGGACCTTGCCATCTTGACGGGAGGTTATGTCTCTGTGCCACTCTATGCTAGTTTGCCCAAGGATCAATTGGCAGAGGTAATTGAGCTAGGAGATTTGCAGGCTATCTTTTTAGGTAAATTGGACAAGTGGGGGGATAGAGCAGCAGCCATCCCTGCCTCTGTATTGGCCATCAAATTTCCGCACTATGCAGGTAACGCGGAGGTTAATGTGGGTGAGGAGTGGAACGAACTCATAGCCGAAAACCAAGCTTTCACAGAAAATTTCGTGCCCAAGCTCGATGACCTTTGGACCATTAAGTTCACCTCGGGAACCACAGGCACACCGAAGGGGGTTATGCACGTGCATCGATCTCCGGCCCTGATTATGGAGAATGAGCTGAAAACGGATTGGATCGGCGTTGGCCAACTCAAGCAGGTTCGAACCTTTTCTTACCTCCCGCTTAATCATGTTGGCGAAAGAATTGGTGTAGAATTACCGACGATCTGGATGGGGGGCATGATGTCTTTTGCGGAAAGTCTAGATACTTTTGCCCAAAATCTGCAAGATACCCAGCCTACCCTATTGTTTGCCGTGCCTCGTATTTGGACCAAATTCTACTTGGGTGTCACCGCCAAGATTCCACAAAAGCGACTCAATACGCTGCTGAAAATACCCGTTCTCTCTGGCATCATCAAAAAGAAACTGAGAACGGCTATGGGCATGCGCGATCTACAAATCGCCGCAACTGGTGCCGCCATCACTCCCGCCTTCATTAAGGACTTTTTCAAGCAATTAGACATCCATCTCATCGAGGCATATGGCATGACGGAGGTTTGCGGTTCCATGACCAATGGAACAGATCTTAAGACACCCAATGACTCCGTCGGTCAAGCCGTCCCCTTTGGTGAAGTTGGTATTAAGGAGGGTTCAGGGGAAATATTGATGAAAAGTCCCTACATGATGACCGGCTACTACAAAAACCCAGAAAAAACAGCCGAAGTTTTAGTAGACGGTTGGATGCACAGTGGCGATCGCGGCACCCTGGACGACAATGGATTTGTCCGGGTAATCGGCAGAGTGAAGGATGCTTTCAAGACCTCCAAGGGGAGCTATGTCACCCCAAATCCGCTGGAGGAAGTCATTATGAAGAATGAGTTTGTGGAGCAGGTATGTGTAGCAGGCTTGGGAATTCCCCAACCCATAGCCATAATCAACTTATCGGAAATCGGGGCTACTGCTGATAAAGCACAGGTAGAACAATCAATGCTTAGCACTATCAATGGGCTCAATAACACCCGTGCCAAATTCGAGCGCATATCCACCGTCGTGATCCAGCAAACCCACTGGTCCATTGACAACGAGCTACTAACCCCGACCCTAAAAGTCAAACGCGGCAAGATGGATGACCGCTTTGGACAAGACTACCTGGGGTGGCATGAGGCGAGTGATACGGTGATCTGGATGTAGATGATCACCCGGATGTTGACATTAGTCATCCGGTAATAAGAATCTAGAGCGCCAGAAGCAAGCCCTTAAGGGAAGGATGCCCACAATATGAGTAAAATTTAGTAGCTTTTAGACTAGTAGGTAGTGTGACAATAGATAGATCCCGATTGCCATTGTGACACCACTTAAGCATTCAAACACAATGAAGAGACTACTTTATTTCCTAGGTGGGCTACTACTCCTATTGGCAATCGGCTGGTTCATTCTGGAGAAAAAACTGAACGCCGGCAGTCTTGAACCAGATAATACCGTCTGGGAATCCTACATTGGCCGGGACACGACCGTCGGTATCTTACCAGACCAATATGCCAACTACTTCACTTATACCTTAGCTCGGACCGATAACGACATGGCCTTCCGGATCAAGGGGAAGTTTCCGGATACGCGCTATTTCAGCTTTAATGTCTACAGTCTTGGCGACAATGCTACGCAAGGCTCCCTGGTAGATTACCAGATTGAAACCGACTCGGGAAAGCCCAATCCTTTCCTGGTGCATAAGGATAGCGCCGAGGTAGGCGAGAACTTCACTGTACATATTGTACCAGCCAAGCATAAAGCCCAGAACCTTCCCAATCTCCTCCCCTTCCGAGATGATGTGAAACTATTGTTGATGGTGATCCGCTTGTACGACTATAATATTGATGACTTTGGCGGAGTGGAGTTTCCTACCGTGGAAGCCTTTACGATCAAAGGAGAAGCAAAAACGGTGGCCTTTAAGCCCGTGCGCCTGCCGACGGCTTTGAATCTACGCAGTATTGTGAGAAGAGTAAGCCTACCCGGCATGGTCAAGCGCTTGGGATTAGTATTTCAAACCGAAAATACCGTCTCCTTGGATGGCCCTAGTAGCAATAAAAAATACTACTCCCTCCCCTTTCACGCCATTGATACCAGAGGATATATTGAGAATAATGACAATCGATACTTACTCGCAGCCATCACCAAAAAGGAAGACGAGGTATTTGTATTTCGATTTAAATCCCCTTCCTATACCCATGGCCCTGAGGATATCAATCAGACGGATGTGCGATATTGGTCCTTCAACCTTGGCAACGCCGCCACCTACAACTTCAATGCCCTGAAGGATGAAGAGGCAATACTGGATGCCGACGGTTATGTCAATATTGTCTTAGCCAGTCCCGACGAGGCCGTGGAAGCGCAAGCCCAAGCCCTAGCTTATAATTTCATGGAATGGAATATGCCTTGGCAAAAGGGCTTCATCCTATTCAGACACATGCTCGCTAATCCTGAGTTTGAAGCTCAAATCGATGACGTTCCTCCGATCTCTGAAGGGATGACTGAATTTGAATCTACAGAGGGGCAAAAGTTTATGGGGGATTATGCACCACAGGGGCTTAGGATGTCAAAGGAAGATTTTCTAATGGAATATAGCACTCAACAAGTACAAGTAGGAGAACAGTAGTTTTTAATCACATTGAACGATAAGCAATATGGTAATCTCAGATTGGTTGAATGATCCGGATTCCGGAAAACACGTGGTATTAGTCACTCTCCTATTTTTTGGAGCCATTGAAACCTTTGGTGGGCACTACAAAGGCACCAAAAGGACCCGGGACGACTGGATCATGGAATTCTTGAGCTTCTTTTTATTGAGTATCAATAGCTATATCGTGCTTTTCGGTATCATCTATTTCGGAAAAACTGTATTTCCAGATGCTTACAACAGTTGGGCTGGACTGAGTTGGTGGATTGCTGTTCCCTTGTACGTTTTGGTGGATGATCTGGCCCAATACTGGTATCACCGCTCTGCGCACGAATACGACTTCTTATGGAAGCACCATCGCCCTCATCACGCCGCAGAGGAAATGGGCGTAATGGTTTCCTGGAGAAACTCATGGCTCTATTACCTTTTCCTTCCCAATATCTGGTGGGTGGCCATCTGCACCTTTCTCGGGATGATTCCAGCCACGGTAATGGGTTTGATCTTCAAGCAATTGATCGTTACCAGCTCACACAGTACCTGGAAATGGGATGAATATCTATATCGGATCAAGTTCTTAAGTCCCGTGATGTGGATCGTCGAACGAATCATTATCACCCCCGCTTTTCACTATGCCCACCATGGCAAATCCAAAGCAGATAACATCAGTGATCCCAATGGAAACTTCGGCAATGCCTTCTCTATCTGGGATCAGCTTTTTGGCACCGCTACCTTTACCCGCCAATTCCCTACCGAATTAGGCTTACAAACCGACCCCAAGGATAGCTGGTCGGCTCACCTTTTTTACCCCTTCGTACGGTCAAAAAAGGAGGGGAGTGAAATAGGGCGTGACTTTCAACGGGAGAAAACAGCCAGCTTGGAAGCTGTGCAAGTGGAGCTCGAAGCCGGAACCCATCTCTGGTGCCAATGCGGGTTCAGCAAAAATCAACCCTTCTGCGATGGGTCACACCATGGCAGCAAATTCACACCGATCGCTTTTACCCTGGAAAAGAAGCAGAAGATGAAGTTGTGCAACTGTAAACAGTCGAAGGTGGGACCTTTTTGTGATAACACGCATCTAGACTTGATTAAAGCAAATCCCGAAGTGAAGTAAGATTAGGATTGGCTACAGCATAAGACATTGGATAAGGATCATATAATTACAGCCTAATGTCTCTATTTACCTCCACGCAAGAGAAACGTTTTTGGCTATTGGCCCTGCTGGTAGCTACTACCATCTTGTCCACACTCTTCATTGGTCAGCCACTCAGAAGGCTGCTTTCGAGTCAAGATCTCCAAGCTGTGATTTTTCTTGGGGGGATGCTGACGCTAGCTCTTGCGGTAGTCCTGCAGGGCTGGCAATCGAAGCCTCATGTATTGGAAATCATCATCTGGTTGTCGCTGATTGCCGTCTGCGGAATGTTCTTCCTTAGATTAGGTCTTCCCGAGCGGAGCCACCTCATCGAGTACAGTGCTTTAAGTATTTTCATACTCAATGCGCTGCAGGAGCGTTCCAAACAGAGACAGCTACTCGTCTCCCCTTATTTGGCAACCTTTCTTTTAGCCTTTCCCTTGGGATTGTTCGATGAAATACTCCAAGGCTTAATTCCCAATAGAGTTTTCGACCCCAATGACATCCTATTCAATGCCCTTGCCATTGGTATGACAATCGGAGTGATCTCGTTGCTTCGCTGGGTCAAGCACAAGCTCAGAACAGAGGCCTAGAAGCCCTTATGACTGTGTGTGCAAATACTTATCCAAACAAGAAATCCCCTTCTTCCCGCTCATCCTCTCCTACTTACCACTTAGACAATAATTCCTACCCTTTAGACAATAGCCAACGCATCTGGCTGCCTTCCCTCCTAACTTTAAGGGTGAAACCTAATCTACCAAGCAAGATCATTAGGATGAAAATGATTAAGGTAATGGCCTCAGTTTTACTACGGGACACAGCCTACTGACTATCACAAAAAGAAAATATGTCAACCCACAGCATACGATTGCATTCACTTCTCCTTTTTACTATGTTGCTGGTTCTTGGGTGCAAGCAACAAGTTAAAGAGCTTACCCTAGAAGACAAGATAGCGGCAGCCGTAGCATCAAGAAAAATTCCAACTCCAGATGAACAGAAAGTAAGTTTTACCGCTCCAGAATGGATAGAAGGGAGAGGTGCTCACAGCACAGAGATATTTAGCCATCTAGAAAACTATTTACCGACCGTCTTGATAGAAAAAGGAAGTACCAAAACCAGAGCGCTTCCAGAGAACATCAGTAGTACGCTGGGACAAGAGGTGCTGACCAGTCCTTTCTTTGAAAAAGAAACCTCCCTCGATCAAATCTGTGAAAACAAGCAGGTCAGCGGTGTAATGGTTCTCCACAAAGGTGAGATCGTATATGAAAGATATCCTGAAATGGATCCCGCAGATAGGCATTTTTTGGGATCAGTAAGTAAATCATTTATCGGAACAGTAATCGCAAATTTGGCAGATGAAGGAAAGCTGAACGAACAGGATCCGATTGGAAAATATCTACCAGAGTTTCAAGGAAAGCCTTTGGAACAGGTTACCATTGAGCAATTACTGAGAATGGCCTCGGGAATCAACTGCCGGGAGCATGTGCCGGATCGGATCTCATTTACAGACCCTAACCATTGTTTCTACAAATTGCTACAGCATTCTGAATATTTTCCGGCGCCAGACTCAGGTTTTGAGGAAAGCTTTATGGAACTATTGGCCAATGCTGGAGAATATGAACCAGCTGGGCAAACTTATGATTATACTTCCGCTAACTCTGCTATTCTGACAGCCATCGCTGAAAGCGTATCCTCCCAACCCTTTCATGCGTTGGTGCAGCAATATATATGGTCAAAAATTGGCGCTGAGGATGACGCTCGAGTCACACTATCTAGTACCGGAGTTGCTGGAAGTTACGGTACTATCCTCATGCGTTTGAGAGATCTTGCCCGATACGGCTTGGCCTTTACTGATGACGCTACTACCAAGATTGCCACAGAAAGATACCTAAGTCAAATCCATACAGGAGATAAAGAACTATTCAGATCAGAGGGTGGAACCGGTGAGCGTTTGTGGGGAAAGTTTTTTGCAGGTCAAGGTCCCAATTTCCAAAGTTATCACTGGGATGTAGTCTTTGAAGATGGCGACTTTACCAAGTTTGGGCTGGGCGGCCAGTGTGTTTACATATCTCCAGAAAAGAGACTGGTTATTGCTTTCTTTAGTGCGAACAAGGACGAAACACAGAATAACATGAACATGGCTCATCTTGTCAGAAGCTTGGCCTTGCTTGCGCATTTTAATGAAAGTTCAAAGAAATCCTAAGTAGTGTGACAAAAGTAGTCGTGAATTTTCAGGTGATGAATTTTGAGGTCAGACGAGGCAGTAAAATCAAGCATAGCCGTAGGCTACGTGAGAGTTTTACTAACGATGAATGGCCGCAAAAGACGCAGCTGAAAATTAGGAATATCTTTTGTCGCACTACTTAACTTAAAGATGAAAACGATTAAAGTGCTACCCCCAATCTTCAAGGTTATCACTGGAATATAGTCTTTGAAGATGACGCCTTCAGCAAATTTGGGCTTCGAAGGTCTTTTCAGGAAGGTTTAATCCATTAGCGTTATGGGACGAAAATGTTTTTTTTATATTCGTGTTCCTTAATTTTTTTCCCTATCTAAGATTTTTCCTTCCAAATATTAGCAGGTTTTGATGGCAATCCGAACATAGGATTAAAGCCTTCAAACTCACCTACATTTCAACCCCCTATTGCTAAAGTCTCCTTCCGGCCCAGCAGCTGTGAAAACCATATGTCTATGCTCAAAATCGAGCACTAGGCGGGAATGCTATTGTATAATACTAAAACACAATTGTTTAAACTCCATAGTTACTATGAACCAGATTAAGTCACTATTTCTACTGCTTTGTGCAGTTTTTCTTCACTTCCAAAGCACGGCTCAGGTCACGCTACTACAGGAGAGCTTCGAGACCGATGGAAGAGGTATCCGCTACGAGACCGAATTAGACGATAACCCGGCTCTCCGAGCTTGGTGGGGCCCAACCAATCTGAATCCAGCCCCCCAACACGCAGAGACTATCGGAGCAGGGACTAGAGATGGCTCATGGTATTGGGCTGGAGAGAATACGCAAGAATCTTTGCGTTTTAGATGGAACAAGGACGGTTTTGTTACGCTAAATGCCTTAAATGTTTCTTCCTATAGCCTCCTCGACGTCCAAATAGCTTTGGGCATGAGTCGCTTTGGAGAGAATCAATGGACAAAGGATAATTTTATCATGGTGGAATACAACATGGATGATACCGGATGGAACATCATCGGTTTGTTCAGGGGCAACAACCCCACAGCGGAGTTTGGTGGGCAATTGAAACAGGATACGGATAATAATCTTGTGACCTTTGGGCCATTCGGCACCGAAGTTACAGGGACCTTTGCCGATTTCACTTTCCCTATTCCGGTAACAGGAACTAGTTTGCAAGTTCGGGTTCGAACTAACTGTTGGCGGCAACAAGAATTTGGTTTTGATAATATTCGCATCAGGGGTATACTTTGCCCTAATCTAACCTTCGAAGCAGCTTCTGTTTCAACTTGCCCAGGTGCTAATGGTGGCGCCATTATAATAGTAGATCCGGTAGGGGGTACCGCCCCCTACCTGTATTCAATTGATAATGGGGACAGCTATCAGGCCTCAGCTAGTTTTACCAACCTGGCAGCTGGAACTTATCAGGCTCGTATCAAGGATGCAAATGGGTGTGAATCTATAGTCAAAAATCCTACCATAGAAGCAAGGGACAACATCGCTCCAATAGTAAGCTGTCCTGCTGATATTGTTTCCAATAGTGATCCGGGGATTTGTAGTGCAGTAGTCCCTTTTACGGCTTCGGCCACCGACAATTGCGACAGTGATGTAGCTATTACTTATAGTCAAAACCCGGGTACAGCATTTGATGTAGGTACGACAACGGTAAATGTGACAGCTACTGATGATAGTGGCAGAATGGGTAACTGCTCCTTTGATGTAACAGTAAACGACCTTGAAGCACCAGAGCTTACTTGTAATAATGCTATTAGTGTAGATTTAGATAATGATGGACAATATACCTTCTTCACTAATTTTGCCCTTACTAATATCGTTACCTTCTTTACCGATAACTGTGGTACTTCGGGCAATGTAAATGCAGATAGAGTAACATTGAACTGCGATGATGTAGGAAATCTGGATGTCAAATTTTTCTTCTTTGATATTCATGGCAATGAAAGGGATTGCACGGTTGATGTAACGGTCAATGATCCCAATGGCGCCTGTAATCAACCACCAGTAGCTAATTGTAAGAATATTACCGTTTCTACAGCGCCGAATACTTGCGAAGCCAGTGTTACCCCAGCACAGGTAGACGATAATTCCAGTGATCCAGATGGAGATGCATTACAGCTTAGTTTAGATGACAGTGGGCCTTTTGCCGTAGGTACCCATACGGTTGAACTAACGGTAAGCGATGGGAACCTAAGTGCTACATGTACGGCGATGGTCACGGTCAATGATAACCAAAACCCCTCCATTACCTGTCCGGCAGACATCACGGTCAGTAATGATCCTGGACTGTGTAGTGCAGTCGTGGACTTTAGCCCTGCATCAGCCAGCGATAATTGTGATAACAATCTCGATATCAGCTATAGTCAGGCCCCAGGTACAGCATTTGATGTCGGTACCACTACCGTCACAATTACTGTCAAAGATGATTTTGACAATCCAGATGATTGCAGCTTTTCCGTAACCGTCAATGATACCGAAGCACCGAGCTTCAGCAACTGCCCTGGTAACATCTCCGTCAGCAATGATACCGGAGACTGTGGGGCTGATGTGACTTGGACCGCACCAAGTTTTGATGACAATTGTCCAGGTACAATTTCTAGCTCAACTTACGATTCAGGCGATTTCTTCCCGGTAGGTCAGACTGTAGTAACCTACTCAGGTAGCGATGCAGCCGGTAATGATGCCAGCAATTGTGCATTTACCGTGACCGTCAATGATACGGAGGTGCCTACCTTCAGCAATTGCCCTGATCCCATCAATCTCTTCAATGACGAAGGAGCTTGCGGAGCTGTTGCCACCTGGACCGCTCCGGTATTTGAGGATAATTGCCCTGAGGAATCTTTCAACGCTACTCATATCCCTGGCGCTGTCTTTCCGGTGGGTACCACTACTGTAACCTATTCAGGTAGTGATAAAGCAGGTAATCCAGCCGTCGATTGTAGCTTTACTGTCTCCGTCACCGATACGGAAGATCCCCGGATCAACTGCCCAGCAGATATCTCTATGGGTACCGATCCAGGGGTATGCGGAGCCCAAATCACCTTTACCCCAGCCATTGCCAGCGATAACTGTGAAGTAGCTCAGCTTAAGGCACGCTACCGCCCAGTGGATGAAAACGGCAGTACCTTGGGAAGTTGGTCTAGCCGAGTGGTTAACCCCAGTGGTTTCTTCCCGGTGGGTAGATACCAAGTCCAGTGGAGAGCCAAGGATATTTATGGCAATAAGGAAACTTGTTCTCATTACGTCGATGTATACGATGATGAAGATCCACAGGCAGTTTGTAAAGACCTGACCATCGATTTCAATGGAGAGCAAGATATCAGCCTAAGTGTTAATCAGGTGTGGGATGAGGCTGCCAGCTCTGACAACTGCGGCTCTGTAGCATTCGTCTCGGCTGATTTGACCATCGGTTGTGAAGAACTAGGCAATACCGTAGCCATTCCCGTAACAATCCAAGATGAAGCCGGCAATGAGGATGATTGTACCGCCTATGTCGATGTGATCGGCTTACCTTGCGGTTGGTCTGAAGGACCGGATGATGGCAGCCTCAACTGTGCTGGCCAAACGACCTCTGACTACGATGTCGATGACGAAAGCTTTACGCTAACTTCTGATGGCTGCTGGCCCGCCTTCCGACAGCCGGACAAAGCCACCTATGTCTATCACCCACTTTGTGGTGACGGTACCTTAACCGCAGAACTCGCCAGTATCAATACCAGTGGCTACGCGGGCTTAATGGCTAGAGAAAGTCTAGATCCTTTGGCTAGAAGAGCTGGGGTATTGAAGAATTTCTCTACGCGTAGCGTCAGGAGAGAGTATCGGGCTAGTTATGGAGGCATCGTTTCGCAGTCTCGTTCGAATAGAAGCCGCGTGAAATGGCTTCGCATTACTCGCCAAGGCAACCAGATCAAATCCTACACCAGCACCAATGGGGTTTCCTGGAGACTATTGTATAGAATTACCTACACTAACCTAGAAGACTGCATCTACGTCGGTATGATGGCTTACAGTCTGAATGGCAGTGCAGAAGTTAAAGCGGTTTTCAAGAACGTGACGCTGTCCGGAAGTGGTACCTTAGCCGGTGGAATCCTAAGAGATCCGACCTCCGCTATGCCAGAAGAGTTGACTGCTTGGAGCGGACTTAGAGACGTAGAAAATGGAACTTTGGAAGTATTCCCGAACCCAGCATCTGAACAGGCGCAGTTGGTTTTGGACAACTTCCAGGATAAGCCAGCTCAGCTGATCGTCCGGGATGCCTTTGGCAAAACGGTGAGACAGATCGACCTCGATTCTGCGATGGGCGTGAACATGCCGCTGGAAGTACAGGATC
>JABSSL010000029.1 GCA_013214355.1 Saprospiraceae bacterium | reverse complement strand
GTTTTAAATATGATTCGTTTAGATAAAGCAAAAGGGAGTATTAAAACCAAAAGACTCAAGGCAGCCTGGGATCCCACGGTCAGAGAAAGGATCTTAAATATCATTTAAATGCGATCGCCCTGTTTTTAAACGCTAAAATTTGATCAAACGCTAAAAAATTGACTAAAATTTGACGTAGTTTTTTCCAGGATGAAATTCAGAAGAAATAGTAGGGATAAACATCCTATTTAGGGGGTTCACAAATTATTATTCTGTCTGAGCTCAGATTTGGAAAACATTTATACTTACCTATGCCCGCTTTGGCAATTCTTTTCAGCAGACCTTCTTTCCATGCTCATAACTCCTTGAGGCTGAAAGCCTACCTCTTGTTCAAAAAAGTGAATTTGGTTTTTTGAAATACCTATAAATAACATACCTTTGCAGCGATTTTGAAAGACCGTTATAAACACTGTGCTGGATGAAGAAGATTATCATAAGTCTTTTAAGCCTTTGCCTTCTAACTTTTGCCGTTAGTGCACAAGATCACGATGATCACTCTGGTGATGCCACGGAAGAGCATCATGAAAGTGGTGATCACCATGCCGAAGGCGATCATCACGAAGGCGGATGTCACTGCCACGATGCTTCCGAAGATGAGTTCGATCCAGGTGAGACTGCATTCCACCATATTATGGATGTAAATGCTTTCCACTTGTATGGCGATATCTACATTCCACTTCCTTGTATTTTGTATGCGCCCGAACACGGTTGGTCTTTCTTCCTCTCTAGTAAATTCGAGTTACATGAGCATGGCGACGGCCATAAGGCAATTGATGGTTATGTAATGCACCATGGAGAGGTGATGAGAGTGCAGGACCAATCTTTTCCGAAAGGGGAGGTTGCGGTGAAATGCTTTGGTTCTACGCATGAAGGAGACAAAGAAATCTTTCAGGTGATTTATGAAGGAGATTGTTACAATCTAGATAAGAAGAGTACTTGGGATGGTGGAATGCTTGGCGGCGGAATCACTTCTTACTATGATTTCTCAATCACTAAGAATGTATTCACGATGTTGTTGGCTCTATTCCTTCTGTTCTTCATGTTCAGAAGAGTAGCCAAAGCTTATACCACAAGAAAAGGAGAAGCACCGAAAGGAATTCAATCCTTGATTGAGCCCATTTTCGTTTTCATGCGGGATGAGGTGGCGATCCCATTCTTGGGACCAAAGTACGAGAAGTACCTTCCTTTCTTGATGTCTATTTTCTTCTTCATTTTGGGATTGAACTTGATCGGACAGATTCCATTCTTCCCCGGAAGTGGAAACGTCACCGGTAACCTTGCTGTCACTATGGTGTTGGCATTGTTTGCCTTCTTCGTGACTAACCTTAGCGGCAATAAACATTACTGGGAGCACATCTTCTGGATGCCAGGGGTGCCAGCTTGGGTTAAGACAATTTTGACACCTGTGGAGGTGATGGGACTTATCATCAAGCCTTTAACGCTGATGTTGCGTCTTTTTGCCAACATCACAGCAGGACACATTGTAATTATCATTTTTGTGAGTTTGATCTTCGTATTTGGACAAGCTGGAGAGAGTATCGGAGGATCCGTATTGGGCGGTTTCATCGCAGTTCCATTGACCCTCTTTATGATGGCAATCGAATTGTTGGTGGCTTTTATTCAAGCCTTTGTATTCTGTATCCTAACTGCTTCTTATATCGGAGCAGCGATTGAGGATCACCACCACGAAGCAGAACATCATTAATCTTTTATATAAACAAAGTTATCATGACTGGTACTTTAGCAGCAATTGGAGCAGGTCTAGCCGTAATCGGCGCTGGCATTGGTATTGGAAACGTTGGTTCTAAAGCCATGGAAGCTATCGCTCGTCAGCCAGATGCAGCTGGTGACATCCGCTCTAACATGATCTTGATGGCTGCCCTTGTAGAGGGTGCAGCTTTGATCGCGATTATCCTTTCTTTCTTCGTAGGATAAACACGATCTGCCAAAAGGCATATGAACTGAGCTCGACAACGGTTGGTTGTTTGGCTCAGTTCTCAGCAAAAAAATCTCAGTGGACTATAGTAAAGTCCATGAAGTTGTATAAACGCCCAAGTGCGTGTAAAAGAATTCAATAATGACTGATCTATTATTTCTTGCTGATTTCTCTGTAATTCGTCCTGAACCAGGTTTGTTTGTTTGGACAGTGTTGATCTTCTCTGTTTTCTGGTGGTTGATGGCTAAATATGCTTTCAAACCCATTCAGCAAGCATTGAAAGCGCGTGAAGATGATATTCAGAACTCTTTGGATGAGGCGAAGCGTGCTAGAGAAGAAATGGCTAATCTGAACGCGGAGAATGAGAAGCTATTGGCTCAAGCTAGTGAGGAAAGAGCTAAGATCTTGAAGGAAGCTAAGGAAGCTAAGCAGGCAATCATCGCTGAGGCAAAAGAAAAAGCAAAAGAAGAGGCGAAGAAGATTGTTGCTAATGCCAAGAATGATATCGAAAACCTAAGAATGGCTGCTGTTACCGACTTGAAAAACCAAGTTGGAAACATCTCTATCGAAATTGCTGAGAAGATTCTTCGTGAGCAATTGAAGGGAGACGCTGCCAAAGAAGGCTACGTGAAGTCTTTGGTAGATGAGATCAAATTGAACTAGAACAGTCGTCGGTACTAGATGGCGGGAGGGGCTATCCCCATCATGCCATGTGGTAAATCTGAATTAGAAAGACCTTCAACTAGTAATACTAAACTATGTCCGTACAAAGAATAGCTTCAAGATATGCCAAGTCCCTTATCGACTTAGCCGTTGAGCAAAACAAGCTGGATCGTATCCTGGAGGATGTTAATAGTTTCCGTGAGGTATTGAAGCATAGAGAGTTCAAGCTATTGACGAAGAGCCCAATCGTGAGCACGAGTAAGAAGCAGGAGATTTTCAAGTCTTTGTTTGAAGGTAAATACGATGAGTTGACCATGGCTTTCTTTAATATCCTTATTACTAAGGGCCGTGAATCTTACTTGGGTGATATCGCTGTGGAATTCCTTTCACAGTATAAAAAGTTGAAGCACATTTCTACCGTTAGATTGACAACTGCTGCTCCATTGAGCGACGAAGCCTTAGCTGCGATCAAGGAGAAGCTAGTACAAAGTACGGTTACGGATGATCAAGTGGAAATGACCGTAGAAGTTGATCCAGAACTGATTGGTGGATTCATCATCGAGTTTGAAGACAATATCTACGATGCCAGTGTGGCTAATAAATTAGATGAACTTAAGAAGGGCTTTAGAGATAACAAGTATATCTCTATGATCATGGCCCGTTGATAATAAATCGCTAAACGTAAATTCTAAAGAATTATGGTTGATGTAAAACCTGATGAAATATCAGCGATACTCAAGCAACAATTGTCTGGCTTTTCTTCTGCAACAGAGCTAGAAGAGTACGGCACCGTTTTGCAAGTGGGTGATGGTATTGCCCGCGTTTACGGCTTGACTCATGCACAAGCTGGTGAATTGGTAGAGTTTGAAACAGGGGTACAGGCTATCGTACTGAACCTGGAAGAGGATAATGTAGGGGTTGTATTGATGGGACCTGGCGATGGTATTCGCGAGGGATCTAGAGTGCACCGTACCGGAACAATTGCCTCTTTGAGTGTAGGGGAAGGCTTCGTTGGCCGTGTAGTTAACCCATTGGGTGAGCCAATTGACGGTAAAGGAGAGATTTCAGGTGAGAAGTTCAAGATGCCTTTGGAGAGAAAAGCTCCAGGTGTAATCTACCGACAGCCTGTAAACGAACCTTTGCAGACCGGTATCAAGGCAATTGATGCGATGATTCCTATCGGTAGAGGTCAGCGTGAGTTGATCATTGGAGACCGTCAGACGGGTAAGACAGCTATCGCTTTGGATACGATCATCAACCAAAAAGAATTCTACGATAGAGGTGAGCCTGTATTCTGTATCTACGTAGCATCCGGACAGAAGGCTTCTACTGTAGCTC
Organism: Saprospiraceae bacterium; assembly: GCA_013214355.1. Lineage (GTDB taxonomy): Bacteria > Bacteroidota > Bacteroidia > Chitinophagales > Saprospiraceae > DT-111. The sequence goes on along the minus strand of JABSSL010000029.1, from coordinate 101,618 downwards.
AGGTGGCTAAGACCTTGGAAGAGAACGGAGCCATGGATTACACGGTAATCGTTTCTGCTTCTGCTGCTGATCCAGCGCCACTTCAGTTCTACGCTCCATTTGCCGGAGCTGCGATCGGAGAGTATTTCCGTGACACTGGACGTCCTGCTTTGATCATTTATGATGATCTCTCCAAGCAAGCGGTAGCTTACCGTGAGGTGTCTCTATTGTTGCGTCGTCCTCCAGGTCGTGAAGCTTATCCTGGTGATGTATTCTACCTTCACTCTCGTTTGTTGGAGCGTGCGGCGAAGATCATCGCTAACGATGAGATCGCAAGAGACATGAACGACTTGCCTGAGTCTTTGAAGAATGCAAAAGATAGTGACGGTAACCCATTGGTGAAAGGTGGTGGTTCTTTGACCGCTCTTCCGATCATTGAAACGCAAGCGGGTGACGTTTCTGCCTATATTCCAACCAACGTAATTTCGATTACTGACGGTCAGATCTTCTTGGAATCAAACCTATTCAACGCGGGTGTAAGACCAGCGATTAACGTAGGTATCTCCGTATCACGTGTAGGAGGTAGTGCTCAGATCAAATCGATGAAGAAAGTTTCGGGTACCTTGAAGCTTGACCAAGCGCAGTACCGTGAATTGGAAGCTTTCGCAAAATTCGGTTCTGACCTTGATGCGGCTACTACGGCTATCCTTGAAAAAGGTAAGCGTAATGTGGAAATCTTGAAGCAACCTCAGTACTCTCCGGTAACAGTGGAGAAGCAAGTAGCTATCATCTACTTGGGTACTAAGGGACTTTTGAGTGGCGTACCGGTAGAGAAAGTGCGTGAATTCGAAAGTGTTTTCTTGACCAACTTGGAACAACAGCACCCAGAGGTGTTGGAGACTTTCAAGTCTGGTAAGTTGACTCCAGAAGCGACTTCAGCTTTGGAAAAATTGGCCGCAGAAATGACGGCACAGTATAAATCGTAAGTAGTTAATGGCTATCTGAAGGCTGCTATTTGAAAGTATCTATTGTTCAATATCAGTCTTCAGAAAACTCCTTAATATATGGCTGCCAACTTAAAAGAGGTACGGGACAGAATTAAATCGGTAAAAAATACGCAGCAGATCACCAATGCGATGAAATTGGTATCTGCGGCAAAACTGCGTAAGGCTCAAATGGCGATCCAACAGATGCGTCCTTATGCAGATAAGCTAAATGAAATGCTGCGTAACATCCTATCTAACCTAGATGGTGATGTGGATACTGAATTTGGTACAGAAAGACCCGTAAATAAGGCGTGCATCGTGGTAGTGACCTCCAACAGAGGTTTGTGTGGTGCTTTTAATGCGAATGTATCTAAAGCAGCGATCGAATTAGTGGAAAATAAATATGCAGAGCAAAGAGCCAATGGTAATTTGTCTGTAATGTTTATCGGAAAGAAAGGTTTTGATTACTTTAAAAACCGCTACCCGGACCTGAACTTTATCAAGGATCACATGGAGATCTTTAATGATCTAAGCTTTGATAATGTAGCTAAGGTGGCACAGGGACTGATGAAATCTTTCCAAGACCAGGAATTCGATGCGATCGATGTTTCCTACGGCCGATTCAAGAATGCAGCCATGCAGTTTGCCGAGGCAGAGCAGTTTTTGCCAGTTGCCAAGATTGAGAATGAGGGAGGTGGAAATGCCAAAGCGGACTATATCTTCGAGCCTGGCAAAGAGGGGCTATTGAGCCACCTAGTACCCAGTATCTTGCAAACACAGTTTTACAAGTATTTGCTTGATACACATGCTTCCGAGCATGGTGCGCGTATGACGGCGATGGATAAGGCGACGGAGAATGCCGAAGAACTACTGAAAGAAATGAAGATCACTTACAACAAAGCACGTCAGGAGGTGATCACCAAAGAGATCTTGGAGATCGTTGGTGGTGCCGCTGCCCTGGAAAGTGCTTAGATCAACCATAATTAGCGATATATTTTGCGAGTGCATCCCGTATCCTGCTTCAGGATACGGGATGTTTCTTTTTGGGGACGAGCTAAGGGTTGGGACTCTTACTGCTCAAAGTTTAAAATTGTAAGATATGCTCAACAGAAGTATGGAAACGGACTCACCAACAGATATGACTTCTACTGATCCTCTAAATCCGTTGAAATGCTCCGTTTTGCCTAAATATTGATAACGGAAGGATAAGCGAAGATCACCGAACGAGGCTCCTAAGCCCAGACCGGTGCTAAAGTTTGCTCGCCTTAATTTCTGACGATCGTCAGCGTGGATAAAGGCACTTAAATTCGTATATCCAAGCCTTGGTTCCACAAAGAAATGTTCATGTAGCGGAATTCTATAAAGAAGGGAGATCGATCCAAATCGAGTATCTTTGGAAGATATGATTTCTCGATTGTCCTCAGATAAACTGCTTTCGCCAGGGATGAAGTTTCCACCAGAGGTGAAATCCAACCCTAGCTCGCCAAAGCTCAAAGTTCGAAAAACACTGAAGTGTACCTCTGCTTTTCCTAATCGATGATCTCCCTCTACCACATTGCCGACTCCAATACCAATTTCCAAGGCATTCTTTTGGGCGGAAGAATGTAAGGGGAATCCGACCACCAATAATGCAGCTAAGAAGGTGAATCTCATTTCATAGAATATTTTAAACTGGTCTACTACAAATTATGTGTAGAACGCCGCTTGCGAGCAAACTGCTGCTTTCCTTTGCTTAGGTATTAATTCAATACTGCACCATCTTCTCAAAGGTTTCTCCCGCTTTGATTGTCATTTCAAAGCTCTGTTTCTGGCCCTTGAATTCTCGGACCCCAACCAGTGTTACGACATATTCCCCTGGATTGAGCAGGAAGGACTTAGGGTTGGAGCTGTCCGAGGTGTAGGTTCGCCCTCCTGCAACGGAACGCTGACTCGTCTTCTCCACGATATTAACGGTAGCATCCAGTAAGCCACCTTTTCCTAAAGCACCGATTTTGGCGGTACCTGCCATGAAGTTATGTTCGATTAGTGTAGTGTCTTGAGCGCTTACTACGATCCCTTTGACCATCTGTTCAATTTCTAACCCTTTGACTCGTAAGCAGTTCAATTTTACGTCATAAGTGCCTGGGGCTACCTCATAGAATTGATTCCTACCATACGTCCGCCCTCCGGATACAGACTTACTTTGTTCAGTTAAGGTAATGTTGACCGTAGCATCCCAGCCTTCACCGTTAACCATTGTTCGTACTTGGATTTTTCCTGCATCAAAACTGATTGTTCTAATTGTCATTTTCCCTTCTTCGACTATCACATCCTTAATGGTCTGAGCGGTCACATCACTATTTTCCAGTGGCCGAACCACTAGATCATACTTGCCAGGTGGTAGACCAACAAAACCTGTATCCCGGTAGGTTCGTACTCCTTTGAACTCATCTTTAGTACCTGCCATGAATATTCGTACGGCAGCATCAATCGATACCCCATTCTTGATGCCAACCACACCCAGATTATAATCGGGCTCATCGATGGTTTGATGAGTGACTTCCTCTAAGGCCGTAGTTAATTCTGTCGCATCACCAGCGTCGTAATATTTGCCATCACCGGCCTGTGCGGCACACTTCAGCGGATCCACGTCTTCACCACTTAAACCAAAACCTACGATATGCATCCGAAAATCAATGCCTGCTGCCTTGGCTTGTCTGATGACCTCACACAGATCCCCTCCGCAAGATTCTATCCCATCGGTAAGTAAAATGATGGTCGCTTTGCCCCCTTGGACTTTTAGTTTTTCAATGACCTGTAGGGCTGAATAAGCTAGCGGTGTTTTTCCTAAGGGGCGAATACCCTGGAGTTGTTCCTTTATAATGGCTTTAGAAGTATTAGACAAATCTGCTAGCTGTTCTACGTCTTCGCAGTCTCCCTTTTTCCGGTGGCCGTAGGCAACAAAGCCGATGCGTTGATTAGGACCTAACTGATCGATGGTTTCAGAAAGCACCTGGCGAGCAATTTCTACTTTAGTGGTCCCTTGAATCTGGCCCCACATAGATCCGCTAGCGTCATAGATGAAAATTATGGGGGAAGTAGGGTCCTGTTGAGGGTAGTTGAAGTCTAGATTGGCTGTTGGCGCAACAATCCAAAGTAGGAATGGGATTAGAAAGCTGAATGGTTTCATAGATTGATGGTTGAGCGGGTTATGAGAAATAGGTTTTGCTTACTAAAATAAGGGATACTGTTTAAAGGAGGAGCAAAGGCGTAACTTCATTATTGATGGATGGTAGGGGAAAAGACTAGTTCAGGCGTATTATTTCTCGAGCCAGGTTGTCCAGCGCTAGTATCATGGTGCCTGGTGAGTTGCTAAGCAGTGACTAAATGAAGTTTTGATTTTGGTCCAAGGGAATGCGTTATACATCTTTTTACTATTTCTTTTGTTGATTAGATACCCTAACTTGTGTATCAAGTTCTCTTTTTCCAATCAACTCGAAGACACCTATGTTCATCCAGATCCTCATTACGGTCGGGATTTCTCAAGCCCTTGTACTCTCCCTGCTACTGAGTTTGAAAAAAAACCGCAAAACAGCAGACGTTGTCTTAGCATTGGAACTGAGTTTGATGTTTGTGATTGCCATCCTGTATGCCTATAGCGACGAATTGATGCAGTACTTTCCTAGTCTGCCCATTCATGCATATGTATTAGGCTATTTAGGGGCATTTCTCTTCTATCTCTATGTCCGGGCCAAATTGGAGAATAGATTTGAGTGGAATTGGAAAAAGTTTGGGATACACCTTCTTCCTTTTGGATTAGCTTATTTGGTGCTTGCCTTGAATATATACCCTTTGTCTACGGCTGAACGCTTGGCCACTTGTAAGGGGATTATGATGAACGGTCACCCGTTTTGGTTTGACGCTATTTACTATGGACTTTTTCTAGCAGTATTTCCCTATTATCTAGTCAAGACCTACCAATTGCTACGGCAGCATGACGAGTATATTTTGACTAAGTTCTCTTATATAGAGGACGTCCGTTTGGAATGGCTCAATCGCTTTTTCTGGGTAGAGTTGACTGCTTGGAGTGCTTTTGTCTTATTTGAGGTAATGGGTAATTATTGGTTTTCTCTATTACCGACCACTGGTATGCAGATGAGCTTTATGGTTTTGATGTTAGGGATATTCTATCTAGGGATCTATGGATTAAGAGAGCACTCGGTATTTGTCGATGCACCTTTGGAGGCTGAAGAGGAAATAGCAGCTGTAACGGCTGGACTGCCACAGGAAAAGGCTGATGCTTATCTGGAGAAAATACGCCAGTTTATGTTACAAGAAAAGCCTTATCTCGAACCGAAGATAACGATAGCTGAACTATCACACCGGACGGAAATTCCGATCAATCATTTATCTCGAGTAATCAATGATCAGCTTGGGCTCAACTTTTTTGATTTCATTAATTCCTATCGAGTGGAAGAATTCAAGCAGTTGGTCTTCGATAATCGATTGGAACACTTTACACTACTTGGTTTAGCATTTGAAGCAGGGTTTAACTCAAAATCTACTTTTAATGCGATTTTCAAGAAGTTCACCCAACAGACGCCCAGTGAATACGTGCGGCAAATGCGTCAATTCCCCATTGCCGGACAAAATCTCTCATGAGAAGTTTTCTAGAAAGTGGACTGCAATTTAACTTCAATCGCGATTGGGTTGTCAAGAAGTATGATAGTCATCGTTATTATAGAGGCCTTAGTGGAAAAGGTTTAAAGGGGATAGACTTCATTGCTTTAAATCTGAAGGAGAATTTGGTCGCCTTTTTTGAGGTAAAGAATTACCGAACCCGCTTTCATCAGAACACTGGAGAAGCGATTCACCCACAACCCAAACCCGCCACCGAACTCGCCCAAGCGCTTAGCGATAAAGTATCTGATACTTTGCTGGCCATCGACGCCATCACCACTTACTATCGAAAAAGCTTAATTTATCGCTGGCTCCAACCTTTATATCGGCGGCTGCCCTTTTATATGGGAGATCGATTTTTCTGGACAAAAGTGGAAAGCTGCATTTACCAACATGAGAATTTGGCTTATGTACTTTGGGTGGAGCTGCAAGAAAAGGATACCAATTACCAAGCTCAGTTAAAGAAGGAAACTGATCGCCTCCTGCGGAATGAATTTGGGGTGATCTATGTAGTAGATATGGAAAATCATCCATTTACCCAGTCACTAAAAGTCCATCTGGAGGCATAAAAAACCGTCCGACTTCCCTATTTATGCCATTCTCGGACGCTCCACACTCCACTTTACTGCTTTTTTGTACCACAATATTTCCGTTGGCAATTCAAATGGACCATTGCACGATTCAGCCCTGATTTTAGACGATTCAAAGATTTCGGGTGGAATGATGACTGCAATACCCGGAATTTAGAGATATAAATAAAGGTGGCAGCTGAATGCGTAACACAAAATGAGCGCTCGCTGCGTAACCTTTTCCCAAATAGAGATCGACAACAGTTTTAGAATTATTTCTGATGAAAATGAATCACCCGACTGCCTTGCTCTTCTTCCTGCTAGTCTTTACTAGTCAGATCAACGCTCAAACTTCTGCACTGGATACTTACATCCAAGAGGCTCTTTCCAACAATGTAGCATTACAGCAAAAGAATCTTTCCTACGAAAGAAGCTTGGAAGCACTGAAAGAAGCCAAGGCTATGTTTGTTCCCAAGCTATCTTTAGAAGCCCGTTATTCTATGGCGGAAGGTGGTCGAGCAATTATACTTCCTATCGGGGATCTGGTTAATCCCATCTATCAGAACTTGAATCTCATCAATGATTTGGCAAACGATGCCAATCCAGCCTACCCAGATATTCCAGTCTATCCTACTATCGAAAATGAATCAGAGAACTTCTTACGGAGACGTGAGCAGGAGACTTTCCTCCGGGCTGCCATGCCTTTGTTTAATGCGGCCATCATCCAAAATCAGCGGATACAAGCCAATCTCTCCGAATCTGAGCGCATTGGTGTTGATGTTTATAAAAGAGAGCTGGTAAAAGAGGTGAAGACAGCATATTACAACTATGCGAAGGCTCAAGAAGCGGTTAAGCTATATGAGAATACGATGCAGCTGGTCAATGAAAATTTGCGGACCTCCGAAAGCTTACATCGAAATCACAAGGTGACTATTGATGAAGTTTATGCAGCGCAGGCACAAGTGAAGGAAGTGGAGCGGAATTTAACTGATGCAGATAAGAATGAAAAGATTGCTAAGTCCTACTTCAATTTCCTACTGAATCAAGAATTTGAACGTGAGATTACCATCGAAGAAGCAGTGGTTAATCCGGTTGCTGTCACAGATCGGGCACAACTCATCAATGGAGCCACTGCCAATAGGGAGGAAATCCAACAAATGAACTACTTCCTGTCTGCAACGGACAACAAAATTAAGCTCAGTAAGGGAAATATGCTTCCACAAGTCAATCTAGTAGTTGATTATGGAGTGCAAGGTGTAGATTATAATCTCGATGCGGATAGCGATTACGTAATGGGCTCGGTAGTGATGAGCTGGAATCTATTCGATCGCAGCAATAGGCCTAAAGTACAACAGGCAAAGATTGAAAAGAAAGAACTCGCCCAACAGAAGTTAGAAATACAACAACAGATCGGATTGCAAACCATCAGTGCCTTTCACGAAGTGGAGGCAGCTGTCAAGCAAGTGGAGTTGGCTGAGGCACAGGTTAAAGCTTTGCAAGAAGCCTACAAATTAGTAGCCAAAAAATATAGTATTGGCCAAGCCAATCAGGTGGAACTCACCAATGCACGAACTCAAATGACCAATGCTCAGCAACAATCCATTATTGCACAGTTCGATTACCAAATTCGAGTCGCAGAGCTGGAAAGAGCGGCAGGTACCTACGATTTTAAATAAACAGACAGTAATGCCCAACCGGCATACGCATACCCCAAGTAACTACGCAAGAGACCTATTAAGTTCAATTATCTGGGCGTTTGCGGTGGAGGATAGCTAAGTTTAGATGATGATTTTAATTTCTATTCTCCACCCTTGCGCATTTCACGTTTACAATGATCTTATATAATGAAAAACGTACAGAACATTCTCTCCTTACTTTCTCTCAGTATCCTTTTGATTGCCTGTGGCGGAAAAGATGCATCAGAAACGACTAAAGCAGAAAAAGCGCCTCGAAAAGTAGAGACCTTTAGCGCAGAGGCGGTAGATTTTGAAGAATTCATCTTTGCTACTGGTAAGCTAGCCTCTAGCGAGGAAAGTAAATTGAGCTTCAAGACAGGTGGAATTATCAAGAAAATCTACGTCAAGGAAGGCCAACAAGTTCGTAAAGGCCAATTGCTAGCCGAATTGGATTTATCCGAAATACGAGCTCAAACGCAGCAGGCTACTCTAGGAAAAGAGCAAGCTGCCATTAATATTGAAAATGCTCAACTGGCTGTAAAATTAGCAGAGCGGGATTATCGAAATGCGAAAGCATTATACGAAGATAGTGTAGCTACCCTAGAGCAGTTGGAAAATGCTGAAGTACAACTGGACAACGCCAAGAATCAATTACAGGCAGCGGAGAAGGGCCTTGCCTTCAATAACCGTAATGTGACCATGGCGGAATTCAACCTCAAATACTCTAGAATCACAGCCCCGTCTCGTGGTGTGATCTTACGCAAGCACGCCGAAGCTAATGAGCTAGCTAATCCGGGTAAACCCATCTTTGACTTTGGCTCAAAGGATAAGGCAATGGTGATTAGAGTTAATCTTACCGATAAAGATATCATTCATGTCAATTTAGGAGATAAGGCGGATGTGAATTTTGACGCCTATGCATCTACCGTTTTTGACGGAACAATCCGGGAAATAGCAAGTATTGCAGATCCGTATACCAATACCTATGAAGTCGAGATCGAGGTAGATCCACAGGGCAAAAAGTTATTGTCTGGGTTTATTGGGACCGTAGAGATTGAATCACCGGCAAAGGCCGCGCTCATTGAAATTCCAATCGATGCCTTGATCAAGGCGGATGCCAAGCGGGGTGAGATCTTTTTAGCGGAAGATGGTAAGGCCAAGAAAGTGCCCATTGAAATCCATCGTATTAGAGGGGATAGATTGCTAGTAAGTAAAGGATTGAAGGCAGAAGATGAGGTTATTATTAGCAGTGTAGGCTATATCGAAGAACACGAGGCCATCTTGATTAGTCAAAATCAGTAGGCATTTGCTTGGTACTAAATCCAGTGAAATGAACATTCCAAAGTTTTCCATAGAAAATTATCAATTTACGCTTACCCTATTCGTGGCCCTTTTGGTCATGGGTATAATGTCCTTCTTAAGTATGCCACAACGGGAAGACCCCGTCGTGGAAATTCCAAACACCATCATCGTAGCGGTCTATCCTGGAGCTAATCCAGAGGATATGGAAAGTCAGGTAGTAGATGTGATTGAAGAAGCGGTTAAAGAGTTGGATGATATCCAAGAAATTCGCACCACTATCAATGATGGTGTAGCCGTAGTGGCGGTGGAATCGGTGTTTGGCCTAGATCCTGATGATCGATATGATGAAGTAGTTCGCCAGGTTAATCAGGTTCGGGATGATCTACCTTCAGATCTATATCAATTGGATTTGCGGAAATTTTCAACCAGTACGGTAAATATTATGCAGATGGCGCTGGTCTCTGAAAAGGCGAGCTATCGGCGTATGAAATCCGAAGCTGAAAGAATTAAGTCTGTGATAGAAGATGTGAATGGGGTGAAGAAGGTAGAGATTGAAGCTTATCCCGAACAAGAAATAAGAATCGCACTGAATCCGGTACTGATGACCGAGATGAACATCTCGCTGGATGATATCGAGCGGTCAATACAGAGCAGCAATGCTAATATTCCAGGAGGCGCGGTGAAGGTCTCTAATCGCTTGTTCAATATCAAAACTTCTGGGGCATATGAGGATCTTGGGCAGATCAAAAATACGGTTGTTGGTAGTTATGAAGGGAAGATTATTTATTTGAAAAATATTGCCGCAGTCTATTTTGACTATGAGGATGATCGCTGGATGGGAAGATTCAATGGTGAGAAAGCCATCTACATAAATACACAACAGAAAGACGGTTATAATATCTTTGATGTAGCCAATCCGATTAAGGAGGAGGTGGAGGACATGACCTTGGCTGGGGACATCCGTTTGGAGTACGTCTTTGACCAGGCGGTAGGGGTGAAAGAGCGTGTTAGTGGTTTCCTATCCAATCTGGTACAAGGAATTGTTTTGGTGGGGGTGATCATCTTCTTACTGCTAGGGGCTCGCTCTTCTTCTATTGTTATGATCTCGATCCCATTGTCAATCTTAATTGGTCTCTGGGTAGTAGACTCCGCAGGGTTCTCCTTGCAGCAGATGTCGATTGCTGGATTGATTGTAGCCTTAGGTTTGTTGGTGGATAACTCCATCGCTATTATTGAAAATATCGAGCGATTTATTGCGCAGGGATATAGTCGGACGGAAGCAGCCATTAAGGCTACGCAACAGTTGATTGCACCGATCACAAGTGCTACTTTGACTACCGTTCTGGCCTTCGTGCCTATTATAATGATGCCGGAGACTACCGGGGCATTTATCAAGGCTTTGCCGGTGACGGTGATTGCTACCCTTACTGCTTCTTTGATCATTGCGGTGACGCTTACACCCTACATTGCCAGTAAAGTGTTGAAGGAGAAAAATGGAGGGCAGGCGCGTGCTACTTTTACCTTCACTGCCATTAAACGATTTGTTGAAGGCCCTTACCGAAAGGCCTTGAATTGGACCTTGAATCATCGGTTCTTGACCATATCATTGGCAGTAGCGAGTTTGGTAGGAGCGTTTATGTTGTTCCCATTGGTAGGAGTGAGTTTCTTCCCGAAGGCCGAAAAACCACAATTTAGAGTGACTATCCGCCTACCAAACGGAAGTAATCTGGATGCTACCAATGAAGCAGTACGCTATGTAGAAGGTGTGTTGGACACCATAGAATCCATCGAGTACTATGCCTCAAATGTTGGACATGGTAACCCGCGCATCTACTATAATGTGAATCCTGTCAATTACAATAGTAACTATGGGGAGCTATTTGTGATGTTGAAAGAATATGATATTGAGCAATTCTATAGTCTGCTAGATCAATTGCGTTCCACCTTTGGCTCCTACACCAATGCGCGTATTGATGTCAAGGAATTTGTACAAGGTCCCCCCTCCGAAGCTCCGATTGAAATTCAGGTTCTTGGGGATGATCTTAGACAATTACAGGATTATTCACGTGAAATTGAGAATATTGTTAAATCGGTGCCAGGAGCCATCAATGTGGAGAATCCATTGAGGAATAATAGTACAGATCTATACTTCAATATCAATCGTGACAAGGCCATGATGCTGGGGGTACCTATTCATGTGATTGATAAATCCATCCGTAGTTTTGTGAATGGATCTACGATAGGGACTTATCGCGATAATAATGCCGAGGAATACAATATCGTGATGCGTTACGACTTTAACGAACAGTTTAGATTAGAAGATTTCGATCGTCTAACCGTCAAATCAGTGGCCGGGCATTTTATTCCACTAAAGCAATTGGCCAATATTGAGTTCTCAGAAGCACCAAGTCTAATTAGCCATTTTGATAGTGATAGAACCGCTACCATACTTGCGGACTTAGATAATGGATATACGCTTGACCCGGTAATTGCGGTGATTGAGGATCAACTGGATGGGATAGAATGGAAAGATGGATACAGCTATACTTTCAAAGGTGATTTGGAGAATCGGAATAAATCCTTTGGTGGGATGGGGATTGCCTCTGTCATGGCACTCTTGTTGATTTTTGGAGTATTGATTATTCAATTCAAATCATTTAGCCAGCCGCTAATTATTTTCTCTGCCTTGCCTTTGGCCATCATTGGATCCATCCTAGCACTATTCATTACGGGCATTGCCTTTTCCTTCACGGCCTTCGTAGGGCTGACAAGTTTGATCGGTATTGCCATCAACAACTCAATCGTTTTGGTAGATTATGCCAATAAACTGAGAGAGGAAGGCAAAACGGTGATGGAAGCGGCCATTCAGGCTGGAGAGGTGAGGTTTATCCCAATTGTAGCTACTACTTTAACGACTATCTTGGGATTATTACCCCTAACCTTAACGGGTGGGTCTTTGTGGGCGCCAATGGGATGGACGATTATTGGAGGGCTATTTACCTCCACTACCTTTGTATTGTTACTAGTACCTGTACTGTACCAATTGTTCACCAAGGAAGCTACTACTCCAGCACCTGCGCTAGCTTAATGTAAGCAGGCTACAGCTAGTTGACGGAGAGGATATTCTTATACGAACTTACGTTCTCAATCCTCCAGGCTTTCAAAAGGTCTGGAGGAGTTTCTTTTTGAAGGCCTACTGCTTTTCACTAACCAAGACAAAGGCTGGCGGTACGTTAAGAGGTACCCAGTTGATATCAACATTACCAAAAACGGTCTCGTACAGTTTTTTGGCCAATAGAGAGTAATGTACTTGAATATACCTTCCCCCTTTCTTCATGCATTGATGACACTCCCGAACGATACTGTAGCCTAGCTCCTTAGGTAGGGCTACGAATGGAATCGCTGAGATGATGGCATCTACTTTTTCAAACCCAAGGCGTTCTACGTGAGATCCAATATTTTCAGCTGAGTCTTGCGCAATAATTAGACGATCATCCTCAATATTTCGCAAAACTTCACAAAAACGTTCATTTACTTCAAAAACCAATAGCTTAGCATCTGGTTCCATCTCATCTAGGATGAATTTGGTGATTACACCATCTCCTGCTCCTAGTTCAACGATCAGTTTAGCACCTGAAAAGTCGACGTGCTTGACCATCCCTTTGCATAAAAACTTAGAACTTCGCGTTAACGTACCTACTGTCTTTAGATCCTTTAGACTCTCTTTTAAGAATTCTAATTTTTTCATAGTATTATTCTGTGCCCCATCTGCTACATCTCTCAAGCTGGTAGTAGATTAGCCAATTAAAAAACAAGTGAACCCGCAAGCTCGTTTGTGTACCAAACATACGTCTCGGATTAACCCAATTACAACAACATCAATGCTCAGCAACGTCTGTCCGTACTGAAAAGCTTGATATTAACTAAGTCCAATAAGTTTCACTGTTTAAGATGTTCGGTGATATATCTGCTGTGTCGCAAAACAAAAGTAACTCGATTTTTTGGAAATATTACTATGGTATCGACCAAGCCCAGAATGGGCTCGATCACTTTGTACTATGATGCTATGATTATAAGGAGAGAAAATTCTAGCATCTAATTAGGGAAAAACTACCGGAGTTGCAAATAATTTCTGAGATCCTGATACACTGCCATCTTCTTTCTGGCCAGTTTCTTATCTAGTCGATACCCATTTACAAACGGAACGACATACGCACTGTTGAAGCCTTTTCTCACCAATTGCCTACGGAGACTAGATGCCTCCGAATAGGAAGTCGCAGCGCCTAAGGTATAGCGATAATAAGGGAAGTCCATTTGTCGCTCAATCATCACATAGTCTAACCCCTGCTCGAAGGGAGGAGTAATACTATTTTTAGCGGCAGCAACCTGTACTTTGTAGTGTAATCCACTATTGGTCAAAAAATTGGGTTCTACCGCTTCTAATCGTTTGCCAACTACTGGCAGATCATCCGGGATAACTTGACCGAGCTGGTCAAAGAAAGAGATTTCGACGCATTGCCCTTTGCGTTCTGCCTTTGGCATGCCAATGGCTCGGATATAGATGTTTTGGCTATTTACCCCTTGGCTGGAGAGATAGTTGCCGGCGATCTCAAGTTCCTTAGTAAGATTGAAGAGCTCGCTAGGGGTGACTTCCTCTGGGTACGCAGTTAGGATTACAACCAAAGAGGGCTGGCGGCCCATTTGCTGTGCTACGAGATCCAGAACTTCTCTTTTGGTAGTATGACGCGTCAATTCTTCTCCTTGTGTGAAATACATCGGTGCATAAGCTGATGTAGAGCTTACTGGAGGAATAGGAGAGGGGGTAGGAGTAGAACTAGAAGGCTGCTTAATCACTTCATTGACGGGAAAATCTTCTCCGAAACCGGGGTCTTCGACTTTCGGCTGTGGATCAGGCTGAGTGACTATTGGGGTAGTGGGTTGAAAGCTAGGATCTTCAATAAGTGGTTTCCGCTCTGGGACCTGAGAGCTAGGAGGAGGAGGAAGGAAAGCATTTGCAGGCCATTCCATTTCCTCTAGGAATTCCTGGAAATAGCTGATATAAATATCTCGCAAACCCTCTCCATCTTTTCTAGCTGAAGCAAAAAATGCCGTGAACCCATCTCCAGAGATTTTGAAATGATCATCATCTGCTGCAGAATTGATTGGCATTCCAAGGTTTTTAGGAAGGGTCCAACGCTGAGTTTCCTCCACATAGAAAGACTTGAAAATATCTAAGCCTCCAATACTTCTTTTGCTGTCGTTGGAGCTATAATAAAGTGTGCGACCATCCCTAGCTAAGAATGGAGTCGTCTCGTCGTAAGGCGTGTTGATGTCTGGTCCTAGGTTTACCGGCTGGGTCCAGCGGCCTCTCCGATAGCTACATTTGTATAAATCGCTTCCGCCGTAACCGCCAGGGCGATTACTAGAGAAGAGTAATAAGGTATCGTTATAGAAAAAGGGGTTATTATCTCCTCGGTATGTGTCCATAGGTACGGCGAGTGGAGTGGAACTTACCAGTCGCTCTTCTACCCGTTTGAAAGTATCGACAATGATCTGTCCATTTTGGAGATTCCGTCCCTTGTAGTAGTAAAGAGCTGATCCATCTCCATTGAACCCCAAAAGTACCTCATGATTGGGGCCATTTAACAGATAGTGCATGGGCTGCACCTCTCCCCAGATTCCCCTACTAATTCTACAATTGTACATATCGCTAGGCAAATTGCCAAAGCGTTCGTCTGCCACACCATTATCCCGCCTGGGGACGCCGATATTCCCTGGACGAATCGAAGAAAAATAGAGTTGATTGTTATAGTTAGGACTTAGTATGGGAGCAAACTCATCATTGGCAGTATTCACTGACTTTCCCAGATTCTCAACGATGGCCAGTGCCTCCTGGAATTGTAAACTGATCCCGTTGGCGCATCTTCTGATATCCTCTATCACCATCTGGCGATTGTTATGCCCAGGGCGAATAGTACGGAGATAGCGCTTGTAATAGGTTGAAGCTTGATCAAATTGATGTCTCGCATGATAGATACGTCCGTAGTACAGCCATAACTCAGGGTAGGGTGATCTCTCTTCCTCCGAAAATCTGTTGAGCTGTGCTAAGGCTTTATCAAGCTGATTGAGCTGATAATAGCAGAGGGCGATTAAGAATTTACTCTCTTTATCGTCACGGTACAAGGCTCGTGTGCTCTGGAGTAAGGATAGTGTCGTTTCGTACCGCTTATTGGCGAAAAAGAGTTTAGCTTCTTCCTTTTTCTCATTAGCAGACTGGGCCTGACTCAAGCTGGGTAGGAAACTGAGGGCAATGATTAGCAAGCCGAGAACACCGAATTGGGTTAGGCTAGGCAGTATTGTGGTTTGTAGTGGGGCATACTTACATGGGAGACTTTTCATGGGTTAAATTTGTTGATCAGGATCGAACTGTTCTAGATAGTCACCGACCCGTCTCAAGAAAGACCCACCTAAGAATCCGTCTACAACTCTGTGGTCATAGGATAGAGATAAGAACATCATTTGGCGTACGGCAATGAGATCTCCATACTCGGTTTCTACTACCGCTGGTTTCTTTCTGATCGCCCCAACAGCTAGAATAGCCACTTGGGGTTGATTGATAATTGGAGTACCCATTACATTGCCAAATGTGCCAACATTAGTTAGCGTAAAAGTACCATCTTGGATTTCTTCGGGTTTAAGCTTGTTGTTGCGGGCACGGCCGGCCAAGTTATTTACTTGTTTGGTTAGGCCGACTAAGTTCAGCTGGTCCGCATTCTTGATTACAGGGACGATGAGATTGCCACTAGGAAGGGCGGTGGCCATTCCTATGTTTATATTCTTCTTGACTATGATTTTGTCGCCGTCAACAGAAACATTAACCATTGGGAAGTCCCTAAGGGCTCTGGTTACTGCTTCCATGAAAATAGGAGTGAAGGTTATTTTTTCTCCATGCTTTTGTTGAAACTCTCCCTTGATCTTATTTCTCCAGTTCACGATGTTTGTCACATCTACCTCTACAAAAGAGGTAACGTGAGGAGAAGTGTGTTTGGACATGACCATATGGTCCGCAATTAGCTTGCGCATGCGATCCATTTCCACAATTTCTACTGCTCCATTCATGCTGGAAGCCACTGGAGAAGGAGCAGGGGCCGCCGGTTTAGCTGCCGGTGCCGCAGGAGCTTGAGGTTTAACACTACCATTTGTGGCAGGAGCAGTTCTAGACTTCAAATAATTGAGCATGTCCTTTTTGGTCACCCTGCCATTTAGGCCAGTCCCAGGAACTCGATCAAGTTCGGCTTGACTAATCTGTTCCTTTTTGGCCATATTCCGAACCAAAGGAGAATAAAACCTGCCCTCACTAGCAACTTGCACAGTTTGAGTAAGGGGCGTTTCTGCGACTGCTGGCTGTGGATTGGCAGTTACGGGCTCTGCTACGGTAGTACTGGTGGTGGATTGGGCAACACTAGGAGTGGCTTGAGGAATAGCTTCTTCGCCTTCCGTAGCGATGATTGCAATTACTTTTCCGATTTCTACCGTGTCATTCTCGGCAAAGAGAATTTCTTGTATCACACCATCAACTGGAGAGGGTACTTCAGAGTCCACCTTATCGGTAGCGATCTCCAGTATCGTTTCGTCCACTTCCACCTTTTCTCCCACCTGCTTTACCCATTTCAGGATAGTGGCTTCGATGATACTTTCTCCCATTTTAGGCATGATCAATTCAACTTGCGCCATTGGTTGTATTTTATGGTTCTTTTATAATTTGGTTACTGGCTAAAGGCCTGGTGTCAGGTCAAGGCAATGGGCACTAGCCCACAAAAGTCTGTTCTTTAGTAATTTGGGAAGTTTGATCAATCGTTCTACAATACCTGTATACGTCTAGGCTGTATTCGAGTTTCCATAGTGCGGGTGCCCTACAAAAATAACTGAAATTCGGCGCATTGCCAAAAATGCCAAATAAAACAAGGTTTTCGTCCGGTTGTTTGGTTGATGTCAAAATTAATGTTGGCAAAAACCTGGTTTGTCCCTTTTTATTTGGGCTAAATACTCTCCGCTGCTTGATAGGATTTGATAACAAAGCGACGAATCATATTCAAACCTACCACTGCGGTATACTGAATATTCTTCTCTCTGTCCTTGGTCAATTGTAGCTTTTTTGTGTGTATGTTTTCTTGGTTGCCTACCGCTAACCAGATGGTACCCACCGGTTTGTCAGGCGTGCCGCCGGTTGGCCCCGCAATACCTGAGATGGCAACGCCGATGTCGGTGCCGAGTAGATTTAATAAACCCTTGACCATTTCCTGAACGGTTTGCTCACTAACGGCACCGTGATCTTCTAGTGTCTGTGGGCTAACACTTAATTGATTTGTCTTCACCTCATTGGCATAAGCTACCACACTACCATTAAAATAGGCTGATGAGCCCGAGATGCTCGTGATGAGATGTGCTAGGTAACCCCCGGTGCAACTTTCGGCAGTCGACAATGTGAGTCCCCTTTCTTTTAGCAATTCTCCTACAGCTGCTTGCAGCTTATATTCGTTATAGCCATAAATCAACTCTGGGATCAAGGCCTCAATCTCCTTCACCCAATGGTCTAATTCTCTCCCTAAGGTGGCTTCATCGGTACCACGACCAGTCAAACGTAGTCGTACTTGTCCGAGATTAGGTAGAAATGCCAGCTTGATATGTTCAGGTAACCCTTCCTCAACTTCGGCAATTCGTTCAGCTATCATGGATTCTCCTGCTCCGACTGTCATAATGGTGCGGTGCTGGATCGGCATCATAGGGAACTTAGCCTTTAATTTGGGAAGCACTTCATATTCCATCAAGTACTTCATTTCGTAGGGAACTCCTGGCATCGAAACGATCACCTTGTCTTCATGATTAAACCACATACCTGGTGCAGTCCCCATTTTATTGGTTAATAGGTTGGCGTTAGTTGGCATGAAGCATTGGTTACGATGGGATTCATTTGGCGTGATGCCAAATTTTTCAAATAGTCGCTGTAGCCGATTATAAGAAGATTCGTCGAAGTACATATCTACTCCAAAAAAATCAGCAATAGTCTTTTTAGTAATATCATCCTTGGTTGGACCTAGGCCACCCGTCATCAAAACGGCGTCCACTCCCTTTAAGGCATCATGCAGTCCTGCCGTAATACTCTCACTAGTGTCTTCTACAGTGGTAATCCCTGTTACCTTGGCTCCAATGGCATTGAGCTGTTGTGCCATCCAAGCAGAGTTGGTGTCCACGATTTGGCCAATGAGAATTTCATCGCCGACAGTTACTATATGTACTTTCATAAAGGATTAATTGTAGGTGGTTACTGATGATGAAAATATTCCTCAGGTATACAAGAAATAACAGTGCTTTGGCACTATTGTTTGGCAAAGGTAATCTCTTTCAATTTAAATGTCTTTGGACCAGTATCTGTCTTAATTTTTAGCAGACCCTGTTCGGTTACCCCCGTTATAATTCCCTTAAAGAAGGGGCCTTCTGTACTTTGAAACAAATGTGTTTCGTTCAGCTTATACAAGGCCTGATGATAGGCAACATTTAGTAACTCCCATTGCTTGCCTTTCAATTGTAGGTATCTGCTTTCTACGCAGGAGAATAGCAGTTGACGAAGCTCGGAAAGATCATAGTCATCCTTTCCGGTGGCCAAGGCCAAGGAGGTAGGATTGGGTAGGGAAGACGGAAATTTTATTTGATTAATATTGATGCCAAGTCCGATGACCGTATGTTGAATTTTCGTACCTGAGATGGTGTTCTGGATGAGAATTCCCGTGGATTTCTTGTCACCGATGTAAACGTCATTCGGCCATTTTAACCGGACAATGTCCTCAGATATAAAGTGCCTTAGGAAATCAACAACGGCTAGAGAAATGGCTTGATTCAGCAGGAATTGACGAGGAATAGGAAGAAAATTAGGCTTAAGAATAATGCTGAGCGTGATATTTTTTCCGGACTCTACCAGCCAGCTGCTGCCAATTTGTCCTTTGCCTGCGGTTTGATGATGAGTCGAAATGACAGTTCCTTCGATTGGTTTGCTTTTTGATAGGAGAGATAGAGCATAGTCATTGGTAGATTGGAGCTCGTCAAACATATGGAGAACCTTTCCGATGAAAAGAGTGTTTTTATGGTACAATTGATAAATTATTTATTAAATTGATGGATTAATACAAAACACTTTTTAATTTCAGGAAAGAATACCTGGACGGGCAAGAGGTTAATAGAGTTCTTGATTAAGAGGTGAGCCACAAAAGCGTAAAACCTCGTAATTTCCTTTCACTTCGTGCCTTTTTTACAAAACTAATAAAAATTCAATTTGAATCTGGAAACAAAAGTAGACCATCCAAATATCGAGCTTGAGGAGTTGAACGAACTGATTATTGACAGTATTCAAGATATTAAAGGAAGGCAAATCGTGAAGCTTGATTTGCGCGAATTAGAAGAAGCTCCTACTGATTTTTTTATTATATGTGAAGGAGATTCTAATACCCAGGTAAAAGCCATTTCTGATAATGTTTACCGACGATTGAAACAGGAGGCGGGAGTCTTACCTAACCACACCGAGGGCGAGAAGAACGCGCTCTGGATCTGCCTTGACTACTTTAATGTAGTAGTTCACATTTTTTACCGCGAGACCCGTAGCTTTTATGAATTAGAGGCCCTTTGGAGTGACGCTAAGTTCACGGAATACGACACCTTGTAGTCACTAATGCCGCTTTGGTAGAAAAATCGATCCCACTTTGTCTAGAAATAGGTAAACTAGTCGATATTCTGCAACGAAAACGCTGCTAGGCCGTTTTTAATTTAAACTTGAATGATTAGTCGGTCCCCTGTAAGGAAGACCCGAAAAAGAGAATATAATGGATAAACCAAAGAACGATAATAAGCCTGGTGGCGCTCCTAAGTTCAATTCGTATTGGATTTATGCGGTGATCGCCTTATTTCTCCTGGCTTTATCGCTATTCAATAACATGGTATCCGGAGTGACTGAGATTGACATGAGCAAGCTCCGTACTCTGTTGAACGATCGAGCCATTCGATCGATCCAGGTGGTCAATGAAGAGGTCGCCTACATCTACCTAAAAGATGAAAAGGTAGATAGCTATGAAGATGCGAATAAGGATAAAGTAGGTGACCGATATCACTACATAATGAAAGTGGGATCCCAATTCAGTAGCGATTTCCGAGCTTTACAAGAAAGCCTGAAAATCCCGAATGACGAATGGATCTGGCCTAGCGAAAAGAAGCAGCCCAATTATTTATCGCAGATATTAGGATGGGTGCTGCCCATTGTGATCGTCGTTGCCATTTGGATATTTATTATGCGGCGAGTTAGTGGCGCGGGAGGCGGACCTGGCTCCCAAATTTTTAATATAGGTAAATCTAAAGCGACCCTTTTTGATCAAAATAGTAAGGTGTCCGTCACCTTTCAAGATGTGGCAGGCTTGAATGAGGCGAAAGAAGAGGTGATGGAAGTGGTCGACTTCCTGAAGAATCCTAAGAAATATACAGCTCTAGGAGGTAAAATTCCTAAAGGTGTTCTACTAGTGGGCCCTCCAGGTACCGGTAAGACATTGCTAGCAAAAGCAGTGGCTGGTGAAGCTGGTGTACCGTTCTTCTCTATCTCTGGATCTGACTTTGTGGAGATGTTTGTTGGGGTTGGTGCCTCTAGGGTGCGAGATTTGTTTAAGCAAGCACGTGAGAAAGCACCTTGTATCGTGTTTATTGATGAAATTGATGCGATCGGTAGAGCTAGAGGCCGTAATAGCATTCAGGGGGGTAACGATGAGCGCGAAAACACCTTGAATCAGCTTCTGGTAGAAATGGACGGTTTCAGCACGGACAAGGGAGTGATCCTCATGGCGGCTACTAACCGACCAGATGTATTGGATACAGCTCTACTTCGTCCAGGTCGATTTGACCGTCAAATTGGCGTGGATAGACCGGACTTAAATGGTAGAGAAGCTATCTTCAAGGTACACTTGAAGAATATTAAGAAAGCTGCTGAAATTGATGCGGTGGTGCTATCGGAGATGACTCCAGGTTTTGCCGGAGCCGATATTGCCAACGTATGTAATGAAGCTGCCCTAATTGCCGCAAGACGCAATAAGAAGGCAGTAGATATGGACGACTTCAATTATGCATTGGATAAGGTGATTGGTGGGTTGGAGCGTAAGACGAAGTTGATTTCTCCAGAAGAGAAGAAGATTATTGCCTACCACGAGGCGGGACACGCCGTTTGTGGTTGGTTCCTAGAGCATGCTTCTCCATTAGTAAAGGTTACTATTGTACCTCGTGGGATTGGTACCCTAGGATATGCTCAATATCTACCTAAGGAAGAGTACATTACTCGTACAGAACAGCTATTGGATCGCATGTGTATGACCTTCGGAGGAAGGGCCGCTGAGCAAATCATTTTCGGTAAAGTATCTACGGGTGCGCAAAATGATTTGGATCAGGTCACAAAGATGGCTTACAGCATGATTACCATTTTTGGTATGAATGAGAAAGTAGGTCAAGTATCTTTCCACGGCTTGTCCCAAGATCAATTCCAGAGACCATACTCAGATGATACCGCAACTTTGATTGATGATGAGGTTAGAAACTTAGTAGAGTCTCAGTATCAACGAGCACAAGATTTGCTACGCGAACGCAAAAACGAGCTGGAAATCCTTGCTCATCAATTGCTAGAAAAAGAAGTGCTAGTAAAATCAGATGTAGAAAGGTTGATTGGTATTCGACCCTCCGAAGCTGCTGAAAAAGCCAGAAAAAATGGCCAGCAAAAAATCGAAGGTGAAGAGCAACCTGAGACACAGAATGAAGTATAATTAAATAATACTATTCCACATATTTTAAGGGGCCAAAGTCAAACGACTTTGGCCCCTTCTTGGTTGAATGAACTTCACTTCAGTGGTATTGGCCGGCCCTGCAATTCCTGTTTTGCAGAAAGCATTTATCTTTTGTCACACTACTTATTTTACCTGGCATCAAGCCCCTCCATCATCTTTCCAACTTTCGGCTAGTTATAGACAATAATTAGCGAAAATTCGCTAAAAAACCGAACTCTTCTTTCTTTTTCCTGTTTATCATAGTATATTAGTAGCGAAAATTCGCTAAATGTGAACCTTTTAATATATCCAAATATGCAAGATACAGTTGTAAAGAAGTCATTTTTAAGAGGAGGAGAGTTCTTAGTCAAGGATGCATCAGCTGCCGATATTTTTATTCCGGAAGAAATGGATGAGGAGCAGAGAATGGTGAGAGATATGGTGCGAGATTTTGTGGCAACTGAGGTTTTGCCGCAGATAGATAAGATTGAAAAGCAAGAAGATAATATTGCTGCCCGCTTATTGGATAAAATGGCAGAACTGGGTTTGCTGGGTTCACATATGCCAGAAACCTATGGTGGAATGGCGCTCGATACGAATACCAATACTATCATTACCGAAACCTTGGGGCCTGCGGGATCTTTCACGGTATCATTCGCAGCTCATACAGGGATTGGAATGCTGCCCATTCTTTACTTTGGCACGGAGGCACAGAAGCAGAAGTATCTGCCAGGGTTGATTAATGGGGAATTAAAGGCAGCCTATTGTCTGACTGAGCCTGGATCTGGCTCCGATGCTTTGGCAGCAAAGACGAAGGCTGAACTATCTCAAGATGGACAACACTATATTCTTAATGGCCAGAAGATGTGGATCTCTAATGCGGGATTTGCAGATCTATTTATTGTGTTTGCCAAAATCGATGGTACGCATTTTACTGGCTTCATCGTGGAGAAAGGTGCCGAGGGGCTGACACTGGGTGCAGAGGAATTGAAACTTGGTATTAAAGGTTCTTCAACCCGCCAAGTCTTCTTTGAAAATGTGAAGGTTCCAGCTGAAAATTTATTGGGAGAAAAAGGGAAAGGGCATTTGATTGCCTTTAATGCGCTGAATACGGGTAGATTCAAGCTGTGCGCCCTGACTTTAGGAGGTGCCAAAGATAGTGTGAGTAATGCCGTTAAGTATGCTAACGAGCGCGTTCAGTTTAAGCAAGCCATTTCGGGCTTTGGTGCTATTCAGCACAAATTAGCGGAGCAGGTGATACGGATTTTTGCAGCGGAGAGTGCGATGTATCGGGTATCTGAGTTGATGGAGTTGAAAAAGAAAGAACTAGACGAGACGGGCGCTTCTTTCGGTGATGCAAAATTAGAGGCAGCGGAAGAATATGCTATTGAGTGTGCGCTGTTGAAAGTGGCAGGCTCAGAGGCCTTGGACTTTGTAGTGGATGAGACGGTACAGATTCATGGTGGTATGGGCTACTCAGAAGAAGGCACCGCTGCCAGAGGATACAGGGATGCAAGAATCAACCGAATTTTTGAAGGTACAAACGAGATTAATCGTCTCCTTTCTGTAGACATGTTATTGAAGCGTGCAATGAAAGGTGCTATCGACATTATCGGGCCAGCTTGGGAGGTGCAGAAGGAGTTGACAACTATGCCAGGCTATACGCCATTGGAAGGTTCATATGCTGAAGAGAAAAAGGCGATAAAGGATTTTAAGAAGATCATCTTGATGGTAGCGGGGGCAGCTGCCAAGCTGCAAATGGATGGAAAGGTTAACCTGAAAGAAGAGCAAGAGGTTTTGATGAATGTATCAAACCTAATGTTGGACGCTTACCTGGCGGAGTCGCTGTTGCTGAGAGTAGAAAAGCTGGAAGGTATGGATACGGAAATGGATCAAGAAATCTACGATGCCATACTGAAGGTATTTGTGACAGATGCTAATGCCAGAATCCAAAAGCAAGCTACGGATGCTTTAGTCTCTTTCGCTGAAGGTGATACTTTGCGGACCTTGTTGATGGGTCTTAAGCGTTTCGGAAAGTACATGCCAGCCAATGTTAAGCAAGAACGCAGAAAGATCGCTGCCAAGTTGATTGCTGCCAATGAATATTGCTTCTAGGCGCATGTGCTGAGCTACATTCAAAGCTTTAAAGATCTAGACATAGATTGACAATAATATGGGAGAGCCTCTTGCCTTTTGGTGAGAGGCTTTTTAGTTTGTGCTCCTTATTTACTCTATTTCGTAGCATGCTAATTCCCTTTTTTCGCTCCTCGGACGAGATTCATGGCTAAATTTCAACTAAGATGCGTATATTAGAACCTGTTGTTATTTCAATATAATTGAGGCTACGAGAATCCTACTTTCCTATCTGTAACCCATCATTTAATTTTGCCGTTACTACTTTTGAATTAACTGGTATACTACCCAATTGTGAAAGGACTTTATTTCTGCAAGTATTTTTTAGTAGGTCTACTAATGCTGGCTGCTTGCTCTCCTTCCGTTGATCATGGAAAAGGGAAGGCCGACGCTAATGTATTATCAGCAAAGCTCAAAGAAGCTAAAGATCTATCGGAATCCTCTCCCCTGAAATCAAGTAAATTGGCTTTGGATGTTTTGGCAGAAGCAGAAACCACTGGATTTGCTAAGCTAGCGGCAGAAGCACAACTAATTCTTTGTACCTATACGACCCCACCCCTTGCCATAGATACCACCCTGGCTTTTTGTCAGAAAGCCATGATTTACTTTCAACAAAGTAAAGCCCAAAAGCAGCGTGGAATTCTTTTGAACAGTATTGGAATCTTACATGATATTAAAGGAGAAAAAGATGTAGCTGTGGCATCTTTTGAGGCTGCTGAAGATATCTTTTTAGAGCTGGATGATCTGAAGTGGTTAGGGCAGGTGTATAATAACTGGGGGGTTGTACATGTGACTGAAAATAGCTTGGAAGCCGCTACTCGGCTTTATATTAAGGCACTTGAGGTGAATGAGGTCTCAGGAAATAAGAGAGGCCTAATGGCGACACACTCTAATCTTGGGCGACTATACTACAAGCAACGTCTTTTTGAGCAAGCAAAAGAGCATGCAGAAAAAGGAGTTCGTCTGGCCGAAGAGATGCAAAGCGCTACTTGGCTACCGCTTTCACTAAACTTGATGGCAGATATCTACAACAAAAGAGATCAGATTCCCAAAGCTCTTTCTACTTACGAAGAAGCATTAGCTATTGCTACCAAGAATGGGGATGATTATAATCTCATTTTTACACTCAATCGGTTAGCTCGCTTTTACTTGAATATTGATCAGCCTGAAAGGGCGCTGTCCTACATCGAACGCTCTCTCAGTCGTGCCATGGCTGCCGGGAAGCGCAAAGATCTCGAAGAGATTTATTTGATTTTGGGGAAATGTAGAGCTAGGACGGGACAGTTCCAAGCCGCAAAACCGTACATAGATACTGCCTATTCGCTCGCACAAAGTGATCGCGATTATAAATATCTATTGCAGGCGTATCAACAATATGGCGATCTGTACTATGATCTTGGGAATTACAAGCTATCTCTTAGTTTTCAAAAGCGGTTTCAAGCATTGCAGGATAGCATCAATAATTTAGAAAATGCAGAATTGTTAAGTCGCCTCGAACGGGAGTTTAAACGGAAGGAGCAAGAGCAAGAAATATTCGACCTAAGGGAAAAATCTAGCCAGCAATATCTATTCTTAGTTTTACTATCTGGCTTGATTGGGATGATTGTGATCATCGCTGGAGGGCTTTTCTTTTACTACCGAAAAGTTAGAAAATTCAATGAAGAGTTAGAATCTAAGGTCCAAGAACGGACCGAGGCCTTGAAACAGTCAAATACGCAATTAGAACGCTTCGCCTACATCGCCTCCCATGACCTCAAAACACCCTTACGGACCATTTCTAGTTTCCTATCCTTAATCAAACGCCGGATTAAGCAGTACAATAATCCAGAGCTTGAAGACTTGCTAAGTTTTGCCTCTAATGGAGCCAAGCAGATGAATAATTTGATTGAAGATGTCCTAGAGTTCTCGAAAGTCAGTACGGCCGAAATGAAAAAGGAGACTGTAGATCTCAATCAAACTATCCGTTCTGTTCTGTACAATATAGATGACTATCTAAAGGGGAATAACGGTTATGTAGAGACGCACCAATTGCCTTTAATTGAGGGTAACGGAGGGTATTTACACCAGCTGTTCCAAAACTTGATTGTGAATGGAGTTAAGTACAACGAACAGGACCGACCCAAGGTGGTTATTTCGTGCCAGACCGAGGCAAAACAGTATCGCTTCTGTGTGCAGGATAATGGTATTGGCATAGATCTAGCCTATCAAGATACCGTATTCGAAATGTTTAAACGCCTCCATACTTCGGCAGAATATGAGGGTACAGGGATCGGTCTAGCGCTCTGCAAAAAGATAGTGGAGCAACACGGCGGGGAGATCTGGCTAGAATCATCTAGCCCTGAAGGCACCATATTCTGCTTTACTTTGCCCCGCGCCAAGATTACTCAACCCACTACATTAGCTTAGATTCCCGTTCTTTAATTCCTTTACTGCGTAATCCACGGCCCTAGCGGTAAGTGCCATATAGGTGATGGACGGATTTTGGCAAGCCGAGGAAGTCATGCAGGCTCCATCTGTGACAAACAGATTGTCTACATCGTGTGCTTGATTCCATTGGTTTAGTACGGATGTTTTAGGATCTCTTCCCATCCGCGCAGTACCCATTTCATGAATGCAGAATCCTGGAGTAACCTCTTGTACCTGCACCTGGATATTTTTTCCGCCTGCTGCTTCCAGCATTTCAGAAGCGGTAGTTGCAATATCATCTCGCATCGCTTTTTCATTTTCCTTGAAGGTAGCACTGATATGTAGCGTAGGTAAGCCGTGTTTATCTAGTACATCTTTATTGAGCGTGACGGCATTGTCGGCATAGGGGAGACATTCTCCAAAGCCTACTAGACGCATGGACCATGGACCGGGATGGGTAAGGCTATCCTTGTACGCTCCTCCAAAGCCAGGTTTGCCAAAGCCGCTATTCCAATTGGACCTAGACCCTCCGCCTTGGAAGCCATAACCGCGGATGAAATCGGGGTGTTTATCTTCGATATTTCGGAAACGTGGAATATAAATGCCATTTGGGCGACCGCCACTATAATACTTGTCATCGAATCCTTCCATGCTAGCACCTACCCGTACGCTGTAATCGTGATCCATCAGATACTTACCGAGTGCCCCGCTGCTATTTGCCAGCCCATCAGGAAATTCCTCATTGGCTGAATTCAATAGGATGAAAGTGCTGCCTAAAGTAGAAGCACATAGAAAAACAACTTTGGCTTTGTATTCGATATCCTTGCCGGTATTAGCATCGATAACGCGGACACCGGTGGCTCTGCGTGTATCTTTATCAAATATAACTGACTCAACCACTGAATCTGGGCGTAGGGTTAGATTTCCCGTAGCGGCGGCAGCAGGAAGGGTAGCGCTATTGCTGCTAAAATAAGCGCCATAAGGACAACCGCGATAGCATAGATTCCTATGCTGACAAGGTGTTCGACCATTGTGTTCGCGAGTTAGATTGGCCACCCGGCCGATAGTCATTTTGCGATCACTCCATTTGTCTTCGATGGCGGCTTTTACATGTTTTTCCACGCAGTTCATTTCCATCGGTGGCAGAAATTGGCCATCTGGTAGCTGAGGGATGCCCTCCGCTTTTCCGCTAATCCCTACAAAACGCTCTACGTAATCGTACCAGGGAGCAATATCTTTGTATCGGATAGGCCAATCGACTCCAACTCCATCTTTTAAGTTGGCTTCAAAATCATAATCACTCCATCGATAGCACTGGCGTCCCCACATAATGGAACGACCTCCTACGTGGTATCCTCGGATCCAAGCGAAAGGTTTGTCTTCCGGAGTAGTATAGGGATGATCATTGTCATTTACCCACCAATGTCGTGTACCTTCATTGAACGCGTATACTCGATGTTGAACGGGATGGTTCTTTTTGTCGTCAGCAGTGGCGCGCCCACGGTGTGGAAATTGCCAAGGAGCGTCGTTGGTTGTAGGGTAATCCTTGACATGTTCTACCTGCCTGCCTCGTTCTAAGACCAAAGTTTTTAGCCCTTTCTCTGTCAGTTCTTTAGCTGCCCAACCGCCGGTGATCCCGGAGCCAACTACAATAGCATCGAATGTCGTATTATCTTGCATGCTTCTGATTTGAATCTCTTTGATAAGGAATTAAACCTAAATGGGAGTCGATTGCTCCGGATCTAAAAGATATTGTTATCTACACCAACCACGGTTTCTGCTGTGGCATCAACGCAGCCTTCATATTTTCCTGGGACTGGATTGTAATTCAATACATTGGACATGATAGGCTCGGAGGTAAAGTACCCAAGCAGCGTCAGTTCTTTAGCCATCCTAATGAAAGAAGGAGCCGAGGCTGCCTCCTTTTCTAAGGTTGTCAGTAATGCCGTCTGATCTTCATTACTGCAGTAAAGAAAGCCCTTTTCGTATTTTTCTTGGCTACTTGCCTCTAGAGAACTTAAGCCTGTCAGAAAACGATTTTGCTCTTCGGCGCTATAAGCGTCTTTGAGCATCAAGTCTATGAAAGCGGGTACACCAACGTCTAATGCTCCTGGCGTTTCTGTGGCCGGTAATATGCAGTCAGCAATGCTTTCGACCATTCTGGCCTGCTCTTGTTCCAAAAACACGGGTGACCAATCTACGCTGGGACTGGCTTGGCATCCACTCAAAAGGCCTGCCATGGCGGATGAGGATATTGCTCCGCCCAACAACAAACTGGTGCGCTTGATGGCTTCTCTACGATCCATATCTATTCCTTTAAGTTCTTTGGTAAATCTACAAAAATGAATAAGAAAATTTTTTAACTTCAGCCAAATCCTAATAAGATGTGGTTGAATATACTATATATAATACTTGCTGTTTATCTTGGACTCAGCCTCATCTTTTATTTCTTCCAACATTTCTTCTTTTTTCGTCCTGAGCTTTTGCCGTCTCATTTTACGTATAAATATCCCTTTGACTTTGAGGAGAAAACCTTTGAGATGGAGGATGGGGGGCAAATTAATAGCATTCATTTTAAAGTGCCGAATAGCCGTGGGGTGATCTATTATTTGAAGGGTAATTCAAGAAGTATTAAAGGCTGGGGGAAGTTTGCTAAGGATTTCGTGAGCAATGGCTACGATTTCTTTATGATGGATTATCGAGGTTTTGGAAAGAGTAGGGGGCGTCGCACCGAGCAGAAGCTATATAATGATGCCCAGATGCTATACAAATGGATTGCACGTCAATACACAGAGGATAAAATTGTAGTCTATGGACGTTCCCTTGGCTCAGGTATAGCGGCTCGAGTGGCTTCTTGGAATAACCCCAGAATGTTGATTTTGGATTCTCCATACTATAGCTTTTATCATCAGATTAAGCGCTATGGAGCCTTTTTGCCCTTGCGCTTGTTTCTTAGATACCAAATTCGGACCGACCAATTTTTGAAGAACCTTACCTTCCCTGTTTACATCATTCATGGCACTAAGGATCGCCTCATTCCCTTTGAGCATAGCGAGCGGCTACAGAAAATTAACCCTCAATTGATCCAGTTGCTCGAAGTCGAAGGTGGAGGTCACAATAACCTTCCATCCTTCCCCACTTACCATGAATATTTGTACGACATACTGAATGAATACCAGACCCAACCTGCCGAAGTATGATAAGCCGAACCTTTGATCTACTGCCTTCTCAACTAGCAAGATTTCCGAATGAAAAAGCAATTGTTAGTCGCCGCCGTGACCGCTGGGTTACCTACAGTTGTGCGGCTTGTATAGAGGAAATTGATCGCTATAGTTGGACTTTAATGGGTTTAGGCGTGCAGCGCGGAGATAGGGTGCTGATTGTTCCCCACTTGGCTAGTGCGGAATGGATCTTCCTGGATTTTGCCATCCAACAACTAGGTGCGATCGTGGTACCTGTTCATTTTACCAGTAACCCACAGCAGTTGGAGTACATTATTAATCACACTGAAGCCAAGTATTGTTTTGTGGCCCATGCAGAATTGGGCGCAAAATTTGAGGAGGTGTTGAATGTGCATTCAGCTGTAAAAGTTTTCTTCATCGAAGGGGCTGAACCGGCAAAATCACTAGAGGAATTGCTAAGGCAATATTCGGGTTCTCCCAATGAAGAATTGCAGATGCTAAAGGATCAAGTTAAAGAAGACGATTTATCTGCTATCATTTATACCTCAGGTACCACGGGAATCCCAAAGGGGGTTATGTTGAGTCACCGAAATATTGTTAGTAATGTACGAGCTACTGTGCCTTTGCTTCCCGTCGAACCTGGCAAGATAGCGCTAAGTTTTCTGCCTTTCAGTCATATCTTCGAGCGCATGGCTTTATTAACCTATATGGCTGCAGGTTTGAGTATCTATACCTTGGTGGAACGTCCTTATCTATCGCAGGCCTTGCTAGAAGTGCGTCCACATATCTTCACTGCGGTGCCACGTATCCTGGAAAAGATGTACGACCAAGTTTTAGCGATACAAGCTGACCATTCTTCTTTGAAAAAGGGCTTGGCGAATTGGGCTTTGAAGATTGGAATGAGCTTCCAGGAACGGCCAGGCTTCCGATTTATTTATTGGTGGAAGTTGCAATTGGCCAAGATGCTGGTTTTAAATCGACTAAAGCGGAATTTGGGGGGCAAAGTAGATGCAATTATCGTCGGCGCTGCCTATCTGCAGCCTGGCTTAGGGCGTCTCATGGGGGCTATGGGGATCAAAGCTAGAGAAGGCTATGGCATGACGGAAACCGCCGCCGCCGCCGCTATTAATCGCTTCCAGCCAGGCCTGTATGCTTTTGGTACCGTGGGCTTGCCGGTATCTGGTGTACAGATTAAAATTGATTCGCCGAATGAAGAAGGAGAAGGAGAGATTATGATCAAAGGCCCCAATGTGATGCGGGGATACTATAAGCAGGAGGAAGAAACGGCTAAGGTATTGACTAAAGATGGCTGGCTTCATACGGGAGATGTAGGAAAATTTGTCAATAAACGCTTCTTACAGATTACCGATCGGAAAAAGGACATATTTAAGACTTCATCAGGTAAATATGTCTCGCCTCTCGTATTGGAAAATCACTTCAAGCAATCTCCCTTTATTGAGCAAATCATGGTTATTGGTTTTCAAAAACCGTATGTGACCGCCTTGATTTATCCCAACTTTGAATTATTGGAGCATTGGAGCAAGGAAAATAAGGTACACTGGACCAGTCCGCAGTATATGGCTATTAATATCAAAGTACGCCAAAGAATACGGGAAGAATTAGATGCCTATAATCAGGAGCTGCCCAACTATCAGACCATTCGGGCATTCCACCTTTTCCATGAGGAGTGGACGATGGAATCGGGATTATTAACCTACACGATGAAATTGATGCGGCCCCAAATTAATGCCGCTTACCAAAAGGAAATTGCACAGTTGTATGAAGACCAGGTGATTTGATCAGCAACACATTATCTATTCAAGCATTTGTTGGGGGCGATTACCTGGCTACCTTCAATTTTGCAAGAATGCTCGGATCAATTGCTCCACTATAGGTACCATAGGCATCAATCATCGTCCCTTTTACTCCACTACTGGTTGATAACACATATAAAATGGAGCTATCATCCGGATTGCTATCGCCTTCAAAACGATGAATTTCTTCTACGGTAAAATCCTCAGCGCCGACAATTAAGTCCAACTCTTTACAATGGAGGCCATCGCTGATTAAGTTAAAATCATATTGGTAGCCCTCAGCCTTGAGGCCTTGTAGCGCTTCCACTAAGGTGTCAAAATCTCTCATTGGGTTGGTTTTTCATTTTTTGTTTAGACAAAGAAGCAGTCATTAATGTTTTTTGATATAGGTCTTAATATGAAAATCATGCGCATGTCGCTCGTCAATGGGGTGATAGAAGCTGTCTATCTCTTCCCATTCTGCCCAGTTCACCTCTGGGAAGAAGGTATCTCCTGTCGGCTCGGCATTGATTAGCGTCAAATACATTTTATCTACTATGCCCATTTCTAGGGCCTCGCCAAAGATGTTTCCCCCTCCTAAGATGAAAACTTCATCTTCCTGTTCTACTTCTTTCAAAAAGTCAGCGATGGAATGGATGGGTTGACTATTGGGGCGCATTTTAAGTTTCGGGTTACGAGTAAGTATGAAGTTCTTGTAATCCGAACCTAAATAATCTTCAGACTCAAAGCTTTTGCGTCCCATGAGAAAAGCTTTGCCTTGGGTGACGGCTTTGAAGTTTTCCCAATCATAGGGAAGAGACCAAGGTAATATCCCGTCTACACCCATGACATGGTTCTTAGCAAATGCGGAAATAATGGATATCGTTGGCACTTTTAGTGGGTTGTTGTTGTCTTAATGATATGGACAGATGAACAAATCGTGAAATCCGTAGAACAATCGTCCATTATTATACATAAGCATCTTGTATGCCATTTTGTTCATCCGATAAGTACCGAGAATCACTTATTTTAGAGGAGAGCAAGCAACTATTTGTATGCTTTTCTGAATACCATCAATAAATGCCTAGTAATGAGTAACGCTAATCGTAACTGGTTTAGTAATCCTTCCAAACGAACGCTATGGATCGCTTTGATCACTTGGGCAGTAGGGAACTTTCTGCTTTTGTTGGCCTTTACCGATTTATTTACGCATGGTCTTCAGGTAAACACTATGGTCAGTGGCCTCATGGTAGGCTCTACCGTCACGACCCTTAAGCTTGTTCTAAATTACTTTAAACAAAACCAAAAAGATCAGATGGCTCAGGGAGGAGCTTGATCACAACTACAAATCATGAAAAACCACCTATTAATTGTTGTAGCCCTCACGGCAGGACTACTGTCTTGCCGTTCTGAGAAGCCTGCAAGTTCCACGCCACCTAATATCGTAATTCTTATCACGGATGATCAGGGATATGGCGACCTTGGTTGTCATGGAAACCCTGTCCTCGAAACTCCGAATCTAGATCAATTACACGCAGAAAGTGTTCGCTTTACTGATTTCCATGTAGGGACTACTTGTGCGCCCTCACGGGCCAGTTTGATGACGGGCCAGTACTGCAATAAAGTAGGTGCGTGGCATACGATTAAAGGTCGGGAAATGGTGTGGCCAGATGAGGTACTACTACCGGAGTTGCTCAAAAATGTAGGCTATACTACGGGGATGTTTGGTAAATGGCACTTAGGCGATACCTATCCTTATCGCCCCCAGGATCGAGGTTTTGATGAGGTCTTGGTGCACGGCGGGGGAGGGGTAGGCCAAACTCCAGACTATTGGAACAATGATTATTTTGATGATACCTATTTCCATAATGGGGTTCCAGAAAAGAAACAAGGGTATTGTACAGATGTGTGGTTCGAAGCAGCATTGTCATTTATGGAGGAGAATAAGGATAAACCTTTTTTCTCCTACATTTCCACCAATGCGCCTCATGGTCCTTTTTATGTAGATACACTCTACAGTAAGAAATATGAAGGAAATGAAAATGTGGTCAATGCTAACTTTTTTGGTATGATCGCCAATATTGATGAAAACCTAGGCAAGCTGCGGACCAAGTTGACAGAATGGGGGATTGCTGACAACACCATCTTGATTTTCCTTACAGATAATGGGACAGCAGCGGGTTGTCAGTTGGATCAGGAAGGGCAAGTTAGAAAGGGGTATAACGCTGGAATGCGGGGTAAAAAGGGATCGGAGTACGAAGGAGGGCATCGAGTACCCTTGTTCATCCATTGGAAAGATGGAAAGGTCGAGGGAGGAAGAGATATTGATCGATTAGCTGGTGTTTTTGATCTGGTGCCAACGCTTATGGACTGGGTAGGGATGGAACACAAGGAAGGATTGGATTGGGACGGTACAAGTTTACGTCCTTTAGTGGAGGGGAAAGAGCAAGCGGAACGAATCTTATTTGCGGATACCCAACGAGAGGAAGACCTGGTGAAGTACAAGCGGTTTTCTGTTATGACCGAGGAGTGGCGACTTGTCAATGATAAACTCTATGCCATAAAGAAAGATCCTGGACAGATCGAGGACGTAGCGGAAACTCATCCGGCAGTCGTGGATAGTTTACAAGCAGCTTACGAGATCTGGTGGAAGAAAGTGAGTGCAAGAGCGAAGGATTATTGTTACTTCCAGTTTGGGAAGGAAGTGGGAGAGCTTTATACGCTTACGGAACATGATCTATTGAATGATGGTAAACGGGTAGCGTGGAATCAAGGACACATAAGAGCGGGAAAGGGGACTCAAGGGTATTGGCCAGTCCAAGTGGAATCGGCAGGAACCTACCGCTTCGGGTTGCGCCGCTGGCCAGTAGAATCCGGTTTAAAGATCCTGGAAGGTGCGCCTGAAGGCGATGAGATTCCACAAGGAACGGCTTACAAGGTGGGAGAAGCCTTATCCTTCAAGGCTGCTAATATTTCGATCGCAGGACAAGAGGCAGAGGCTCCAATTGATCCAGATAGTGCAGTTGTACATTTCACTTTAGAGTTGTCTCCTGGGCAATACCAACTTTCAGCTAACTTCATCGATAATGCAGATCAGGCCAGCAGTTGTTACTATGTGTATGCGGAGCGCTTAGATTGATGAAGGTTTAGAAGAAACTAGGATTTATACCCTGTATTTCAGCTATCCCAAGATATGTGCCCAACCACTCGCTTTCTAATTCCCTTATTAAAGTGCGAGTGGTTGAGCAATGATCTGGTTAATTTTTATTTCTTTAGCTCAAATTTGTATATCCTTTTTCCTGTGGCATATCCCAAAGTGTCTCCAAAGAACTGGAATTTGTTGAGTCCCTTACCAAATCCAGGTACACTGATCCAAGTCTCGCCTCCGTCTTTAGTTTCGTAGGTTCCATAGGAACTGCTACCTCCAATCCAACCTATTTCCTCATTTAGGAAGCCTATTCCCTGAGTGAAGTAGTGTTGTTTTGCATACTCCTTTTCAACCCAAGTTCTGCCGCCATCTTCCGTTTTTAAGAAGTGAAACTTTCCGTCCCCAACATTTCTTTGAATGGATACATACCCTATTTCTCTGGTCGGAAAGACAACCTTCCAACAATACTCCCCATGTTGGGAAGATTCAAATGCTTTCTTCCAGGTCTCACCGCCATCCTCCGTTGATAAGATTAGTGCTTTGGAGTTTTTTTTGTCGTTGGTTGTTCCTCCTATCATGATGCCCCTTTTTTCGTCAAAAAAATGAGGAACAATTAAAGCACCTGCCTGATCATTCAATCTAATCGATTTCCAGTTTTTGCCTTTGTCTGTAGTTTTAATAAAATAGGAAGGTCCTCTTACCCTTCCGCATCCAACGATCATATTTTCCGATACTTTTTGCAATCCACATAGGCCGGTAGGATATTCGCCAGAGATCTTTGCTGGGTGCCAATTTTGTCCACCATCCTGAGTTTGATATAAGACAGTAGAATCTTTTGAGTAGAGATCTTTTTCATTTAATCCGATTGTCCCTAACCAGCCATTCAATGAGTCACTGAAGACGACACATCTAAAAAAGGAGCTATCCTTTTTGAATTGCAACGCCCATGATTCGCCACCATCTTCCGTTCTATAAAGTGTCCCTTTATTGTTGATTGCCCAACCTAAATTGGGCGTCAGAAAACAGATATCATCACTTCTGCCCGTTCGCTCTGGGTAATTATCTAATTCATTCCATAAGCTTGCGTAAGCCTCAACTTCATTGCTTGTTAATGCCGGTTTTATCCTCCGGTTGCAGGAATAGAGGAATAGCAATCCTGTTATCAATAGTGGTATTCTTTTATCCATTTCAAGCTTTTAGCTATTAGACGGGTGTTTAGCGGCTGTATAGTACAGTGGCCATAGATTCTCACAATGTAACGGGAATATTATCCATTCACATAGCAAAGGGAAGCATTTTAGGTTGGATGTGCAGAAGGGTAGTTACCCAATTATGATCATCCATTCAATGATTGATCTTTGAAAATAGTACTTTTAAGGATGCCATTACTCAACTGGATTATGTCTTGCATATGGCCATGGAATGGGTGTAAGAAAACTAGTACATATTCTTAATGATCTATCAAGAATTTCAACCTCATCCCTTCTGGCAATCCTTTGTGGCTTCCTATTGGTTAGCTAGTGGGGAGGGTACCTCCGCTTCTCGAATTTACCCAGATGGGTGTGTAGACTTGATATTTCATGGTACAGGCAGTGAAAGGCTTAGGGTGTCAGGTATGATGACGTACTACAGAGATGTGGCATTTAATGGAAAAACAGAACTGATAGGAATTAGATTAAAGCCAGCTGGGCTGAGTTTTCTACAAGAGCTTCCCATGGCTGAGTTGAAAAATATCTCTTCCCGTTTGTCGGAGGTTTCTACATGGCCAACCGGAGAATGGAATGAAAGACTTTGGGGTATCGAAGCCGTTCAAGATAAAATTCATTGGATTGAAGCTTATCTATTACCTCAGCTGTTTCACAGTCGAAGAAAAGAAGATCAGCTCATCACATCTGTTTGCCAGGATATAGAAAGTCGATATACCAATATAGATATTGGTGCTTTAACCCGACAGTATTATGTCAGCCTTCGTCAATTGGAACGTCGCTTCAAAAGCTTTGTAGGGGTGAGTATGAAAGAGTATCAGCGGATTTTTCGGTTCACTCAGACCCTATCGGATATCCGGGAAAATTCGAGTAAGAGTCTCCTGCAAATCGCTTTTGACCATGGTTATACGGACCATGCTCATTTAACCCGAGAAGTGCAAAGAATGACGGGAAGGAATCCATCTGTGCTAAGAGAACTCCAATAACCTCTTCCTAAGATACATGAGAAGTTGTCGTTTTTATACAAAGCCTAATATCCTCTAAGGGTATACCTTTGTGCTGCATTCAACTAGGAGTATTTAGAAAGACTCCTTATCGTGTCAGTCGGGACGTGGATTGTTTTAGTGTTATAAGTTCAAAAAGCAACAAGTATGGTAACCTTTGCATCATTGACCCCCAATATCATGGTAAAAGACGTAAATCAAACGCTGGATTACTACAAGAATATCCTAGGCTTTGAGATCGTTGATACTAATCCTTCAGATGGAGAACTGGAATGGGGGTTTGTAAAGAAAGGGGAAGCAGGACTAATGTTTCAAGAAGTTTCCTCACTTCGGGCCGAGTATCCCCGCTTATCCGCCACGCCGCTTGGGGGAGCCATGACCTTCTATGTTCTAGTACAAGAACAAATCGAATCTTGGTTTATGAACTTGGAAGGTAAGGTAAAGGTCGTGAAGGAGTTAAACACTACCTTTTATGGCACAAAGGAATTTGCCATCGAAGACATAAATGGCTTTATCCTGACCTTCTCTCAACGAAAAG
Source organism: Saprospiraceae bacterium (assembly GCA_013214355.1). GTDB lineage: Bacteria > Bacteroidota > Bacteroidia > Chitinophagales > Saprospiraceae > DT-111. The sequence continues at coordinate 64,199 of JABSSL010000029.1, read as the reverse complement.
GGGCAGAATAAAGCCATTTTTAATACAGTGGATCTAAGTACAAGAGTGTCGGACTTTATCTTCGACGAGCTCCTCCTCTTTGTCCTCTGCGATGATTTCTTCTGTCGTTAGAAGGGCGATCTTGATTAACCCGGAGGTCACGACCTTTATAGTCACCACCATCTAGGGCATCAATTACCTGATCTGCACGACTCTTGTGAATATCAAAAAAGCTATATTTCTCACTCATATCAATCCGTCCGACAAAATCGCCGGAGATATTGCAAGATCGGCAAATGTAACCTAAGAAATCTCCTTTCTGAGGAAGATCCATGGTGCCTAGATTGATGAATAATCGAGTGAAATCGGCATTACCTCTTCTTCGGTCTCTCCCTCCTCTGTCTCTGTCCCGACCATCACGTCTCCTTTGGTAATTTCCAGCTTCAATCGGTTGAGATTTATGCTCTACCGTATATCTTGGATTCTTTTCTGCGAAGGAAGCAGCAATCTGATAAATCAGGTCTTCTTTGCTCATTTCCTTGAGGGCCTCCTGGATGGGAGGAAGAACCTTATCCAATATGTCGAATTCAGGGGCATCCAAGATCCCTTGAATATGGGTGACTAACTTACGCTGTAACAAGACTTCTGCCGAAGGAGGAGCCTGGTGTTTGAAGCGAATATCCAGTCGTCTCTCCAACTGTGGAATCATTCCCTTCTCACGGTGGTGCGCTAGAATTAAAGAAACACCGCGCTTTCCGGCACGTCCTGTCCGACCGCTTCTATGCGTATAGAAGTTAAGATCTTCTGGGATATTGAAATGATAGACATGTGTGATATCGTTCACATCAATACCTCGAGCTGCAACATCAGTGGCTACGAGTAGGGTAACTCTTTTCCTTCGGAAAAGATCCATTACACGGTCTCGCTGCGATTGATTAAGATCCCCATGAATAGCATCAGCCGGATATCCATCCTTTTCGAGCATCTTAGCCAACTTCTCTGTATCTCTACGAGTTCGGCAAAAGATGATGCCGTAGATCTCCTCTTCCGCGTCGATAAAGTTTTTGAGAATATCGTATTTCTCCGTGGCTCGAACAACAGTATATTGATGTTCAATGTCCTTGTTGGAGGCATTGACGGTACCGATTACTAGCTCCTCTGGCTTGTACATGTAGTTCTTGGATATCCGTCTAACATCTCTAGACATGGTAGCGGAGAACAACCAAGTAGTACGCTCAGAGGGGGCATTTTCGAGTATCTCATCAATCTCTGCACGGAAGCCCATGTTCAGCATTTCATCAGCCTCATCTAGAACGAGGTAGCGAATGCGGCTAATATCAGCTGCTTTCCGTTCCAATAGATCTCGTAGGCGACCAGGAGTAGCTACAAGGATATGTACACCCTTCCGCAGCTGTCGTATTTGACGGCCAATATCTGTTCCTCCATATACAGCTAAAATGCTGGTCTTTTTGCGGTATTTAGCAAAACTTTCCAGTTGATTAGAGATCTGCAGGCAAAGTTCCCGGGTTGGAGCTAGCACCAAGCCCTGTGCAAAGGGTAGTTCTGGATCAACCAGTTCCATCAGTGGCAGGCCAAAGGCTGCGGTCTTTCCGGTACCAGTTTGAGCTAGTCCAATGAAATCGCTTTCACTGTTTAGTAATTTAGGGATGGCTCCAGCCTGAATCGACGTTGGGGTCTCAAAACCAAGTTCCTCAATGGCATCTAAAGTGGGTTGACTCAGGCCAAGGCTAGAAAACTCTTGCATGGGTAATTTGCTATGTTCTTAATCTTGATTCTTCTGTTCTTTGTAACGTGCTTTAAGAATTTCGTTACGTCGCTCGATAGAAGGTTTAGTAAAGTGCTTGCGCTTACGCAGTTCTTTCATCAAACCAATGTCTTGTCTTTTACGCTTATATCGCTTCAGTGCGCGATCGATAGATTCTCCTTCTTGAACTGGAATAATTATCATAAATTATTTTTGATTGATTAAATCACATTAGGGCATGCTCACGGAAACCGCAGGAGGATTCCAATGTGCGTAGCCATTTTGGGAATGCAAATCTATTCAGCTACCTCCAAGGGTAGTTATTCGCATTTCATCCCTGAGCCTTATGGATTTGAATTAAATAGCTTGAAACAAGGGTGTATCGGATAAGTATGTTGGAAGGTTTTCAGTTGGATTACACCATAACACTTGAGAACATAAACTATAGGCGTGGAAGCCAATATCGAATCAATTCCATAAAACAGGGTGCAAAGATACGGATAATATTGGACAAATGTGTTAAAGCCCTATTAGAGCTGTAATCTTTGTGGCGGACATGGCTCATATTTCCCGCTGCTTGCCTGTTTTCTTCTTATCTTTGTAAAGTGACTATGGTCGAATTTCTGCTACCTGTTAAACATATCTTTAGCAACTTGGCGTCCGCCTGTTTCTAGCCTTTAGTTCGCTAAATGCTATCCTTGGATGTTAGCTAAAGTCCCAAGTTGCTGATTCTCAGCCGGAACCGGTTCCGGAGAGACTCAGTATTTGGAAGGGAATTTTTAGAATAGATGAATGTAACGCTTAATCATGAGCTGGTTCGGGGGATTGTCGAAAACGATCTTACTATACTGAAAAGAATTTATAAGGAATCTTTGCCAGAGGTGATCAAATATGTAAAAAGAAACTCTGGGAATGTAGATGATGGCAAAGATGTTTTTCAGGAAGGTATTTTGGTGGTTTTTCGTAAAGCTTCCGAGGGGAACTTAGAGCTTACCACAAGTTTGCACAACTTTCTCTTTACCGTTTGTAAGAGAATTTGGCTGAAGAAGTTGAGAAAAAGAGGTGGCCAAGAGGTTCCTTTTGACGAGATTTTGGAATATAGTGATGAAGACGACTTAGATGCAGCTTTGCTTAAAAGCCAAAAATGGGCACTTTTCAACCAGAGGTTTATGGACCTGTCGGAAGAATGCCGGCAAGTGTTGAAAATGCTCTTTAATAAAGTATCGAGCAAAGAGATCGCAGAAAAAATGGGGTATACGGAGGATTATGCAAAACGCAAAAAATATAAGTGTAAGCAGAGCCTTGCTGATTTAATTAAATCGGATCCCAACTACAAACAATTAACCAAAGATTAGTATGGCATTCGATGAGGAAAAACACCGGAAGATAGAAGACTATCTTCACAATAAATTGAGGGGGGAAAGCCGAAAGGAATTCGAGCAAGAAATGCAAGCTGATGACCAGCTAAGCAAAGAGGTAGAATTGCACCGAGATATGGAAGACCTCCTATCCGATTCCCCAGAGAATGCCTTACGAAAAAATTTAAGCATATTAGGAAAAGAAGCAGATACAGCGTCTGCCCCAAAATCAAATAGATGGGCTATCGCTATTCTCATCCCAATCCTCTTAACCATGGTATGGTGGTTTTGGACAGGGAGTAATAGCGATCAATCGCCAGATAGTAATACAGTACCACAAGAGCAGCAAACATCACCTGCGATTCCAACGGAAGAGCTAAGCCCGATACCCGCACAAGATGCCCCTATGGAGCAACCTCAGGAAGAAGAAGTGGAGCCTCAGCCCACAACCCCCACAACTCCTCCTCCTAGTCCTGGACGTAAAAGAGGGCAACGGGAGCCAGCACCTCGGGCCATTGCTGCCAATTTTGTCCCGAATCCTTCCCTCGAATTTCTAATCGAGAATAATTTGCGAGATGCAGAAATGAGTGTGAAGTTTACTATGAAGCAAAAGGACATCCAGCTTGCTGCTGCTGCCGACCCCAGTCCGTTTCAAATCAAGATTGAGCTTCAGAGTAGAGAGGATATCTCTCAGCAAGATTTCAAACTCCACCTGTTTTCAAATGACCGCCAAGCCTTTGACGATTTTTCTCCTGTCAATACGAGTGATTTGACGATTACGCCAATAGAAGGAGATATCTACGGCATCGACTTCGCCAAGTCCTATACCCTGGAGCCTGGCTTATACTACTACATCATTGAGGACTTTTCCGAAGAAAAGATTCATCTAGTAGAAAAATTTGAAGTGAAGTAGTTCGCCGGATTACTTTACGAAATTCTATCTACCAATCAGTAAGTAAGGACTCCAATAATGGGGAGCTGCTGTGGCTTCCTGGTTCAGTAACTTTAGTTTCGCTTCTCGCAGAGCTATACCATAGTCTTTCCCATCTAAAACCTTGGCATAGAAATCCACCATTAGCTGTGCACTCACCTTATCATAAACTTTCCACAAAGAGAATACAACATTAGGTACTCCGGTGTAGATGAAGGCTCGATTCAGTCCTAATAAACCTTCTGTTCGGTCGAGCTTACCATAGCCACTTTCGCAACTGCTAAGCGTTATCAAATCCGCTTGTGTGTTTAGCGCATGAATCTCTCCGGAGTAAAGTATGCCGTCCTCATCTTGACGCTTGGTTTCAGCGCAAGCAATTCCAGAAAACTTGGGTTGTTCTACATTGGCAAAGCTATGGCCTGCTATATGTAAGAAGGTGAAGTTCTGTTCCAGATTGTGTTTTAAGGCCCCTTCATAGGCATCTTGCCGAAGAGCCAATAGGTTATTGTTGCTACCCTTTTGCTCAAATAGCTGCACAATGGTCTTAACCTCTTTTTCGGACTCAGGAAGTGGGGAGAAATGCCCTTCCTTAATGGCCCTCAAAGATTCTTCAGTTAATACCTCGCCGAGGGCTAAGTCAGAACCTGAAGTTTTGTCATATACTGGGGCAAACGCAAAGATCCCCGCTGTACTTCTATCCCGTTCTTTACGGCGCGCTTGGGCAAAGAGACTGGAGGAGTAGTGATAGCTTATGGTAAATTGCCGAATCAGATAGTTTAGTGCTGTAAAGGGACTAAATGTGTCGGATGAAAGCAGGACTTCAAAGGGGATGTAATTGGTTATACCATCACCAATAATGATCAGCCGACTTTTACCATTGATTTGAGCCGCCAAAGGAGCTATGAATTGCTGATACAGTTGATGACTGAGTTGGATGAACTTTTCACGCTTGGACCGACGTATCCAAGAAGTCTTCTGCAGCAACTGATGTAAGTCTTGGATCTGGCTGGTGGTTTGATCTAGTAAAGGAATCTTATACACCTCCATGGCTTGGCCATGCCCCATGGTGTAGGCATAAATCACACTATCTGCAAATACATACTCAATCAGCAATTCATCCTGCTGGAGTAAAGCTTGTAATCCTTCCTCTGTTTCGGGCTGGAAAGCGTACTTAGAGGCATAGTAGTCGGGATTTTCCTGTTCAATTTTTCGAACAAGAGCTGAATACCTTTTTCGACTTTCTAGTAGATAAGTATACTGATATTTGGCCAGTGCTACGGAATCCTGAATTGCCCGGGCCTCCCTTACTTTGTTTTCGTAATAATGAATGTCGTGCTGGAGGTCTCTTTCTTCGCGCAGACGCTCAGAGGGGACATTCCCATAGGAGACAGCCTGGCTATTCAGAGAGGAAAGCCAAAGCTGTTGAGCCTTCATTTTCTGTGTGAAGAAGAAACTTTTTTCGAGAAAACGTCGATCCCCTCTTCTCTCATAGAGTTCGGTGGTAAAGGCCAAGGCATCTTGATAATTAGTCAACGAACGCTCAATCAAGGCCTTACTTTGGGCACCTCTCAATAGATTAATCTTCCTCAAGTTTTGTAGGTGGACTTGGTCTGCAAAGGAATAAACCGATAGTACTTCGGCTTCCAAGGATTCCCTAGAAGGGAGGTCTTTGGCATGAGCAGCCAATTGCAAGAGTAGGTTAGCTCTTTGGTTTAAGATAGAATAGGTCACCAAGGAACTGCCGATCGACTGGCCGGCAGACAAATCTTCGAGTGGGCTGTCCTCATTGCCATAAGTAGCTAATTGTAAGGCTTTCTGATTGTACAGTAGAGCGGAATCCAATTGTTCTTTGGCTTCAAAAATACCTGCTATACTTTGATATGTTCCTGGTCCTGTTCTATAGAGATCTGTATCACCTCCCGTAAAATTGAGTTGAAGCGCTTCTTTATAGGCAAAGAGACTGGAGTCCCATTTTTTTTGCAATTTGTAAATGTCACCTAGTTTACGCTGAATACTAGCCTGCACTTCTATGTATCGGATATTGTTAGGTAGTTTGGAGGCAGACTGTTCAAAAAGCTCCTCCGCTTCCTGCAAATATTGTAAGGCTTGTGTTACATCTCCTTTTTGAACCTGAACTTGTCCTTTCCCAATTATGGCTCTTAGTTGAAGATCAAAGAGAGACTGCTTTCCTTGTAGCGTTTTTCCCGCCTTGTCAAAGGCGATGGAAGCTTCCTCTAATTCCCCTAACGCAAGATGGTTATGGCCCATTCCTAATAAAGCGAACGGAATTATTTTCTCTCTATATCTAGCTTTAGTCGTTCCAGAAGTTTCTATGGTGTAGATTACCTTCCTGAAATAGTCTGTACTTTGCGCATACTCGCCAATGTCACTGTAAAAGCTTCCAAGATTTAGATAGAAATAAACCAATTGAAGGCCCGACCGACTTTGGGCTTCAGAGGCAATCTTTAGTCCTTTTTCAGTATCTTCTATAGCCTTGTCAAAATTACCTCTGGTGGCATGTAAGGCGCCAAGATGCTCGTAGGTTCGTGCGTATTCAAAGTCTTTTTGATTAGTCCCTTTTTGTAGCACTTGCAAACCCTGCTTAAAGTAGTATAAAGCACTATCTAAGTCTCCAATATCTCGATGAATGGTGCCCAATCCATTGTAATAATAACCAAAGGTCGCATCTTCTTCATTAGCATCTTGAGCTCTGAGGCAGAGGAGGCTCTGATGAGCATAGGGTAGCGAATGTTCTGCTTGCCCCGCCCATTGGTATATGGCCGATAGGCTATGGTAGATCCGATTGCAATATTTCTTGTAGGCCGGGGCTTGCGCTTCAATAAGGCGGATGGATTCTTTGGCAATCGTGACCCCTTCCTCAAAGGTTTCGCCACCTGCCAGGGACTTGGCCAAGCTACTGGAAGAACGGATATAAGCCTCCCAGTTCTTTTGAGCCTGGAAGGTACGTCTGGCGCTAGCGTAGAGGGACTGAGCTTCTTTGCCTTTACCGGACCAATATAGTTTATCGGCCTGCATTAGATCTAAATTTCCAAAGTATCGCTCTTGGAGTTCCTTTTGTTCTGAGGGACTCAATGATTGTGAGAATACCATGGCCTTATCCATAGCTAGAAAAGTCAGGAGGAGGAGTACTGTCTTTTTCATTTGTAGGCTAAGTACATGATCAAGGATAGGTGTAAAACCACCTGCCCCTATACCGAGTGAGTAATAGAGTTTGTATTCCAATGTGGAAATCGCCGAATCGGTTTCGAGGATCTCGTTATTTATTAGGACGTCGAAAGTTGACCTAGTAGCGGACTATGAGCTTTGTGTTATAAAAGCGCTTTGTGATGGTTAATTGGGCCTGTTGGCATGTGATCCCAACAGTTTTAGCGCTAAGAATTGATCTGAGCTAGTAAAAATAGGAATCAATGGAACGGAAAAGAACGATTGAGCAGAGTTTTTGCATAAATGGCGGTTTTCGATTGTTTTTTTGATCCTGGAAGATCCTTCTTAAAGAAGGCATTAGGCAAAAGGGGTAGAATACTAAGAAAAAAAAATTATTTTTTCATTTGTTGTAAGTGTTTGTTAGTCAGGTTTTTAAGAAGATTTCTCTTGGCTGATTTTTCCTTTTTTGAAAAAAAATCAAAAAAAAATCAAAAAAGGGGGTCACTTTTTGGCTCCTATGGGAATTTGATGATGTAAGTGTGATACAAAATAGTATCAAGCTTGTAGTTAATTTCTCCAACATTTCAAATTCCACTGACCCTTCCTCATGTAAAGGAGTCAGTCGGAAGGCAAACAATTTTCGCTGCTACTGTTCGATCCTCCTCGAATTCAGGCAGCAACCTTTACAACCGATTTCTTACGTCCGCCGGTAGTGTAGCAAGTGGTCCTTGCTTCACCTGACCAACCATTGGGTATACCGGGCAATTAGCTAAACTCAATCCCATCAGGTGCACATGATGAATTGGGAACGGAAATGATCGGGTTCTGCCACTAGGCAGGTTGTAATACCTATTTCATTTTCTAAATCACTCCGGTCTTATTCTTGACCTCAAGGAGTACAACCCTGTTCATGCCATGAGAAACTTAATTTCAAACTTGATCGCCAATACACTTTTTACTGCTGAAACTAAGGAGGCAGTAGCATCTAAAAAGTCATTTGAAAGATTCACCGTTTGTAGTGGAATATTTAATCCCAGAGCCATTAAAGGGGGTAATAATGATGAAGGAGGAGAGGGGATTGTTGTTCAAGATGATATTGTCAATTAAAACGGTTTACAGATAAGAAAGAAGCTGGCGGAGCAGTTGCTGTTTTTGCAACTGCTCCGTTAGCTTTTCAATACCCTAATTTGCTCTTGTTTTTCAGTTAACCATTTAAATGCTTCAATGTTTGATTCTCCAGACAAAACATCGAGTAGTTTTTGCTCATTAAAATCTACATCCAAATATATCTTCGCTAGTGACCTACATTTTTGTATGAAATGTAAATAGGCTTCTTTGTTGCCTTGGGATAGCAGTTTTTCTCTTTGGACCCACTTCTCGAAAGAATCGCAAAAACTCAGTAAGTATAGATAATAGGATGAGGAGGACTTGAGAAATAGTTCAAAGTAGGTTTGAAGGGTAAGTACTCTCGTCACTTTTTTGAAGTACAATGAAGCAAAATCATGCGAAAGCAAGAGTTGTAATGCTAAATCGTATTGTTTCTTTTTGCTAGCCGTATGAGCCTTTGCCCAGGATATGGCATCAGCTTGGATTTCTTTCAATAAGAATTTAGAGTACTTCTCAATGATTAAGGAAGTAAATTCGAATTTATTCAATGAGTTACTGACAATTATCGAGGTGGTATAGGTAACTCTAGTCATCATACCATGTTGCAGTAACAAGTCATTGCTTACGCCAAGTTCATACAGTGGGAAAAATTCAGCTAGATCAATTTTCTTCCGCTTTATCAGATAAAAAGCATCATTCAGCAGCCACAATAAGTGCATTTTTTGTTCTTTCTTATTGGTTTTGATGAATGATTCTATAAATACCTTGCGAAGATGCAAAAACTGCTCTACCATGCTATCTTCCTGGTAAGCGAAACGCATTTTATACAGCTTGATCGCCGGATGATTTATGTTCTCACTTTCGACTTGCCACAATCTTAAATCTCTATCTATATCGTGATTCTCGTTTTTGATAATTCGGTTCCTGAAGGTCTTCTCCGTGATGATAGCTGCTTTCTCTAAGAGATATAGCAAGTCCAGCTCTTCATCCATTTTGACTATGGTAAGCTCTCCCGGCTGCATGCGACGACTCTGACTAGGGTGATGATAGATACGTCGATGGAGTTGATATAGCTGCAAATGGTCTTCCCATTCCTTTACCGGTAATTCTTCTAAGCGCTCTACTTCTTCTTCAATATCCCTAAAAAACCATTCATCTAACGAGCGACCTTGTAATTCCTTGGTGAGTAGATTTTTTTGAAGATTTTGATTGTGGGAAAGATTTTGAAAAACAAGGAAGCGCTCAGCAGCTAGATATCCTTCCGACAACAGATTATTCATTCGCCGAAGACTGAACTTCCCATCTGGCAAGATCTGCTTAAATAACTTCTCTTTAGAGAGTTTCGTATCTGTAAAGTCAGGATAATACTTTTTGAGTTTGTCCAGCAAACGAATGAGATTCTTATTACTATTGGCCCAAGGGGATTTGAGCCAAAGCTCGAAGGATTTCCATTCTTCGGGACTCAGGGTTTTGACAATTCTTACGAATTTGGAGGAGAAAAGGCTGCTCATTTTTGTGTTCTGTGAGTTCTGAGTAAGGATCTGCTTTATAGCCTCTTAAATACAAACCTGAAGGTACAAATAAGTGGATGTTTTGTGGTAAAATAATCGATCAATGATGAATGTTTGCTTATATGTTTGTGATTGAAAATTAGGTGATATGTCCGATTAATGGCATGATCCTTAGCCCTGGTGACCTCATACTGCGCTCAACTTGGTATTGTTTTCTTGGATTTTTATAATCTCAATGATTGATTTTGCTTTATCTGTTGTGGTGATCTGTTTGTGTTTAAGGTATTGATTAATAATTTGTTAGGAGATTTATTGTTGTGATTTTGCCTTGTTTTGTTGTGGTAATGTCTCTAAAATGTCTTTGGCGGTAAGTCTACATTTATGGCATCTTTGGAATATAATAGTTGAGCGACTTCTTCAGGATAGAGCAATCCTTGTAAACTCAACTTAAGTAATCTCTATTAGCACTATCATTCTTCTCGTCGGCCCTTATATTTCCACGAGTTGTATGGAAAGTCTACCCAGTGATAAGATTGATTTACTATCCTGAAGGAGACAGTTCATTAGACTTAATGACTAAACGATCCCGGATCAGGCAGAAAGCAGGTCCGGGGTTTTTATTTGGGTACCACTTCTTCATTTTCCTGTCTAGTCCATCTCCGGTGTTACATTTCCTCTAGATGATCCAGAATTGCTAGGTGTATGACTACGCTGTTTTAAGTAGTTATGGCAGTATCGAGCTATACTTTTTGTTCGGAAGCAATGTAATTGGAATGAATAGGTTGTGTTTTGTTGTGGCGGATTTATGTATTTAATTAATTGATTATGAGCGATTTATTGTTTTTTTATTCACTTTTTTTTGTGGTAATGCTTTGAAAATGTCTTTTGCAGTAGTTGGGTATTTATGGCATCTTTGGGTCATAACCTAAAAGAACCAATATCCACTTAAAAAACTTGAATTATGACATCATGAGACTATTAAACTTAAGCAGCATGACTGGCACAAAATCCTGGCTAAACCGATTAGATCATATCATTGAAAGAAATATATCCGATGCGTCACTAAATAATGAGCGACTAGCAGCAGAAATATCTATCAGTGAACGTCATCTATTTCGGAGAGTCCGAGATCTTACGGGGCTATCGCCACAAAAATATCTACGCCAGTATCGACTGCACCGCGCTATGCAATACCTACGCAATGGGAAGTATCGGAAAGTAAAAGAAGTTGCTATCGCTGTCGGCTATATCAACACTAGCTACTTTATTAATCAGTTTGAGAAGGAATATGGGAAGAAGCCACTACGAGTTTTACAAGAAGCGGGTTGGCGATAGAAAGTAGTCGTTTCATAAAGGAAAAACAGAAGCCTCAACAGTGTGTACACGACTGTTCGTTTAATCTAAAATACTCATGTATCTCCTAGCTTGGGAGGTGTGAAACTCCTGAATATACGTAACCGAAAAACTTTTGCTTAGGCAATTGCCAAGTACTATTGATCTATCTACTTCGTACGGATGGGATGAACTTGCTATCCCTTTATAACTAGTCAATATCTAACACCAAACTAATTTCACACTCAATATGCAAAGTACCCCAATTTGCATTCACTGAACAAATTAATCATGAAAAATCTAATTGGACTAATCAAAGGCTTTCTGATCCTAGCTGTAAGCCTAAGTTTTGGGACTTTATTTGGACAAAATCACGCCCTTCTTTTAAATGGCTCCGGTAGCTATGTAGCTTGCGGAGATTTCTTAACGCTATCCTACACCAAAGAAGTTTGGGTCAAGCTGGAGGTTGATAACTTAAAATTCAACAATAATATCATCTCTGGCCAGAGTGGGCATGCTTTTCGAATTGTGAATGGGAAGGCAGACGCCGGCCAAGCTGGTAGCTGGACGCAAGTACAAGATCCCAACCCAATTGAAGCGGGATGGCAGCACTATGCAGTGACCTATGATGATTCTACACAGCTCATGACTTTATATCGCAATGGAGCACAGGTCGCTCAGAAAGTAGGAGTGGGGCCTCAGACGGATGCTTTCGTGCAACTAGGCAGCTTTGGCAGTTGTTGCCACTTTCGCGGTATGATGGATGAAGTGCGTATCTGGGATCACGCTCGTGATGGCGCGGAAATTGCGGCGGATTACAACAGGGCACTAGCAGGCACAGAATCAGGCCTTTTGGCATACTATAACTTTAATCAAGGGGTTGCCAATGGAGACAACACAGGAATTACTGCAGTTACCGATCTTACTGGAAACAACGATGGTACCCTTAAGCGTTTTGCTTTAAGTCCAAATTCTACTTCAAATTTTGTTCAATCGGATCTTGCTCTAAATAAGAAACCTGAAACTGCATCTAACAATGCTCTTCACTTAGATGGTACCAAAGACTACGTAGATGCCAGAGCTACTTCCACAGGACTTCCTCAAGGCAGAGAACCAAGAACCATGGAAGCCTGGGTGAAAACTACTCAGACCAGCATCGGCAATTTCATTAGCTGGGGTCGCCGGGCCAATCACATGCGTAATTCTATGGCCATTAGAAACGGCAAATTAGCTTACATCGGACAATATTTAGATTTTACCGGTAAGACAACCATCAATGATGGGGAATGGCATCACGTTGCTATGAGTTATGATGGTGAAAATTGGGCAATATATGTTGATGGTAAAGCAGACGGTGCCAATGGAGCAGATCCAAAGACTACAGATCAAAACTTAAAGATTGGAAATCTTCCTGAGCCTCATAATGGCGAGTATTTCGATGGCACAATGGATGAACTAAGGGTCTGGAATGTGGCAAGAACAGCTGACGAAATAGTGGCTAGCATGAATACTGAATTGACAGGCAAAGAAGCAGGTCTGGTGGCTTATTATAACTTCAATCAAGGGGTTGCTGGTGGTGATAACTCAACAGTGACGACTTTGATGGACCAGGTAGGGAAGAACAACGGAACTTTGACTGATTTCGCCCTCACCGGAGATGCTTCCAACTGGGTTGCCGCAAATCCAGCGATTAAGTCGATCAGTGCAGAATCCATGCCCGTAGTCAAAGTATTAGGCGCCGTTTGGGGAGTAGGTGACAAAAATGCTAATTGTACCGCTGAGGTACAGACTTTAGCCAATGACCCTACTACGCCATTCAAGGTAAATGGTAGTAACCTTGGAACGGATCCTAAATATGGACACACCAAAGAACTACGGGTGGCTTACGAAATCAATGATGTTGTTTACTTCCGGAAACAAAAAGATCATAGTTCGTTTGAGTTCTTAGGAGCTTCTAAGAATCCAAAAATCACCATTAAAGAAGCAATTTGGGGTGTTTCAGGCTATGAAAGTAACGTGAAGGACTTAGTTCAAAATCTAGTAGATCATGGTGCGGTTGGATTTATCTCCCAAGGAACAGTCTTAGGTAAAGATCCAAAATACGGTACCAAGAAAATCTTGAAACTAGTCTACGAAGTAGGAGGGCAAACGTATGAGAAAGCAGTGAAGGATCACGACTTTATCTATCTCACTACTGCTTTTGAAGATGCAGTGAAAGGTGTTGAGCCGGATGCACAAGACGACTAGTAGTGGCCTGAGCAGAATAGGAATGGTGAACCTACAGGGATTCTACCTTTGGTTCTTCTGCTCAAAACTATAGGACACAAAACCTCAAGTAATGCTTTGATGACCAAAGACCCACGGTTTATTATCGCATTACTTGAGGCATTTTACAAAAGGGACTCCAATACATCTTATATCCAATCTTGTAATCGCCGGTCTGCTGTAAATGATCCAAACAAATAATCATTATGAGACTTTTCGCTTTTGCTATGCTATGCTATGCCTAAGCCTATCCTTTGCACAGGCGCAAACACAGAGCACTGCCGTAGTATGCCAAGAAGGAGATTGCTCTCCTGAAGTATTATCTATATCATTAGAAGGGCCGCTCAAAGCCAGTCCTAGTCCCCAACGAACAGTCCAGTACCAATCCGCCTACTTGAAAGTCAAAGCTATCAAACGCGGACAACGCCAGGACCCTACTTGGGAGGGCAGATACCTGGCTAATGAGTTGAATGGGAAGAGTTGCCTGCGACTCAATCATTTAGAAGGACGCTTCGGCTATGAGTACCAACAAAATCCAGAATTTAAGCGATTTATGGATCAACAGGAATCGGATATTGAGGCCTGGAAGGAGAGTTGCTTTGAAGCCAGTCGCCGAGCCGTTAATTTACAGAAAAGACTGGGTGACCGTTGCCCGGAGGAGCTAAAGGAAAAGAAGAAGGATAATGGCCCCAAAAACGATGATCTAGTACCCACCTACATGAAAATGGGGCAAGTACAAGGATATTTTGACGAAGAAGGGAACTTGATTAAGCCACTCAAGGTACAGCCCAGTACCCAAGGCGTTGCGAACAATACTTCATCCAAAAACAAATCAGGCCGCCAACCCAAGAGTCAATCCTCAAGTACTGCTCAGACCAATTCAAACACGAGTAAAGCAAAAGCGCCTAAAATTAGTAAGCGAGCGCAGATTACTCAATTGAAAGAAAAAGTAGCGCAGCTCCCGCTTGGACCTGCCATGCAACAAAAAGTAGGAGGCATCAAAGATGCTTTGGGAAATGCGCGGCCAAAACTGGGTTTACTACAAGCGGGTATGGGATTGCTGGGGTCACGCCTAGGGGCTTTTATCCCTGGTCCTACCGGCTTGATTGGCCAGATTAAGGCGGGATAGGATATACTAAACGCATTGCAGGGGTTAAAGCTTCGAGTCCCCATTGGGGGCTTATTGTCACGTATTGGTGGTCTATTTAAGCGGGGAAATGGTTTAGGTAAAAAAGCCAAAGATCTTGCCGATCGCTCCAAGAAGGTCAAGGACAAAGCAGATAAAATCACAGCAAAAGCAAAGGATTTGCTGAACGAGTTAGGAGCTAGAGAATCCGCCATTAAGGATCTGGAAGATAAGCTACAAGATCTTGCTAAGCAGCAAAAAGAACTGACGGATAAACTGGAGGATCGACCGAGGAAAATTCTGGAAGAATTGACCACAGCGGTGGCTGATGTGGAAGAAAAGGCGCAAGATCTTAGTAATAAGGCTGAAAAAGAAAATGAACAGAAGGATAAGGTTTTGCAAGATATGGATGAGCTAGCTAAGCAAAAAGAGGCGCTGGAGCAGGAGCAGGACCAATTGGAAAAAGAGTACGAAGGGCTCCAGCAAGAACAAGGACAATTGGCCAAAGAAGTGGCTGATGTGCAAAAGGAAGCAGCAGCAGCACAGGCAGAAGATAAGAAACTCGATGACCTGGTAGCCACTATCGATGCCTTAACCCCTGATCAAAGCCTAGAAAAAGAACTCGCAGATTGTGCTTCAGAACTGAAAGATTTGCTTTTGAAATCTACTGGCCTCGAAGAAAAACAGAATAAGTTCAAAGATAAGTTGAAGAAATGGACCAGTTGGCCTTCGAAAATGCTTGGGAAACTCACCAATCTGAAGGGCGTGCAAGATCAGCTGAAACTTCCTAAAAATGGGATTCCTATAGCGGACAAAGCTATGGGGAAAGTGGCTAAACTCCTGGGGAAAGCCTCCAATCTGTCATCTATGGTAGAGCTTTTAACCGGTAAGAAGAGCAAACTACAAAAACGTATTGAGCAATATGATCAACAGTTTGATCAGGTCAAAAGCCAATACGATGCTAAAACGGCCGACTTAGATGCTTTAAAGGGCGAATTGATTACCCTAGTGGCAGAAAAAACAGGACTGAAAGGAGCCTTGGACCAGACCGTGCAGGACGTTGCTGGGATGGAGTCGAAGGTGACTAATTTTGTGAATCGTTATCATGTTTTTGAAGAAAAAGCAGAATGCCAGTCGAAGGAAGGAATCAAGAAAATTATAGATCTATTGAAAAAGGGGCAGGAGGAAACGGAGCCGGAAATGGAAGAACTAGAAGAGGAGATAGAAGAAGTCAATACCGAAGAACAGCAACTGGAAGAAGAAACGCAGAAGGTTAAGCAAGAGATAGAAGAGCAACAGGAGCAGGCTGCGGAATTAAAGCAAGAGGAAGAGGCGATTAAGGAAGAATTTGGAAATGATGTTTCTCTGGAGTCCGTGACCACCGAAGAATGGGCGGAAAGCTTTGAGGTAGAGCGCCCCTATTGGGATGCAGTTTTCCACCCTGATGATGAGGTTGTAGAAGGGTTTAAAGGGCGCTATTTTGAGGTACGTCTGAAAGACGCCAACCAAAATGTAAAACTTCTTTTTGGCCCGGGAGAGTATTTCAAGAGTAAGAGTGATTTTCGCAAGAGCTACGGGTCCACGATTGGGTCTTTTGTTACGGAAGCTTTACATGCTATGAAAAAGACCGATCAGGGTAAAGTCAAACTCTTCATTCAAGGTAGTGCAGATATAGCCAGCCACGAGACTTTTAGTGGTAAACTGGATGAACGCTTCTTCTTTGAAGAGGTCACCGTCCTACCTCAGAAGGAGGCAGAAGATGAACGCTTTGAAGGTGAAGCCGTAAGAGAGCGAATTCCGGGTCGTAATTTCCGCAATGAACATCTACCCAACCTGAGGGCTCAATATCTCAAGGAAATGATTGGTGCTTATTCTAAGAAATTCGATCCTATCCTTCTAGAGGGAGCAGTTAAGAGCTTTCAGGATGAAGAGGAGCGCAATGCCATTATTTACTTGTTTATACCAGAGGAGTTATTAGCAGAATATGAAGATCGTTAAGCCTATGCAAATGGCGCTGTGCCAATAAGATTAGGGGAGGATTTCCTCCTTTTGTGATTAGAAATGAACACGTTCCCTTGTCAGAGGGGGCGTGTTTTTACCCACAAATGCCATATACTTACCGGCCAATCAGTAGAAATGGACTCCAATAATGCGGAGAGGCTGTCGCTTCAGATTCCAGTAGCTTCAATTTTGCTCGGCGTAAACTCGTAGCATAATTCTCGCCTGCTAGGACGGCTCCATAAAAATCAACCATGAGATTGGAACTTACTCGGTCATAGACTTTCCACAGGGAGAATACTACATTTGGAATGCCTGTGTAAACGAATGCACGGTTGAGACCAATTAGCCCATCAGATCTTTCAAGTTTACCCAAACCACTTTCACAGCTACTTAAAGTGACCAAGTCAGCATAGGTGTCAAGTGCGTAGATTTCTCCCATGTATAGAATACCGTCCTCCTCAATTGAGGAGTCTTTTGTAAAGCATGCAATACCAGAAAACTCTGGATTTTTTAGATTCGCAAAGCTATGCCCGGCAATATGAATGAATCGATACGGGGCTTCTAAATTAGCTTTTAGATTGTGCTCTGTCGCTACTTCCCGCAGTGCTAACTTATTTTGAATAGGATCTTTCCCCTTAGTAAAGAGTTTGAATATATCATTAGCCTCCCTTTCTGATTCTGGTAAAGGAGTGAACACACCATCTTCATCGAAAGCGCGTAAGGCTGTGTGTTTAGAAGTGTTTTTTGTATTAACTGGGGTAGCGGCTAGAATCGCCTGATCATCATAAATCGGAGCAAATACGTAGACTCCTTCCTGCACAGGCCGCCGTTTTTTTCGGCTTTGCACAAATAGATTGGCGGAGTAGTGATAAGAAACTTCGTAGCGTTTAATTAAGAACTCTAGATCGGTAAAGGGCTTCATTTCCGCAGAGGCGAGTAAGGTTTCGAAAGGAATATAATTGATTCGATCATACCCGACCACGATCAAGCGTTTCTTTCCAACTAGAGATTTTTCAATAGGTCTTAGGAAATGTTGATAAAGTAGATTGCTCCACTGGATGAAATCTGCTCGACTGCTTTTCCGCAGCATCGGTGATCGCTGCAGCAGGTCGTGGAAGAGTTCAATGTGTTGGTAGACTGAATTGCAAACGCTTTCCTCCTGAGTCAGAATGGATAACTGTGCCGGCATATCCTTTTGGACCACAAAGGCTAGTTGTTTCCAACCCGAATACATATACTCTATCAATAACTCTTCTGGTGCCAGTTGTTCTTGTAACTCCGCAATGGTTGTGGGGACAAAGTCATATTTATTTCGGAGGAAGCTTGGATTGTCTTCTTCCAGTTGTAGCTGTAAAGCTTCAGAGGTCCGATACGTCTCAAAAAGTTGGTTGTTCCTAATTTCCTCAACCAGCACAGTGTCTCCATTGCGTTGTGCGTCCAAGATCTGCCGTTTGTAATCTTGAATATTAACTGCCATCGCTTTTTCCTGGATTTGTATGGAGTCCGGCAGGTCAAGAAGTTGATGAGCCTCTTCCTCCAGTTGTTCCAACCAAAGTTTTTGGGCTTTCATGCGTTGACTATAGTAAAAGCACTTTTCGATCAGTTCTGCGGAGGGTTCAATCTCGTAGAGACTAGTAGCAAAAACGATGCTTCCATGATAGATCATAAGAGATCTTTTGATCAAGCTAGCAGCTTGCCCTGCCCGCAGGTTATTTATTTGTTGTAGACTTCGGGTGTGAAATTGATCTGCTAGATCCATTATGGCTAATGCATTGTGCAATGCCTCCCTTTCGTCCTCAATGTCTCCGTAGTGAGTAGCTTTCCATTGGCCAAATCGCGCCAATTGCTTCAGTATGGCGTACATGTAGGTGATCGTGTGCAAGTCCTCTACCCGAGGGATTTCTTTGAGATCATAGGAGTTGAAGTTCTTGGTGGCTTTCACCAAGGCTTTTCGCGTGTAGTATACGGCGGAGTCAGCATACATTTCCTTTTCCGTTACCTTCCAGTTATAAATCTCTGCTATTTCCATCAATATCCCAATGCTCTCTGTATTGACTGGGCTAGATCCATTCCTTTCCCAAACTTCCACATACTTTTTGTAGAAATGAAGCGATTTTTCGAAAGAACCTAACCTCTTCCAGTAGTGTCCTCTACTGCGATATATACCGGCCCTTGAGAATTGAAAATCTATGTCCTGCTGATACTGTTCCACATTTGCTAACCATAAGCTGTCAGCTTGTTCAATATATGACCAAGACCGATCAAAATCCTCCTGCCAGTTGTAATGTTCTGCGATTTTTCTTAGATTTTTGATGCGTAGCAACAGATGCTCTTCGGGTTTTTCCAGGAGGTTCAAACTTTTCTCATAGTAGTTAATAGCCTCCTTACCGCCAAAGGCATCGGCCAGATCTGAATAGTAGTACGCCAAGGCTACCTGGGTGCTGTCTGCTACTGTTTCTTGCAACTTACCTTTTTTTAAAACGTAGAGGGCCTTCCGGTGATATTCTTGGCTTTTTTCATACTCTTCTAGCGCAAAGTATAGCTTCCCGATTCTGTTGTAATGTGGATGTAAAGCAAAAGCATTTGTAGCATAATGCTGTTTGGCAGTTTGTAGCGCTAGCTTGGCGTAGGGCAATGCTTCTTGTAGGTCATAAGTGTGTACATGGTATTCACTTAGAAGCGCATAGGTCTGTGTAATTACTTCTATAGCACGAGTAGTGGAGGGGACAAATCCAGTATCTTTCAAATGTAGCTGGAGGTGTGATTTTGCCTGTTGGAGATAGCTGAATGCTGTGCCGGTTTCCCTTTGTGCTAGGTGCTGCGCACCCAATTGGTTATAGGTTGCGATCAGACGCCAGGGATCTACAGATTTCGGATAGGATGACAATAAGTCAAGCTGCTCCAAATGGAGCGCAATGGCCCGATCCGTCTTTCCGGAGGTGGCATATAGGGAGGCTAAGGCTTGATAAACTGACCAACTGGAAGATTTGAATCGACCTGCTCTACGGGTAATTTTCTGCAATAGGTTTTCTCCGAATTCTATGCCTTCTAGAAGATCACCGGAACGCTTATAAAGAGATAAGATCTTTGCTTGGACGACTATATAAGTTTCCCAATCTTTGGCTTTGGCAAGCCTAATCGTAGAATCTTGTAGGCTTTGTATTTGTAATGGCAAAGAGGTTGTAGGTACCTGCTGAGCTTGGGTACCCATTGGATAAGTGAGGAGAGCTGCAAGTAGCAGACTTGCAAGTGTTGGTAGTTTGAGTGTCATGTTCACCTGATTAGCGGTCGGATGAAATAGGTTTTACTGAATCATTAATTAAGCGGTTCTAGTTATGCTTTGTCGATGAAAAGAACCAAAAGGCATGTAAGTCTCAATTAGCTCAAGGTCAACCCCAGTAAGGGGTTTATTCATTTGGAGTGGGGGAGAGGTTAATGGGGAGCCTAAATATAATAAATGCCGGATAATGGAAAGTCTAAACGATACCATCCAATCCTCTAAAGAAGTCTTTACGACATTCAGTTCTTGAAAGAGTGGACTATGAAAAGGCTTCGGTGAAGTGATAATAGGCAGCGCAGGCACCTTCTGAGGACACCATAGGAGCGCCAAGCGGAGTGACTGGGTTACATCTCTTACCGAAATGTGGACAGTCTTTTGGTTTTTTTTGACCGGTAAGTATCTCCCCTGCAATGCACTCACCATTTTCCTTGGCAGCGGGAGCTCCTAATCCAAATTTTCTCGTCGCATCAAAATCCTTGTATTCAGGTCTGACACGCCAGCCGCTATTGGGTAAAACACCAATCCCTCGCCATTCGCGATCTGTGATCTCAAAGACTTTTTGGATCACCTGTTTGGCCATCGGATTGCCATCCCAAGGGACAACTCTTGCATATTGGTTTTCGAGCTTCGCCTCTCCAGCTTCGAGCTGTTGCACGAGCATTAATATGCCCTGTAAGAGATCAACGGGTTCAAACCCGGTCACTACTAAGGGAATCTCCCTCCGTAGCACGATATCTTCATACGCCTCTAATCCCATTACCGAGCAGACATTACCTGCACCAATAAATCCTTGGATTTGACTTTTTTCGTCATCGAGAACAGCTTCCATAGCAGGAGGGACCAAGATATGGGAAGAAAGTATTGAATAATTGCGTAAGCCGTATTGTTGGGCGTGAAGCACAGACAGTGCGTTGGCGGGAGCTGTAGTTTCAAAACCAACGGCGAAGAATATTACTTCTTTATCCGGGTTTTGTTGTGCGATCTTGACGGCTTCCATGGGAGAGTACAGAAAACGTACGTCTCCTCCTGCGCCTCTAGCTTCCAACAAGCTTTTTTCGGAACCCGGTACACGAAGCATATCACCATAGGAACAAAGTATGACATTCTTGGTCATGGCTAGCTCAATTGCCTGATCAATCATCCCTAGTGGCGTGACACAGACAGGGCATCCAGGACCATGTACCATATGGATCTTTTCTGGGAGAATATCCAAGAGACCATTCTTGACCAAACTGTGTGTCTGGCCTCCACAAAATTCCATTAGAGTCCAATCTTGACTGATTAGATCGTTGATTTCACTAAGATAGGCTTGTACGAGCTCTGGGTCTCGATATTCATGCAAAAATTTCATGCACGGCTAGATTAACCAGCTTTTTCGGGGATGAGGTCTTCCAGTCCCCCATAGCGTTTCAAATAAGAAAAGGTGCGCTTTGCTTCTAACTCATTGACTACATTAATGGCTACTCCGGCATGCACAAGTACATAATCGCCCTCTTTAGCATTGGGAACCATATCTAAAAAAGCTTCTTTGATGATATTGCCAAATACGACTTTGGCAGTGCGTATCATCCCATCCGTACTAGTGATGGATTTGATTTTTCCAGGAATGGCTAGACACATAAGGCAGTTTTGTTTATCCACCCTCAAAGGTATTATATGTTTTGGCAAATGCCTCTACTATAAAACTTATGATGGAAAATTGTTCTTAAACTATAGAATATTTTAAAATTCCAGGATCAGTTACGGTTGTAAGTTGTCTTAAAAGAGGCATTTTAGGGGATAAAGGGCTCTTTTAAGACTACAGGGCTATGGTGGCAATCTGTTTTTCGGATCGGTGCTTATACAAATTCACTTTACAATTGAGACAGGTATCTAGGGATCGAGCTATGGTAGCTACCTCTACCGGGTTCTCTAGATTTTCTATAATAAGTCCGTTCAGAGCCACAGCTAAGGCTGATTGCTCCTTGGGTTTTGTACCATTGTTGATATTAACTAGTGTAGGGGCTAAGATTTGATACCCTTCTATCTGTTGGCTATTCGTAGTCGTTAAATGTGCGAGCGCACCTCGGGGGGCTTCAGTGAGTCCCAAGCCCATCATGCTTTGTTTGTACCTACTGAAATCTACATTGAAATTTTCGGAAAGATCAAGTTTAGAAAGCCAATGTTGGATTTTTTGGAAAAAGAAAGCCGATTCGTGCATACGCGCTAAGACGCGTAGAAACACACTTGGCCCTTTTTCTTGTAATATATCCCAAATTAAGCCCGTTGGTGCCTGTGTCCGATCAGGACCTTGACAAGCGAGTACTTGACGTGCCAAGGGACCTACTTCAACCATTTGATTTTGGTATTGGAAATGGGCATTTCCCTTTTCCATCTCCGCCCTGATCAGCATGGCATCTACCTGTTCAATAGTCTGACCATTGTAGAAACCGCCTGGAACCGATTGAGCTTCCGCAGCTCCGGCGGGTGATAGCATTGACTCTCCATAGAGGCCATAGGAAAGAAATTTACCAATACCAGCTCCTATTTTATCCCAATTGTAGCCCAGCGCTCCTCTGACAAATAAGCCAAGATCACTATTTCGATGAGCAGGTTTTTCCTCCAGCCATTCCATGAGTTCCTGCCAAGTTTGAATTTGCAGATAACGCTCTACACTGCATCCCAACCAAACTGGCTCCAGCCACTCTGAGCGATATTTTTCTAATATAGAAAAGGCTTGGCTGAGGTTTTGTACCTGGAAATTTGTCGAAACTCCACCAGGAGTAGCAAAATCTGCTTGGGGCCATTGGCCCGCGATGGTAGAATACAAGCTGATGGGATAGGCACTTGCCATGAGTCCTTTGCGAAAGGAGGAGCCTTTGATAAAGGCAAAACGTTCAACTATAGCAGGGTAGAGTAGGGTTTGGCTATATTTTGTACTGGTGAGATCATGGGCAAAGTTGGAATAGAACCAACGCGGTATATTTTGCATGATCTCGGCGGCCTGCGTGATCTGGCGTAGCAAAATGGCATTCGCAGGCATTCCTTCAATGTTCCATGCATTCTCCAAGGCCTTGGCGGCCGCTTGCTGATGAGATCCTCCACAAAAACCAAATAAATGCGCAGTAAGTCTACAGGCAGCTTCCGGCCGTTGTTCCATCAAAATTCCCTTATCCCCCTGGTACAAACCAGATCTTAGGGTAGCACGCATGACTTGCCCGTTGCGATTGATGTACACATCGGCTTCCAACTCTTTTTCTACTTGGCCTGCAATCGTCGTTGCACTTACGCCTGTCATGGACTTAGCTTAGTTTAATGGGTTCTTGTAAAGCATTTAGTTGATCAAACTCAATGACGCCTTGCCCCGTGAAGAAGGGTTTGACTACTCCCCACACACTCCGTCGGTAGGCCTGAAAGTCAGCTGTATTCTTTCCCTCTACCTTTTGCATAATGAGCCAGAAATCCATTATGCGCCACACATGCTGTGCTGTTTCTTCCAAACTAACGTCTGAATCTTCCCAGTTAAGGACACCTCTAGCTTGATGCATTTCTAGCAATAGGGTCAACTGAGTTTGTTGCCACTGAATTAGTTCTTGTTGTTGGGATTTTAATTGCTCATTTGCCCGAGTCAATTCGAGCATATCTAGATAGAAAAACGCAAATTTTTGTTGAAGTTCAAAAAGGGATGATATGAAAAAATCAAAATTAGCGAAGATTGGACTAAGGCTGGTGTCTGTTAGTAGTTTTCGCTGCTCTGCGCTCAATCCTTGATAAATGGCTAGTAACATTTCCTCTTTGTGCTTGAAATGATACCCTTGGTTTCCAATGCTCATTCCTGCTTTATCCGCTATATGTTGTAGTCTTACATTGACATACCCATCACGATTAAATAAGGAAAGAGCGGCGTCTAATATCTTTTGCTTGGTATTTTTCATGTGATCTATTCCAATTTCATAGCGTATTTTTCGGGTTCTTTTTCAAAACTCACCTTACAGCCATCGCAACAAAAATAAACCTTTTTTCCCTGGTATTCCAAGATATGTTTAGCTGTACTTTTTTGTACAGGTATCCCACATACAGGATTGATGAATAGATCCTCATTTAATTGAGCAGATTGTGCAGGCGGCTGAGCCTCTCCCACCTCGATTTGAATCTCCTCTCCCCGAATTAATTGTATGATTTCTGCCAGAATACTAACCGCCACTTCTTCTGGTAATTTGGCTTTGATATCCAAGCCTGCAGGGGTTTTGATACCCTTTAGTTGGTCAAAAGTTATTCCTCTTTGTCGCAACTCGGTAAAAATGGCGTTCGCTTTACGCATACTGGCTACGAAAGCAAGGTATATGGGTTTTGACTTAATAGCTTGTTCTAAAGCAATTTCATCTCCTTCCCCTTGGGTGGAAACGATAATACAGGAGTTGGGCTGGATATGTTCGGCTGGTAACTCCTGGCTATCCATGATCTGGTCTGCGGTAGGGAAGCTCACCTTATCTGCATGGGAGGCGACCACAGATACTTGATAATCCATAGCTTTTCCCAATTTGGCCAAGGCCATGGCTACATGTGATTTCCCCATAATTACTAGATGGGGACGTGGTAAAACTGGTTCTATGTATACTTCCACAGCTCCTCCGCTTTGACAGGTCATGGTATAAGTTTGAACACCGGCTTTCTGCTCTTCTGTTTGATCAGGGGCGATTTTCACCAAGCGTGGTTTCCCATCATTGATGGCCGCTTGGGCCTCTTTGAGCACAATACCCCGGGTGCACCCTCCGCCAATCCAGCCGATCAAAGTTCCATCCCGCTTGATGATGGCCTTATCTCCCGGCTTACCCGAGGAGGGGATCGTTCGGTTGATGATAAAAGCCCAAGCGAATGGCTCTTTTTCTTTATAAAGGGACTCCGTTGCTGTCAGAAATTCATTAAACATCCAATAGGAATTTTTCCAATTCTAAAATGCTGTCCAGGTTGTGGGCAGATTTAAAAATGTCCACGGCTGGTAAGGCCGCCTTCATACCTCTCTGGGTAGGTTCGTATCCTCTCATCCCTTTTAGGGGATTCAGCCAAATCAGGCGTTTGGTGCGCCTGCGTATTTTTTGCACCTCTTCATAAAGTACTTCCGGTTCTCCGGTATCTAGACCATCACTTAATATGATGACGGTGGATTGGCCATTTAGCATTCGTTTTGCGTGCTCCTCATTGAAATCCCGAAAGCATGCTCCAATTTTTGTGCCGCTTGACCAATTATCCGCCTTTGCTGACAGTATGTTTAGGGTTGTAGCTAGATTGCTGGCGGAAAGATATTCGGTAATCCGTATCAAATTGGTGCTGAATAGAAATGCCTCTACCTTTTCGAAATGAACTCGTAAGGCACAGATGAATCGCAAAAGGAAAAAGCTGTATTTATCCATTGACCCACTCACATCCAAAAGCACAATTAGCCGCTGCTTGCGTGGTTTTTTGTTCTTCCGAAATAAGCGAATAGGGTCTCCTCCTGTGCTGATGCTGTATCGGATAATCTGTCGCAGGTTAAGCGGTCCTTTGGTGGTAGAAGCCTTCATTTTGCGTTTTAACCGCAGACTCATTTGCTTCCATAACTTCAAAGCAATTTCCTCTAGCAGTTCGCTATCCATTTCCTCGATCTTCGAGAAGTCAGTCTTGCGAAGTCTTTCGACTCTATTGGCACCCGAAACATTTCTAGCTTCTTCTTCCTGGCCAGCTTGCTGCTGACCCACCCCCATCATAACTAGAGATGCAGGTGTTTTCTTTTGGATATTGGATTGGTTCTTGAAAACCGTTTTGGCTTTCAAGGCTCCTTTTTCCCATCCCCAAAACCATTCGTACAGCGTATCAAACTGTGCCCTTTCTTCTTCGCTACAGCAGCAGATGGCCTTTAAGGCATACCCGAAAGCAATGCGATCATTCAAGGGCTCTAGCTGAGCCATACGAAGCGCATCCATATTCTCTTGTAGCCCCACATTTAACCCGTTTTCTCTGGCCAACTGGCAGAATGCTGTTACGGCTTCTGGGAGACTTTCGAATTGGGTGAAATGTGGATAGTCGGCCATGGCTGCTTTATTCAGATACGGCGAGTAACTCTTCTAGCCCACTCGCTTTAACCATTTCGATATCATCTGCTGACTTCAGCAGACAACCTAAACTACGCGCTAAATCATCCGCATTGGGATTAGTAGCTTGTAAGGCCACCAATGCGTTGACCCAATCCAAGGTCTCGGCAATGCCAGGTACTTTGTTTAACTTTCGTTCTCTCAGTACCTGCACAATCCGCACTAGATTTTCGGATAGCTGTTTGTCTAATTGAGGCAGATGTTTCTGCACAATCCGTAGTTCTCGTGGAAGATCCGGGTAAGACACCCAGTGATATAGGCAGCGTCGTTTTAGGGCGTCGCTTAACTCCCGTGTTCGGTTGGAAGTGAGGATGACCAAAGGCTTATGTGTGGCTTTGATCGTCCCCATTTCCGGTATACTAATTTGGAAAGCGGACAGGAGTTCTAGTAAAAAGGCTTCGAACTCTTCGTCAGCTCGATCTATTTCGTCAATAAGTAAAACCGGGGACTTCTCGGTAGCCGTAATGGCCCGGAGCAAAGGACGTTGAAGCAAAAAATCCTCTCCAAAAATGTGAGACTCCTTTTCTGCCTCAGATTTTTGCGATCCTTCTTGAAGCTTTATGGACAACAGCTGCTTCTGGTAGTTCCACTCGTATACAGCTGCATTTACATCCAGGCCTTCGTAACATTGAAGGCGGATCAGTTGCGTATCTAAAGCTTGGGCCAGGACGTTGGCTACTTCCGTCTTACCAACACCAGGAGGCCCTTCCAGTAATAATGGTTTCTGTAAATGTAAGGTGAGGAATAGGACCGTTGCCAATTCCTCATCCAGTACATAGCCAAACTGATCAAATTCTTGTTGAATTGAACTCGTATTTGTCATTTGCTAGCTTCTTCCTTTGGCTTTTGTTCTTCCTGTGCCTTATCCTTCTTGCCACTAAACAAGCCGCCAATTTTGTTTTTCACAATTGTACCAACCATAGCACCGGCGTTAATGCTATTGTCAACTTCTTCGGCACCCGCCAATTTAGCCTTGAAATTGGTGACAAATTGATTCAGCAACTGATCGGATACATCATTGATTAAGCGAGATCCAAATTGAGCTAGCATTCCGATAATGGATACTTCCATTGAGAATTGAACATCAGTTCCTTTCTCCGTAGGCGTAAGGTTGCCATTCATAATCATGTCGGCACTACCTTTTCCTTTGGAATCCAAGCCACGGCCTTTCATGACCATTTTCTTGGCTTCCAGGTCTAATTCTTGGATGGCGATTTCTCCACTATATTTAGCCTTTACTGGCCCAAATTTCATGGTGACTTCCCCTTTGAAATTGCGATCGTCGATTTCTTCTGTGATGGCAGCACCAGGAACACAGCTGACAATCTTAGTAGGGTTAGCTAGATAATCCCAAACCTTTTCAATCGGTTCTTCTACGGAAAAATCTTTTTTTATTGTCGTTCTCATATTTCTTAAGCTAGGGAGAGAGAGCCTATGACTCTCCCTCCATATGAATAGATTTTTATTCTACAACTCCTTTCTCTTTCAGTACTTTCCACACCTTATAAGGAGTGATCGGAATATCCATGTGTGTAATGCCATAAGGGCTCAATGCATCGACAATCGCGTTCGCGATAGCTGGTGGAGCCCCTACCGTTGGAGATTCTCCGACACCTTTTGCACCGATTGGGTGGTGAGGAGAAGGAGTGATGGTGTGACCCGTTTCCCAACTTGGAGATTCTACCGCGGTTGGTACTAGGTAGTCCATTAGGGTACCATTTAGAATATTGCCATCTTCGTCGTAGATTAACTCTTCATACATGGCTGGTGCAATGCCTTGGGTAAGCCCCCCATGTACCTGACCCTGTACGATCATTGGATTAATGATGTTCCCGCAGTCATCAATCGCTACGAAACGTCGAACTTTGATTTCGCAAGTTTCCTTATCAATGTCCACGACACAGATATAGGCACCTGATGGGAAGGTTAAGTTTGGTGGATCATAGTAGTGAGTAGCCTCAAAACCAGCTTCCATACCTTGTGGATGGTTGGTGTAGGCAGCAAAAACAATTTCTTGGATAGTTTTTGCTTTTTCTGGTGCTCCTTTTACAAAGAATTTACCAGGTTCCCATTCCAAGTCCTCTTCACTTACTTCCAGAAGGTAAGCGGCGATTTTACGGGCTTTGTCTCTCAACTTTCGCGCGGCCACGGCTGCGGCTGCACCTGCGGTTGGTGTACTTCTACTGGCGTAGGTACCCAGTCCATAAGGAGCGGTATCTGTATCGCCTTCTTCAATTTGAATATGCTCCGCTGGAATACCTAATTCTTCCGCGATGATCTGTGCATAAGTAGTCTCGTGACCTTGTCCTTGTGATTTGGTACCAAATCTAGCAATGGCTTTGCCCGTTGGGTGTACACGAATCTCAGCACTATCGAACATCTTAATACCCAGGATATCGAAATCTTTAGATGGACCTGCACCTACAATCTCCGTAAAAGTAGATATACCGATACCCATCATTTCTCCGCGAGCTCTCTTTTCAGCCTGCTCTTTACGAAGACCCTCATAGTCGATAGCATCCATTGCCTTCTGTAATCCAGCATGGTAATCACCACTATCGTATTCCCAGCCTGTTGGAGATTTCCAAGGGAAGTCTTCTTTCTTGATGAAATTTTCAAAACGCAATTGGGCGGGGTCTTTACCAATCTCTAGGGCTAGACGATCGGTAATCCTTTCAATGGCGTGTACGGCTTCGGTTACCCGGAAAGAACAACGATAGGCTACTCCTCCTGGAGGCTTGTTCGTGTATACTGCATCAGCTTCAAGATAAGCTGTACCATAGTCATAAGATCCTGTACAGATCGAGAAGAGACCGGTTGGAAACTTAGAAGGATTGGCTGCTGCATCGGTATATCCATGGTCTGCTAAGAGCTTAAATCGGATACCTTGGATTTTACCTTCTTTAGTAGCGGCCATTTCGGCGGTGATGTGGTAGTCTCGTGCGAAGGAATCGGCCTGTAGGTTTTCGCTTCTATCCTCTACCCATTTGACGGGCTTTCCAACTAGGAAGGAAACAGCAATGGCGATTACGTAACCTGGATATACAGGTACCTTACCACCGAATCCTCCTCCAATATCAGGAGAAATGACCCGAACTTTTTCTTCTGTCAAGCCTACATGTCCAGCTACTAATGCAATCACGGTACGAATAGCGTGAGGTGCTTGAGTAGTCATGTACATGGTCAAGTGGTTCTCTACTTTATTGTAGTCAGCCACACAACCACAGGTTTCGATGGAAGCAACGTGTATTCTAGGAATGTGCATTTGTTCCTTAACGGTTACGTCTGCGGAGTCGAACAGCTTATCTGTAGCTTCCTTGTCACCCACGCTCCAGTTCCAGATGTGATTATCTGTTTTTCCTTCCTTGTCTGTGCGTAAGACAGGGGCATCTTCATCCAGCGCCTTGAATGGATCAATGACGGGCTTCATCGGCTCGTAGTCAACCATTACAGCCTCTTTACCATCTCGTGCAGCATAGCGGTCAGTAGCAATAACAGCCGCTACTTCCTGAGCTTGGTACATCACAGTGTCAGTTGGCAATACCATTTGCGTATCCGACATTAGGGTCGGCATCCAGTGCAAATTGTATTTTTCCAGATCTTTCCCTGTCACAACCGCAATTACGCCAGGAATCTTAAGCGCTTCCTCGGCATTGATGCTTTTGATTTTAGCATAAGCATAGGGGCTACGAACAATATCCATATGCAGCATGCCGGGCAATTTGATGTCATCTACATAATTGCCTTTGCCTTGGATAAAACGAGCGTCCTCCTTTCTCTTGATGGAGTGACCCATTCCTCCGATGGCCTTTGATGTTTTACACTTTATCATGATGTGATAATTGTCAATTTAAACTAAACGAATTCCGGCTCCGTAGAAGGAAGCTCTTCCCCTCTAATCTTAGCACCTGCATATTGGATGGCCTTCACGATGTTATTGTAGCCTGTGCAGCGACATAGATTTCCAGAGATGCCCCAACGGATTTCCTCTTCGGTAGGGTTAGGATTCTTTTCCAATAGCTCTACGGCTCTTAGCATCATGCCTGGAGTGCAGAAGCCACAGTGCAAGCCGTGGTTTTCCTTAAAGCCTTCTTGTAATGGATGTAGCCCTTCTACTGTAGCTAGCCCTTCCACTGTGATAATTGACTTTCCGTCAGCTTGAATGGCCAACATCGTACAGGATTTGATAGATTTCCCGTCAACTAAAATGGTACATGCTCCACAACTTGAAGTATCACAACCGATATGCGTTCCGGTCATGCTAAGCTGCTCTCTTATGAGGTGTACCAACAATAAGCGAGGCTCCACTTCTACTGTATGAGCTTCTCCATTGATGGTTACAGTTATTTCTTTTTTCATAATCAAATTGAAATTTAAATATGACCTAAATTCGATCGGTTGCCTTGTTGATCATGCGCTTAACAAGCACGCGGACCATAGAGCGTTTGTATTCTTCACTTCCTCGTAAATCGGTAGAAGGATTACAATCCTCAGAAGCAGCTTGTGCCGCAGCTGCAATAGTCTCTTCAGTAAGTTTTTTACCTACTAAAGCTTCTTCGGATCTAGCCGCTCTGAGCGGAGTGGCATTGACATTGGTAAGACCAATTCCAGCATAGGTGCAAATACCATCAGCATCTACCGCAATTTGTGCCGCAACACCGGCTGTAGCGTAATCACCTACTTTACGTTCTAACTTGTGATAGGCATTGCCCGTACCTGCTCCTACACTTGGTATTCTAATTTCGGTTAAGATTTCGTTGGGTTGAAGTGCGGTCATGTAAAAGCCGTAGAAGAATTCGTCGATGGGAATTACACGCTGGCCGCCTGGACCGGTGGCTACTACCTCGGCTTTCAAGGCAAGCATTACGGCAGGATGGTCATTGGCTGCATCACCGTGGGCAATGTTTCCGCCAATAGTACCCATGTTTCGGACCTGAGGATCTGCAATCAACTTAGATGCATCCGTAAAGATGGGATATTTGCTACGGATGATTTCGCTTTCTTCTAGCTCTGATTCGCGGGTCATGGCGCCTATCTTCAGGTAGCCATCTTCTTCCTTGATGTACGAAAGCCCCGGGATATTATTGATGTCAATCAAATGCTCCGGTGAAGCAAATCGTAGCTTCATCATTGGAATGAGACTGTGACCCCCCGCTAGTATTTTGGCTTCATCACCATGCTTCTCGAGAAGAGCGATAGCTTCATCCAGCGTGGCTGGTGCATCATACTCAAAGGGTGCAGGTATCATTTATTGAAGGATTTGAAAAGCCCAATAATGCTTGGATGAGTGGGCTTTCTGTGAAAGAATAAAAGATAATGATGTAATTTTAGTAAAAATTTACTAAAAAATGAATAAAAATGGAATAAACCCTTTTTAACAGCATAGAATTGCCTAATGGCTTACAGTAGAAGAGAAAAATTTGGTATCTGTGAACACTTGCAGGAGTTTACACGGAGGATTGGGTGAATGGACTTTGTGGGGACAAAGTAGGATGTCAAGAGAGAAAAGAGTAATTAGGTAGGATAGGAAGAGGCCAGCTGACTTTATTTAGGAGTGTGTGAAGATGAGACTGTCAATTCTTGGTAAGTTGTGAGAAAGGCATTGCCAACTGTGACCATTGTTTTCAGATAGGAAAAGGTTGCCAGTTGTGGAGCCAAAGGCCAGTCTCCTACCTGTATTGCAAAAAGAATGGCGAAAAACAATATCAAAGCTGTGGTTTTGAGGTAGTCCTTCTCGGAGCGCCCGCCAGTTCAGGCCACCATCTTCGGTGACACAGACACAGAGCGCTAGATCTTGAGCTACCCTCACCTCGTCACTTATGGCGGGAATGACCCAGGCGCGCTTAGGATCTTCTTCATCAACGGCCAAAGCAAAGCCATAATCGGCCAAGCCGTTGGAATCTGTGACATTATCCCAAGACAATCCGGCATCAGTGGAACGAAAGATGCCGCAGTGGTTTTGCTGCCAGATGACGTCTGGTTCGGCAGGGCAAAGCAACATGCGGTGAGGATCATGCCCGACTTCGGCCGCTGGATTGGGCAAGTAGGCGGCGATCAAGCCTTTATTTCTAGGCTCCCATGAAGCGCCACCATCCTTGGTCTCAAATACCCCAGCACAACTAACCGCTATATAGACATGCTTGCTATCTCTGGGATCAACTACAATGCTATGGATAAAGGGAAAATCTCTTCCCGCCCCGAACCATTGGTTCTGGTCTTGCCTACTCGGATGATTCCACAGTGCTTCAACTAACTCAAAACTTTGTCCATGGTTATCACTGTAGAAGAGTCCTCCGGGTTCGGTGCCCAGCCATAGGCCTCCAGGTTTATCTGGCCCAGCATGTTGCATGACCCAGATCTTCTTCAGCGTGGCGGCCCGGTTGGGATAGACAAAAGTGTCTTTCGGGTATTTGGGAGTAGGAACGGCTTGCCACGACTTCCCTTGATCCTTGCTATAGTGCAGCTTTTGCCCCCAGTGTCGATGCGCGATGCCAGCCCACCAGGTTTGCGTTCGCTCATCTTCATAGATCAAGGCCACCGGCATGCCAACAAAGTGGACATCCTTAATGGTCCAAGCGGCTTCTCTTTTTTCAAAAACAATGAGTCCCTTACTTGTCCCCACAAGTAGCAATTGTGCTGAAGGCATGCGTTGAAGTTATTCGAAATAATAAAAGTTTATCCGCCGGAAAGGGCTTGAAAGATAAGGATTTCGCTACTTTCATTTAATGGATCCTGGAGATGAACCCGATCTTGGATAAGTTCTCCTCCTACAAATATATTGACATGTTTGCGTAGCGCACCTTGTTCATCTAGGAGGTAATCAGAGATGCCAGGATAATGGCTTTCAAATTGCTGAATGGCTTCTGCAACCGTAGAACCCTTTACTGCTTCATCTTTCAGATTAGGAAAAAAACGTCGTAAGGCGCCAGTACATTTTATGGTTTGCATTGATCCCGCTTTGTTTAACTCTATCAGAAACTGGTATGAGTGATTTTGGTCCTTTTCTCGGTAAATTTACGGAAAAAGTGATAGAAGCTTCCGTTTACCCAAACACCAAATAAAAGAGCAAAGGTCCCTCCATAATAAAAAGCTATTTCGCCGGTCTTTAGTTCACTGTAACTAATCAATAGACACCCAATGATGACTAAGCTAGCGGCGAAAAGTGTACGAAGTCCCTTGTAATTGATTAGGACTAAAGCGAGAGTTAATAATGCAAGGCTGATGGAGATGTAGGACGTCCAAGCAGGAGAATGATTGTATATTTTAGTACCACTACATAAGGTGATAGCGCTGGAATAAGCTAGTAAACAAAAGTGACATTTTGGTAAAAGCACAATCAGGACTCCGATCAAGGCTGAACCAAGACTAGAAGTAGCTGTTTTACGATTTAAACCTGCCTTCTCTTTTTGCTTTTTGCAATGACAAGATTGTACTTTTGTACTCATGCTCGGAATTAATAACTTTGCTAAAATTAGAAATTATTTCCTAAAATAACGGAAAAATGAAAGAATTGTTGGCGACTGTAGTGGATTGGACAAATAATAGTAAAGCATTTGCCACTGCTACCGTAATTCAAACCTGGGGCTCATCCCCTCGGCCCGTTGGCTCTACCATGTTAGTATCCTCAGAGATGGAAATGGCTGGATCAGTAAGTGGGGGATGTGTGGAAGGAGCAGTAATTAAAACTTCGGTAGATCTCATCAAAGAAGGGAAAAGTCAAAGGTTGGCCTATGGAGTCACGGACGAAGATGCATGGGCTGTGGGATTGAGTTGTGGAGGGAAGATGCAAGTATTTGCAGAACGATTTTTGGCCTTTGATCCGCGTCCAGCAGAACAGGCTGCCTGGCAACAATTATCCACTTGTTTACAGCAAAACGAGCCATGCATTTTATTAAGCCGCTTAGTGGATGGAGAAGGGTTTCATGCTGTAGTTTTACCGGATGGTACCGTAGCAGGACAAGCAATTAGCAACCCTTTGAAAGAAGAGGCGAAACGCGCTTATCGAGAACGTAAGCATCAAATTGTGGAAGAGGGAGAAGACAAGTACTTTGCACAGGTTTTTCCACGGAAACCGCAAATGCTCATCATTGGTGCTGCCCATATTACGGCAGATCTAGTTCGCCTGGCTTCTATCTACGACTTTGAGACGATTGTGATTGATCCCCGCGGCGTGTTTTCTGAAAAAACACAATTTACACATCCTCCAGATCAAATATTATCTGCCTATCCCGCCGAAGTACTTCCGAACTTCACTTTGGATGCCTATACCTACGCTGTGGTGCTATCACACGATCCTAAGATTGATGATAACGCCCTGCATCTGTTGCTACCATCAGAGGTGGCTTACATCGGAGCCTTGGGGAGTCGCAAGACGCATGCCAAGCGAGTTAAGCGCTTAGAGGAAGCAGGTTTTGACGAAGAAACGATTGCTCGTATCAAGGCTCCCATTGGATTGTCCATTAAGGCCAAGAAGCCGAAGGAGATTGCGATGAGTATAATGGCTGAGATTATCAGCGTACAAAATGCTTTTCTGTAAAAGATTAGACTGGGAACTGATGTTGCACGAACTAAAGTTTTAGCGACTTGATGCGAAGTCAAGTTTTGAACTTTAGTTAATTTTAGTTCATTGACATACTGTTAAATTGTAGTTATGGGTAAGGCTATATCTATGCATCTGCGAGAATTGATTGTTAAGGACAGAGAATCTGGTAAATCGTTGATGCAAATTTCTCAAGAACAAAACTTGTCCTATTCAACGGTACGTAATTTATGGAAACGCTACCAGCAAGTAGGGATCAAGGGACTAGCTCCTAACTATTCTAACTGTGGACCTAAGCAAGTCAAGACTGCTTATCCCATTTATAGACGTGTCATGTGGTTAAAACGGCGTCATCCTAAATGGGGTGCTCCGTATATTAGAACCCTTTTACAGCAGCGCTATCCGACTATGGTATTGCCTAGTGCAAGAACGATGCAGCTTTGGTTCAGGAAAAAAGGATATAATCATCCAAAGAGTACTCCCGCTAAACCAAAGTTGATTCCTGTTCAGGCGCCTCATGACTGTTGGCAAGTTGATGCTAAAGAAAAACTAATCTTGGTAGATAATACAAGAGCATGTTACCTTACCATTGTGGATGTAAAGTCAGGTGCTATTATTGATAGTCCCGCTTTCCCCCCACAAACGGATAAGTCAGGTTAGCGAATCCTGCATCAAGCAAGCTTTGATTGAAGTTTTTCAACAATGGGGGCAACCCAAAAGCATCAAAGTTGATAACGGTAAGCCCATAGGAGATCCTCAAAGAAAATCCATCCCCCAGCTAGCCCTATGGTTAACAGGTCTAGGAATCGAAGTAATCTTTAATCGTCCCAGGCGTCCTACCGACAATGCAGTAGTGGAACGCATGCAGCAAACCACTAGGAATTGGGCTGAGGTTAAAACAGCTGCAAATCTGCAGCAATTAAAACAACGGCTGGAACAAGTTAGGAGGATTCAGCGGCAACTCTACCCAGTGCCTAGGCTAGGGGGAAAAACTCGAATCGAGACTTTCCCTCAATTATTACAGAAGACAAAGGTGTATTGTCCAGTCCGATTCGACACCAATAGAGTGTATCAAAAACTGAGTCAATTTACCTTCGTAAGATTTGTAAGTGCAGCCGGGCAATTCATTCTATACAACCAAATCTACTATCTGACTTTACAGCATAAAAAACAGTACGTAATCATCAAATTTGACCCAGATCAGATCCTGTGGCACGTTTATGATGACAACAACAACTTTATTGATGCATTGCCAGCCATTAATCTGGAAAACAAACACTTTATAAGTTTAACAGTATGTCAAAGAACTTTTAAAAAAGACAGAACTTAGTTTCGTTCCTTTCTATTAAAACTTTAGTTCGTACAACATCAGTTCTGGCATTTGCTACACAATTGTGCTATTTTTGAATAGCAATAACGAAACGACGCAGCAACCTGAATTGCTGTTGACCAACAATTTTAAACAAGTAGCTCATGCAAAATCTATTACATCAATTAGGTGTCAAAGCAGACACCCTGTCTCCAGACGAGAAAAGATTTCTGGACGAAAACGGTTATCTCAATTTAGGACAATTATTATCTCCTTTGCAAATCGAAGAAATTCGAAGTAGAATCGATGAATTACTGCAAGTAGAAGGAGAAGAGGCAGGTTCTGAATTGATGGAATCCAAAAATATTCGGTTTCCGAAAGAAGCTGGATCAGATCGACTGGCAGACCTGGTCAATAAGGGACCCGTTTTTGATCTCTTCTACACTCATCCCCGAGTTCTGGCTGGGGTTGCTCATGTCCTAGGGCAGCATTTAAAACTATCTTCCCTAAATTATCGAGCCGCAAAACCCGGTATGGGATTGCAGCGTATGCATGCGGATTGGCATGAGGTGGTACAGCCTGGTGATTATAAGGTCTGTAACTCCATTTGGTTGCTAGATGATTTCAGTAAGGCCAATGGTGCGACCCGTTTAGTGCCAGGTACTCACTTGCGCTCTCAATTACCACAGGATGTTATGGCTGATCCTATGCAGCCACACCCCGATGAAATAGTTATCGAAGCCCCAGCAGGATCTGTTTTTATCTTTAATTCTCATACCTGGCATGGAGGTACTAATAATACCACAGATTCTCCTAGACGAGCCATCCACAGCTACTTCTGCCGAGGGGATCAGTCACAGCAAATTGACCAGAAACGATATATTCTTCCAGAAACCTTAGAACGAATAGGCCCTTCCGCTAAGGAAGTCTTGGCAGTATAGTTTAAAGAAGCTGGTGCTATGCTGATAGAGCACCAGCTTCCTCTCTAGCCTTTCTCCATGCTTTATCACCGATCAAGCTATCTGATAGATTTCTCATTAGCCAAGTTGGAATGAGATCTGTGCACTTCTTGATATTTATCAAGGGAAGAATGCGAGTTTGCACTTAGCTTTACGGCTACCAATAATGTATGAGACCAAGCTTTTAATTCCTCAATTATTTTATCGGAAGCCATGAAGAAAGAGCAGCAAATAGAAACCATTAGATCTGTCTTTTCAGCACTTGAAAAACAAAAAAATAAGGAAGATGCAGATGGGATCACCCATCAGATTGATGCCGATAGGTATACCTCCAAGGAACGTTTAGCAAAGGAAAAGGAGATCATTTTTAAGAAGTACCCAATTGTGTTGGGTGCCGCGGCGCAGCTGAAAAATGCTGGGGATTATTTCTTACATGACTTAACGGGTATTCCGATCATGGTGATTAAAGGTAAAGATGGTGAGATTCGGGCCTTCTTGAATATGTGTCGCCATCGTGGAGTACGTTTACTGGAAGAGGAAGAAGGACATGTGAAGAGAAACATAGTCTGTCCGTACCATGCCTGGTCTTACGACACTGCTGGCTGCCTCAAAGGAGTTTTTCACCCCCAAGGATTTGAGGGGGTAAATGCGGACACGCACAGTTTGATCGAGTTGGATAGCTGGGTGCGCCTAGGGATGATCTTCGTCGTGCCAGACCCTAAATCGAAAGGCAAATTTGATATCGATGAATGGCTACAAGAAGTGTATGCTATCACCGAAGGTTTTGATTTTGGCGACTTGCATCCCTACCATTACACAACCGGCAACTTGGACTGTAATTGGAAGTTACTCGTGGATGGTGGCCTGGAAGGGTACCACTTTAAAATTGCCCATGCAAAAACGATTGGCCCCTATTTTTTAGATAACCTGAGTTTGAATACGGAAAATAGGCTCCATAGTAGCATCATTTTTCCGAAAAGAGCGCTAAAAAAGATGGAAGAGGCGCCTCCCGCTGAATGGGAACTCCGAAAAGGAGCAAATATTCTACTTCACATCTTTCCGAGTACTATCGTTTTGATTGAGCCAGATCATCTGATGGTCGTATGTTCTTTCCCTATTGATGAAAAAACAACGCAATCTAAATCCTTCATGTTGGTCCCTTCTGAGCCAGCTACCGAAAAGGCGAAGGAATATTGGGACTTAAATGCCAATATCTTTTGGAATGCCATCAATGAGGATAATGAAATGGCCATCCTACAGCAACAAAGTTTTAACGGGTATTCAGATACCACGATGACCGTCGGCAGCTATGAGAAACTGCTGGTGCAATTCGAAAATCTGGTGGATGCCGCTCTGGAAGGCAAGCTTGGGGAATAAGGCTTT
This sequence comes from Saprospiraceae bacterium, assembly GCA_013214355.1. Classification (GTDB taxonomy): domain Bacteria; phylum Bacteroidota; class Bacteroidia; order Chitinophagales; family Saprospiraceae; genus DT-111. The sequence goes on along the minus strand of JABSSL010000029.1, from coordinate 26,082 downwards.
CCCTAAAAGGCCCGGCGCGCCCCTCCCTGCCCATTGTCGGGTGTTCTCCACCCACAATCCACATGAGCCTGGCGTGACTTTCCCAAGTGTCCATGAAGAACCCGGCCTGCAAACATCAACAGCCCGGCGTGCGCCTCCCTGCCCATTGTCGGGTGTTCTCCACCCACAATCCGCATGAGCTTGGCGTGACGCTCAGAGGAGCCACCCATAAAACAGCCATGCCCTTATCTACATTTGCACATGGTATTCCTACGGTAACTGCTTAGGGATCAAGGCATGATCCTCGTCCAACAGCTGCCGCAAATCAATTTCAATACCTCTGGAGATAGTAGAAATCGGGACATCGTTAGCTGAGCCTTCAAAAGGGTTTTCTCCCACCGTACCAATACGTTGCATGGTATGGAATACCCAAGATACCAATGTGCAGAACGGAATGGCTAGCCAGGTAAAACACCAACTCCAAGAAAAGCTATCGGATAAATGACTTGATATTTTGGCAAACTCAGGAACGATTCCAAACGGAAACAGAATCAAAAATATCCAGACAAAAAGATGGGATAGTGTAGCATATTGCCGAGGGTACGGAAAGTTTTTGATACGTTCGGATTTTCCTTGGAGGGTAAAAAGTTCTTCCAAGATATTTTCAAGTTCCAAAAACGCAAATTCCCAGATCAAACCCTTCTCTTTCAACTCCCGAATATGCTTCGACTGTAAGTATAGGGTGGCAGCGGCCTTATTTTTCTTACTTAAAATGTACTCCCATTCGTCAGCTTCCAGATAATGAAACAAGTCATCTTCAAGGCTGAATATTTTTTCTGGGATATGAATGATCTTTGACCATTCTCTATTGGTGCGATGATGTTCGAAAGCCTCCCATTTTTTGGTTTGCCGCATAGCGTGTCGGAGGGCGGTGAGCCAAGCAATATGGCGATATACCAGAACTCTCCGGATTTCCTTTAGCTCAGCTTCTGGAAGGGGTAGTTGAGCATGCTCATTGGTCACCATGTCCTTAGTTTTCATACCCCAGGTGCGGGAGGTATTTACGATACCTCCCCATATCTTACGAGCCTCCCAAATACGGCCATAAGCAGCATTATTTTGAAACCCAACCATAAAGGCAACGGCAGTACCGATTAAGGCTACAGGGGTCCAAGGAACATTTAGAAAAGTCAGCCCGAAGGTATCATAGAGTAGCACCACTATTCCGGAAAAGACAAAGAACCCAAGTGTTTCCCACCTCGTCCAGTGCACCATCTCTCGGGTGGAGTATCTTACTTTCGTTAACATCGGTTATGATTAAATATGTTGATCAATATGGGCTTGGAATCGTTTAAAATCTTCTGTGATTTCTGGGTTCTTCATGACGTCGTAACAGGCGAAGGTTGGCAAGGCTTGCATACCAAAGAACTTGAAGTTCATATGCTGTGGGAACAATAGGTCATCTACAGATCTTCCAGCAAATAAGTACTCGTTTTCATCGTCAAAAGCTTCCTTGGGAGCGTTGAAGGTTAAGGACAGCATATATTTTGTGTCTGTCAAAGTACCGCCTGCACCGTAATTTTTCTTCGGTGCTGCCTTACTTCTGCCGTCGCCTTGGCAGAGTTTGCCAAACATTCCTGCAGTGTATACCTCATCCATATATTTTTTGAAACTCCAGGGCAGGCCCATCCAATTAACTGGTGTTTGTAATAAAATGATATCAGCCCAGAGATGCTTCTCGATTTCTTGATCAGCGTCGTATTCATTTTGCATGGAAGTCGTCTTGACTTCATACCCCTTTGCCTCAAATGTTTCCATGGCCTTTTCTACCAAGCTCCTATTGAGCTTTCCCTCTGCAAATGGATAATATTGATGTCCGTTGATGATAAATATCTTCTTCATGTTTAGTTTTTTGCTGCTATGGTTACACTACTTAAGGCCCTTGAGAACCTCCATTAGTTCATCAGGATTTGGTCGATTTCTATAGTCGGGTTTACTTTCAGCATAGCGAATAATACCCTGTTGGTCGATGATAAATCTGGCAGGCATCGGCAATGCCCATTCGTCATTTCCCTGTTGAACTTCCAGGTTAATATTGAATTTGTCTTTGTACAGATCCTTTAGATCATTAGGGTAATAGAACTTTAGCCCGAATTGAGCAGCTAGACTATTCCGATCATCGTGTAGAATGTCGAAATTGAGTTTCTGCATGGCAATAATCTTCTTGAGAAACTGAGGCTGTTCGGGAGAGATGCCCAGCAAGGTTGCTCCGAGTTCCTCTATCTCAGGCACGTACTTTTTGAGATTGGCCAAATCAGCATTACAATAGGGACACCAAACGCCTCGATAGAATGTCAGGACTAGCATTTTATCTGAGCGTAAGGGCTCGCTACTTATCGTGTCTCCATTTTGATTAATCAACGCAAAATCTGGTGCCTTTTGCCCCACCTTCAGCACTTGGTCTTGGATTCCTGAGGCTTCTAGGTCATGGGTAGCTTGATGCATGATCTTGAGGTAGGAGGGTGGCATATTACCTTCAATCCTATTTTTGATTTTTTCCAGTTTTTCTTGAAAATCCATTATCTGTATTTTAGATCGTTCTTTTTCATTTGATTTGTTTTGTCGATACAAAGGTAGATGCTAGTTTAGCATCGTCAAAATGGATTTATTGAATCGTATCTATCGAAATTTTAGATAATGAATCTACAGTTTGTAAAGTATTTCTTGGTGTTGGCAGAGGTAGGGAATTTTACCAAGGCAGCTGAAAAAGTTCATGTGGTACAATCCACTTTTTCCACGGGCATTAAGAAGTTGGAGCAACAGTTGAATTGTAAGTTGTTCTATCGAGACAATCGACAGGTCCTACTGACCGATGAAGGAAAACAGTTGCTTCCTAAAGCCAAGCAATTATTGAGGACTTGGAATGAAATGGAAAGTATTTTTTCGGAGGAATATTGTAAACCATTGAGATTGGGAGTGGTAAGTGAAATTGATTTCAATGCCATTGTGCCCTTGATGAAATCTTTCCATGAGTTACATCCTAATATAGAGACCCAGCTTATCGAGAATAGTGAAGTGGAATTACATCAGATGTTGAAGAGCGAAAGCATTGACGGTTATTTCCAGAAGTATATTCCCTTCGATCACAACGACTTCGAATACCGGCTTATCAGAAAGGATCGCTTGGTATTAGCCGTTCCTAATAATCATGAACTAGCCACAAAGAGCAAATTACCCCTGCAGGCAATCGATGGCCAGCATTTAATAGAGAGAACCAATTGCTCCCTATACAGTGAGGTCGAAAAATGCTTGCATCAACAGGACATCCATCCGAAGATTGTCTTTAGAGCTAAAGGGGATGATATGGCAAAGGCTTTGGTCGCCTCTGGGTTGGGAATTTCTTTAGTACCGGATATAGAAATGGAGTATCCAAACGTGAAATATGTTCCCATCGCTGACGAACAATTTGACCGCAAAATATTTATGATTTGGAAAAAAGGAAATGTCTCAACCACCATGAAGAAGCTCCTAAAAACCTAACGCCCCCCGGCGGCGGCGCCCCAGCCCATTGTGACAATCCCCCAAAACACAATATCATAAAACAGATAAGACTCGGCGTGCGCGCCCCACTGGCCCATTGTCGGGTGTTATCACCCACAATCCAACACTAGCCCGGCGCGACAATCCCCCAAAGCACAATACCATAAAACAGATAAGACTCGGCACGCACCCCTGGCCCATTGTCGGGTGTTATCACCCACAATCCAACACTAGCCCGACGTGATAATCCACCCCCCAGCCCGCATGATGTTCACAGCAATTTTTTCCCAACCTCCTCATACACCTCCGCCCTATACTTCTTACTAATCGGAATTTTCTCACCCCAGATATGGCAATGATGATATTTAATCTCACTTAGATTATTAAGATTGACGATATAGGAATGATGGACCCGTCGGAAGCAATTTGGCAAGGCTTGCTCCAGCTTTTTCAAGCTATGGTACACGATGAAGTGATGATCTTTGGTATAGATCATTACGTAGTCTTTTATAGCTTTAATGAATCCGATTTCCGCATAGCTTAATTTTTTGAAGCCCCCATTGGTCTTGATATAAATACTTTCCTCTTTTTCCGCAAACTGGACTTTTTGGTCTTTAGTCTCAAACTTATTAATGGCGAGTAGGAATCTTTCAAAGGTTATGGGTTTGAGCAGATAATCTAATGCATTTTTGTCATAGCTCTGTACCGCATATTCTGAATATGCCGTCGTGAAAATAACTTGTGTTTGTTTAGAAGGCAGATTTGTAATGAGTTCCATACCCGTAAGTTCGGGCATTTCAATGTCCAGAAAGAGAAGATCAACGGTATCCGTTTGCAGTTGCTGAAGCCCGAGCAAAGGGTTATCAAAGGAGGCGAGGAGCTCTAAGTTAGGAACTCTTTGAATGTAGTTCTCCAGTAATTCAATAGCGAAGGGTTCATCATCTATAATGGCGCATCTAATGATTTTCATACCTGGATAGTTAAATGGGCTCCAAATGTTTCTTGTTTGGTCGGTCCTACTTGTAAATGGTGTCGATCAGGGAATAGTAATTGCAAGCGCTTCCGGAGATTTTGTAGACCAATCCCCGTCTCTTTGGTTCTATTGGAGGAATGGCTATGTAGCGGGTTTGTAACCTCAAAAGTGATCTCGTCCGGACTGGCCTTCAGTTCAAGGTGTACGAAATTAGCAGTAGCTGATTTGTTGATGCCATGTTTGAAAGCATTTTCAACTAAAGTAATCAACAAGGCGGGGGGAAGACTATGGCCGTTAAGATCTCCTTCCAAGTCGAAGCTAATATCTGTATCCTTAACTCTAATACGTTCTAGATCGATATAAGCATTGATGAAGTCAATTTCAGTATGTAAGGGAACCTGCTTTTTACGGTCTTTTTCCAATAGATAGCGCATCATATAAGCCAATTTTTCTACAACAACCGAAGCCTGAGGAGATCGTTTGTTGGTGAGCAACAGCAGGTTGTTTAGTGTATTAAAGAGGAAATGCGGATTGATTTGAAGTTTAAGGTATTTCAATTCTGCCTCCAGCTGCTGATTGGCCATTTGTTGTTGTTGGGACTGCAGCTTAAAATAGGCAAAGGAGAATTGCATCATACTACTGATTAAGATAATCAGCAGACATTCGATGGAGGTCCAAATGACAAAGGACCAGGGTCTCACCAGAATACTGTACTCTTTCTCTCCAAGTTCATCAAATAATAGGATGCTGAAGGCACCGTGAATGGCAACACCAATAGCAATAACTAGAAGTAGGCGAAAGAGGTAGACCCCCTTCTTGTTCGCAGGTCCGATAAGGAAAGGGAGTCCTAAATAGTAATGGCCAAAAACGAGCCAATAAAGATAAGTGGCAGTTGACAAGGTACTCCAAAAGGCAACATCAATCGGATACTTTTGAAATAGGGGAATGGACACCAAGAGCGGAAAAACTAGCCAAAAGATGGTTTGAATAAACCTGTGATTTTCCCAAAAGTTGCTTACAAATGCTTGCATGTCTTTAAAGATAGACAACAGCGATCAGGGAATTCGGCTTTTTAGATAGCTAGGATCGATTACTGGACCGTTGACGGAAAGTAGAGGAAGAATGATCTAAATTTCAGGCTCGAATATCTAATTCAAAGGATCTATCGCCTGGTCATTATCTATTTTTTGGAAAAAACATAATGATGAAAAATCTCACCATTGTTTTACGGTACGCCTTGAGTGTAATTGTTGGTTATCTAGTGATGGTTTTGCTATTGGTAGTGGCGCAAGACCTAACCTTTGGCAGGCCTGAGCTTGGAACTACGCCCTTTTACAATATCTTCTTTGCCGGAATAGGTAGCGTGATAGCCGCAGTTGTTGGCGGTTGGGTGGCAGGGCAGCTCAAAAGACACAAACAGCTATGGCCTCAGCAGATCATGTGCTTGATCTTAATTATCGAAAGCACTTACCTGATGACCAATGGTATTTTGCTCAACCCGCTATGGTTTGAATTGCTGGCAAGCATGTCTTTGATATTCGGAGTCTTAATTGGCGGTTGGATCGCGAATTATGGATGGGTAATGCCTGTGATGAGAAAAACGTAAGAAAAAGGAAACGACTACTGGCTAGTAATAATGGTCGGGTGATTCAAGTTACAGATAAATGGATTCGCCAGTATCGTTTCCTTGTCATCTAAACTAGAAAACCATACTGGCGAACCGAGGGACATTTCGATACCTAGTCCCAAAAAATAGATACTTCATTCATTCAACCCCTTACTGACGCGCATCCCCCGCCATTGTCGGGTGTTATCACCCACAATCCAGCAAAAGCCCGGCGTGACAAAACTCCCTGCCCATTGTCAGGTGTGATCCCCCACACTCCACCAAAAGCCCGGCGTGATTACCGATTAATCACATTCTTAAATCGCGCCCGGCGAGGCTGCACATCTCCCAGGCGCTCCTTCTTCGCTTTTTCATAATCAGAGTAGTTCCCTTCAAAGAAGACTACTTCCGAATTACCTTCAAAAGCCAGAATATGAGTAGCCAGGCGGTCAATGAACCATCGATCGTGAGAAATGAGCAAGACACAACCTGCGAAGCTATCTAGGGCATCCTCTAGGGCACGGAGCGTGTTAACATCAATATCGTTAGTAGGCTCATCCAGGAGCAGCACATTGCCACCCTCTTTTAAGGTCATGGCTAAGTGAACGCGGTTACGCTCACCACCGGAAAGTACCCCGATTTTCTTCTGCTGGTCCGTTCCGCCAAAATTGAATTTACTAATGTAAGCTCGAGCGTTGACACTAGCGTTTCCAACGGTGATCAGATCATTCCCTTCAGAAATTACTTCGAAAACTGTCTTTTCGGGCAAAAGTGCTTCATGGCTCTGGTCAACATAAGCCACTTGTACCGTATTGCCAATTTCAACCGCTCCGGCATCGGGCTGTTCTTTACCCATAAGGATGCGGAAGAAAGTACTTTTCCCTACACCATTCGGGCCAATGATACCGACAATGGCATTTTTTGGAATAGAAACATCTAGATTTTCGAAAAGAATGCGACCATCGTAAGCCTTCGTCAAGCCCTTGGCATCAATAACCACATCTCCCAAGCGGGGCCCAGGAGGGATATAAAGCTCTAGTTTAGCCTCTTTTGCTTTTACTTCCTCATCGGCCAATTTATCGTAGGCATTCAAACGGGCTTTACCTTTGGTCTGGCGCGCCTTCGGAGCCATTCTAATCCATTCTAATTCCCGTTCCAGTGTTTTTCTACGCTTCGATGCCGTCTTCTCCTCTTGCTCCATTCGCTTGGCTTTTTGTTCTAGCCAAGAAGAGTAATTTCCTTCCCAAGGAATACCTTCCCCTCGATCCAATTCAAGGATCCAGCCCGCTACATTGTCCAGGAAGTAACGGTCGTGCGTTACGGCAATAACGGTGCCTGGGAAATTCTGGAGATATTGCTCCAACCAATGGACAGATTCAGCATCCAAATGGTTAGTAGGTTCATCCAGGAGTAGAATGTCTGGATTACTTAGGAGCAGGCGACATAAGGCAACTCTTCTTCGCTCTCCACCGGAAAGCACTTTAATGGAGGTATCTCCCTCTGGGCAACGTAAGGCATCCATAGCCGTTTCGAGGCGATTGTCCAATTCCCAAGCATTATGATGATCCAGCTTGTCCATCAATTCCCCTTGTTTCTCAATGACCTTCATCATCTCATCGTCACTCATCGGCTCAGCAAGCTTGAGGTTAATGGCTTCGTATTCGGCCATTAAGTCTACGATCTCCTGCACGCCTTCTTCCACGACTTGCCGAACAGTCTTCGACTCATCCAGCTGAGGCTCTTGCTCTAGATAACCAATCTTAAAGCTGCCGTCAAATTCGATCTTACCTTCATAATTTTTATCCAGTCCAGCGATGATCTTCAACAAGGAAGATTTACCTGAACCATTAAGACCTAGAACGCCAATCTTGGCGCCGTAGAAGAAGGAAAGCCAGATGTTCTTTAGAACTTGCTTATTGGGGGGGAAAGTCTTGCTGACCCCGGACATAGAGAAGATAATCTTGTGATCTGCCATCGATAGGAATTTGAAATTGGGCTACTCTGATAATTTTTCTACTGCCATAACGTTAGCCGAACAGGTAGTAGATTAGGAAAAGCGCTCAGAGAATTGAAATTTGAGTGCAAATATAGTCTAAGTTCCTATTTTTAAGTCAAAAATATGCGCCCACTTTCCGTTATCATCACCACACTAAATGAAGCTGACAACATTGAGGCAGTTATGGCCTCTGTTGCTAGAGCGGATGAAATATTGGTAATCGATTCGTTTAGTGAAGATGGCACGCGATCAATAGCGGAAAAAAACGGGGCTACCGTTTTGCAAAGAGCGTACCAAGGCCCTGCGGACCAGAAGAACTGGGCCATCCCGCAAGCACGGAATGAGTGGGTGCTAATCTTAGATGCAGATGAGCGAGTTCCACCGGCCCTTTGGAATGAGATCCAACAACTTTTGTCTCAAGAAAAGATCGATTTTGATGGATATTGGATCAATCGGCAAAATTACTTCATGGGGCAAAAAATAAATTACAGTGGTTGGCAAGGGGATGCAGTAATACGCCTGATAAGGAGAGATGTCTGTCGTTATGACGATAAGCAAGTGCATGAGGAAATCAGAACGGATGGAGTGAAAATAGCCCGCCTATCTCAGAAAATGGATCACTATACTTTTAAGAATGCGACCCACTTTTTGGAAAAAATGAGGCGCTATGGAGAGTGGTCAGCTAAGGACCATTTAGAAAAAACGAAAGCTATTGGCCTTCTACAATTGTGGGGTAAACCGCTATTCCGTTTTATCAAGCACTTTTTTCTACAACGAGGTTTCTTGGATGGAAGAGTAGGTTTTATCATCAGTGCCATCATGGCATGGGGGGTGTTTTTGCGTTACCTTTATATGTTTGAGTTGAAAAAATAATTCCTGCTGAATAGAAAGATAAAATCAAATCATGCCGATGTTAAAGTATTACTTATCCCTTCTCTTGGTCTCCAGCCTTTTTTTAATGGGCTGCAAAACTACTCAACCCGCTAGCCCAGATTCCACTACTAATGTCACCAATCCCAAGCCAGAATTTGCCTTTGATTTTGCCGAATCAGAACAGCTAATGCCTTTGCTAGATCAAGCAAAAGAAGAGCGCAAATTAGTTTTTGTTGATTTTTACACAGATTGGTGTCTGCCCTGCCGTTTGATGGAAAAGGATGTCTTTATGGATAAGGACTTAGGCAACTTCTTCAACGAAAATTTCATCAATTACAAAGTGGACGCCGAAAAGGGCAATGGCGTCAATCTCGCCCAAATTTTTAACATAAAGGCTTATCCTACGCTCTTGTTCTTGAATGAAAAAGGCCAGGTGCTTGAGCGCAAAGAAGGAGCTGCTTATCACACCGAGCTCAAGGCGATGGCCGAAAGCGCTATGGCTAAGCGGTAGGTATTACGACAACAGAAGTCAGAACCAAGAGGAGAGATCAGTACCTTGGGCGAGCCTCAATCGCTAAGACTATATTTTCTTTAGTCTACTTACACGATGGATCTGATAATCTCCTTTCTGACGACCCCCTTCTTCCATTGACTTTTAGCTACCTTTGCCGCAAATCAAACACCTATGTTTAAGATCGAACACATCGGTATTGCGGTTAAGGATTTGGATGCCAGCAATGAACTATTTGCCAAGCTGTTGGGACGACCTCACTACAAAATTGAAGAGGTCGCCAGCGAGCATGTCAATACCTCTTTTTTCCAGACCGGAGAATCTAAATTAGAACTATTGCAAGCCACTGCCCCGGAGAGCGCTATCGCCAAGTTTATTGAACGCAAGGGGGAGGGGATTCATCATGTTGCTTTTGAGGTGGCGGATATACGAGCTGAAATGAAACGCTTAGCAGCGGAAGGTTTTCGCCTCCTGAACGAGGAGCCAAAGCGAGGAGCAGATAACAAATGGGTATGTTTTTTACATCCAAAATCGGCTAATGGTGTTTTAGTAGAATTATGCCAAAGTATTCCTGAAGAATAATGGAAATATACGTCTACTTAATTGCCATCATTGGCGCTGCTATAGCTGGTGCTATCAATACCATGGCTGGCAATGGTTCCGCCATCACCTTGACCATTCTAACTGAAATGCTCGGCCTCCCTGCTAATATGGCCAATGGGACCAATAGAGTGGGGGTTTTTACGCAATCCTTAGCAACGACCTATGGTTTTCATCGGAATGGAAAACTAAAGATGGATCGCTCGCGATTGTACATGATCTCCACCGTTATCGGAGCGGTGATCGGTGTGATAGTAAGTACCCAAGTGAGTAATGAGCAGTTTAAGAGCGTATTTAGGTTTCTGATGATCATCATGTTATTTGTGATCGTCATCAAGCCTCAAAAGTGGTTGCGGGAAACCGATACGACTAAAAAGGTAAATCCTTGGGTAGTTATCCCAGCCTATTTGGGAATAGGCTTCTACGGAGGCTTCATTCAAATGGGGATGGGAGTTATCTTCTTGGCGGTGACCGTGCTATGGGCACACTTCAGCCTAATGGATTCGAATGTGATGAAGAGTGCCATTGTTGGGGTGTATACCTTATTGGCCCTGCTCATTTTTCAGTGGAATGGCTTGATTGATTGGAAAATTGGTGGCGTGATGGCGATCGGTCAAGCTACTGGAGGTTACCTCATGGCAAATTATGCGTCTAAGTATCCGCAGGCAAATGTGTGGGCGCATCGAATTTTAGTGGTGATTGTTGTTTTGGCAATTATTAAATTGTTTAATTTGCACCAATATTTATTTTAGTCAGGAAACTATTCCTGAACTCATCGTGTTTGTGCCAGGAGGAGATAGATTTGAGGTGTAGAAGGCACTAGATTTCCCCTGTTCTATTTGTACTGATTTATCTATTGCATAGCCATCTGTATGAGGCTATCCAATAGATATTTTTTTTGCAATTTATTGATTAATTACCGTTCTGGATACCCAAAAAACAGCAGTATCCCAACGGGTAAAAAGTGTTTGAAATGTTGAATGTTAAGGAGTTGATTTCGGTCTCTCTCATTTTGTTTTCTGTGATTGATATCATTGGGAATGTGCCCATTGTGATCGACCTGAAGCGTAAGGGAATCAAAATTGAATCGGGTAAAGCATCCTTAGTAGCTTTGTTGATCATGACACTTTTTTTGTATGGGGGAGAGGCCCTGTTGCATCTTTTCGGCGTGGATGTTGCTTCCTTTGCCGTAGCAGGTGCCATCGTTATTTTCATTATCGGCTTAGAGATGATCCTTGGCGTCGAAATCTTTAAGCACCAGCAAGGATCTGGGAAAGGTACGATCGTTCCGATAGCCTTCCCCTTAATCGCCGGGGCGGGGACAATGACTACCATTATCGCCTTGAAAGCTAAATATGATGTACTCAATATTCAGCTGGGCGTAGTGCTGAATATTTTGTTGGTATTTCTAGTCCTTAGCTTTTCAGATTGGATTTCTAGGAAGCTCGGGGAGGGCGGGGCTAATATCCTAAGGAAAGTCTTCGGGATTATCTTGCTCGCTATATCTATAAAGTTATTCAAAGACAATCTGGCAAGCTTCAAATTGGGGTAAGCGGTGAATGACCAAGACTTCTTGCTCAACAAGAAGTCTTGGCCTCATTCTAAACTTTTAACTCCCCTTTAAATCGTAAACGCTAAACATTATTTCTTAACCATTTTCCAATTCCTCAACGCTCCAGCTGCATCGACATACTGCACAAAATAAATACCTGGCGCCAAATTTTCCATCGAAAGACTGACTGGTCCATTGGTAATCCATTGTTTAAGAAGAGGGCGTCCTTGCATGTCGATGACTTTAATCTGCAAATCTCGATCTCCGCTCAAAATGATCTGTAGTTGGTCATCTACTGGATTGGGGAAGAAGGTGAGCAGTTCTTTGGCTTCTATATTTGCCGTCTGGATAGGGGAATAAGACCAGCTGCCATCAAAATCAACTTGCTTGATACGATAATAGTGTAGGCCAAATCCTGCCTCTTTATGTACAAAAGAATACCCTCGTACTACTTGGCTATTGCCCTGGCCTTTTATGGTTCCTAATGGTTTAAAATGTTTCCCATTGTCGCTCCATTCTACCTGAAAGTAATCGTTATTAGACTCTGTTTGCGTCGTCCAATTCAAGTGTACATCCTTAGCCTTCGGTTTTGCGGCAAAAGAATCCCATTCTACGGGGAGAAGACTGGATACCGTACGTAAATCTACGTCTCGGATATTGCCGCATTCGTCTAGCGCATACAGGCTTACACCATACGATCCTGGGGTAGCGAAGGTATGTGCCATCACCGTATTTGGGTCTCTCTGCGGTGGGGCTAGACTGCCATCGCTGAAAGCATATACATACAGGAATCCCCCAACGGAACCTGCTGCATCTACATTTATGGTCTTGTTATCGCCTTGAATTTCCAGCTGGTCAATGGCCGCATCAACTGGGTTAGGATCTTTGGTTGTAAAATATACCTCATCGATGACGATATCCTCATTGTCTTCTGAAGCCGTTAAGGTGAACTGTAGAGAAACGTGTGTTGCTTTTCGTGGAGTAGGTGAAGCGCCATCATCTGGGAGGGGCCAGGCACGGCTATCATCATGGATGGTATAACAGTATTCTAGGTATCCATCTCCGAGTACATCAATCTGCTGTATACCTTCTCCTGGAATGTCTAAAACGGGGTAGGAGGTAAGGAGATTCCCCCCTTCATCTTGGAAAATGAGACTTGCTCTAAAACGATCACTGGCCTCAAATTCATCATCGATGGCGGCAGGCGAAAACCATCGAAAGCAAACCTGTGATTCTGAATAACAATCCAGCCTAACGGGACGGAAAGTAACTTGTGGGGGTGCTCCCCCAAAGGTTTGATTGAGATATAGGGCTTGTCGTCCTAGGTAGGGGAAGAATTCTCCTTCCAGGTTACCCGGAAAGGTAGTTAAGAAGCTGCTGGTACTACTAAGAACACCGAGCTCTTGATTGAGGCCCTCAAAACTGGTATACTGTAAAAGGTTTCTTCGATAAGGTGGCACCCGATTGGGAGTATTAGCTATAGCATCCAAGTCCGCTGGGGTAAGGTCGTCCCGTTGGGAAAGCACAAAGCGATCCAATTCAAAATTTGGCTCTCTAGGCCAAAAATTAAAGGTTAATGCTTTGCCTAAGTCTTTGTCTTGTACAACGTAAGTTCCAGGAAATTCCCCCCTTGCTTGCAACTCAAGCTTTTGCCAGCGAAACTGACCGGCAGGGGAAGAGTTGGGTAAATTAGGACTGAAAGAGCGAAGTGCCCGGCCAAAACCATCCGGGATGTATAAACTACTTCCTCCATTTGCATTCTTATATCGAATGTACAAATGGTAGGTGCCTGATCGAGCAAACTGTACGTAATAGGTAGCTTTAGCGTCTTGTAAGGCATCAATTCCTCTACCATTATTCCCTTGTACACCACCAGTAGCACGTAGGGCCTGAGTACCACTGGCTATGTTATCATTGATGACGTTCCAGGATTGCAGGTTGGTATTTCCTGGGTTGTGGTCGAAGTATATACTAAAGGCCTCTGCTTCGATAGCCACATGAGTAGAACTAGGATCTTGAAGATAAATGGAGCGATTTTGGGCTACTAAAGTAAGCTGTCCACACCAGTAAATAGCTACTAGAAGACCTAATAGTGTCTGTTTTCTCATAATGTTTGCGATTGGGGGCTCGCCATCGATTATCACAGCATAATCATGATAGTGAGACAAGCGTATATAATTGAGATGGAAGAGATTTCAACAGAAACGTCTTCCTCATAATTGCACTGAAACTTGGTGTGGGAAAATTGGTCGGGGCCTGCCTTAGATAATGACAGAGCCCCCAACACACTTGTGATCAAGTATGTGTCGATAAGTAGATAGAAGAATTGGGTCTTAGGAGAGTTTTGGTATTAAACGCAGAAACCTGCGGGGCTAAATTAGCAAAAAATGTTATGCATAATACAGCATTCTCCAAAATTATTCTCTTCAGAAGCAATGCTTTGATATAGAGTTTCAATTAATGGTTTATAAGTAGTGGTGAATAAGTGATTTGGTATATTAGGAGAGGTATTTTGAATTTAGGCAAGGCGCAGGTTCGGGATGCTAGCAGCGCTAACAAGCCCGGTTCTGCAACGCAGCATAAATCCAAAAGAGCCTCATAAGATCCGGAAGGACTTATCCATCACTACTTAAATCTGTTTCAGGATCGATGAGGCATGTGTTTAAGAAGGCTATTGTTCAACTAGATAGGATAATCGGTAGCTACACGGCTATCTTCTCATCCAAAGATTCTAAGATCTTTTTAGCTGCTTGCAGGCTTCGGACACCGTCTTTTACCAGGATCAAGTGGCGGTTACTTTGTTTCATGCCAAATCCTATTTCGTGACCTTTAGTGGAAATGAAAGCCATAATGGCATTGAAAACGGGGCTTTCATAGTAAGGAGATTGAGGGTTCTCCACAAAGTAGCAACGCAGTTTATTGTTCTTTAAAATGATCCGTTCAAATCCCAGCTCTTTGGCAATCCAGCGAAGTCGTAGCCCATCGAAAAGAGATTTAACTTCCTTAGGAACGGGTCCGAAGCGATCTCTTAGCTTATCATCAAAAGCCTTTATTTCTTCCTCGGTTTCAATTTTATCTAATTCCGTGTAAAGACTCAAGCGCTCCTGGATATTGCTTACGAAGTCATCTGGAATCAGCATTTCTACATCTGTATCAATCTGAACATCCCGTACATATTGCGGATTCTTCTCCAGGTCCTCTTTGAATACGTCCTTGAATTCATTTTCTTTCAATTCTTGGATCGCCTCCTCTAGTATGCGTTGATAGGTTTCGTAACCGATTTCGGAAATAAAGCCACTCTGCTCACCTCCCAATAAGTTACCCGCACCGCGAATGTCAAGATCTCGCATAGCGATATTGAAACCGCTACCTAGATCTGAGAATTCTTCCAGCGTCCGAAGCCGCTTCCGAGCATCCGAAGTCAAGGTGGACATAGGTGGACTGAATAAATAACAGAAGGCCTTTTTGTTAGAACGCCCAACTCGACCACGCAATTGATGCAAGTCACTCATGCCAAATTGGTTGGCATTATTGATGAGCATCGTATTGGCATTGGGGATATCCAAACCAGTTTCAATAATATTGGTACAAACGAGGACATCGAACTGTCCATCAATAAAATCCAAAAGGGTTTTTTCCAACTGCTTAGGATCCATTTGTCCGTGCGCTGTCCCAACATCGATATCAGGGCACATTCTCCTAATCATAGCAGTAATATCAGGCAAGGTTTTGACACGATTGTGTACAAAAAACACCTGCCCACCGCGATGGACTTCGTAATAGATCGCCTCCTTGATTAGTTCTTGATTAAAGATCCTTACTTCCGTATGGATAGGCTGGCGATTGGGAGGTGCTGTGCGGATAACCGAGAGGTCTCTCGCGGCCATCAAACTGAATTGCAAGGTACGTGGAATAGGGGTAGCTGTTAGGGTCAAGGTATCTACATTGACCTTCAAGTTTCGCAGTTTTTCCTTTGCGGAAACCCCAAATTTTTGCTCTTCATCAATCACCAGAAGCCCTAAGTCTTTAAACCCAACAGCTTTATTTAATAGTGCATGTGTACCAATAACGATCTCGATCGTACCCGCTTTAAGTTCGTTAAAGATCGCCCTTTTTTGAGCGGCAGTTCGAAATCTGTTTACATAGTCAACTTTAATCCCAAAGTCCTTGAGGCGTTCACTGAAGGTTCTGTAGTGCTGTAAGGCCAAGATGGTTGTTGGCACCAAAATGGCGACCTGTTTACCATCAGAAACCGCCTTGAAAGCCGCACGAATTGCAATCTCTGTTTTACCAAATCCAACATCGCCACAAATCAGTCGATCCATAGGATAAGGTTTTGACATATCCTCTTTTACCTCATTCGTCGTCTTGAGCTGATCGGGCGTATCTTCGTATATAAAGGAGGCTTCTAGCTCATTTTGTAAGTAACCATCCTCAGGGAAGGCATGTCCTTTGCTGGCTCTTCGCTTGGCATATAGTTTGATCAATTCACTGGCAATGTCCTTGACCTTCTTTTTAGTTCTACTCTTCAGACTCTTCCAAGCTTCTGATCCAAGCTTATTTAACTTTGGAACGTGCCCTTCTTTGCCACTGTATTTGGAAATTTTATGTAGCGAATTGATCGATACATAAAGTATATCATTATTCTTGTAAATCAGGCGAACGGATTCCTGAACATGCCCATTGATATCAATCTTCTCCAAGCCTGAAAATCGACCTACTCCATGGTCAATATGAGTCACGAAATCACCTGGACGAAGTTCCCGAAGGAGTTTTAGATTGATAGCCCGATCCTTAGTAAACCCTCTTCTTAGTTTAAACCGATGGAATCGATCGAAAATCTGATGATCCGTAAAACAAGCAATTTTCAGATCCCTATCAATGAAGCCTTGATGAATGGATACAGGAACGGGGTGGAAGTTGACCTCTGCTTTTAAGTCTTCGAAAATCGCATAGAAACGCTCAATCTGCTTTGCATTCTCTGTAAGTATATAGTTGTTTATACCTTCCTTGCTCTGTTCATTTAAAGTATCGATGAGCAGTGCAAAGTTCTTATTGAAACTGGGCTGAGGGTGAGCCTGATATACGATAGATTGTTCGTACACGATGGGTTGTACTTTATCCGTCAGGCCAACGATATGATGCTGCTCAATGTCTTGAATAATTTCATTGGGACGAATAAAAGCGCGGTCGCGAAATATTTCTGCCAATTCCCCCTCATCTAGAACCGTAATGGTTTTGGCAAACTGCTCTGCTTTTTCAAAGCAAATAGTCAAGCTGTCTAGCAGAACTTGGAAATCCTTTACCCAAATCACCGTGTTTTCCGGCAGCACATTGAATATGGATACCTTTTGGTCTTGCTGAAACTTGGTGTTGATATTGGGGACGATAGATACCTTGGAAATATTGCGGACGGATAGCTGTGTGAAAGGATCAAAAGTTCTAATACTTTCCACATCCTCGTCAAAGAGTTCTATCCGATAAGGATATTCATTACCATAAGAAAAGATGTCAATGATCCCGCCTCGGATGGAAAATTGACCAGGCTCATAAACGAATTCTTCTCGACTGAAACCACATTCCGTCAGTATCTCTCTGATCGTGGCTACATCCATTTGTTCGTTAACACCAAATTCGATCCGGGTTTGCTCTAAAACCTCCGGTGCCACTACCTTCTCAAAGAGAGCTTCAGGATAGGTGACCACTACCTCTCCTTTAGATGTGCTGGAAGTGATCTTATTGATCGTCTCCGTACGCTGTAGCACATTGGTATTTTCTAAGGTTTCGAAATTCCTGGGCCGCTTGAAGGAATCTGGAAAGAACCGAACAGGTTTTTTCCCAAATAATCCTGCTAAGGTATTTTGTACATAAGCAGCTTCCTCCTTGTCGATGGCGATGAAAAGATGATGGCGTGGAGAATATTGGTAACTTCCCGTCAAGACAAAGCATTCCTGCGCTCCCATCATTCCGAGTAATCTTACTCGAGCGGGAGTTGCTTGATCAAGGGCCATCTGCAGTTGCCGGGTCCGTTCATCCTCGCGATACAAGCCCAGCAGTTGGTCAAGATTACTCACGGCTGCAAAGATACAGCTAGCCCCCTACTTTCCAAGTCTAAAAATCCGAAAGCGTGACATGCTTCGCCAATCCCCGACCATTGCGTGCATTTTCCTTGCCCATCACTGCCACCCCCCACGCTTCCATTGCCGGTGTTCTCATCGGCTTTTCCACGATCATTGCTGGTGCTTTCCATCGGCCCTGCCCATTGCAGCCACCCCCTCGCCTCCATTGCCGGTGTTCTCACCGGCAATAAAGCCACCTCCCAGACCTCAATTGCAGGTGTTCTCACCGGCAATAACACCATCCAAGGCAATCCCCCTACGGCTTATGCCCCGCAGGCACATCACGCCCCCGCCGATTGGGGGCGTTTTATCTACAATTCAGCCTTGAAAAATCGAGGAATATAAAAAAGTGGATAGACCAATAGGATCCCGTTGAAGAACCACCAGGTCAGATCAAAATCTCCGCGGATGGTCCAAAAAGCCAGAGCTTGAAGGCCAGAAACAAAAGTGAAGACGAGCGAGACCAAAGCCCACCGCTCCCAACTTGCTGAATTTTGGCGATATAACCTGATACTCGTCAGGCCAGTAAAGGAGATCAGCAAATCCAGGGGTAAAAAGGACCAGTTCCAATCTACTAAAATGGGATTTTCATAATCATTGTACAGGTATTCTGCTGGAATCACGTGTAATGCCGTAATGATCCAATACAAAATAAATCCAATATCGATCACCAAAAACCACCATCTTAATCCTTTCATATCCTAGCATTTTCTCTTGATCATTATGCAGATTTTCCACGATCATTGTCGGTATTTCCATCGGCCCTGCCCATTGCAGCCACCCCCACGCCTCCATTGCCGGTGTTCTCACCGGCAATAAAGCCACCTCCCAGACCTCAATTGCAGGTGTTCTCACCGGCAATAACACCATCCAAGACAATCCCCCTACGGCTTATGCCCCGCAGGCACATTCCGCATCAAATAACTGCTTAGTAAAGTATAAAGATGCCTGCTGGTATTCTCACCCTCTCGGATGCCATGAGAGCGATTGGGATAAGGCATAACCTGAAACTGTTTATTGTGTAGGATCAGTTCGTTGATAAGTGCCTCCGCGTTTTGGTAATGTACATTATCATCGCCAGTGCCATGTACCAATAAGAGATTTCCTTCTAGATTCTTAGCGTAGGTAATCGGAGAACCCTCAATGAAGTCTTCCTCATTTTCACTCGGTAACCCCATATAACGCTCCTGATAAATATTGTCGTAGTACAGTTGATTGGCGACCGGGGCAACGGACATTCCGGTCTTATAGATTTCTGGATACCGGAACAGCAGATTTAGGGTCATCGAACCACCACCACTCCAGCCCCACACAGCTATTCTTTCGGGGTCAACGAAGGACCATTTTAGTACCTCTTGGGCTGCCATGGCTTGATCGCGAGAATTCACAACACCGATCTTCCGATAGATACTTTTTCTCCATTCCTTACCTTTTAGACTTGGAGTACCTCTATTATCCATTGTAATGATTACATAGCCTTGCTGTGTCAAGTAAACATCAAACAAAGACAACCATCGATCTACAGCCGTTTGCCCCCAAGGCTCACCATACACATGGAAAAGTACGGGATACTTCTTGCTTGGGTCAAAATTATGGGGCTTCAACATACGGCCATCCATTCCTACGCCGTCAGCAGTTGTAACTTGGAAAAATTCCACGCTTGGCCAATCCAAAGTCTCGACTTTAGCCTGATAGGCCTTATTGCGAATTAGTGGTTTGACGAGTTTGTGGTTGGAGACCTCGATCAAGGCGGTCTGATTTGGCGTGGTCACATTGGAATATTGGTGGATAGCATAGCGACCATTCGGAGAAATATTATAGTTGTGAATTCCACCTAGTTTCGCAGGGGTCAGTCTTGTTAATTTACCCTTACTACCCAGATCTACCCGATGTAAAAAGCGTTGAGTAGGGTTTTCCGGCGAGGCATTGATGTAAGCGTATGAACCATCTGGAGCCACCCAATAAAGCCTAGCGATATCATACTCACCGGGAGTGACCAATTCCACTTTATTACCATTCAAGGGAATTTTATACAATTGGCGCCAATCACCTCGTTCAGACAAGCGCATAACTGCCTGACCGTTCTCCACCACATGCAGATCAAATACCTCGAAGGCAGAGGTTGGATCGGGATGGTCAATATCAATCCAGGTTTCGGATTTTTCTTCGTAAACGAGCGTTGCTGTTCCTGTCTTAGGGTTAGCAATCCATAAATGATAATGGTTTTGTTTTCGATTGAGCTGTTGTACCAAAATGCGTTGATCATCGATCCACTGCATTCTTGGTAGATAGTTTTCCTTTGGATCACCAGGTATTGCGATATCTACGATTTTTCCAGTACCGATATCGACCGTCTTCAGTCGACAAGCTGAGGGAGAAACTCCGACCTTGGGATATTGTACAGGGATAAGTTCAGCATAATTTGAATCTGTATTATTGATTATGTAGAAGTTGCCAATTTCGCTAGCATCTACCTGCCAGTAAGCAATCATTGCTCCATTGGGACTCCATCTAAATCCATCACGACAACTAAATTCTTCCTCATATGCCCAATCAAAGGTGCCATTGATGAGGGAGGTGCTACCATCTTGGGTTAGGGCTCTGGTCTTCCCCGAACCAATGTCTTCTACGTAAATATTGTTGCGACTGACGTAGGCTACCTGATTGCCGGCTGGAGAAAATTTAGTAAACATGAGCGAAGACTCCGGTTTGTCAACACCCAATTGGCGAAGGCTATTATCCTTTCGGTTAAATAGCCAATAATCTCCTCTTGTATTGGCTCGCCACACTCTGGCGGTATTAGTGAAAATCAGAAGCTGCTGTTCATCTGACGACCAGCTGTAGGAAGAAATAGACAAAGGGTTTTTCCCCTTAGGAGTAAGCTGCTCTGCTGTGACCAAGGGGGTTCTTGTTTTGCTGGCTATTTCATATCTGATAATGTCTCTTGCCCTCTTCCGAGTTATAGAAGGCTCTAAAGTGGTGTAGGCCTGACCCTGCTCTAGCCATTGAGAAGGGCCAAAACGTTCCATCCGGAATTCATTGTCAGTGTAGATTCGATTTAGGTCTAGCTTACTGTTTTGTGCCAACAAGGAACTAGCAAAGAGTATAGGAACAAGAAACATCAACCTTTTCATAGGTAACAAAGATTTATTGAACCTGAAAAGTAAAGAATTTTGACCAGCAACTTGGATAGACCCCCGCAATATTTGGCAGGCAAAAGAGAGTGGTACTGATCAAAGTATTTTGTTTAACTAATTCATGTTTTCGGACCTTAATTTTTAAACAAAACATGGCGATCGCTGTTGAATCCCGTGTGTAATTCAAAATTCTTTTTGGATGATTTTCGACTGTAAAGCTCAAATTGCATTCGGCGGAGTTGATAAATGTAGTGGGCTGAGCAACAAAAATCACCCGGGAAACATCAAAATTTGATAGCTTGTCAAAGAAAGTAATTGTTATTGGTTCTGGTTTCGCTGGCTTAGCTGCAGCTTGTAGTTTAGCTGATAAAGGCTTCGAGGTTACTATCTTGGAAAAAAACCAGATTGCAGGGGGGCGAGCCCGGAAATTTGAAGTGGATGGCTTTACTTTTGATATGGGCCCAAGTTGGTATTGGATGCCAGATGTTTTTGAGCAATTCTTCGCGCGTTTTGGCAAGAAGGTTTCTGATTACTACGACCTCGTTCGCCTAGATCCTTCCTATAGTGTGTTTTTTGGTAAGGATGATGTCATGAATGTTCCTGCTAAGATGGAGGAACTAAAGAAAATGTTCGAGTCTTATGAGCCAGGCAGTGGAGCTAAGTTAGAGCAGTTTTTGAAGGAAGCAGCTTATAAGTATGAGGTGGGTATGAACGAATTTGTTCAAAAACCAGGACACTCCATCTTTGAATTTGCCGACCTGAGAGTAGTATCGAGTCTCTTTCGACTTCAGATGTTTCAGTCGATGTCTAATCATGTCCGAAAGCTGTTTAAAAATGAACAATTGATCAAGCTTTTGGAATTTCCTGTTCTTTTCTTGGGAGCTACGCCGGAGAAAACGCCGGCTCTATATAGCCTTATGAACTATGCAGACCTTGTGTTGGGGACTTGGTACCCAATGGGGGGGATGCATAAAATTGTAGAAGGGATGCTTAGCCTAGCTAGGGAGCTTGGTGTACGAATCGAGCTCGGTCAAGAGGTCAAGCAGATATATGTCCCTAATGGACACGCCACTAAAGTTATTACTAACCAAGATGAATTTTACGCTGATATCATCGTAGGAGGCGCGGATTATCACCACGTAGAACAACAACTACTTCAGCCCAACCACCGTATGTATTCGACCAAATATTGGGATAATCGAACGATGGCGCCTTCTTCTCTTTTGTTTTACCTTGGTGTCAGCAAAAAGCTAAACAATCTACATCATCACAACTTGTTCTTCGACGAGGACTTTAGTACCCATGCTTACGAGATTTACGAAAAGCCTAGCTGGCCAAGTAAACCTCTCTTCTACGTTTGTGCACCTTCCATCACCGATCCTTCGGTGGCTCCAGAAGGACACGAAAATATTTTTGTGCTCATTCCTTTGGCTCCTAACCTAGAAGATACGCAAGAGCTAAGAGAGCAATATTATCACATCGTAATGGATCGTCTTGAGCATCTCACCGGACAATCCGTAAAAGATCACGTAGTCTATAAGCGATCCTACGCCCACCAGGATTTTGAAAAAGACTACCATGCCTACAAAGGGAATGCCTATGGATTAGCCAATACGCTGATGCAGACCGCATTTCTAAAACCCAAATTGAAAAGTAAAAAAGTGGCCAACCTATTCTTTACCGGCCAGTTAACTACCCCTGGCCCCGGAGTGCCTCCTTCTCTGATTTCAGGCCAAGTGGTAGCGGAAGAAATAGCAAAATCTTACGCTTCTTAAGCAAACCGGAAAGACCCTGGTGAAGTGTATAGCAGAAGCGAACCTTAGAAATCCTTGAATTACATTTTATGACTGTCTTTAGGCGTGATATTTGTCTAAGACCAGAGCCACCTAACGAAAATAGTTACTACTAGCAATCTGATAAACCTAAAACGATCTGCCATCATGATGACACTGTATAACAAGACCTGTCAAGAGTGTAGCCAGCTGATTACCAATAGGTACAGTACCTCTTTTTCTCTAGGAATTAAGGTTTTTGACAAACGATTCCGCGCTCCGATTTATGCGGTCTACGGTTTTGTGCGTTTTGCTGACGAAATCGTGGATACCTTCCACGATTATCCCAAAGCCACCTTGCTAGAGCGATTCCGTAAGGACACCTACAAAGCTATTGAAGAAAGAATTAGCTTAAATCCAGTTTTGCAATCTTTCCAGGAGGTCGTACATAAGTATGGCATTGAAATGGAGCTGATCGATGCCTTTCTAGATAGTATGGAAATGGATCTGTTTTTCCATCGATATGAGGATAGTCTATACAAGAAATATATCTACGGTTCTGCTGAGGTAGTAGGTCTGATGTGTCTAAGAGTGTTTTGTGAAGGTAACAGTGCGCAATATGACTCTTTGAAAGAGCCAGCCAGAAGTTTGGGCTCGGCTTTCCAGAAGATCAATTTTTTGCGTGATATGAAAAGTGATTTTGACGAACGCGGAAGAGTATATTTTCCAGGAGTTGATTTCACGAAGTTCACCAATGATGAAAAAGTGATGATTGAGGCAGATATAAAGAAGGACTTTGATGACGCTTATAAAGGGATCATACGATTACCCAAAGGGGCGAGATTCGGGGTGTATTTGGCTTATGTCTATTACATTAACCTATTCCAGAAGATCAAAAGCGCTCCAGTTGCCAAGGTTCAGCAAGAGCGCATTCGAGTAAATGATCGGAAAAAGGTCTATCTATTATTTCAATCGGCCCTTAGAAATGGGCTCAATCTGTTGTAAGATATTGTGAAAGTGCTAACGATTACCGGGAAGACAGGGGAAATGGGAAAGGCGGAGCGCTGGTTCGTCTATATATTGGTTTATCTTTTTCTTTCAGGACTGATAGCGCATTTAGTCCCCAAAATCTACCCTTTTACAAGGTACACCACGGATCTCTTCCTGCTAATGATCAACGGTACCTTACTCTATTTTCTATTTGAGAAGAATAAAGACCAAAATATCTGGTGGTGGGCAGCGATCACCTACTTGGGTACTTTTTCATTGGAAGCGATAGGAGTGGCTACGGGTAAAGTGTTTGGAGCCTATCACTATGGCGAAACTATGTTCTTACAGGTTTTAAATGTGCCATTAGTAATAGCGCTAAACTGGACCGTATTGATCTTGGCGGTCAATAACCTAATGTATAGATGGACCCAACGACCCATTCTTTTGGCAATATTGAGTGGACTCTTTATAGCGGTATACGACTACTTTATAGAGCCAGTGGCGATCCGGTTGGACTATTGGCAATGGGAGGCAGCTGAGATCCCTTTACAAAATTACCTGGCTTGGGCCGTCATCGCCTTTCTGTTCTCACTTCCTTTACACCTATGGAAAATCAAATTCCGCAGCCCCTTACTCAATATCTATTTGTTTGTACAGTTGATTTATTTCATTCTCCTTAATCTTTTGCTGTAAAATTCGGCCTAATGAAGCATTTCGATTACATTATCACAGGGGCCGGAGGAGCCGGGTTAAGCCTAATCCATCATCTTGGAAAAAGTCCATTGAAGGACAAGAAGATATTGGTAATTGATAAGGATGCAAAAGATACCAACGATCGAACCTGGTGTTTCTGGGAAGATCGACCAGGGCCTTTTGATGATATTGTCTATCGCTCTTGGAGTGAGTTGAGTTTCCATTCTGATACCTTTAGTAAGGATTTCCAAATTGATCCTTTTAAGTACAAGATGATCCGTGGGATCGATTTCTATCGATATGTACAGGAAAAAACCATTGCGCAGTCAAACATAGAGTGGCTACAGGCGGAAGTTCAGGATATTGCCATGGAGGGTGGAAAAGTAGTGGTAAAAGCAGCAGGGCAGTCCTTCCAAGCTGACTGGTGCTTCAATAGTATTCTTTTTCAGGCGATAAATAAGCAGGAATCCAATTATTTAGATCAACACTTTAAGGGATGGGTGGTCGAAACAGAGGAGGCTGTCTTCTCTCCGGGGCGTGCCACCCTGATGGATTTTCGAGTTCCGCAAGAAGGGGAAACACGTTTTTTGTATGTCTTGCCTATAGATGAAAGGCGTGCACTAGTTGAAGTGGCTATCTTTTCCAATAACATCTTGGCTTCTCAAGAATATGACGAAATCCTAGATCAGTATATAAAGCATCATATTACTAAGCAGGAATATGCTGTAATTCATGAAGAGTTTGGTATTATCCCTATGACTGACTATCCCTTTATTCGATCAGAGGATAGGGTGGTACATATAGGAACAGCTGGAGGAGATACCAAGGCTTCGACTGGATATACTTTTTGGAGAATGCAAAAACATCTTCAGCAGCTAGTCGACCAATTCGTAAATACGGGGATTCCATCAATTGAGCCTACGACTTGGCAGAAACGCTTTCAATTATATGATTCTACCTTATTACGCGTTTTAGAAGAGGATAGGCTAGCGGGCGATGTATTGTTTACCCATCTCTTTCGAAAGAACCCACCTCAACGCTTGCTGCGGTTTCTGAACGATGAATCGCATTTCGCGGAGGAAATAGCATTGATGTCTAGTGTGCCTACCCTACCTTTTCTCCGTTCTTTCATTACGGAAGTTTCAAAAAAACGAATCCCTACTAGATCCAATCTGCCCACTTGGGAATATGGGCGAACTACCGCAGCTTCGTAAGTTTCTCAAACCTCGTTTATAGATGAAAAAAATTTTATGCGTTGGAGGAACTTATTATCCTGCATATTAGTTCTATTTCTCGCGCAGATAAGTTTTTGTTTCGCTTTAGGAGAGCTGTTCCAAATTAAAAATAGTTGCTCGGATTTTCTATGTGAAAGAGAATAGAAAAAAGAGGAATTGAGCTTGCAAGATCGATATTCTGTGCTTACATTTGCAGCCGCTTCGGAAGAGAAGCAAACGCCTTGAAAAAAAGAAGAAAAAAAGTTGTAAAAAAATAAGTCAAATAGTTGCACTGGAAAATAACTTGACTTATCTTTGCAGCCGCTTCGGAAGAGAGGCGATTAAAAATTGAAGATTTTTCGAGTTTTCGATAAAGATATCTGATCAAAATAACGGCTTAACAATGGTTAGGTTTCGTTGTTGCGATCAAAAAGTTCATTGACACTGAAGCGAGGTAAGGAAAGAGAGAAATTATGTTTATGCAGATCCCTTGAGAAATTAAGGATAACTACCTATGGTAAAAGAGA
>JABSSL010000028.1 GCA_013214355.1 Saprospiraceae bacterium | reverse complement strand
AAGAGAGTAGTGGTGGCCAAATTCAGATCTCAGATGTCAACGCAGCAAGACCTGTTTTTAGTTTTGCTAATACGCCGATTGGAGATTACCAATTGACCGTTACCGTGGGTAATCCGGTGTGTGATGGTCTAACGCAGACCTTTGATATTCGCGTGAGCGAGACGCCCACGGTTACCTTGGGTACGATTGAGGATTTTTGTGAAACGGCTCGTATTCTGCCTGTCCCAACTTATAGCAATGAAGATTTTATCGACTCTGTTCGTTGGACCTTTCCTATGGAGGCAAACGTGCAGACTTCAACGGCATTGGACCCTGGTGAAGTTGCGATTGATCAGCCTGGCGATTATACCTTTTCCGTTACCGTATACAATGCTTGTGGACAAAATAATGCGCAACAATCTTTTCGAGTGCTGGAGGGGCCTAACCTAGATATCTCTTTGGATACCGCCTTTGTATGTTCTGGCTCCGGTATGATCAATGTGATTAACAATTCTACAGGAGATGATCTAGCGTACACCTGGGAAGAGAGTAGTGGTGGGCAAATTCAGATCTCAGATGCCAATGCCGCAAGACCTGTTTTTAGTTTTGCTAATACGCCGATTGGGGATTACCAATTGACCGTTACCGTGGGTAATCCGGTGTGTGATGGCTTAACGCAGACTTTTGATATTCGGGTGAGTGAAACCCCATCCGTGACATTAGCAGCCATCGAAGATTTTTGTGAAACGGCTCGTATTCTGCCTGTCCCGACTTATAGCAATGACGATTTTATCGACGCTGTTCGCTGGACCTTTCCTATGGAGGCAAACGTGCAGACTTCAACGGCATTAGATCCTGGAGAAATAGCGATTGATCAGCCAGGAAATTATACCTTTTCGGTAACGGTCTATAATGCTTGCGGAACGGATACCGCGGAACAAGCTTTCCGGATTTTGGAGGGGCCTAATTTGGATATTCAACTGGACACCGCCTTTGTCTGTGCTGGCTCGGGGTCTATCATGGTGATTAATAATTCCACAGGGGATGATTTATCTTACACTTGGGAGGAAAGTAGCAACGGCCAAATTCAAATTTCGGATGCGACTTCAGCAACGCCTACTTTCAGTTTTGTTAATACCCCCATCGGAGATTATCAGCTTACCGTCACGGTTACAAATCCCGTCTGTGATGGATTGACCCAGACTTTTGATATACGCGTTAGTGAAACACCAAGTGTGACCCTGGCGGCCATCGAGGATTTTTGTGAAACGGCAAGCATAGTGCCTGTTCCGACTTACAGTGACCAAGATTTCATCGATTCCGTCCGTTGGATCTTTCCTGCTGAGGCAGACATCCAGACCTCTAGCGATTTTAATCCCGGTCAAATTACCATCAATCAACCTGGAAATTACACCTTCGCTCTGACCGTTTATAATGCCTGTGGACAGGATACGGCATCGCAAGCTTTCCGAATTTTAGAGGGACCGAATCTAGATATAGCGCTAGATACTTCCTTTGTTTGCGCTGGTTCTGGTATGATCAATGTGATCAATAATTCCACTGGAGATGATCTTTCCTATACTTGGGTAGAAAGCAGCGGTGGTCAGATTCAGATATCCGATGAAAACGCCGAAACACCCACTTTCAGCTTCGCCAATACCCCCATTGGAGATTATCAGCTTACCGTCACGGTTACAAATCCCGTCTGTGATGGGTTGACCCAAACTTTCAATATTCGCGTAAGCGAAACTCCTTCCGTGACCCTAGGGGCTATCGAGGATTTTTGTGAAACGGCTTTGATTCAACCCATAGTCGCTTACAGTAATGAAGACTTTATTGACTCCGTACGCTGGACTTTTCCTGCGGAGGCCGCTACCCAAACCTCAGCGGCATTAGATCCTGGTGAAATCGCGATTAACCAGCCGGGAGATTACACTTTTTCTGTAACAGTGTACAATGCCTGTGGAGCAGATACTGCCGAACAGTCTTTTCGCATTCTGGAAGGTCCCAATTTGGATATCTCCTTGGATACCACTTTTGCTTGTACGGGAGTGGACAGGATTGAGGTTATCAATAACTCTACGGGGGATGATCTTTCCTATGCTTGGGAAGAAAGCAGCGGCGGGCTCATTCAAATTTCAGATGCTACTATAGCCGATCCGGTCTTCAGTTTTGAGAATACTCCCATTGGAGACTATCAGTTGACCGTCACGGTCAGTAACCCGGTTTGTGAAGCGCTCACACAAACTTTCAATATTCGCATCAGTGATTCGCCCGAGGTGGCCTTTGAAGAGATTGAGGATTTTTGTGAGACGGCGGCTTTTCAGGTCGTACCTACGTATAGCGATACGAGCTTTATAGATTCTGTACGTTGGGTTTTCCCAGCCGAAGCAGATGTTACTAGCTCAACGGCGCTGTTTCCGGGAATTGTCAATATCGATGAGTCGGGGAGCTATTCGGTCGTGGTAACCGTCTATAATGAATGTGGTCAATTTTCGGCAGAACGTACTTTCCAAATTTTTGAAGGTCCGAGTTTAGCGATTACTTTGGACAGTACCTTTGCCTGTCGTGGTGATGTGATTACCATTAGTAATAACTCCACGGGAGACAGTCTGTCCTACCAATGGAGTGCTACCGGTCTAGGACAAGTGGAGATCAGTGATCCAACAGCCATTGCGCCTGCACTCACTTTTCCTGATACCGGGATATACATCATTGAAGCGGAGATTAGCAACCCGGTTTGTGAACCAATCTTTTGGCAAGATACCGTTTTGGTGAGTGAGCTACCGGTGACAGACTTGGCGGCAATTTCAGATTACTGTGGAGAGGCGCTCATTCGACCTAACCCCACCTATGGCGATGCCAACCGGATTGATTCAGTACGTTGGTTATTTCCAGGAGGATCTCCGCTTAGTTCTACCGATCTATTCCCCGATGAAGTCTTTTATGATACCGCTGGCATCTATACCGTCACTTTATTAGCTTATAACCGGTGCGGTGTGGATTCTAGTAGCCAGAGTTTTGCGGTCCTGGCACCTATCGAGGTCGACGCGGTATTGAGTTCAGACTTTAGTTGCGAACTACCTCACACCATAAGCGTTGAGAACCTAACAAAAGGAGATAGCCTGAATTTTGAGTGGAGTGTCAGTGGCCCTTTTGGGCAAAATGTAGAATTTGATCCCCAACTGGTGGAGCCTACTTTTGTTTTCCAGGATACGGGTCAGTATATTATTACCCAAAGGGTGTTCAATGAAATTTGTGGAGAGCTGAGTTGGCAGGATACGGTGACTATTTTAACGGTGCCGCAGCCATCACTGACCGGAGTGGATCGCTTTTGTGAAGAAGTAACGCTCACCCCAACCATCGATTATTTCGAATACCGATTAGATAGTGTAAGATGGGATTTTCCCGGCGGCAGTCCTGCTACCTCCGCTGATCTAAATCCCACCGACATTCTTTACGTAGGAGCTGGGACGTACATCTACTCCTTAACGGCCTACAATGAATGTGGTAATACGGTAGTTCGAGATACTTTTATTGTAGATACGATTCCAGTGATAGATCTTGGACCTGCTGATACCATATGCATTACGGATGGACCTTTCCAACTCCCTAATGCTTCTCCACCAGGTGGAATATGGCTAGACTCTCTGAGACGTCCTGGAGTAGTTACGGAAGATGGGCGCTTTGATCCGGTGCTCGCTATGGGTGGACCTACAACCGTAGAGTATCTCTATACCGTGGGTGTTTGTGAAATTTCTACTTACAAAACGGTACTCGTCATAGACCTTAGCTTTGTGGACGGAGGACCGGACGTCGACGCTTGTGTATCTGATAGTTTGATTCTGCTCAGTGGAGGAAGCCCCGCGGGTGGATGGTATGAAGGACCGGGAGTAACCGATTCCATTGGCTTTTTTAGTCCGGCTGCTTTGGGAGAAGGCTGTTACACCCTGACTTATTTCTATCAGCTAGAAGGTACGGATTGTGTACAAGGAGATGATTTTACAGTTTGTGTAAGACCCCTTCCAGTTCCTGAGATTAGTGTAACGGATAGTATTTGCGTGAATGTACCTGTTCCTTTGTTTAGTGTTGGTTCTGGGGAAGTAGCCTACGAATGGCTAATTAATGACAGTCTACTCTATACCATGGCGAACCCTAGTCATGCCTTTTCCGACACGGGATTCCAGACTGTAAAATTGATCAGCATCTCTGAGTTTGGTTGTCGAGACTCCATCTCTCGAGAAGTTTATGTCTCAGGTCCCCCGATCGCATTTTTCGAATTAGATACGCTGATGGGGTGTGCCGTCCTTCCGGTCAATGCTACTAACCTCAGCTTAGGATATGAATTTGTTACCTACACTTGGGATTTTGGGGATGGCACCCAAAGCAATGAGGAACAGCCCGGTACTGTATTTTATGATCAAGGGCTGCAAGATACCACCTATTACATCAGTCTACTGGCTCAAAACCACTGTGGCCAGAGCATTCATGAAGATTCGGTGATCGTTTTCCCTAAACCCATTGCCAGGATTGACTTGTCACAAGAACGTGGCTGTACACCACTGGACGTGGAGTTTAACAATTTCTCACAGGGATTACCAGATTCCTTTATTTGGGATCTGGGCATCCCCGGAGGGATCTATACCGATTCCATACCTCCTGATCAAAGTTACTTGGCTCCAGACTCTAACAATGTATTTTACAACATTCAATTTATTGCAATTAACGAATGCGGACAAGATACTGTTTCTCGAGTGATCGAAGTTTTGCCTGATGACATTAGGGCTTTCTTTAGTGTCGACCAGCAGGTTGGGTGTGAGCCATTTGATGTGGAATTCTTTAACTCTACCGCCCCAGATACGCTAATTAATTATGATTGGTTCTTTGGAGATGGAGAGACAGATAATGTCAAGAATCCCATGCATACCTTTTTCCCTAGAGGGGATTCTAGCACCACCTATACTTCCGTGCTGATTGCAGATAATGGGTGTGGTCGGGATAGTATTGCCATTCCAATCACGGTTCATCCAGCCCCTGAGGTTAGCTTTACGGTACCTCCGGTGAATTGCGCCAGAGACTCCGTACCCTTTACCAATACTTCGCTTGATGTCACAGGCTCGATCTGGAGTTTTGGAGATGGGGATACCTTACTGGCGACCAGCCCGACTCATTTTTATCAAGGAGAAGGGACCTACCAGGTGGATCTAACCGCATTTGCCGTAGGTACGGGCTGCCCCAACACTTACACAGACTTTGTGGAGATCCGCCCGATTCCTACCGCTAGCTTATCGGCTTCTCCTGTTTTCGGCTGCCCGCCGCTACAGGTCAATGTCAGTAATACCTCGTTGGATGCCAACTATTTTATCTGGGACTATGGGGATGGTAATACAGATGTAGGTAATCCTACTCAGCACACTTACACCGAAAGTGGTTTCTACGATATAAGACTGACGGCTACGGACGACTTTGGTTGTTCTGATGATACCGTATTTTCCACCATTCAAGTCTATCCAGTGCCAGATGTGGCTTTTGAATCTTTTGCGGATCAAGCTTGTGGGACGCCCGTTGAGATCTGTCTTGAGAATATGACAGTAGGCGCCCAGGGATTTGATTGGGATTTTGGGAATGGTATGACTTCAACGGAGAATAGCCCTTGTACTATCTATGATCAAGTAGGGACCTATCCCGTACAACTGACTGCTCAGAATGAGTTTTTATGCACAGAAACCTTGATAGATACCGTAATTGTCTATGGGATACCTGAAGCTTCATTTGAACTCCCTCCACCACCTTTCTGTCAAGGGACTCAGATCGTCCTTGATAATACTTCTAGTTTTGCCGATTATGCGGAGTGGACATTGACGGACGGCTTCTTCAGTACAGAGTGGAGCCCTACTATAACTTTAGAGGAGCTTGGGGACTTAGGCATTCAACTGATCGTTGGAAATGGAAGTGGATGCACTGATACTACTGAAAATCAGGTCGAAGTTTTTCCTACGCCAACTGCCCTTTTCACCTTTGTGGAATTGGCTGTTCAGATTCCGGATGTTCTTCCAACTAGCATACAATTTATAGATAAATCTTCTGCCGATGCGATCTTGTTTGATTGGGATTTTGGGGACGGGAATACCTCTGAGGAAGAAAATCCAGTTCATCGATATTTATCCAGCTACGACAAATTAGTTACCCATTGGGTGGCCAATATGTACGGTTGTACGGACACAGCTACGGCTTTAGTGGACTTGGATACCTTAGGTGGACTTTTTATTCCGAATGCTTTGGAACCTGATGCTCCATCGGGGAGTGGTAAGAATACCTTTTTGCCTCGGGGAATTGGCCTATCTGAATTTCATATAGCTGTTTATGCTAGAACGGGACAGCTGATCTGGGAATCGACTAGTCTTGATGAGGAAGGGATGCCAGACGAAGGATGGGATGGGACCTTCAGGGGCCGGGATTTACCTCCTGATACCTATACCTGGAAGGTTCATTTGGCGAAATATCTTGATGGAAGTTATTGGCAGGGAGCGCCCGATCGGCGCGGGAAGTTGCGAAAATCAGGTTTTGTGTATTTGATAAAGTAATACTAAGACAGCTTAGTGCTCCATATGGGTAACAACGAGATCATGTCCCATAGCTTATGGGTTGTAGTGAGGGATAATTCGAAATTATTTTGACGGATTATCCTTCGCTTCAATCTGACCGATCACCAAGGCTGCCTTTGCCTCATTCTCCTCCTCAATGTAGCCTTTGGTTTTATCAATTTCATAATCCATCATTTCACCAAGACGCGTGATCTTGTCCATGATGTTAACGACCAAATGAAAAGCATTGTGGATTTTATGTTTAACAATCCAATCCGTGATCAAACAATCGATGAATTGATCGAGGAAAAACTCCAATTGGTTGACTTCTCTTTGATAATCTAGCTGGAAGAGGTCAGAGATATCGGAAAGTTCATCTTCATACTTCTGCAAATAATTATTAGCGACATAAATGTCCTTGTTAATTCTCTCCACTTTTTTATCAATCCGACTCGGAACCTCCAAAGGTGGAACATTCCCCCAGTGTTCAATTTGTTGTAGTCCTAGCATCACCTTATGTAGATACTTCTTGGCCGAGATTCCTTTCTTGATGGTTTGTTCTAGCTCACGAATCTTTGATCGGTAATTGGCAATCTTCTCCGTAAGTTTATCGAAACCCGCAGGCAATTTTTTGCCTTGGTTGAGCAAGGACATTTTTTCCTTCATTAAGGTTTCGAACTGCTCATCAATGGCGTGCAGACTACTATAACTTTTCTCGAGCACAGCCCTTTCTTCGCGGAGGTCTTCTAGGTTAGAAATTAGAGCGTTGTACTTGACGTAGGCGGCTAGATATTCTTGCTTAGCTTTTTCTAATTCCTGTTGCTTGTTTCCCAGCAAGTATTGGAAAATGGAATAGATGTTTTTTCCTTCAAGGGCATCAAGATCCTCTTGTTCCTGGTCCAGCAGAGTGGTTACTTCGACTAATTCCTCTTCCTTCTGTCCAATAATGACATGTAAATGTTGTAGGTGAGTCTTGATCTTTTGCTTGCGATTATATTCATCGTAAACATCAAGTAGCTGTTGATCGAGCGTAGGCATGAGGAAGGGGTTTTCAGTTGGTATAATGGTCTATTACATACATAACGGGGACAAATAGCCTTTAGTACATCATTTTGACCAGACTAAGACTTATGTCCCCATTCTCTAGATGAAGTACCCTCTGTTGACGATTAAGAGACCGTGCTTAAGCAGTGCTTCCTAAAGTAATTATTGAAGATGCTCTAAAAAGGATACCCCTCGTGTTTCAATAGGGCTTGGGCTATGTTACGTCCCACGCTCCTAGGATTTATAGTATAAGGTTGTAATAGTAATTTAATGATCCTGCGATGACGCCGCAATTCTGATCCTTCTGCAAAACTTGCGAGCGCATCAAAAGCAGCTAGCCGGGCTTTGTTGGAGGCTTGGTACAAAAATAATTGGACCATATCCCTAGCAGTCTGCAGTTTTTCCTTCCCAATATCCGTACTTCCCTGTAGTTTTCTAAGCTTCAGTAAGGCGCTATCCGCTAAGTAGGATTCCTGTAGGATAGTGGATAGGTGCATGATGATTTCCTGCTCGTCGATCATCTGTTTACGAAGCTTTTTGCCAGCTGCGGAAGATAGATACAAGAAGGTGTACTTAAGTCCTTGTACTAGCCGGTTTTGTTCCGATACTTCATCCTTGGCTCGGAACGGATTGAGGCGAGAAAGCAGGAAGGATGGGATGCGTTTGCCGGCAGTCATTAAGTCCAGTTCCTTAGTCTGCAAAGCGCGTTTAGAGAGTTCGCCGACGGATAGCATAGCATTGATCTCATTGGTGCCTTCATATATCTTGGTGATTCTAGCATCTCTGTAGCCCACGCCAAGCCCTGTTTCAACTGCATATCCCATTCCTCCGAAGATCTGCATGGCCTCATCCAAAGCATAACACACTAGCTCGGACCCTCGTACTTTCACGATGGAGGCTTCGATAGCAAACTCACTAATCGATTTAATCTTTGCGTCATTATGACTCGCGCCCTTAGCTAGCAGACTGGCTTCTTTCCGATCAATGAGATCGGCTGTTCTGAAGCAGGCAGCTTCCGCGGCAAAGACTTGCATGGCCATATCCGCCAGTTTTGCTTGAATGGCGCCGAAACTAGCAATGGCCTTTCCAAATTGCTGTCTCTCTTTCGCATAACCTACCGACTTATTGATCGCAAATTTAGCACCTCCAATCCCACCGGCTCCGGCTTTGATTCTTCCACCATTGAGAATCGTCAAAGCCATCTTGAAACCCTCTTCTCGAGCCCCCAGCATGTTCTCTATGGGCACTTTACAGTTGTCAAAAAATAGCTGTACCGTTGAAGAACCTTTAATACCAAACTTTTTCTCTTCCTCTCCAACAGAGAAGCCTTCAAAACTTCTTTCCACGATAAAAGCTGATAGGTTCTTGTCCGTATCGATCTTAGCAAACACAATGTATACATCCGCGAAACCACCATTGGTGATCCAGATTTTTTGCCCATTCAGGAGATAGTTTTGACCATCTTCGCTTAGGCGAGCGCTGGTCCGCCCAGCATTTGCATCAGAGCCAGCCTGTGGTTCCGTTAGCGCGTAGGCAGCTACGTATTCTGCCGAAGCAATCTTAGGAAGGTATTTTTGTTTTTGGGCTTCGTTGCCATAATAGACGATCGGTAAACACCCGATTGAAGTCTGGGCACCGAGGGTGGTAGCAAAGGACAAGCCATGAGACAAAGCCATTGAAATCAAGGTGTTAGTCTTGAAATTGAGTCCCATCCCATCATAAGCCTCAGGTATACTTACGCTGCAAAGTCCAAGGTCTCCGGCACGTTTCAGGATGGCTAAAACCTCTGCTTTATCAGCAGGGTTGGTAACTTGCAGTTCGCGACCCGTTTGGAAGAATGGCGTTTGAATTTCTTTGATGCAAAATTCCTTTACGGTTTCAGCCATCAGCCGGGCCTCCTCGTCAAATTCCTCGGAAATGAAAAGCTCATTTGCCGGGGCGGTTTCGATTACGAAATAGCCGCCCTGCACGAAAGGCTGATCTATAGTTTCTGTATCCTGTTGGGTTGTTTTAGTCGCTACCATATCTATTTCCTTACTGTAGTTTAAGGTTCACCCGTAAATATAGACAAAGGGCCTTAATCGGAGCGTAATCAAGGGCCTGGGAAACCAATTAATTTGATAGAAATGGACAATCTGATAACTGAATCTGCGGTAAATTGGATTTTGCTAGGATTTTCTGTACATCTGTCTATCCTGACCTGCCATAAAATTATGGGGTTACCATCCCTCGGTCTAAGGAATTAGATACTGATTTCTTTTGGAGTGGAATTAAGGGGCGGGTACCACTGGTAACTTATATTTTCTTCTGTACGCTGATGGGGTACAGTGTTTCATTCTCCGAAACCACTTATTGAAGTTGGCAAAATTATTGAATCCACTCTCCAAGCAGATGTCCGAGATAGATCGATCTGTTTCGTTGAGGAGGGTAGAGGCATGATTGATTCGAAGCTCTGCTAGAAAATAAGAGAAGGGTTTCTTGAAGGTCTGCTTAAAGTATCTACAGAAAGAGTGAGCACTTAGGTTGGCTACTTTCGCAATTTCCTTAATCGTGATCGTATCTCGAAAGTGCTCTAAGGCGTAGGCATATATATTGGCGATTCGGTCAGAATGATTTTCGCTGGGAAGCGACTCCAAAGGCTCTGCTAGAATGTATTTCAACTCAGATGCATTGCCAATACAATCGAGGATATTAATCAGCAAATGAATCTGTTGTACCGGTTTGGCAGTCAAGGATTCGGTAAGGAGTTTAACCACCTTAGCTTGGGCTTCCCCCTTGATAATTACACCTCTACTGCTATGTCGTATCAGTTGGCGGATAGGCTTAAAGGCGGGAATAGACAACATTGTTTCACTGAAAAGTGCAAGATCAAAGATTAAGGTAATGACTTCAAAGTTTTCCATTTGGTCCTTGTGCGAGTACCGTGGATCAGGTTTCCTCAAATGAGGTAAACCGGGACCAAAAAGGACGAGATCACCAGCTGAAAACCGGCTGTAGTGATCTCCAATAACTTGAACACCACTTCCCGCTAATACATACTCCAACTGGATTTCAGGGTGATGATGGTAAACACCATGAAATTGATCCCGAGCCATTTTTCTGGTCAGTAGGTAAGGTGATGATAGCAGTGGTACAATGGTTAAGAATTCCGATTGTCTTTCAGGCATACTTATAATCTATGATATTTTGTTCCTGGTTTTTCTCACGTTCAATAGGGACGAATAAGCCATTTAAAGTAGTAATAATTGGCAGTAGGGTCTGCTTTTGCTACAAAGTATGCCAAAATAGTTTAACTAGATGCTAGTTTTTGAGAAAGGAGATGTTGATAGGTGTCATAGTTTTGCATGGAATGAAGTAAATTTTCAATGATGCAGTACAATCAAGATTACCTGTTATTTCTGAAGAAAGACTGTGAGACCTGCGTATTGATTGAGCCCGTGGTGAAAGCGTTGCTTGAAAAGGGGAGTAAACTCGCCGTATACGTGGAGGATGATCCCTCCTTCTACCAAGATCTTTCTGCCCTGGATGGGACTTCTCTACAGCCTTCTTTTCGATGGGAAATAGAAACTACCCCCACCCTTATAACCTTGGATGAAAAGGGCGAGTCAGCACGAGTCGTGGGTTGGGATAAACAAGCCTGGCAAACAGTTTTTCAAAATGAAAATCTGGGCCATGAGCTTCCGGAATTCCGCCCCGGATGTGGCTCTAAAAGCAGAGAACCCGGAGTGTATGAACATCTTGTGGCTCAATTTAGCGAAAGTGGGATTGAAGCGCGGAAGGTGGAATTAGGGACCTGGGATGATGAAATGGAGGCTTGCTTTGAGCGAGGCTGGACGGATGGGCTACCCGTCACCCCTCCAACCGATGCGCGGATCCTTCGGATGCTGCAAGGCACCAATCGGAATCCCAAAGAAGTGATCGGTAAAGTCCCTCCGAACCTGATGCCCATCACCGTGGAAAAAGCAGCAATCAATGCCGTAATGGCAGGATGCAAGCCTGCCTATTTTCCAGTGGTCCTGGCAGCTTTGGAAGCAGCATTGGAACCCGTTTTTACGATGCATGGACTTCTATGTACCACCTGCTTTTCCGGCCCTATTATTATTGTGAATGGTCCGATTGCCAAATCTATCGGAATGAATTGGGGCATGAATGCGCTGGGTCAAGGTAATCGTGCCAATGCCACGATAGGTAGAGCGCTACAGCTTATCATACGGAATGTAGGGGGAGGAATTCCCGGTGATCTGGATCGCGCCACCTTTGGTGGACCAGGTAAATACACCTTTTGCTTTGCGGAAGATGAAACAGATCCCAGCTGGGAGCCGCTATCTGTCGCCAGAGGCTTTCAGAAAGGCGATAATACAGTTACCCTGTTTCAAGGGGATGGTGTACAAGGGTTTATCGATCAGCGATCTAGTACCCCAGAGGAGATCACCAAATCATTGGCTTCCTCCTTGTTGGCAGTTGGGCATCCCAAACTAGCAGAATTCACGAATGCCTTATTGGTGCTATCTCCGGAGCATTACGCGATTTATCGAAATGCAGGCTGGGATCGGCAACGTATTACGACAGCGCTACATGAGGCTATGGTGCGCCCCGGTGCTGAACTGATTCAGGGGGCGCAGGGGGTAGGAGAGGGGATCGATCCTGCCCGAGCCAATGAAATGGTCAATAAATTCTGGCCAGAAGGCCTTCTTATCGTAAGAGCTGGAGGGCAGGCAGGCCTATACTCCGCCATTTGCGCAGGCTGGACCGGTGGTCGTTTCAGATATGAATCTATTCCCGTAACCAAAAAAATTGAGCTATGAACTCCTTAATTCTTCGCGATCCAACTGCTGAAACCGCAAGGGTGAGCCGTGCGCGTAAAGCGCCCCTGGCCAACCTGACCGGTAAGACGGTAGCCCTCATGGACATTGGTAAAATGAGGGGGGATGAATTTATCGATCGACTAGAAAGCTTATTTGCTGAAAGAGGGATTGCTACCCGCCGGTACAAAAAACCGACTAACACGCGCACCGCCCCAGTGGAACTTATCCAGCAGATTGTTCAGGAGGTGGATGTAGTGGTGATAGCTCTTTCGGATTGTGGTTCTTGTACTTCCTGTTCCACCCATGATTTAAATGATCTGGACCAGTTGGGCATTCCGGGAGTGAGTATTTTGACGGAAGTATTTCAATCAGCCTTCCAGCAACAATGCCAGAAAATTGGGTTTGCTGGAGCATCCATCTATACACCACATCCGATGCAAAACAAAACTACGGCAGAGTTGCATGCGTTTGCTGAGGGGATTTTTGAAGAATTGCTCAGCACCATTAGTTCAAATTAAGTTCATGGTCTAACTTTATCCCCTGCAGTTCCAGAAGCACGAGGCTAAGCATTTTATCCGCAGGTTTTTTATCTTAAAGTCTTTTATTGCACTGCCGTGGATCTTATGAACAGACTAGGCAAGGAAAACAAGAAAGCTATATGAAAAAGGTAATTATAACCGGGGCTACTGGTATGGTCGGAGGTATCGTATTGAGAAAATGTCTAGAGAGCGGCGAAATTGGGGAGGTGATCAGTATCTCACGCCGAGCAAGTGGAGTGGAACATGATAAGTTGACCGAAGTAGTACATGCTGATTTCTTGGATCTTTCCGCCCTATCCGCTCACTTCGAGCAGGTAGACATCGCTTATTTTTGTCTAGGCGTGTATACTGGGCAAGTGCCGAACGATCTTTTTGAAACCATTACAGTAGATTACACTAAAGTTTTTGCGGACGCCTTGAAAGCAGCTAGTCCGAGTGCTCATTTTTGCTTTTTGAGTGGAGAAGGGGCAGATCCTAAGGAGAAGAGCCGGGTAGCTTTTGCCCGCTTCAAGGGAATGGCTGAAAACTATTTAATCAAACAAGACTTCGGTGCGCTGCATATTTTCCGACCGGCCTATAT
Source organism: Saprospiraceae bacterium (assembly GCA_013214355.1). Classification (GTDB taxonomy): domain Bacteria; phylum Bacteroidota; class Bacteroidia; order Chitinophagales; family Saprospiraceae; genus DT-111. The sequence goes on along the minus strand of JABSSL010000028.1, from coordinate 81,298 downwards.
TTATCCGGTGGAGCCTCGCAAAGAACCGAATTTTACGTATCGGATCGCAAGGGGGTTGTATCCGATCGTCAAGCGATTGTTTCCAGCGAGTGAGATTGCCTCCGAGCAATTAGCCCAGGCCATCTTCCAAACTGGGCTTTCTGATGGTCCGGAGGAGGTGATCTTGTCCAATGTAGCGATCAAAGGACTCTTGTAGCTGGCAGCGAAGACACGCTTCACCCAATATCGATGCAGATGGATATTCAACAACTGTTATTGTTCTTTTTAGCTTCCTTGGGGCTTGGATTGAGCCTTTTCTTTAGCTTCGTTCTACTGCGGTGGAAAGGCCCTAGGCAGCAAGCAAATAGGCTCTTAGGTCTACTGTTGTTGTTTCTGTCCATGCGCATTACGAAATCGGTTTTTTATCACTTTGTTGAGTTACCGCTCACCATTAAAAATTTGGGTTTAGCTGCTAATCTAACGGTAGCACCGCTACTCTATCTATATGGTCGTGCCCTAGTAGGTGCAAATTGGAAATGGACCAGATCCCAGCTACTTCATTTCATACCCGCTCTCCTGTATGTCATCCTAAGCCCCGTTCTGCCCAACGGGCCTCATGCTACGGAATGGCAGTGGTTATATCCTATGATTCTGGGTCAATCTTTTGTTTATGCGGGTCTAAGCCTAAACTTGGGCTATCGTGCCTTACAGGAGGATCAGCTAACGCAAAAGTGGTATTTGTCCATTAGCTGGGGGTTGGTCATATTATGGGGAATGTACTTGGCTATTTTCTTAAAGTGGATTCCCATGTATCTGATGGGAGCCTTGAGCTTTTCGCTGCTCATGGGGATTTGGCTGGTCATGGGATGGAGGAAAAAGGATGTTTTCTCAGGTTGGCGGCAGAAGCGGTATCAAGCTTCCGTCCTAAAGCCAGGGCAAGGAAAGCGGGTACTCACCCAGATTCATACTCTTTTTGCAGAAGAGGCTATTTATCTCGATCCCAAGCTCTCCCTGGTGAGTCTGGCCAATCGACTCAATATCCATCCTAAGCAGCTATCGCAGGCCATCAATGAAGGCACCGATCACAATTTTATTCAGTTCATCAATACTTACCGCATCCAACATGCTCAGCAACTTCTGCTGGATCCAGATCGTCGCTCTGAGAAAATCATCGCGATTGCGCTAGACAGTGGTTTTGGTTCACTTTCTACCTTCAATGCTGTTTTTAAGCAGACCACTCAAATGACGCCTTCCGCCTTCCGTAAGGCGGTTGTCTAAATTCCGGTAGAAATCGTTTCCAGATTCTTGAATCCGGTAGTTTTAGAGCACCTAGGCCGCTACTTTGCGCTCAAAAGCTAATATGAATGCACGCCTATTATGGATGGGGCTTTTCTGCTGCCTCTCACAGCTTGTCCTTGCACAAAAAACGGAGACAATCTTTGATCGCATAGAGCATCTACATGACGAAATTCTACCGGTTCCTGAAATTGCTCGCTTAGAAGAGTCCTTGGGAATCACCGGACGTTATGAATGGGTAAGAGGGGTCAATCTTTGGGTAGCTAAATAGGGGGAGGGAATTCCTTTAGTATTGGTGAGTGGAGGACCAGGTACTAGCCATCACTATTTTCATCCACATTTTCAAGAAGCCACAAAATTTAGTGAGGTCATCTTCTATGATCTTAGAGGAGTGGGCTTATCGGACTATGTTTCGGGTAAGGAGGGATACTCAATAGATCAAGCGGTGGAGGATCTTGATGCCCTTCGCGAAAAATTGGGGTATGAAAAATGGGCAGTATTAGGGCTTTCTTTCGGAGGGGTGCTGACCCAGTTGTATGCCCTAAAGTATCCGGAGCGTATCGCTGGCATGATCCTCTTAAGTTCTGCTTTGCCCATGTCCTTGGACATTGGCTTGGGGGCTAGGCAATATGATTTCCTTTCTGAAGCGGAACGTAAACGAATTGGGGAGATTTATTCCATCGCAGGTCAAAGAGTAGCCCCCGTTCATTCCGACCAAGTCAACCCGGAATTACAGCGGAAAATGCTCTTCAATGCCTTCCGCAATGGAGACTGGAAACGTAGGCATATCAAGAGATGGACAGATGAGGATATTGCCAGGTATGCGCGGTACGAATTTGTGCATGCCAAAGGGTACTACCAGGCTATGCTGCAGGATTACTTTGAGTATGATCTAAAAGGTCTTTTTAAAAACTGCCCAATACCGACCCTGATCATTGAAGGCAAATGGGATCTCGCTTATGGGGAACAAAAGGCCGAAATGATGTTTGATCAGTTTCAGAAGGCCGAACGCGAATTCTGGGAAGATACTGGCCATTTGGCTTTCGAAGATGAACCCGAACGCTTCATGAAAACCCTACGCAAGTTTTTGGATAAGCTCCCAGAAGTCTCTAATGCACAACTACAAGAGTGGAAAAACACCTTCTCACCAGAAGATTATCGGAAGCCTAATCAGCTACAGCGTGAATTTCTGAGGAGAAGATAAATAACAGGTTTTAATTAGTTCTCTGGCAATGTTTGCATGAAAGGAAAAGCGCTTTAAAGTGCCTCTCAGGGGAGGCAATGCATTGCGCGAATCCCTAAGTTAAAATGCAAAATCGGTCAGAGAACGTTTCACTTTACTGATTTTTAGCCAGCCACTGTTCTCTCCGAAGATCAGGCAGATGGGTGATGGTAAAATTCGTGAAAGTAGCATCAAAACCTTCTCCATCTGGGCTGGCTGCATATAGGCCTACTTTCACGGCTCGATTTCCGGGGAAATGGGCTAAGCGAATCATTTGATAGGTCTCGTCATCTCGGGAGTAAAAGATTTCTACCGCATCTAAACGCCGAATGGCTTTTATCCAAACAAAGGGCCAGCGTTCATCTACAGCCATCATGCTCCAGTCGCTTTTTTCTCGAGTGACTACGGCACTGATATTTATACGATCATCTACAAATTCGACACCGGTCTTAATCCAGTTTTGCTCGTCTACTCTGAACATTAAGCCCATTTGATCAAAGCGATATTGGTAGTGACCGAGCAACTTGACTTTAACTTCAAATTCTCCGCCCCGTTCCAGATAGGCAAAGAGGCCATCATCTACCGTAAAACCATAATGCGTTTCACGCCAATAGTCGGTTTTGCGCGTAACAAATAGGTGTATCCCGTCTGCGTCTTGAGACCATTGATCAGGCTCGTTGAACCAAAGCCAATTGTATTTCATGCTTTTCTATTTTAGACAGGAAAGGACAGCAGCAAGGGCATGGCCTATGTTTGCAAATGCTGCTGTCCCCCCGTTTTACCTCATCACCACGATCTTAAAAGTACCATTAAATAAGGCATCTTGCAGTTGCAAAACATAATAGCCTGGATTTAGCTGGCTCATATCCAGACCTTGACTGGGGAAGGAGCCCTGCTGCACAATGGCTCCCTGACTAGAAGCTAAGACATATTCGGTTATCCTTGGAAGGTCGCGAAGAAAGAGCTGATCCCGAACCGGATTCGGATAGACCCGCCAATAATCGGCAGGAGCATTTGTCTCAACTATATCCACCAAAATAGCTCCACCACCATCGGCTGCCGCTCCACCGCCGCCACCGCTAAATACAGCGATGGGGAATTCGACGTAAGGGTTTCCATCTACATGCGTGCCCAACTGGTAATGGCTATCGGCCAATTCCTCATTGAAATAGTACTCCCAATATCCATCGCCGGCAAGATCAGATGCAGCTGGAATCCCTACGTGCCCTGCTGTCGGATCGGAAGTATAATCGCCATTTATCTTGTAGAAGAAGAGGTCAGAGAAGTCATTTGGAATAGTCAAGCCCTCTTGCTCCATCTTGATCTGTAATTGATCAAAGTCGTCCAAATGCCAGTAAAAACGCACAGATACCGGGCTGCTGGGCTGCTGATTATTATTGAGATTGACCTCCCAATAGCGATTCATGATCACGATCCCAGATTCATTTTGGATGTAATTAGCCGGTGGATTGGTGATGAGACTGGCTCCTGGGCTTCCGCCAGCCGCCACACTGTTTATAGAATTGAGTAAAGTGGGATATTCTTGGATGGATAGGAGTATCTGATCATCCGCCCGGTTGGTAGGCGTCTCATTATCATCATAAAAATGCCTCCAGTTATCGGCTCCTAGGCAATCATAATCCGCCACCTGCCAACCATTGGTCACACCTACCAAACCAGCAGCAGAGGAGTTGAAGGAGTTATCAAAATTCCCAATTTCGGCGAATGGAAATAAGCCCCAGGTATCCACCACAAATTCTACAAAGCCACCACTGGACGGAGTAGGCGCTTCGTAGCGGGCTATATAATTCGTGTTGTCTTCCAACAGTGCTCCTCCCTCAAAGATGCTGAATCCGTCCACCAGGCTTATCAAGGTGGCTTCGCTGATGGTATCTTGATAGATCGCAAAGCTAGTCAGTGCTTCAGCAGAGGTTTGGACTTTAAAAGTATAAATACCTCCTTCTCCCGTCTTGAAGCGGAAGCTGCTAAAGGAGCGAGAAGCTTCATCTTGAATAAAGTAGTTGGAGCAAAAGTCGATAGAGCCTATGGATTGATGCAGCATAGCTGATTCTGCCGGAAAGCGACCGTACACCCAAGGGGTAAATTCATCATTGCAACGGGATCGGACATAATACTGATAAGGCCTCAAATCCTCCTCACGCTCAATGACGAAAAATTCATTCGGCCAACATTCCTGTTGGGGTGCCATAGTGTTGGTGTCCAAGGGCTCGTCAACGGAGCCAAACAAAATATCATAACATTCTGCACTAACGGTGGGCCAACTTAGGCGGATATTGTCACCCGTAAAGGCTTGAGCCTGTATTTGGTTAATGGGAGGGCATTGGCCGGGCAAGAATCCACAATTTTCAATAGTAAAATTAAAGCGGGCAAAGCGACCTGCTCCAGTAACATTGGTGACCTGACACAAAACGAAATAGCGCTTTCCGGCTTCTACGGGCATGAATAAGGTGGGGTAGTCATTCCCTTGGATTTGCCAACAGCCTAAGCCAGTAAAGCTCCCAATAGCACAACTTCCTTCTTGTTCAGCATATGAAAAACTAGCTCTGGCACTGTTACTACTAGCTCCAGATCCACCAAATTCTATTCTAGCCGTTCCTGTTTCTCCTGCGAGGAAGCTATAAAGTTTACTCGCAAAGAGATTACCAGAGCAATTATTTCCCGCCTGTACGGGTGCCCGATCACCCGCTTCAAATCGATTATCTACCAAGATACCACAGTCCACTGGAGTGGCCAGCGGATCACAGTCATCGTTGGTAGAAAAACGAAGTGGGCCGTAGGTTGGATTTAGACCATTCGCGGAGCAGCTGGGAATGTAGTAGAGATCATAATCAGTTTCTGGCTGCAGCCCTTCTAAGTGAAAGTCAATGGCGTCATTCTCGACCATCTGCGACACTCGAATTCCATTTCCCCCTGGAATATAGCCTGCTGGTCCATATTCGAATATCCAGTTTGAAACGGCATTTTCGGCAAGGAAGGCTAAGGAAACGGTTGTCGCGGTGGTACTTTCCTGTCCTTGATATACGAGATTACCACAGTCTTCCTCGGTTCTAAAGTTGAAAGGCTGACTCCAACAACTAACTTGTCCGTCGCAATGGCGACGGATGTAAAGATCATAGGCTGTATCTGGAAGGAGGTCGCCACCGAAAACTTGATCAATCTGAATATCAGTTACTTGTATGGTTGGTACTGTTTCACTTCCAGGTGTGGGTAATGGGGAAGGGCCATAATAGAAATCAAAGTCTCCTGCTGCTCTTTCTCCAGCATCTAATAGTTGAGGCTTAAAGGAGTACGGCCCTTCCAAGAAATTGGGCATACTCAGGCTAAAGGTCGTCTGGCAAGAATTGATTCTTAGCGCTACTTCTTCCTCTCCTGTTTGATAGACGAAGGTATAGGTGGTTCCAGCTTCGAGAGAAGGTAATTCTACATAGGGAGGATTCCAATAATAGTACTCCCATCCCTCTTTTTCATTACAACTTCCATCGGTCGTGCTAATGGCTAGCACGAGATCAGAGTCTATGTCTAGAAGCGCAAAATCCTCCAGCGTGTATACGCCGGATTGTTGCGGTGTGAAAGTGAAGGTGTATTGAAAAGCTTCCAAATCCTGTGCGCCACTAGGATCTATATCCCAACCTTGAGTAGTTGCTAAGTCTTCGGGCGCGTAGAATTGACAAAGCTCCAAAGCAGGAAGTATTGCCGGACATTCTTCTTCCATTTCAAAGGTGACTGGCCCTAGCCATGCTCCTTGACTATCTCCACAATTTGACCGAAGAAATAGCTCATACTTCACATTGGGGAGTAGATTGTCTAGGATTTGAGTAGTATCCGTGATATTATCTAGGGTGGCTTCGGTGTCTGGACTAGGTTCGGGTAGGGGAGTGGGACCGAAGTACAAGTCGAAGTTATTGTCTGTGTAGGTCCCCCAGTCAATGATCACTTGCTGGGTCGTAAGGCTTCCTTCCCGGATCGTAGGGGGAAGTGGGCGCGGGCAAATGGGTTCAGGGCTGCTAGTGATGACTAGTCCCCAACCTTCCTCAAAGGTACCACTTACTTGGTTTTCTCGACTATTGTAAACATACAGTTTCCAAGTTCCATTGGGGTCGATTCCTTCCAAGGGGTAAAGGTGCTTGGGCAAGTCATCGACTACCCCCGGTCCAGGGGCGGGTAAGGTATCGGGTGTACTTCCGTAGTCACTCGGCAGAAAAGGCTTACGGCTATCTGCCGTCTGCCGATCCATAACTTGATCCGCATTTAAACTGAAACTCAGATCTGTAAATAAGCCAAAGAAAGGACCTAGATCCACATCACTCATTAAGAGGAACTGTTGGCCATCCGGACTTTCCAATAACATCTCCATCTCCTCATAGTCACCGACATAAAAAATGAATGGGATAATGACTTCAATATCCGATAAATGTACGTCCATGCCAGATACTTCTATTGTGCTGGGATAGAGCGTGGCGGGGCCGAGATCAGGGACAGTAAAGGATGTGGAGTTGTCAAATCGAGTTTGTGTAAGAGCGCTTAGGGCAAGACATAGGCTTGCCATCATCAAAGAGAGTCTAATTTTAAACATTTATTGGGATTAATTTTAGGGATTACGTTTTTTGATACGCTCTACAAAGATAAGGGCTTCCACGGCGGCCTGCCCATTTTTTCGACCAAAGAAAACGCCCGAACCTAACCGGAATGATTTCCAGCTGGACTCGGGCGTTCTTGCTAATGGAATCCACTTGAGAATTAAATACGATCAACGCTTAAAGCTGTAATCATTCCCATTTTCCCATTAAACATTAAACATTAAACATTAAACATTAAGCATTAAAACCTAATATCCTGGATTCTGTGCCATCTGATTCCCCTCAATGTTCAATTCTCGGAAAGGAATAGGATAGATGCGTTGAAAGGTTTGAAGACCAAGAACTTCCTCAGCTTTACCCAAGCGCACTAAGGCACGGAACCTCTGGCCCTCCGCAAAGAATTCCCATCTAATCTCATTCAAGAGTTTATCAACAAAATCATCGGAACTGGTATGGGCATCCAAGCCGGCCCTGGTGCGAACGGCATTGAGATCCTCCAGGGCGCCGTCCGTATCTCCACTAAGAAATTTGGCTTCAGCCCGCGCTAAATACATTTCTGCCATTCGGATGATATAGGCTGGGTTTTCATCGTTGCCGAAGTCTTCTGCCTTTATGAAGCGGTCTCCTACAAAACCGTCAACTGGTGCGATTAGCTCAGCGCGAGCATCACCTTCTTCGAAGGAGGCTATCAGTGCGGGATCAGGACGGACCTCGTCACGACGAATAGTGTAGAGCGCTAAGTCACTTGGATCAAGTGAGTTGTAAGCTAATTCAAAGATAGATTCTCCACTAAGGTCAGAGGAGAAGATGTCTGCGTAATTGTCGAGGAGGGCATAGTTGCTGTTGTCGATTACGGCAGTAGTTTTGGTAATGGCATTGGCGTATTCTCCCTTGTGCAGATAGGTTCTCGCTAGGAGAGCTTGAGCCAATCCAAGGCTCGCTACGGTCCGATCATCACTGTCAGGCAATGACTTTTCGGCATCAAGCAGATCTGCAAGGATGAAATCATACGTCTCCGCTACGGTATTTCTAGGGACAAATTCAACATTTGCGAAATCTCCTCCAGTGGATTTGGTGATTAAAGGAAGACCAAAAGCTGAAGACTCGTCCCAGTGCTCTCCATAGTGGGTGAGTAGATCTAAATAGCAAAGTGCTCTGATACATTTTGCGGCAGCAATGATTTCATCTTTTTCTGCTTGATCAAAGCCATTTTCCTCGATCGCAGGAACGTTATCAATGATTTCATTGGCAATGTTGATGGTTTCAAAAGCTTGCAACCAGATCAATTCTACATTCAGGTTACTGGAAGGAATATTTTTATCATCTACTTCATTGAAGCCGGTAAAGAATCCTAGAAAGATGGATACATCGGCATAGTTGTCGGACGTGTACGGAAAGTAAGCACCGTAGTAATCTCCGGATTGCAGACCGTTGTACAAACCTACCAGGGCAGCTCTAGCTGCTTTTTCACTTTGGAAGGCAATGTCGGGCGTGATATCCTGTTGAGGACTTTGGTCTAGTACCTCACAGGAAGTACTGTATAAAAGACATCCCAATAAGAATAGGGTAAGTTTGAATTTATGTATGGTTCTCATGTTTCTTCTTCTTTTTGATAATTTGGATGAACGATTGGCACTTGGCATTAGATTCCAATCTTGATTCCGAAAATCAACGTTCTAGGCTGACCTAGTCCACCAAAGTCCTCTCCGGGACGAGTTACGCTTTCACCATTAGAACTTACTTCTGGATCAACTCCCAGATACTTGGTAGAAGTCCAAAGGTTTTGGCCACGGAAGTAGACCTTGGAGGAACTCAACCCAATTTTTGTCATGAGATTCTTCGGTAGGTTGTAGCCAAATTCGAGTGTTTTCAAGCGAATGAAGGAAGCATCCTCCAACCATTGATCAGAATCTTCTTGCCAGTTCTGATACTCACCAACCACATTTCCATCGTCATCAAAAACGTAACCCAAACCAGCTCTAGGGATGTCGGTAACATCACCGGGCTGACGCCATCGCTCTTCCTCTACGCGTTTGGTATTGTTGCCGTATGGTAGGAAGAAGCCACCAAAGTTAAAGCTCCACCCCACTTGCTCCTGCGCGTAACGAGAGTGATTCCAGAGATAGTTGCCTGAGGAATATTGGAAGAAGACCGATAGATCGAATCCTTTGTAGCTAAAGGTGTTGGTGATGCCCCCAAAGAAATCTGGCCAAACGGTTAAGGCTTTTCCGTTCTCTTCTACGATAGTGGCGTCGCCAGAGTTGATGGCTCCATCGCCATTAGTATCCGTGAAAATAGAGTTACCAGTTTCTGGATCAATACCTTCCCAACGAATTAAGTTAAAGGTACCCAATGGATAACCCTGCTTCAGGATATGGGTAGTTCCTTGTAACTCCCCATCTTGTTCTAGCCTGGTAATTTCATTTTCAATGGTAGAAATATTGAAGTTGGTGGACCATCTGAAACCTCCACTTGTTTGGAAATTGACGGTATTTAGCGCAAACTCCCAACCTACATTCTTCACTTCGCCAATGTTGCGGGTAACGGTGGTGAAACCAGAGAAGCCCGGAACATTAGAATTCAGCAAGAGATCAGTGGTACGCTTATCGAAGTAATCGACCGTCAAGTTAACTCTGCCATCAAAAAGGCTTAGATCGAAACCAATATCATACTGGGAAGTAGATTCCCAACCGAGATCTGCATTACCCATTCTAGAAGGAGAAGTACCTGCAGCACCGTTGTAGTTCACTGCGGAAGTCCACAAGGCTCTAGAGGCAAAGTTGTTGATTCCATCCTGGTTACCCGTAAGTCCCCAGCTAGCTCTCAATTTTAGATCATACAACCAGTCAGAGTTGGCAAGGAAGGGCTCCGAAGAAACGCGCCAAGAGGCAGATACAGAGGGGAAAACTCCATAGCGACTTTCATCACCAAATCGAGAAGAACCATCTGTACGAATAGAGGCGGTTAAGTAGTATTTATTGTCAAAATTGTAATTGGCACGAGCTAAGTAGGAGATCAGACCCCAGGAAGTTCCTTGTGTAGAACCATTCGTAATATCAGCAGCCAAGGCGATGGCACCTAGATTATCATTAGCGAAGTTCTCGCCGGTGATGTCTACGAAATCCTGGTCAGTTTCCTGCATGGTAAACCCTGCTAGTATGCTGAGGTTATGAGGTGTACCAAAGTCAAAATTATAGTTCAGGGTGTTTTCGTTTAGCCAAGTGATCGTTTCAGCACTAGCATACTGTCCCAAGCCTGTGATACCCCCACGGATGGCTTGCAAAGTAGTGGAAGGGTAGAACAGTTGATCTTCCAGGTTTTGATAATCAGCAGACCAGGATGTTCTGAACTTCAAACCCGGAGCTATAGACAATTCTGCAAAAACAGAACCTAGAAAGCGGTTCGTGAATGTATTTCTTTGATAGATATCCGTGGCAGCTCTGGGGTTTTCAAAAGCCCACCAGGAGAAGTAGGAGAATGGGTCAGAATAGGTGCCATCTTCCTGCTGCACAGGCATAGTGGGATCAGCAGCCAAGGCATTAATCATAACCCCATAAAGTGAGTTGTCACCCACCGTGGATTTTGAATCACTGCGACTAATCATCACATTGGTACCAATCTTAAGCACATCATTCACCTGAGCATCTAAGTTTGTTCTGGCGCTCATTCGATTGAAGGAAGTTCCTTTTTGGAAACCATCCTGATCAAAGTAAGAGCCATTAACGTAGTAGGAGAATTTGTCAGACCCTCCGCTGGCACTTAAGGAATAATTGGAAATAGGAGCATCATCCCGTAAGATTTCATCATACCAATCTGTATTGATTAGTTCAGGATCGTCTGGATCTCCAATGAAGTTGAAGGAGTTCGGGTCGGAGAACCAGTTGTCAATGTACCCGTCATTGGCAGAGGCTTCGTTCATCATATTGATAAACTCAGCCGAGTTCATCATCTCGATTACCTTGGCTGGTGCTTGCGTACCAAAGTAGGTGTCAAATTCGATTTTACCCTTGCCCGATTTTCCTCTCTTTGTCGTGATCAGGACCACTCCATTGGCCCCACGAGAACCATAGATAGCCGCTGCAGAAGCATCCTTTAGGATATCAATAGATTCGATATCGTCAGGATTGATATCGGCCATGGAGTTGAAGTTGTATCCTCCCGTAAAGAGACTAGAATTATTGTCCGAAGTCATGGGGATTCCATCAACTACGTACAGTGGCTCACTACTGGCCGTGATCGAAGTGGCTCCACGAATTTGAACTTTCAAGGCCGCGCCGGGCTGACCGGAAGAGCTAGAGATGTTAACGCCAGCTGCACGACCCTGCATGGCCAATTCTACACTAGCTACCGGCAATTGTCCGATATCTTCGCCATTGATGGAAGAGATTGCAGTGGTTACATCTCCCCGTTTTTGTGTACCGTATCCCACTACTAGGACCTCATCTAAAACCTCGGAGCCCTCATCAAGACTGACATCTAGTTCCGAGGCTGTTCCCACAGGAACTTCTTTTGTAGCAAAACCGGTGTAGGATAGAATGAGAATAACATCGTTAGATGGGATCTCGAGTGTGTAATTGCCGTCAAAATCGGTGACGGTTCCTGTAGTACTACCTTTAATGAGAATGTTCACTCCAATTAAGGTTTCGCCAGTACTGCTGGCGGTGACTTTCCCGCTTAAAGTTCGCTGACCGATGGCGCTGAAGCTCATCAGGCACAGCATTGCAACCAAAAATTGTCTTAATGGTCTTTTCATACTAGTGAGTTTTATGAAATGTGAAAAGAATCAATGAAGTTGTCTGAGGTTTCTGCAAGTGCAAAAAACCTTGGACAACTTCAATACCAATCCCAGGACAAACAAGTGCAAAAGCGACTTGCAGTCTGCTGCTACGTTCCTAGTTTGTATTCGGTTAGCTTTATAATAAAAGAGTAGGCTGGCCTCCTCCTGTTCGGAAGGAAGGTGGATTTCCTTTTCACATCTAGCGCCTTTCTACCTAAAGGGCCTTGCGGTTTACCTACACTTTTTGTTTGAGTCTATGTGTTCAATGTTTTCCACTACGGATTCCATTCTTGGCTTTGATATACAATTTCACCCTGGTAGAAGGTGAGCAATACTTTTGTTTTATGAATAGCAGTTTTGGGAATCTCAAAAAGATCTTGATTAAGTACCATCAAATTGGCTTTTTTACCTAACTCGAGACTTCCGCTACTGTTTTCTCTTCGCATGAGATAGGCTCCACCCTGTGTATAGCCATTGAGGACCGTGTAAAGGTCCATCAAGTGCTGAGGAGTCCATGCCGGTCTTTCAATCTCATCTGGTCCTCGTCTGGTTACGGCTACTTGTATGGCGTGAAAGGGATTCATGGTCGTCACGGGCCAATCACTACCATGGGCTATTACTGCTCCAGAATTTGCAATAGCTCCAAAGGGATAGATCCATTCTGTTCGTTCCGGGCCCACCACCGGGATGGTCAATTCTGAAATATAAGTGTCTTCAGGGGAAGCCCAGAGGGGTTGGATATTAGCAACGACATCCAATTTCCGAAATCGGTCAATATCATCAGAATGCATCAACTGCATATGAACGATATGATGTCTTGCATCGCGGGGTTTATTCTGTTGCCTAGCAAATTCAAAGGCATTCAAGGTCATATTTACGCCCTTGTCCCCACAGGCGTGAACGTGGACCTGCACCTCTGCTTTGTCAAAGGCGGCAATCATCTCATTGTAGGGTTGCTGGTCGAGATAAGCTAATCCTTTATGTTTTTCTCCTACGTAATTGTCAAAAAGAGCCGCCGTTTTTCCTTCTACCACACCGTCGATGAAGATCTTCGTACTCTTCATCTGTATGTTTTCACTCTTAGGTTGATACTTTTCGTAAAGCGCCAGAATATCCGGTACAGCCTTGGCGGCCTTTGTTACCCTAGCGGTAATGGATAGATCAACGTCTAATTGAAGTTCTTTGGCTTTCTCTAACTCAAGGTAGGCTTCAATGCTTGCGGCGCCAACCGAGGCATCAATCCATGCTGTGATTCCATATTGATGGGCTAATGCTTGGGCCTTCTTCAGGGCGATTACTCGTTCGGCGGGGGAAGCATCCGGGATGTGTTTCGATACCAGTCCCATCGCTGATTCCCGTAAAGTACCGATTGGAGTACCGTCTGTTTTTCTTTCAATCACACCATTATTTGGGTCTTTCGTGCTGGCGTTGATCCCACCGATTTCTAGTGCCTTGGTATTTACCCAGGCCGAGTGTCCGTCCGCGGAGGTGATATAGACCGGTTTATCCTTAATGATCTTGTCCAAAGTCTCGGCGGAGGGTTTTCCATTTTCTATGGCGGGGAGCCATAGTCCTCCTCCAATAATCCATTCTTTTTGAGGGTTAGCAGCTACGTAATTTTGGATCTTGTCCAACACCTCCTTGGTAATGCGAAGATCGGTGAGGTCGCAATTCATCAACCGGGTACCACCACTAATCGGATGGATATGACTATCTGTAAAGCCTGGCAGTACCATCCTGTTTTCAAGATTGATAACTACGGTATTCGGCCCGATGTATGCCTGGGCCGCTTGATCTGGGCCAGTAAAGATGATTTGATCAGATTTGATGGCTAGTGCTTGCACCCTATTTCTAGCTGCCGCCATGGTGTAAATTTGACCATTTGTCAGTAAGACGTCAGCTTCTTGCTGAGTTTGTGCTGGTAGGGGTGGAGTTGGAAGGGCAAAGAATAGGCATAACAGTAGGGGGGAGTAGCAGTGAATACGCAGTAGATTATGGGCGAGAACCATGGATTCTAGGCTTCAAGTTCAAAATAATTGTGGGCCAGCTAATATCTCTTCCAAAGCAACTCCAAAAGGAAATACACCAAACCATATTATATGGTGTTTTCCAAAAACCTATTCCTAATGCCCCACTTTTTTATCCACTTGATTGTAAGCGGAATCTTATCTGAAATTACAATTTTTTCATTTATTTTATAAATTCCTGTATTTTTTACAATTATTGTAAGTTAGACTGCAAATACTATAGTGAGTGTTCTTTGCATGCTATTTGGGGTTTGGATAGACATACGGATCAAGGGGGATGGAATTGAGGTTTATTTTTGCATACTTACCTGTGATTTGGGGTATTTGGAATGAGCAGAACTTGCGCTTTTGAGCGGTAATTCGTGATGCTGGAAAGATCCTCATGGGCTGGACCACTTCAAAACAACAAAATTTGTAATTTTAAGAAGCTTTCTTTAAGATTGTGTTGGCCAACAATTAAGCACCTTGGAAACTCGCATGGTAAGTTTGCAGCAGCAGTTAGGGCGCCCTTTTGATCTATTGGATAACACCAATAGTCGTTGGCTATTGATTCTTTTCTGCACGATTTTTTCTACGGTATTTATCCTTTTTTATGATCCCTTGAATGTTTCAGGGATTAGTAAAGAGACTACGCTCGCTCGCCTGTTTTCCTATCATGGTTTAAGCTTTTGGGGGGCCTTAGTATTGATCTTCACCCAATTTTGGTTGCGACCCAGGTTTAATTTGGATACTTTTTTAGTCTGGCAGTTCTTGCTATGGGTAGTGCTAGAGATCTTCCTGTTGTCCGTCTGCTTTTTTCTCATCTATCGAGAATTTGGTAAGCCATTCTTACCTGAGTTTATAGCCGTATTCCGGATGACCGCTTTGCTGGCCATTGTTCCTTATGCGATTGCCTGTTTATTGATTGCTGTGGTGAGCATGCCTCCAGCCGTTTCCGTAGAGCCAGAGACACCTAAGCCCGCCGCTGCCTTACTGAGTATCAAGGATGAAAATGGTAAACCGATGTTGTCCATTGCACAAGAAGATATTTTATTGCTTAAATCAGAAAACAACTACACGGCAGTTTTTTTTCGGCAGGAGGAAAAAGTGGAGAAAAAGCTTATCCGAAGTAGCTTAAAGAACATTCTACAACAATTACCTCCACCTCATTTCCTTCGGATACATCGTTCTTACAGCATTAATCTTAACAACCTTTCTACCGTAGACCGGAAAAATGGAGAGCTCCAGGTTAAGCTCAAACAACTACCTGATCTTCCACTTAAGGTGTCCGAAACCTACAAGGAAGACATACTACGTTTAATGAATAGCTGATCTTTTGCTCCTTTCTGCGATCCGATTTAATCCCAAATAGCCCGATTTAACCCCAAATCGGCCCAAAATACCCCAGACCCGCCACATTTTTCCTTTCTTGTACAAGACTACTCTGGAACTATAAACGATTCTATTTAAAAGATTATATGTTGAGGTGATCCATGTAGCAATTTATTGTCTTCGATATCACTAAATCACCCAATTTGATTCTACCGTAATAGAAAGTGCTTTTGCACGATCAAAACGAAAAACAATGTTGCGAAAAGGCCGATTCATCTCCGTTTTGGGAATTATTTTATCACTGGTATGCTGGTCGTCAGCAGGTGTTGCGCAGACCTTGAAGGGACAATTAGTGGATGCTGAAAATGGCGATGCTTTGATCGGTGCTACGCTCATGGTTAAGGATCACGATAGTAAATCGGTTACTGACTTAGATGGTAAGTTCGAACTTCAAAACTGTCCAGCTCCTCCCTTCCAAGTGATTATATCTTATACTGGTTATGAGGATATGGAATACGAAGTAAACAGCCTAGCAAAGGATTTAGAAATTCGTATGGAAGCTGGGGTTAATTTGCAGGTAGTGGAAGTGGTTTCAGAATATTCCAAATTGAAGAATAAGTTGTCCTTGACGGTGGAGTCCCTTGGCCTTAGGGAATTGGAGAGCACTTCCGAAGCAAGTTTTTATGATGCACTCGCCAATATGCGAGAAACGGATATGATGACGGTCAGCTTCGGAGTCAAAGTTATCAATACTCGAGGCTTCAACAGTAGTACACCCATCCGCTCTTTACAACTCATTGATGGGATTGACAATGCTTCTCCTGGCTTGAATTATCCCTTAGGTAATTTCATGGGGGTAGCGGGACTCGATATAGAAGGTGTCGATTTGGTGATCGGTGCGAGTTCTGCTTACTTTGGACCCGGAGCTTTCAATGGGGTAGTAAATATGAGAACGAAAGATCCCTTCAAGTATCAAGGATTGACCTTGGAATTAAAGGGAGGTCAACGTGATTTCTTCGAAGGAGGGCTGCGTTTTGCACATGCCTTTAAGAACAAGAAAGGCCGTGATGTCTTTGGTTTTAAAGTAAACTTCTCTTACTCCAGGGTATATGATTGGGAAGCGGATGATCCAAGACCCTCTATAGGAAGTTTGCAGGATTCGGTCGGTATCGAGAACCCTGGTGGATACGATGCCGTGAATCGATATGGAGATGAATCGACTCGTGACAACACCTCGCTCTTTGAGCAATATGAGCACCCCGGACTGGGCAAGATTTTTCGAACCGGATATTGGGAGAAAGACCTAGCCGATTACAATAGCTACAACTTGAAGAGTAGTGCGGCCTTGCACTACAGGTTTGCACCGGGTTGGGAAATGATTGGTTCCACTAATTTTGGTATGGGTACCACTGTGATGCAATTGGATAACCGACTGAGTTTGCGTGATGTGTGGGCGATGCAGAATAAGTTCGAAATCAAGCAAAAAGATAAGTTCTTTCTTCGATTCTATACCACCCGGGAAGATGCGGGAGATACCTATGATATTGTTTCTACGGCCTATATTTTACAGGGTAGAAGGAGAGGAGATGGGGATTGGTTGTCTGGATATCGAGACTATTGGAATAGAAATATCAACAGCCAGGTAAGAGAATTACCTAACTTTCCCACGCTAGGCCCTCCCCCTACTTTTACGTATGATTTTGAGGCGGCCGCCGAAATCCTTGGAGATAACCCAGCCCTATTGCAACAGTGGCATGATCAAGCCCGTGCAGCAATGGACGGTAATGCCCTTATTCCTGGAACAGATCTATTCAACGAAGTATTCGAAGACATTACTAGCACGGTAGTATCGGAAGGGGGGACCAAGTATGTTGATCGTTCTAGCTTATACCATTTCCATGGGGAGTATAGATTCAAGACGCGATTTTTTGATGAGATCGCGATTGGGGGTAACTATCGATTATATACGCCCTACTCCGAAGGAACCATCTTTGCCGATACCTTTGGAACCAGAATTCGTACCTATGAGTACGGAGCCTACTTAGGCTTTGAGAAATGGTTTCTGAATGACCGATTAAAGGCCAATTTTACCACCCGCCTGGATAAACACGAAAACTATGATTACCTGATAAGCCCCGCTTTTTCCATGCAATACCGCATGAATATGGAGCATTCTCTCCGCTTTTCAGTTTCTTCCGCACTGCGCAATCCCACGCTGATCGAGCAGTATTTCTACTTTAAGGTGGGTAGCGCCTTTTTGCTTGGCAACATTAATGGATATGAAGGCTTGATTACCCTGGATTCCTTTGAAGAATATTTGGACAATGGGCTAGACCGGAATCTGTTGGTTTATTTTGATGAGCCACCCATCAAACCCGAGCAGGCCCTTTCCATGGAAATGGCTTATTCTGGAATCTACTTTGATAACAAATTGGATGTCAAAGCTACCTATTATCTGAATCGATACGAGGACTTCATTGGGTATAAAATTGGTTTGGAAGTGCCCTTTGTGATTGGTGGTTTTCCAGGGATTCCGATCGCTTATCGCTTTGCAGCGAATGCTGAGGACATCACCTTCACGACAGGCTTTTCTCTAGGTTTGAATTACTTCATGAATCGGAATATTACCCTCAATGGCAACTATTCTTGGAACCAGATTTTTAAGCGGAGTGATGATCCTTTGATTCCAGCTTTCAATACACCAGCCCATAAATTCAATCTGGGAGTAAACCTACGCGATCTGCAGTTTCTCAATTCAGATAAGTGGGGCGCGGGCGCCAATTTCCGTTGGGTTGAAGGGTATACCTTTGAAAGTTCGCCACAATTTACGGGTAGGATTCCTGCACAGATGCATTTGAATGCCAATATCAGTCGGCATATCCCCTCCATCAATATGACCTTACGAATCAGTGGTTCCAATCTACTGAATCGCCTACAAAATGGATTGTACGGAGGGCCATTGATTGGCCGATTCATCTTTGCAAGTGCCCGTTTTGACTTTAAGTAACAACTAAAAACATTGGATATGAAACTAGACTTTTACAAGACTTTTGCCTTTTTATTTGTACTCCTTATTCCATTGCTAGGAACGGCTCAACGCTATATGGAAGAGGTATTTGATGAGGTTACCGTAACGGAGGACGTCAAGTACGGAACGAATATCAGTATCGTAGGAATCATTCTAGGGCTTAGTAGTGAACCTGGCCCAGAAGATCTAAAGATGGATGTATATGAACCTGCGGGGGATGACTTAACGGAACGTCCAGTCGTGATATTTGCGCATCGCGGTGACTTTCTACCTCCGGTAATTAACCAAACGCCCTATGGGTCAAAGCGAGACTCTGCCGTGGTGCAGATCTGCAAGGATATGGCGAAAAGAGGTTTTGTAGCTATTTCCATGGCTTACCGTATAGGATGGAACCCATTTGGTAATGATAAAGAGATCAAGGAAGGGGTATTACAAGCTTCTTACCGACTTTCCCAGGATATGCACAATGTGGTGCGCTACTTGCGATTTCATGCCGAAGAAGAAGGCAATACCTTTAAGATTGATGTCAATAAAATCGCGATTGGTGGATTTGATTCAGCCGGTTGGGGGGCAGCTAGTTTGGCGCATTTGAAGACAGTCGAGCAGGTGCAAAACCTGGTCAAGTTCGTTGACTTATCCACGGTCCCGCCTACTCCTTTCGTAATTGAAGAAGTTCATGGCAATCCACAAGGAACGAATGAGGCTATTCTGAATCTTCCCAATTACCCTACTTATTCATCGGAAGTGAATGCTATCATAAATATAGAAGGAGGACTGGGGGATTTGTCCTGGATTGAAGAAGGAGACGTGCCGATGATCGCCTTCCAGCGTCGGTCTGGCTTTAGTGGTGTAGGGATTCGGGACGTTTCACTGACTGCCGGTGGATCCATCATAATTCCTACTGGGGCTTTCCCAGACACCTTGGTCTTTCGATCTCAAGAACTCGGAAATCAGGATCCATTTATTGAAGCAGGTTTGAACGATGAGTTGACGATGGATGCGGTAGAAAGTACGGGTGGTTTGGAAGGCTTGTTACTGTATGACGGCTTTAAGGTAGACCAAACCATACAATGTGATCCAACTCCGGGCGCCGATGCGGATACCTATGGTAATAACACCTATCCTTGGAACTGGTACAGTGAAGAAGCTTTTGGAGCTGCCTGGGACGGTATAGAAAATCAAACCATTCCATCTCCGATCTATATCTGTGCGTTTAATGCAAACCAGGGTAATCCTAACGATGCTGCCATTTCTAAAATGTTCATCGATACGATGACCAACTACATCGCGCCAAGATTGATGGCGGTGATGAATCTTTCAACAGCAACGGTAGATAATGATCTTAAGCCTAGCCTTGCTTTCAATGTGTTTCCAAATCCCGCGAGTGATGTGCTAACTTTTAGTGCTAACGAGACGGTCACCGCGATCCAGATTGTAGACCTAAGTGGGCGTGTGATTTATCAGGCCAAGGATATAGAATTGTCAAAACGACAAATTGCGGTAGGCGGCTTTCCGAAAGGTATGTTAGTCGCCAAGGTCCAGTTTGATCGAGGGATAGTGACCGAAAAGATATTGATACATTAAAGACTTATAGCATTGGAAGACGCCATTGCCAGGAAAGAGCAAAGGCGATCTTCCTACTCATTCATAAAAATCATTCTACAATATGAAATCAACCTTCAGACTATTAAGCCTGTTGGCGCTCGTTGCCCTAGTAGTAACCAGTTGCCAGCAGGAGAATAAGGGATCTAATACCCTTAGTGCCGAGAATCTACCCGCCGAATTGCAGAAGCGATTGATTGACGCGCAGGAAGGAGATGAGATCCTGCTTCCAGCCGGTACCTTTAATTTTAAGCGTGGCCTTTCGCTGGATGATGTCCCCAATATTACGATCAAGGGAGCTGGTAAAGGGAAGACGATCCTATCCTTTTTAGGGCAGATTGAGGGCGCGCAAGGTTTGCATGTAAAAAATGTGACTAACCTTACCCTAGAGGGATTCACCGTTGCGGATTCAAAAGGTGATGCTATAAAGGTGCAGGATTGCGAAAACATCGTGATGCGAGACCTGGAAACAACCTGGACCCAAGGGAAGAAACCAACTAATGGTGCTTATGGCCTGTATCCGGTAAGTAGCAAGAACCTCTTGATGGAAAAATGCGAAGCCTCTTTTGCTATGGATGCAGGGATCTACGTAGGTCAATCCACGAATGTCGTAGTACGTGACAACTATGTCCATGACAACGTGGCTGGCCTTGAAATTGAAAACACGATTTCTGGTGAGGTATACAACAATGTAGCAAAGAACAATACAGGTGGAATGCTCATTTTTGATATGCCGGATCTTCCGCAAGCCAATGGTGACCGGATTAAGTTCTACAACAATACGATGGATGGTAATAACGGCGAAAACTTTGCTCCGGAAGGTATGGTGGTGAGCACAATTCCTCCTGGTTCTGGTATGATCCTGATGTCCCATTCAAATATCGAGATGTTCGATAATACGATCACCAATCATAAGACACTTGGTATTGCCATTAACAGTTGGCTCTTCACCGGCGTACCCTTTAAGTCTGAGGAGTTTGACCCTTATTGCAGCAATATCCATATCCATGACAATGTGATTAGTGGTAACCAAGGGCCTACCGACACCAGCACGGAATATGGCCAGTTATTGACAGCGGTATTGGGAGGGCAGCCTGTGGACATTATTACCGATGGGATATTTAAACCCTCGTCAATTTCGGAAGATGGCATGCCTACTGGATATTGCTTTAGAAATAACGGAGAAGTTTCTTTTGTGAATCTAAATGCAGGGATGGGGGCGAAGCCAGAAGAAATTGCTCAAAATATGAATACAGATATGACTCCATTTAATTGTGAGTTGGATGCTGTCGATACCCGTGATCATGATTCTTGGCTAGCGAGCAACTAGTCCTTTACGATAAGGGAGGAAGGTTGATCGTGACCCTCCTCCCCACTCCTTCATAATCCCAAAGAAGTATATCACTCACAAAACATCTGCTTGTTATGCGCTTCTTGTTAGTTTTTACACTACTGATGTTGATCCTCTTTAGTCTGCCAAATTGTAAAACCAATGAGGTAGGCCAAGTTAATGTACCCGAATCCCCACACGAAAAGCTGTCCGCTTACGGCTTTTTCGCCGGAGATCTAGCGGATCTCCAACCAAATGAAGGCGTTGTACCCTATGATCTAAATAGTCCGCTGTTCTCGGACTATGCCCATAAGGCTAGGTTTGTATGGATTCCCGACGGGGAAAAGGCGAAGTACACCGCTGAGTCGGTGCTTGATTTCCCACAAGGAACGGTGCTGATTAAGAATTTTTATTACGAGAATGATGAGCAAGATATATCCAAGGGAAGGCGCATCATTGAAACAAGACTTTTGATTAACCGGTCGGATGAGTGGGAAGCTATTGGCTATATTTGGAATGACGAGCAAACCGAAGCCTTCTATGAAACCATAGGAGACATCAAGGAGGTAGCTTGGAGTGACAAAAAAGGAGTAGCTAGAACGGCCAACTACATTATTCCCAATAAGAATCAATGTAAGAACTGCCATGCCAATGGCCAGAAGCAACAGCCGATTGGTCCCAAGGTGCGCAACTTGAATAAATCCTATGCTTACGCTGATGGGGAGATGAACCAACTGGACAAGTGGTCAACGCTAGGTATGTTGGAAGGATTTGATCCTACAGTTCCTCATCAGAAAGCTGCCGTTTGGGATGACCCCGATGGTGGTAGCTTGCACGATCGAGCCATGTCCTATTTGGATATTAACTGTGCTCATTGTCATCATCCTGAGGGGGCGGCGAATACTTCTGGATTACATCTGGTCTATGGCACGGAATTAGGGACGGAGTTAGGGGTTTACAAAGCCACGGTTTCGGCTGGAGCTGGTACTGGTGGGCATTTGTATTCTATTGTCCCTGGCAATCCTGATGAATCCATTCTGCTGTATCGTATGAACTCCACCAATCCTGGCGCGATGATGCCCGAGTTAGGCCGACAGCTCGTCCACGATGAAGGGGTAGCGTTAATTCGGGAATGGATTCAAGATATGGATATGGAGGGGGAATCGGCTTCGGATTGATCAGTACTTTGGAATAGAGGACTTGTTCTTTTTATTGCTCTGAAATAATCTTCTTATTTTAATGCAAAGATTCGCTGTAATTATCCTCCTCTAAAATATTTCAAATGAACCGCAGATCCGCATTAAATCAATTTGGCTTATTACCAATAGCTTTCGTTCCAGCTATAAAAACTATAGGCAACGACTTAGTTCGCGAGCTTCAAGACCGATGGGAAAAATCAAAAGAATACTCGATTGCAACTTTTGAAGCCATGCCTGAAGAGTTTATTGAATTCAGTCCAACTGAAACTCAATTCTCCTTTGCTCATCACTTTATGCATCTAAGCTTCATTAATGCACTTTATATGGAAATAATATTTGACCCTAAGGGCGAATATGGTAATGCATGGAATGAGGACTTTAAATATAAGCTACCGGATGGTATGAATGTGATGAAAGCTTCTAAACTTCCGGGGCAGTCTGTGAGCGAAAACAAAAAGCTAGTCCTAAACTATCTGAAAGAAACCTTTGATTATGTCATCAGCTCAATTGGAAAATTGCAGGACAAAGATTTAATCAAGGGCAAGGATCGCCAAAACCCAGATTGGTTGAGCGGACATTCCCATTTAGACATGATCATCCGTGGAGAAAACCATACTGCGCATCACAGAGCCAAAGCCATTCTCTACCTCAGGATGAAAGGGGCCGTACCACCCAACTACGCTGAGTATAATAAGTTGCCTGTATAGGTTTATCTACCCTAGGGTAATCTCACCATACAACCTAAAAAACGCCTCCCCAAGCTTGTGCCTTGGGAAGGCGTTTTTTAGGTCTACCAATAGTCGGAGACTCAGCGGTCCAGTATTTATTGCTACTCTTTTCTTGTCCAGTGCTTCTTATACTGCACAAGTTGCAACAATAATCCTACAATTTAAAACAATAGTACACTTACCTAAATACAGAGGTACGCAACTTTGCAGGAGGATTGTATTACAATTATCGTCCAACTCAAAATATGAATGACCGAGAGGTTCATAAGCATATTTGATCAGTTTGAGAACTTATCTAAAACAATTAACCATGAGCAATAAATTAATAGCTGTCTGTCTGCTAATGCTATGCCTGAATTGTAGTAGAGGTACAAAAGGTGATATCAATAATCAGCCAACTGATTCCTTTTCCATCCTTGGTTTGGTGGAAGACATTCCATCGTATTCTAAGGAAAGCCTATTGGGGCTTCATCAGGAAGACTTGGGAACCATTCAGTTGCGTAAAGGAAATGGTGAAGTGTATCTGGAGTTGGATCAAACCAAAGGGGTATTACTAAAAGACGTTCTTGGCTCCCTTGCGGTGAAAGGGCAAAACAATAAAAATTACAGCGCCTACTACGTAGATTGTAAGGCTGTGGATGGTTTTCAATCCGTATACTCCTGGAACGAATTGTTCAATAGTCCAACCGGGGATGGCGTGTACTTGATTACGGAGGCCAATGGGAAGTCTTTGGATCAGATGTCTCAATCCATTATGATGGTATCGCTTCAGGATCAAATTACGGGAAAACGCAACCTGAGAAATTTAAGCTCGATTGAAGTAAACCGCGTGTATTAGGTAGAGGTCATTCAAAGATTGCTAGATAAGTACCTTAAATTTATTCAAAGCTATTTGTAGTCTGCCGNCTGGCATCAATGCCCAGACCGATNTTTTTAATTGAGCAATAGCCCAATTCCCTTAAAACAACTTCAATAATTCAAAGTCTGCATCGCAGACGCCGCTAGCTGTCAAAGTGATTTTATGCTAGGGTGTCCTTGATCTTTTCCCTGCGTCTCGCTTTTCTTGCTCCAAATGATCCAAATACAAAATCCCATTCAGATGATCAATCTCATGCTGGAAAATAACTGCCGTAAAATCTTCTACCATCTCTGTGTGATGACTACCGTCTAGTCGATCATAATCCAAGAGAATGGCGTAAGCTCTAGTTTGCGTTGTATCCCGACGATTTGGAATAGAAAGGCAACCTTCTAGGCAATCTTGTTTTAGGGTAGAATACTGTAGAATCTTGGGGTTTAAATACGCTTCAAATGGGAAACCCGGTTTATCAAATCTTTGTACCCAGATAATATCTTTCAAGACTCCAACCTGAGGAGCGGCAATCCCAACTCCCAGTGACATGCTGTCTCTTACCGTTCGGTATAATCGCTTGACAAAGTTGCTCAAAACCGGGTCAGTTGGATCCACTACTACCGGCTCGCTTTTGGTTCTTAGTAAAATCGAATCTGCTCGATTATCGATCTTATACACGCGCATAGGCTTGGAAGTATCAGCTTCCATGATTAAGTCTAGTTGGCTTTGGGAGAATTGTCCCTTTTTATCCATTTTGCTCGCCAGTTGACGAGTCCCCGTGCAACTCCAAACGGCAAATAGGGTTACACTAATCCAGAGTAGATACTTCATTTTTGAGAAGTGGTTTAAGATTCAGTAATAAAACACCCACCTAAGAAATAAAAATACGCTTTCTGCTAGAAGCCACCTCAAAAAGATTTTTGATAGTGAAAAAGAGAAGTTTTGAAGTCAGATGAGACGCAAAAACGGAGCACCTGTCGAGCCGCCAGGCAGGATAGCCTTAATACGCGACGCTTTTTGCAACGAAATATGTCTTCAAAAGGTCCTTTTGCAGCGCAAAGGATGTTTTTGAGATGGCTTCTAGTCAATCTGAAGGCTTTTACTATCTAGGATTGGCGAGTATGTGTATACGCCCGGTATTATAAAACAACGAAGAGGACGATAAGTCAAAACTTATCGCCCTCTTAATCTGATCAATTAACTACACTTCATGATCCAATGATCATATCGCGCTTTTCTTCTCAATGATTACGGTGATAGAATAGAGAAGACGATGGATTTTCGTTGTGTTGGTGTTTGCAGCACCAGGATGTATACACCAGGGGTGACTGAGAGATTGTAACTTTCACTATAAACCGCCTGGCCATTTAATATTCTTCGGTCGACCTCAACCCCATCCAAGCTGAAGACAGAAAGCACAATCGGCTTCGGATCGGAAAGTTCGACAATGGTGTTGAAATCTCCCATATTTGGGTTTGGACTCAGACTAAACTGTATGATCTCCTGTTGACCTTGGAAGGCCGATGGAATCGAACTGGAATCTGGATGAACCACCAGTGTTTTAGTCAATATCCCTTCACAACCTCCAGCGGACGCAATCATGGTAAGATCGACCTCACCTGGGAACGGGAAACTAAAGAAGTACTGGTTTTGGTTACGTCCATTCAAGTTGACACTATCTGGATCGTAGACCCATTCTACCATATCTGGCGCAGGCCAGGATACTTCAACTACCACTACCTCTTGATCCACAACCACATCGGTGGGAGCCAGGAACAAGGCTTGGAACAGGTCAGATCCAAAGCTTAAATTAATCGTAGCTTCATCAGAACATCCGCCAGCATTCGTTACGGCAACGGTGTATTGACCAGCATCTTCCAATAGCACGATCTTGTCCGTGCTGACGAAACCATTCGGGCCAGTCCAGCTCACGTCATAGTCCAGATCGCTGAAGTCAAAGAAAAGTACTTCTCCTTCACAAATGGTGGTATCTACATTTCCTAAATCTACAGTGAAGAGCGGACCATCTTCCAGGATGAATTCACGTTCTGCCGTACACCCCTGTGCATCGGTAATGATTACGGAGTACGTCCCTGCGGTTAGATCCGTTAAGGAAGCGGTAGTGGCTCCATTCGACCACGCATATTGAAAACCTCCAGCTCCTCCTGCAACTTGAAGCGTGATATCACCATCATTACCTCCTTCACAAGAGGGACTGTTTTGTCCTTCCGTTACTAGTATTTCCGAAGCACTGGCTCCTAAGTCCACAGCTTGACTGATATTACATCCGTTGGCATCGGTTACGATTAGGGTGTATGTTCCGGCTGCTAGGTTGGAAGCGGTGGCGGTTGTTTGGGCTGCCGGATCATCCCACTGATAAGTGTATGGGCCGGTACCCCCTTCGATCGAGGCGGTGATGCTACCGTCCGCTGAGCCCGAGAAGCAAGTGGCTTCTACCGTTTCCAAGGATAGAGTGAGGGCCGCAGCATCTTCTAAGACGAAGGTTTCTGTCAAGTCACAGCCGTTTTCATCTGTAACGGTAACCGTATATACCCCACTGCTTAAGTTACTTGCCGTTGCGGTAGTTTGAGCATTGGTATCATCCCAAAGAATGGTATAACTACCGGTTCCTCCAGCGATTGTAATACTTAACTCCCCATCATTGAAGCCAGAGCAACTAGGTTGAGTAGAGCTGGCTAAACTAATGCTAAGGGCAGGCGTACTTGGAATTTCAATAGTCACGGAGGTAGAACAGTCTCCATCATCCATTACCTCGACGGTATAAGTACCTGGACTTAATCCGATAGCTGTAGCTGTAGTTTGGAAGGCGGGATCATTCCACTGATAGGTGAGGTTTGCGGAGCCACCTACTACAGTTACGGTAGCAAAACCATCATTTTCATCGGCACAACTTGGCCCACTGAAATCAGTGATACTAGCCGATAACTCTTGGCCGGCTGGAATCGTAACCAAGAGGGTAGAGGTACAAGCATTTTCGTCGGTTACCGTCACCTCATAATCGCCAGGGGCTAGATTATTGACGAAGGCACTGCTTTGGCCATTTGGATCGTTCCAACTATAACTGTAATTCCCAGCTCCTCCACTGGCTTCTACTAAGGCTTCTCCACCAGTGCTTTGTCCACAAGGAGGAGGGGTGGCAGAAATTAGACTTATGCTAATTACATCAGGATCGGTGATGGTTACCTCTTGCACTACAAAACAACCATTCGCTGCATCAGTTACCCGGACTTGGTAGGTTCCTGCTGGAACATTGTTCAAGGAGGCCGTAGTTTGACCTGCGGCATCGTTCCAAAGGTAGGTATAATCTCCTGAGCCATTATTGACGAATACAGTTGCCGATCCAGTAGCATCTCCAGCACAGCTAGGCGGTGTGATGTTACTAACGGCTACCTCTAAGTCACCGGGAGCCAAGATCTCAATACTAACATTTGCCGTGCAACCATTTTCATCGGTAGCTACTACTTCATAAGTGCCAGGATCAAGGCCAGTCGCGGTAGCTGTCGTTTGATTATTATCATCATTCCATAGGTAGCTGATAGCCCCCGTTCCTCCGGAAGCAACTACTGTTATAGAACCAGAAGGATTGCTGGTGCAATCCGGTTGAACGACATTGGTCACTTCAAGCGATAGAGCAGGAGCTGCACTTACTGAGATGCTATTACTACTGGTACATCCATTATCATCCGTTACTACAACGGTGTAGACGCCAGGTAAGAGATTAATTGCTGTTGCGGTAGTTTGTCCATCCGCATCATCCCATAGGTAAGTGAAATTACCCGTTCCTCCGCTTGCTACTACGCTTGCTGTTCCATTTAAGGCATCCAAACAAGAGGGGGTAGAACTGAGCTCTAGGGAAATACCTGGGACTTCTTCAATGGTCACGGTACCGGCAGTTCCACATCCGCTGCCATCCGTCACCGTTACACCATACTCACCAGGTGCTAGATTGGCAATCGTTGCAGTCGTTGGCGTGCCGGGAGCATCCCAACTGTAAGTATAATTTCCGGTACCACCACTTGCCGTCACTTGAACTTCGCCATTATTCTCCCCTTCACATCCATTTTGTAGCACCGTAAAGTTCAATTCGAGATCATCTGCTGCGGTCAAGGTAGTTTCTGCAGAGGATTCGCATCCGCTAGCGTCAGTCATCGTTACGGTATAGGTTCCTGCGCCGAGTCCAGAGATGGTTTCTCCGGTTCCACCATTGCTCCAAAGGTAGGAGTAAGGCGTCACGCCACCGGTTCCCATGGCAGTGATGCTTCCATCGGTAGAGGCGCTACAGCTAGGGTCGGTGAAGCTAGTAATGCTTAATCCTAGTTCTCCAACTTGAATGGTGCTGGAAAGGGTAGTGGTACAACCATTTTGATCCGTTACACTCAAGGTATAATCTCCTGGTGCTAGCCCTAGTGCCACTGGACCATCAAGGTCCTCGTCATGACTCCAATCGTATGTGTAAGGTGGTACCCCTCCGGTGACAGAAGCAGATAGGGCACCATTATTGTCATCGCAGGAAGCTCCGGCCTCAGTTGTCCATACTATAGCAGGACCTTCCTGAAGACTTATGCTTGTACTGATTATATCTTCACATCCATTAGCATCCGTAACAGTTGCACTGTAGTCTCCAGCGACGAGATTATCCAAACTTAATTCAGTGACATTATCATCGTGTGACCAGGCCACGGTGTATGGAGGAACACCTCCAGTGGCCTCTATCGTAATTGATCCGTTTCCATCTGTACATTCACTATCTGTCTGATTGGCAATGGTGGCAGAAACGCCTTCTTCGAAGATTAACTCTACAGTAATCGTGGAAGGGCATCCGCTTGGTCCTGTCACTGTGACCGTATATTCACCGGCAGCTAAGCCAGTGGCTTCGTTAGCGGCCAGATCTTGGTCGTGACTCCAGGCATACTGGTAAGGACCCAATGCTACATCAGCTTGTATGGTAATAGAGCCATTGTCATTGGTACAAGCTGGATTGACGGAACTAGCGGTCAATGCGGGTCCCAATTCCCCTTCTACTTCAACTGTCGTGGTAGCTGTACATCCGTTACCGTCTGTTACGGTTGCCGTATATGATCCGATAGCTAGACCGGTTGCCGTATTACTATTCAATTGATCATTGTGACTCCAAGTGTAGCTGTAAGGTTCAAGACCACCAGTTACTGCTAAGGTAATACTACCATTATCAATACATTGGGCATCCGTTTGATCTGCCACTGTAAGTACGGGGGCGCCTACTAATTCTATCGACACGGTTAAGGAGCTTGTACAGCCATTTTGATCCGTGACGGTAGCGGTATAGTCTCCGGCATTCAGACCGGTGATAATTGAGCTCGTCAAACCACTATCGTGATCCCAGCTAATTGAATATCCAGCAGTTCCTCCAGAAGCGGCTACCGATATGCTACCATTACCATCCTCACAAACAGAATTAGTTTTTTCTACTAATTCCAGCAGGAGGGGATTATCATCCGCTAAGATTTGGGAAATAATGCTTTGGCAGCCATTCACATCTGTTACTGTTAAGGTGTAGGTGTCTGCGCCAAGTCCAGTCACGGTAGCTCCATCTTCATTACCATTATGGCTCCAGGCATAGGTGTAAGGTTGTACACCTCCGGTCACCTGGACACTCAGCGAACCATCATTGTCTAGACAAGTAGGATCCACTATCTGATCAAAGATAGCCGTTGGCGCTTCTAGGTTAGATACGGTAGCTGTTCCTTCTACTGTACAGCCATTGGCATCGGTCACCACTAAGGTGAATGTCCCAGCGGATAAACCATCGGCGGTCGGACCATCTACATCGCTGTCATGATCCCAGTCGTAGGTGTAGGGCTCAGTACCTCCTGATACCATAAAGCTAATAGAACCATTGGAGGCATTACAGTCACTATCCGTCGTATTAGGACTACTCAAGCTTGGTCCGGCTACAGCGGCGATTTCAATAGTTTGTATAGCGTCACAGAATCCGTCTCCAGTTACGGTCACAGAATAGGTGTCAGCTGCTAAACCAGTGGCCGTAGGTGAATTTAAGTCTTGATCATGTGACCAATTATAGGTGAAGTCTCCCGTCTGGCCAACTACGGCGACAGTAGCGCTACCGTCTGCTAGATCGCAATTTTCAGGAGATTGACCTGTTACTTCAAGCGTTAGATCAATTGGAGCGGTTAGGGTAGTTGAGACAACCGTTTCACAACCATTAGCATCGGTTACGGTGATGCTGTAGTCGTCCGCCGCGAGGTTACCAGCAAAATCAGTATTCACACCCGAATCATGACTCCAGTCTATTTCATAAGGCTCAGTTCCACCCGTGATTAGAAGATCAACAAATCCATCGGGTCCAGCGCAGCTAGGGTCTCCTTGTTGTGATATCTCTACACTAGGTCCTTCGATCAATTGCACAGCTTGGCTAAGGATGACTTCGCAACCATTAGCATCGGTCACGGTAGCCTCATAATTTCCTGCTGCTAGAGTACTCACATTGAAGCCTGCCCCATTGGGTAATATATTCCAATCGATGGAGTAAGGCGTTTGTCCTCCGGATGCGCTAATAGATAGGGATCCATTGCCATCTTCACAAAGGGAAGGTTCTACATTGGAAATCGTGGCTACGAAGGGAGCCGTTTCTTCTACCGTAATGGTTAAAGAACGTTCGCAACCGAAGTTATCTGTTAAGGTAACGGTATAGTCTCCTCCTGGAAGCCCAGTGGCTGTAGGGCCGTCTAAGTTTGTGTCATGATCCCAATCCCAATTATAAGGTTCAACCCCTCCAATTCCTTGGACCGTAATACTTCCATTATCATTTTCGCAACCGGAATCATTTACCTCTACCACTTCAATCTCTGCCCCTCCCACTTCATCAACGATAGCACCAACACCAGCTATACAGCCGTTAGCATCAATTACTTGAACTAAATAGGTGCCGGGAGGTACTCCGGTTAAGGTAGGCTCATCGGTGACGCCTAGCTGTCCCCATTGGAATTCATAGGGTGGCGTACCACCACTAGGGATCACTGTGATAGAACCGTTGTTCGCTCCACAGTCGCTATCCACTACGAGGCCTCTTTCCAGGGAAGGCGGACCAACATCATCCACCACCACTTCGAGTATATCGGTACAGTTATTGGCATCAGTGACAGTGACCGTATAGGTTCCCGAGCCTAGATCAGAAGCAATAGGTCCATTCAAAGAGGAGTCGTGGTTCCAATCATATTCAAATGGGAAGGTGCCTGCATCAACGGAAACCCGAATTCTCACTTCGCCTTCCACACAGGGAAGGTCGTCAATGCCATCTAGTACTAGGCTAGGACCAGGGATCTCATCAATGGTTACTTCCAAACTAGAGAAACAACCATAGAAATCGGTAATCGTAACCGTGTAGGTACCGCTTAATACACCAGATAGGGTAGGACTATTAACGCCTGGGTTATCTGACCACACGTAGGTGTACGGTTCTATGCCACCTGAAGGAATGACTGTTGCCGCTCCAATGGATTGGCCACATATATCAGCTGTGGTACTGCCCAAACTAAGACTAGGACCTGGTCTTTCACCAATAGTTTGTTCTACAATATCTTCACAGCCGTTGGCATCTGTAATAGTCACGGTATAGGTACCTGGAGCTAAGCCAGTAGCCTCATTATCATTTAAGCTGCCATTGTGATTCCAGCTGTAGGAAATTGGTGCTGTCCCCGTTCCACCAACAATACCGATCTGGATGAAACCATTATTACCTCCGCAGTCTGAATCATCAAAGCTTTCTACAAAGCCGATCGGTGCGGGTTCTAAATTGATGGTAGCAGTGGTAATGTCCGTACAATTATTAGCATCGGTTACGGTAATCGAATAGGTGCCAACGTTCAGATTAGCAACAGTGGTGCCAGCAGCTCCAATTCCTCCACTCCAATTATAATTGTAAGGAGGCGTTCCTCCACTGGCTACAACGGTGATGGAGCCATTACCGTCTTCGCAGATAGAGTTTGCTGTGCTTTCAATCGCTATTGACGGACTCTCTATGAACGCTACACTTGCCTGATCTATGATGGTACACCCATTGGCATCAGTCACAGTTACAATATAAGTTCCAGAGGAAAGGCCCGATGCAGTGGGATTGTTCGGGTTGCCGTTGCTCCAATTGTAGTCAAATGGCGCTGTTCCACCAGTGACGCTGACCGTAATTGAACCATTTCCTTGTTCACATATACTATTCGTTACGTCAAAACCTAAGCTGGAAGGCCCTGAGATGTTTTGAATCACAATTTCTTGCACCGTTTCACACCCGCGATTGTCTGTGACCGTCACAAAATGTGTTCCCTCAGGAAGATTGGAAACATTTGCTGTGTTCGGGTTTGGAACACTCCAAGAATAATCATAGGGAGGTGTTCCTCCAGCAGCGCTAACGGTAGCTTCCCCATTGCTATCTCCACAAGTGGCATCCGACTGACTTTCAACGGTAATAGTTGGAGGTGCAATCTCACTAATCGTAGCACTTTCTATCACCTCACAGCCATTCTGATCCGTAACGGTGACCGTGTAAGTGCCAGGGGCTAGATTGGTGATTTCAGCTCCCGTTTGACCTGCAACAGACCAAGCGTACGAGTAACTTGGATTGCCACCCGTTACTACGGCTTGAATCTCGCCGTCATCCTGCCCACAGGCAGCATCTATCGTATTTAAGGATACATTAGGGGGTAATTCCAAACTAATGGAACCAGACACAGTTGCTTCACAACCAAGGGCATCTACTACCGTAAAGGTATAGCTTCCCGCGTCTAAGCCCCCGAAGGTGGGAGAGTCCTGCAAGGTCCCTCCATCTACATTGTACTGGAATGGCGCTGTTCCACCAATGGCTGCTACGGTAATGCTACCATTTCCATCGGTGCACAAGCTATTTTGAGTAGTATTAATCACTAAACTCGGAGGCGCAATCTCGCCAATGGTGATGACCAACTGATCTTCACATCCATTCGCATCGATCACATCTACTGTATAGGTCCCGGCAGTCAGATTAGTCGCAGTAGGACTATCTGGTGCACCATTACTCCAAGTAAAACTGAAAGGAGCGGTGCCATCCACTACCGTTACGGTGATAGAACCATTAGCCTGACCACAAGCTTCATCTACGGATGATTCTAGTTCCAAGGAGATGGGGTTAAAGGCTGTAATGCTAGCGGAAGCACTGGTGGTACAACCGTTGGCATCGGTAATCGCTACCGTATGTGGACCAGCTGCGGCATTGGTTAAGGTCTGATTAGTTAAACTGTTATTTCCATCCCAAACATAGGAATATGGAGCTGTGCCGCCTACTGGCAGTGCATTTAATACTCCGGTAGGTTCAAGACAGGTGGCATCAGCAACTACTTCAACCGTAGCGGTCAGTACATCTGGCTCATTCACTACAATGGTACTGACTACTACTGAACATCCATTATTATCTGTTACTGTTACTTCATAGGTTCCTGCAGCTAAATCAGAAAAGACGTTGGAACTCTGTGCCGCCCCTCCGTTTAAGGAATAGCTGTAGGGTACAGCTCCTCCGGAAGGTGTAATGGTAATGCTACCATTAGATTCTCCATTGCAGTTGGCATCCTGTACGCTTGGGATGGCCGTGATATCTGCGCCGACACCAATAGTGAAATCCACATCAGTGGTACAAAGAGATGCATCTCTAATGGTAATCTTGTGGTCTCCTGGAGCGATGCCAGAGAAAGAAGAGCCTGATTGATATGCTCCACCATCTAAGGAATATTCAAGCGGTGCTGTTCCGCCGGAAGCGGAAACAGAAGCTGTACCATCATCTACCCCGGTACAAGTCGCATCGGTAGTTACGGGATCTTCGGCCAACACTCCACTCGGTTGTTCGACTATTGCAGAAATTAAGGTGAAACAACCATTGGCATCCGTTACTCCAATTTCATATTCCTCTGCTACGAGACCAGTTCGGGTGAGCGAACCACCACTTGAAGCAATGCTACCTTCCTGTTGATCAAAGAACCAAACGATTTCATAAGGGGATTGGCCTCCAGTGACCGTCACCTCTATGGAACCACTAGGATCACCAGCGCAGCCGGTTACATCAGTAGCTGTTGCTGAAGCATCAATGGTAACCACTCTTTCAACCACTTCAGTAATGTAGGATATACATCCCGTGGCATCTTCTACAGAGAAGGTGTTGGGAAGGGAATCCGTTAAACTGGAATAGGTAACATTGAAAGGGGCAGAACTAAGCGTCGTGGAGCTAGTATTATTGTTTTTCACTGTATAGGGAGGTGTACCCCCACTAACGGTTAAAGTAAATGATCCATCGTTGCCAGGAGCACAAGATTCAAGCGTAGTTCCTGTTACA
The DNA here is from genome assembly GCA_013214355.1 of Saprospiraceae bacterium. Classification (GTDB taxonomy): domain Bacteria; phylum Bacteroidota; class Bacteroidia; order Chitinophagales; family Saprospiraceae; genus DT-111. The sequence continues at coordinate 46,982 of JABSSL010000028.1, read as the reverse complement.
GCTAAAGTTGGACCCGCAATTTCTGCGATAGTGAAACTAGGATTTAAGCAGTCTACACAACCCGTCGCCTGATCCAAAATAGCTATTTCATAAGTACCCCCGGCGAGATCTTCAAAGGTAACGGAAGAACCAGAAGTGGTCTCTGAACGGAATCCTTCACCGAATGGAAGCTCTCCGCAGAATAACTCTCCTGCTTCATATAACTCGACAACGTAAGGGCCTCCATTTCCTCCTGTGATATTGATCTGGGCGATACCCTGTTCACAGCCAGTTGTGGCAGCCTGTGTAGGGGTGCCGGACACTGAAGGTGGAGTGATAAAGTTGCTATTGCTAAATGTTTCTGAATCCGTACAGCCATTGGCATCTCTGACGTACAAGGTTTCAAAATCTGATAGACCAGTCAAGACATTGCTGCTCTGCCAATTTATCCCATCACTAGAATACTCGTAGGGAGGAGTACCTCCTGTAACAGTCTGGATAGTATATTCACCATTGTTGCCGCGCCCAAAATTGAAGCAATTCAGCAATGGGCCATTATTTACAATACTTACAATCTCTGGATCGCTACCTGCAGCCACCGTGATCAAGGCCTCTGATCCTCCGACCGTACTCGGAGCACTGAAAGTACTAGGGAAGGTGGCCTCGCAGTTTCCTAGGGCTCCGGCCGATTGGCTATCGTCGGTTACCACTACACCATATCCAACATTTCCATTTCCATTTGTTCCGGTAGAAGGACTAAGCCCTGTAAAGGTAACCGTAGCTGTTCCACTTTCCAGGCCTACATCGGTAGCCGTTTGTACTACTGAACCGCCATTATACAATTCAATGGTATAAGGAGGTCTTCCTCCTTCCACTTGTACGGTAATGGTCCCATCATTAGCTCCTACACATGTCTCACTTGTGCTGGTAGCACTAGTTACTGACATTACACCTGGATCAGGCAAGTCGAAAGCAATGGTATTGACAGATTCACAACCCTCTGCATTTCTTAGTTTAATATTATAAGGCGTAGCTCTTGGTACAAAGAAATTATTGATTACAAAGAAAGGTGCTTCGTCAGGGAAAGAGGGATTGAAATTTTGCCAAGTACCTCCTCCATCAAAAGAAATCTCATGAAAGCCACCCTGGAAAGAGAAGGCAGCGTCAAACTCATCAAAATCTATACGTGCACTGGCAACCTCTCCACTGCAGGTCACCTGGGTGATATCTATGCTAGTCATAAAAATCCTAGCCGGTTGACTTACAGTGACCTCCTCTATGAGTTCGCATCCCTCGTCGTCCCGCGCAATGATTTCATAAGTTCCAGCTGGCAAATTGCTATAACTAGTAGTTGAATTAAAGGTCCCTCCATCAAATGAATAAAGAATGGTTCCTGCTCCACCAGATGCTGAAAAATCCACCGTACCATCTGTGTCACCCCAACAAGTCGCAGGGGTGCTGGTTTTCGTATCAAAGACCAATGAAGCGGTTTGTGTAATGGAGAAATTGGCTATCATCACACATCCTGCGGCATCACGAACAAAAGCACGATGATTTCCACCAGATAATCCGGTGAAATTGCCTGTGGTATTGCTATTGGAGTCATCTCCGTTTAGATAATAGGTGTAGGGGGTAATGCCTCCACTCGCAGAAAAGCTAACTTCCCCAGTAGGTTGGCAGCTGATACTAGGTTCAGTAGGGCCAATAGTGACGGAAAGGTCAGTGCTAGGCTCAGTTAAGCTAATGGGGAGGTTAACACTACAACCTCGATAATCAGATACATTCAAGTTGGTTGTACTCGAATTAACGGTCACTATTCTTGGAGAAGAAACATTGAATTGATTGTATACACCACCTGTAATCCGGTACCCCCCATTTCCTCCATCAAAAGCTGCAGTGACGGTTGTGTTGTCCCCTCGACAGGGAATTTCCACCCCTCCGACGGTAGGAGGACTAGAGATAATAGCCGCAGTAAGTACCTCTGGTTCACTTACCGTGACCGTGATGGCCTCTTCAGATTGGCAACTACTACCATTAGTAACCCGGACATTGTAGGTTCCGACTGGAACATTTGGAATGTTAGCAGAGCTACCACCGGTGGTAGTTGATAGGGTAGGACCTCCTCCGGTAGGAATCAATTCATAGAAGTTAGCGCCCGATGCGCCACTAATACTGATTCTAACACTACCGTTATCCCCATTACATCTAGCGTTGTTTGGGGTGGCGCTGATGATGGAAGGCAGTGGTACTGCTTGAACATTTATGTTTTCACGTATACCTACACAAAAGGCTTCCTCTCCTAACTCACCCACTCTAATGGAGTAAGTTCCAGGGTCTAGGTTATCAAAAACAATCGGGTTGGCGTCGATCTGTGCTTTGGTCACACCTAATTTTCGATCTATATTGATTTCTCCATTCGTATAATCTCCCTCATAGAGCCATATATCAAAGGTACTGGCATTACCGGCACCTGACAGTCCCGTAACCTGAATAGACCCCTTCGGATTACTCCCTTGATCACAAAAATCTGGAAGGCTAATCCTAATTTGATTGCCGGTGGGGGGTGCCGGAGCCGAAACATAGGAGGCTCCAAGGCTAGTGGTGCTTAGTGGAGCTGCTTGCTCCCATAGGCTTGAAGTAGCATAAACTTGATATTGTGTAATGGGGTAGGTCGCAGTTACATTAATATAATCTCTATTGAAAGTAGTTTCCACGAAATCCCAGTTGTTCCCACCATCTGTACTTTTTTCCCAAGTCAAGGTATAATTTTTAAAGTTTGAGTTCACATTTGCATCAATGCGATAGTTGTCATTTTTACAGAAGTTACCTGCTGCCTGGCTTCCGTTAGCGTTTAAAATCGATAAAGTATTGTTGTTGCCATAGCTATCAAAAGTCTCTAGCTTAATGGTAAGATTGGCACTGAATCCATTCCCGGAAACGTCGAACGTATGGGAGTCATCTTCAAATCTAATTACATCTGCTAGCAGGATCGTTGTAGCTCCTGAAGTTTTGTCATCGTCATTATTAGCAAGGAAGGCGCAGCAATCATAGGAGCAATCACTACCTCGGTCATTTTCCCAAGCATTTAAGGTGACTGTTAGAATCGTTCCATTGGTAAATACGTCCACATTATTTGTGGTACTCATATCGAATACATTGGTATTTTGGTTAAATGTTCCAAAATTCGAATTGCTCCGGTGGACGCATTTGGTACCTGTAGCGCTGAAGTTACCACCTAAGAAGCCATTAACAACCCAGGATGGATCGGGTTTATTACCAAAGGGATCAGCCCCTCTGCTGAAGGAAACACTGTTGAGTATAAGTCTGGCTCTGACGGTCCCTTGCGCAATAGTGGAATGCGAAAAGACAAACAAGCATATGATGGACAAGATAAACTTGAGATATCTCATGGTGTGATTGTTTCGGTCTAGATTTGAAATGGCTTAGTAATTCACTTGGATAGCAGGTGCTAGAGGGGATTGCGCTCCATCCTTGTGCAGCACCTTGACACTATACTGATATTGGGTGTTCATTTTTATGGACTGGTCTTGGAAGGTGAATTTGCTTTTCTTTCTCCTTCCTCTTCCTTGGGTGGTAAGACTTTCCTCCGGGGTTGTTCCGGCATAGCTAACCATCTTCTTCTCACCATTAGATTTGAAAATGATAAAGGTTTGCACTTTATCGGATTCTGGATACTCCCATTCAAGCGTAATGTGTTTTGCTCTGCGGTCTGCAGTAGCATTGAGATTCTTTACTGGCTGGCGAATGAAGTCATCGATAATCTGTGCTTGTGCTATTTTGGAGCTACTGGTAAGGTCTGCATTGTCTTTAGCCACAATTTTGTATTGAAATGGCTGACCAACTTCTGCTGTACTATCGATGAAGCTACTGTAGGTTTCCGTGTTGGTAAGGTCGGTGGCGTAAATGGTTTGCCAATTTTCCTCACCCACTGGGCTGCGCTGTAGTTCATGAGTTACGACATCTCTGCTGGAGCTATTGGCCCAAGCTAGCGTAACCCCCTCTGTGGTAGATTGAATATCCTTGAAGACGGGCGAAGTCGGTGGAATGGTATCGGGGCGTGTCAAGCTTACTACCTCAGAAAACTCCGAGCCATTTTGGCGATAATCCACCGAAAAAACCTTTACAAATAGTTCTTCAGTTAAGGTGTTGAGACTCAAGGTATCAATAAAGAAATTATCCGGTGTCGGTTTACTGGTTACTTGGGTGTATTCAGCGATTGGGTGATTGGAAACGTATACGCGGTATCCCAAGAAATCTGGCTCCTTATTCTTGTCCCAGGTTACCACCATGGCGCCATTTTTTAGGATAGTTCCTCGAAGATTGGTGGGTACTGCAGGGGGCGTGATATCATCGATTTGGCCTAAGGCGGCGAATGACGACATTTCTCTCGCATATTGATCCTTTGCTACCACTAGGTAGTAATTGGTGGGTAGGGGTTCAGGATCAATAAAGGCACGACTATTGGCAGGAAGCAGTTCTTCCGGGCTGATTTTTTGGAATGGACCTTGATCATTTGTACTTCGTAGGACTTCAAAACCTAAGATTTTGTCATTATCCCCTTCATTAAACTCCCAACCCAAATTAAATCCCCCATCATTGTTCATGGAGATTGAGGTAATGGTAGGATAATAGGAAGGCTTAGGGTCGATGCCCATTCCCTGTACTGGATCAGATGGGGGCCCTACTTCGTCGAAGGGGGTCACCCCCTTTACCCGGTAAAAGTATGGGGTATTATTTTGAGCTAAGGAATCAGGTATAAAAGCTAAATCGGTTCCATCCTTTTCTTTGCCTACTGTGATAAAAGGCTTACTGCGAATGGATTTCCAATTTAGGCCATCCTCCGATTTTTCTATGATATAGCTTACGTAGAATAGCTTGAACAACTCCTTATTCCAACTGACCAGTACAGATTTGTTGTCAAAATTAGCTTTTACTTCCAAGATCTTCGGTAAGGTGTAAATATCATCCGTACCCACGGCTACGCTTCCAGTGTCGATTCGACTGATTTCTCCCATAGGGATGGTTTCCTCTTCCCCTACCTCTATCTCACCGATTGGAAAACTGGGTTGTGTGGCTGGATAAATCCGGTAAACGTAACTCTCTCCAGGCTTGACTGTTCTGTCAGTAAAAGCCAAGCCCATAGCCTGGGCTGCCTCGTAAGAGTGGTCCGCTGCAAAGAGGCCAAAACCGTAGCGGTTGATGTCATCTGCTGCCTTATTGGTTAGGCTTGCTTCAAAGCCCTCCGTTCCCGTTTCTACCCCAAATGAGTTGCCAAAAATAGCTTGTGCTCCAATCGCGGCATATTCATTGCGTTGCATGATGGGTTGCCATTCTGCCTCTGTTTGCAAGGGAAAGATGGGATTTTCCGTCATGGGGACTGGCACCGATCTTTCTTCCCAACCTAACAACTGCCCGTTGCGTTTGTAGGTATGTCGTACTAATAAATACCCCACCTCATTGCAATCAAACCAGGTATCGGGAGAAGTAGGTGCCCAGCGCAATTTGATTTCTTTGCCATTGGTGCGAGCTAGCATTTTCAGGGCTCTAACTTCCACCTGTTCTGGATTGATCTGGCCGCTAATGCTGTGTGCAAGACCAATGAAGAAGCATAAGATTAAATATTTTGAGTTCATCTCTGTTCTATTTTTGGATTAGGGGCTAGTTACTGTTACCGTATAGCAGATCTAAGTCCACTGAGGAAGTCGGCGTGGATTGACCAGGCAAAGTGTATTCAAACCGAACTCTATAATTACCGTAGTCCGGATAGGCAAATCCCCAGTTTAGGAAGTCTACCAACTCCTTCGACATGCTTGGATTTGTCACATAGTACCCTGCCACGTCTTGCTGATATTCAAAGTAATCCATGATCATATAGTAAGGCAGTTGGTACACGATGACGGTATTACGTAATGGAGGATTCGCAGTTCCAGCCAGTACATCATCTTCCGTTAAGCGGTGTGGAGTGCCACCTTGCGAAATGAATACCGCTTTTGACGGAACCTCTCCATATTCTGCTGGATCACGCCAGTCTAGTGCTATGCTTGGCGGAACGGGAACATGGTTGTACATGTTAGGTGCCATTTTGCTATTGAACCAATCGTTGCCCGTTACACTAAGATCAGCTACGGGTTGGATCAATGGACTAATATTCTGGCCTCCGTTGTTGTAACCATCTTGGTCGAAAAGGTCGAAGTATTCATTTCCGTTTAGAACCGCTCCAAAGGTTTGGATCGCTGAACTAGATTGTCCGGTTGGATCGATCAAAATGGCGTCAGAATACTGTTCGGTTAGATCTAGACCACTCATCTTCTGATTAAAGTTGCTGTAGTAACTGGTTCGGAAATTGGAGGTATACACATCCTTTTCTTTTAAGTCACTGAGCTGCCCTTCGGCAACCTTTGCTTGTATAATAATGGTGGTGAATTCTCCGTCAGAGTCGTCATTTTGATAAGACAGTAGTTCTTGTTCCAAATCTTGAACGTTGTCATCTACACCACTACCGGTATTGGCAGGTACGTTTACAATTGCCACGCGAGAAACAGTATTGGTGGCTAGCTGTGCACCAGGGATAGCAAAATTTACGCGCTTGCCAGAATTGTTGTAAGAGAAGCCAGCTGTCGCTGCTTGACTACCATTTTGATAGAAGATCAATTTCTGATCCCAATCGGCTGCATCTAAGGCAAAACTGGGTTCAGTTTCGAAGAGATAGGGTTGTCCTTGCTTCAACTGAATGTATCCGCTGTTAGCTTCTGTTCTTAGGAAGTTAAATTGATCAATGACCGGATAACTGTAGGCTACGTTATGGTGTGGAATGTAGTCTGGGGCAGGACCCGTCGTGAAATCAACATCAGCGCTCTGTTCAACGCGTTGTCCCGAATCGTTGAACAATGGCGTCCAAGTGGCAGTACCTTCTGCACGTTTGTCAAAACGTACATTAACCAGCAGTTTGTAGGATGCATTACCGGTTAAGATGTCGGACGGAGTGAAGACCACTACATCATTAGTTTCGTTCCATTCGTAGTCTCCATTGATCGCTAGTCCTGTATTATTGTCAATAATGTCAAATTGGTATAGGCTTGGTCGATACTGGGTCACATTACCTTCATCGTCTTGTAGTTCGAAGATGTCTCCTATCGGTAGATTAAAGGTTACCTGTGGCCGGATAAAAACATCCACATCTTCGTCCGTATTGGCGTTGGGTTGTGTGCTACCGATCAATTCGATTCCCGCTAGTACATCTGCTCCAACGATCTCACATTTCTGACCTACTTCGAATTCGAAGCGGCAATTACCTTTCACCAATCCTCCGAGGATACTGTATTTACCACCAACAATGCCTCTCATCCACATCGGATTGGGCAACTTGGCTTGCAGTACAGCCGCCGCCGCTATAGAGAGAATTTCAAAGTTCCCTTTGATACCAAATACATTCACTTTAATACCGATGGCTCCTTCTACATATGCCCAAATCTGCCCCATGGCATACCAGCCATTAACACCAATTGGGTTAGGATCATTCTCATTCCCAGCACATCTTGCGGCCTCACCTAGATTGATCATCATCACATCAAAGCCAGCTCCAGCAGCAAATTCTGCGTAGAAGGCCAAGAATTTCAATTCAGGGATATTCAAATGCATAGCTGCACCAAACATCAAGCCTGTACCAGATTGGAATCGGGGATCATCCTGATTGATTAAACTGTAGTCTCCATCGCCCAGAATATCAATAACCTCTGGAGGTAAGTCTGGGAAGGGCGGCAGGTTCATCCCCGCATCCAGATAAGCGGTAAAGAGTAATCCCACGCTGCCCCAATCGATCTGTTTATCATCATCACCCGCATCATCAGGTGCATCTTCGGCTGAGCTTCCTCCTAGGCCATCTAAGCCGGGTAAGGAGTAACTAATCATGATCCGATTATCAGGAGTTCCGAGATGTATATACCAGAGTTCAGGATCTGCATGTATAATACCCGTTCCTGCTAGATTTTCTTCGTAAGCACCGGTGATTAATCCTTTGGCTACATTCAAGTAGAGGTCTAATTGAGCATGGAAGGATTCATTTTCAAAATCATATTCCATTGCCAATACGCACCTTAAGGCTGGATCTTCTTCATCTTCGCCAGTAGGCGGAGGAGTCATGAAGCGGGCATCTCCTTCAAAGGCTATGGAAGCGAGACCACCACTAGAGTTGAATATGATTTCCAGCATTAGATCGCTATTAAACATATTCGGATTAACAAGGCCTATCCCGATTCGAGCCCTTATCCCGATGCCATAATCCTGATTCGGTATGTATTGTGTACCAGATAAAGAGAGTCCAATATCCTCGGGTAATTCCTCTTCTTCTCCTTCTTCCGGTTCGGGTAATTCTAGGTCTTCTAGACTGCCCCGCTGCATGTGGTAACTCGCACCACCACCAAAGCCGTAAAGCGCTAAGCCAGTAGTACCAATGGCAATGCCGGGTTCGAAAGAAGCCATCGCATCGGCAAACCAGTACCGATAGCCATCTACTTCTCCAAATTGGGCTACAGCGCCCACACTCAACTTGGGCTCAAAGGTAGCCTCCACCATGGCTCGGAAGCCTGAACCATATCCTGGGGTATCTTCATAAAAGTTGATCGTACCAAAGAGTGCATAGCCGGGACCACTGACATCGAGGAATAGCTCTCCTACCTCCACGCCATCGAAAGTCCAGACTTGCTTGCCACTATCGTCAATCTCAACTAAGGAGTTCAAAGAGATCGATCCACCAGCCGAGAAACCGGAATCGTCGGCACCGACCAGGTTGATGGCGGCGTCAATCATGAAACTGACCGTATTTTCTTCCTGCGAAAGCCCGATGCTATTGATCGTTAGTGGGAAGCCAGATAGAAGCGGCTGCTCGCCATCCCCGTTGACCAGTTCCCAGCTACCGATATTTACTAAATAGGGAGGGCCGGTACTTAATTCGAAGTTTTCAAAATTGACGGTAGGAAGCGTCATTTTATCTGGCGCATCCCTGGATTTATCTTTTCCAACGGAAGGAGAGAAACTGGCTGAACCATGCAGAATGGCACTAGCGGTGAAACTCTTGTCCTCCGTGAGGTATTCCATGCTAATTTCAGAATCAGCAGCTAAGGTCATGTTGGCTCTCCACGCATCCATCTCCACATCCTCCGTCAGCGCAAGGCTAAAGAAATAGCCGTCTTCAGGTTGGATCACACAACCGTAGGCGAGCGGTGACTCAAAGGCAGAGATATCAAGTACACCCGCCATGCCGGCACTCTTGAACTGATTCGATTGTACGGTGATTCCTAAAGAATCAATGGAAAAGCCCCAGCTTCCGACTCGCCCGTCCTCCACACTCAGCACATTTACACCATACACATTCCCCGAGAATCCCGTATAGTCGATGATGATGTCGGTTGCACCTAGTTGGATGGGAGTATCTGGGTCACTGTCATTGAATTTTTCGGGTAGTTTGATATTTAAGGCTGCTAAATAGAATCCAGTCCAAAGTGGATTATCTGCTCCCTCTTCGCTTTCTACATCCGCATGCGAATAATCTTCTGGGAAGGTGACGGCTTCAGGTGTAACTTCAGCACTGAGGTCGAAAACTGCACTTTCTACGGACCAAGTCCAGTCTTCCAGTTTCGGTAACTCAAAAGGAGACATACTCATCTCCGCTACAAATTCACCCCAAGCCGGCATCGAGGTTACGAAGGAGGCCGTTACGTAGCCATCATCTAGGCGTTCGAATGTGCTTTCATCAACTGGGACCAACAAGTCTCTACAAAAAGCTACCTCACCCTCCAAGCCAATCGAGGAAATGCCTTGACAATTCCAGGAAACATAGGTGTTATCTCCCGCTTTGATGTTGAGTAGAATCTTATCCCCTAGATTCACAGGGATATCATTCAATAGGATCAAATTCGAATTACCTAGCATCCCGCCGGGATGGAATTGCCCTTGCGTTAAGCCAAAAGCTACATACTGATTCGCTACTGGAATTTCAGCAGACATGAAAGCACTGAGGGAAGCACCGCTCGGAGTGAATACCATTTCATCAATGGCAATCATGTTAGGGGCCTCACCTAGGGAAACCGGTAAGGTCACTCCTCCTAGGTTAGCCATCAGCATATCGAAAGTTACTTCCATGGGCTCTTCCTCCTCTTCTTCTTCAGCTTCTTCTTCCTCCTCCTCCTCACCGCCTTCCTCTTCTTCTGGTTCTTCTTCTTCATCTCCACCACCTTCATACTCAGCTCCACAAAGCATAGGTGTGGCCTGGAGTTCAGCCGCCACTTCTTCAGGACTTTGAAAATCTGGAATTCCATCCAAACCTTCAGATACAGCAGTAACCTCACCGTCATATACTTCCTTCATCTCATTGACGTATAAACCCTCAAATTCAGAGATGATCTTTAATCCGAGCCACGGTACAATGACAAGGCCTGTACCGTCCCATGCCTCCGGATCCTCTTCGGAAGGATCTGCGCTGGTTATCCTAAATTCAAATCCGCCCAAGTTAAGTACGTCGCCGAATTCTAGGCTAGCGATAGGCGTAGTGTTGGAAGGAGTAGGTAGGGAGAAGTCTTCGCTACAATCAAAGTCTGCTGGATCAAAAACAATCGCTTCGGTAGTAAAGGTGTCCAAGGAAGAGAATGAACCAGGAGAGGTGCCATTACATAACGTTTGAATTTGATATTCGTAAGTAGTTCCATCGCTAAGACCAGATAAAGTGTGGTTAATGATTGGTGTCTCATCTTCGTACCAATTGGCATCCACTCTACCGAATTCTCGATAGCGGATCAAATAGGTGTTGTATCCTGGAAGGGGTTGCCAATTGAGCGCTGCTTCGTTGGTATTCAATACATTAACTTCAATACCGGTAGGGGGCTCACAGTCATCGCCATAGGTGAAATACTCAGGAGCACTCCAGCCATCGTTTTGGAAAGCGTTTAATTGCGTAATATCTCTGGCCCGAACCCGCATGATGTACTGACCACCACGTACCAAAGGAGGATCCGCTGGACCGATCAAGGTGCTCGTGGCCATATTGATGACTTGCTCCACGATGGGCTGCTCAAATTCAAAGATTAGATCTGCTGTTAAGCCTTGATTAGGGTTGAAGTTGAAAATCTGTACCGTGTATTCCACTGGAAAACCGCCCACGTGTCTTTCTTGCCACTGAACACCTAGGTTTTGCGGACTAGTGACCAATTGTTGACCGATGGGTGAAAGGATTACCGGAGGATCCTGGAGTATGGCGCTGATACCGGTACAAGACTGGAAAGAAACCGCCTCCTCGCTGCTACGGTCAAAGTCATATGCTGTAAAGCACAGGGTATAAAAGCCCTCTGGAAGCCCTCCTTGTTGTAGGTACGCCTCTCGCGTGATTCCGGAGAAGTTAAGATTATCCAAATCAAGGTACTCCGAAAGCTCTACTCCGGAGAGCTGAGTTGGTACCCCAAAACTGAGCGTGATAGGGGAGGGGTTGAAGTTTTCCTTGCTGCTAATGGTGATCCCCTGGCCTTCAATGGTGAACCTCAGGCGAACTTGATAAGATAATTCTTCCCGATCATTCAATACCATAGTGACACCCAATCGCTCTAAACCCGGTGCGACTAGATCAGATAAACGTCCCGAATGGGGAGGGACTGACTGCGTGGCCAGCGTAACTGGGAATGCCTGCGAGTAGGCATTGGTCATGATGCCGAAGGACAGGAATAATGTTGCAACTAATGAAAAAGAAAAGACTTTCATAGTTCTTTGTTGGATATTTGTCTAGTAGACGAACTGATAAAGGGATATAATGAAAGGATCAATACAAGCGAAGATTTCCGCCAAATCGATACCCATATGCTAATCGGCCATACCATTCTGAAAATGAAGGAAAATCTTCCCCACCTCCAGTACGATTGATAAAAGAGGTACTGAAAGAGAAAGAATGGTCATCTTGGTAGAGATAGGTGGCCCCCAGGGTAAGGTTGAGGACATTGCTATTGCCTCGATTTTGAGAGGATATCAGGTTATAGGTAGTTCTAAAAGTGGTCTGCAGCTTGCGTTCATAAAAGCCCTTGGTGATTCCAATGGTAGGAGAGATGGTACTATTATTCAGCATGCTTAGCTCCGTTTGATTATAGTTCAAGGCTGCTGTATACCGCAGATCTTGTAGACTCTGCGTCTTGGAATACATTAGACTTCCATTGAAAAACTGAGACTTGGCATCATCTTGTACGACATCATCCACAATACTATTGGCCTGTTGATAAGATAATACTAGGGTCAACGAAGAAGGGTTTTCCCTGCTGGAAATGTTGTAGGTGGCAACCGCATTTCCGGCTTGTGTAGTTTGAGCGAGGATCAGGGAATCGACAATGGCGGTTGCATCGAAGGTCTTTAACCTCGTCGTGTTTTCAAAATTGGAGTACGAAGTATTGAACAACCACTTTTCACTTGGGATATAAGTAAGATTTAGGGATCCAACTATTCGGCGAGTCCCGTTCTTTTCGAAGTCATCTAGATTAGTTCGCTCTAGTCCCCCATTAGCAAAGAAAGTCATCTTATTCTTCATAAAGGTCTTAGAGAATCCTGCTGTATAGTATTCTGCATCACTAAGGAAGAATAAAGCACCGAGCGTACGGAAGCCCCGCTCAATTCTTTCATATCCGCCTTGCAGGTTAAAGCCTTTGAGACCATAATTTAGCTTAGCCCGATAAGCATTGCCATCGATGGCCGTTTCGTTTGGGGTAAAGAGACCAAAGATACGGTTACCGAAGTCCGTATCGGCATCTGTTAATTCTTCTGCACGGCGATCTGCGTTGTACACACTATGCGCAAGTTCTAGATCTGCAGACAAACGCTTACCTAATTTTTGTTTTACTATCCCACTGATGATGGCATTACTAGCGGGGGTCAGGGCTGTCGAAACAGGTTGACCAATTGATTCTTCGTCATCATCAGCACCGAACAGGATTACACTATATTCACTGCCATTTCCTCGATATCCCATTTTCATGCCGTACCCCATTCTTCTGTAAGAGGGGTCTAGCATCTGTTGGCTGTTTAAGTCTTCTGCTCTAGCTCTGCGTAACTGTCCATACATTCCAGAAACATAAAACTTATTGGGTCGGAGTTCAAAGCCTGCTCCCCGGAAGTTGATACCTGATAAGGTGTATTTGGAGTAATTGATGCTGCGATCACCCAAATGTAGGGTTGCCCACTTATAGGTAGGGCTTATACCAACGAAGGTATAGCTAGGAAGGTTAAATTCTTGGTTGCCGTCAGAGAAGGCCAGTGAGAAAGGAGCAGAAATACCCGCAAAATTCAGGTTGAGATTCGCTACGGCACGCCATTGCAGGGCATCGCGACGCGGGTCAATTCCATTGGAGGTATAGAAGTCGTTGGATAATCTTAGTCCTCCACTGATTTTAAGGGATCGATTGTCAGTTGCATCCTGTCCTGTCAAGGACGGGATACCGATTAGCGTCAAACAGATCGTCAAGCTAATCCAGCTTAGTGGTGTCAGTGTAAGTGGGATTCTCATGTGGCATTATTTGCGATAGAGCTTGTCTCCTTACCCAAGGTGCTGCGGAAAATCAGATTGTGTACTGAACAGCGTCGAATGACAGAGGACAATCTCTGGGTTTAGTATTGAAATAGGCTGGTCACCGGTCTCGGTGATTGCCATGAGAAATACCAGTCGGTAATAATGCTTGGTAATAGGATTGTACTAGGCGAATAGCATCACCCGCCTAGGGCACGAATTACCTTAAAGCATGGTCGATTGGTGGTATTGGGAAAAGGACAGAAAGTAGAGAAAGGACTTCCTCTTACCTGTTAGATTTGCAGATTGACTAGAAATAGGTATTAAATAAGAACGCGACGAAAATAGTTAAAATCGAGAACTTCTACAAGTCCGAGATTTTTTTGAAGGATCGCAAAAGGATAAAATCAGGCCTTTTTATGCTAAGGGAGGAAGAGGATTTTAGCAGTCAGTAAAAACCATTCGTATCTGTTTGTTTTTATGTTTAAAAATCTGTAAATGTGAGTCTTATAAAAGGTGTGTGCACCTACTAAAGCACGACTTTTTTCGCAGGTAATCGTATTGAAGTTAGAGGTTCAGCTAGCGAGAAATAAAAAAATGCAAAAATCAACATTGAGCCAATTAGCCATCTAAAACGTGGCTTTATCTAAAACTTTTCTTAGGCATAACTCATCTTCCTGAAGAATTCATGTGGTACGCAACAGAAAGGAAATTATTAGAGAAACAAATGTAAAAATGCGTTACGTCAGGTAGCTTGCCATTTTATTTTTTTTGAAGCTTGATTTTTGTTGTTCTAGCAATTTTTACAATTTTTGGGCCTGATTTCCTTCACAACATCCCAATTAACATCTTTCACTACGGATTAGTATAAACTAAGAACGCGAGAAAAAAAGGACGAATTCCATAATCAGCTAGCCAACAAGAAAAATTAGGGTAGGTATAAGTTTTATACCCGATTTGTTTATTTCATTTTTTAAAAATTCACTAGTATGAAAAGACTCTCACTAGTCTTAGCCCTCGTACTATTTGGGGCAAGCTTCGCGCTTGCGCAAAAAACAGTTACAGGGACTGTAACCGATGAATCTGGTGAAGCCTTAATTGGCGCCAGTATTTTGGTGAAAGGTACTACTTCTGGTACTGTAACCGACCTAGACGGAAAATATTCTCTTTCCGTTCCCGAAGCCAGTAGCACTTTAGTCTTCAGCTACACTGGTTTTAACACTCAAGAAGTTGAAGTTGGAGCTCAAACCGTGATTGACCTTGTCATGAGCGAAGGGGTTTCCCTTGGAGAGGTTGTTGTAACAGCTCTTGGGGTAGAACGTGAAGAAAAAGCCCTTGGATACGCTGTACAGCAGGTGAAAGGGGACGAAGTTTCTCGTTCTGGTGCCAGTAATGCTGTAGATGGATTGGTAGGTAAAGCTGCCGGTATTCAGGTGACTCGTTCTTCTGGATCCGTAGGTGGTGGATCTCGAATCCTGATCCGTGGGGTAACCTCAATGGTGGGTAACAACCAGCCTTTGATCGTTATTGATGGTGTTCGTACCAACAACGAAACGCTTCTTTCTCAAGCATCTACCGCAGGTACGGCTGCTTCTAACCGCTTGATGGACCTTAACCCAGAAGACATCGAATCTATCAACGTATTGAAAGGTGCTGCAGCCACGGCCCTTTATGGTACTTCTGGTTCTACAGGTGTGATCTTGATCACGACCAAAAAAGGGGCTAAGCAAAACCGCTTAGATGTAAACTTCACCTCTTCCGTAGGATTCGACAACATCACTCAAATGATTGACCTGCAATCTGAATTTGCTCAAGGTCGTCCACAGGATGGTTTCGATTATCGCGGGTCCGAAACAGGTGAATCAGGGTCTTGGGGACCAAGAATGTCTGAGTTGGAGTACGCTACCAATCGTGACCACCCTAATGCTCCTGGAGCATCTGCATTTGATGCAGAAGGAAACTACCTTTATGACAAAAACGGATTCCTTGTACCTCAAGGTACAGGTAATGGTATTCCTGCGAATATTTACAACAACGTAGATCCTTTCTTCCAAACAGGTATGACTTTCACTAATGCCATTTCTATTGCAGGTGGCGGTGAAACGGCTACTTTCCGTTTGTCTGCTTCTGATTTGAAAGCTACCGGTGTAATTCCTAATGAGGAGTATGAAAGAAAAACTGTGAAGTTGGCTTCTTCTTTGAGCCCAATTGAAGGTTTGACACTTAGTGGTTCTGTGAACTTCACTAAGTCTGACTATGTACGTGTACAACAGGGATCAAACACATCTGGTTTGTTGCTAGGTATGTTGCGTACACCTGTTTCTTTTGACAACACCAACGGATTTTCTCCAGAGGATGCGGTAGATCAAGTTTCTGCCTACCAATTCCCAGATTTTAAACAACGTAACTACCGTGGTGGTGGAGGATATGACAATCCATACTGGACGGTCAATAATGCCCTTGGTTTTGAGGACGTAAGCCGTACTTTCGGTAATGTTAAAGCTGACTATAAATTCAGTGACTGGGCTATCCTTGGCTTCAATATTGGTTATGATATAACTACAGATATCAGAAAGCAAGAATTTGAAATCAACTCTCGTACAAACGCGGGAGGTCGTGTACAACACAATGAATTCAATACACAGCAATACGACTCTTACTTTAACTTGATTGGTTCAGGTCGCTTGACGGATGACATTGGATTAAACTACTTGGTAGGTGCCAATGCCTTCTCGTTTAACAACCATCATACACAAACAAGAGGTGATCAGTTGGTATTCCCAGGTTTCCTTGACTTGAGTAATGCTACTGCTGTTTCTGCTTTTGAAGATATTAACAGATTCCGTTCTTTAGGTTTTGTTGGACAAGTGGAGGTGAGCTACCAAAGTTTACTATACTTGACCTTGAGTGCTCGTCAGGATTACGACTCTCGTTTGGGTGATCCAACAGACTTTAAACTAGAGAATACTGGGTTCTTCTACCCATCTGCTTCTTTGGCTTTTGTATTCTCAGAAATGATCAATTCCGGTGGAACTGGATTCTCTTTCGGTAAGTTGAGATTATCTTATGCTCAGGTAGGATCTCCTCCACCAAATGCATATTCTACTAGCTCTGTATTCGTTTCTCCTTCTATCGGAGACGGATGGGGTGATAATATCCAATTCCCAATTGCAGGTTCTACTGGTTTCGATCAGTCTGCTCTATTGGGTAATCCAAACTTGACACCAGAGCTTTCTACTACTTTGGAAGCAGGTGTTGACTTACGTTTCCTTAACGGACGTTTGGGACTTGATGTCACTTACTACCGCACTGAAACTAAAGATGCGATCTTGAATGCTTCCTTGCCAAGGTCTACAGGTTATGCTAACGTGTGGTTGAACTCTGGTGAGATGACTTCTCAAGGTATCGAGATTACTTTGAATGCGACACCCATTCAAACCAATGCTTTCTCTTGGAATACTCAGGTGAATTTCACCAAATCTGAGAGTATCGTAAACAAGTTGGCTCCTGGTATCGAGCGTTTGTTCTTGGCAGGATTTAACTCTGCTGGTACTTACCTAGTCGAAGGTAATCAGTACGGAGCGATCTTCGGTGGTGCTTACTTGCGTGAGCAAGCTGGTACAGATACTGATCAGAGTTTGAACATTCCTGGTGGTCAGGTTGTGATCAATGACGATCCAACTTCTTCAGAATATGGTTTCCAAGCGGTTGATCCAACTCAGCGCTCTATTGGTAATCCTAACCCTGATTTCATCATCGGTTGGAATAACACATTCTCTTATAAGCGTTTCACTTTGAACTTCCTATTGGACTGGAGAGAAGGTGGTGACCTTTGGAATGGTACAGCTTGGGCTTTGTCTTTCTTCGGAAGATCTCAGTTGACTGCTGACACTCGTCAGGAAGCGGCTACACCAATTGCGGGTGTGAAGTCTGACGGTACACCAAACGATATCGCTGTTACTAGAGGAAGAAACTACTGGACCTCTTCAGTAGGTGGTTTCGGTGCTGTAGGTGAGCAATTCGTACAAGACGGTGGATGGATCCGTTTGAGAGAGGTAGGTTTGTCTTACAGCCTTCCAGCTAAAGAGTGGTTCAAAGGTGGTTCTATTGGAGTTTCTGGTAGAAACCTATGGTTCCAGTCTGATTATGACGGTATCGATCCAGAAACTAGTTTGACAAGTACAGGTAACGGTCAAGGGTTTGATTACTTCAACATGCCAAGTACCCGTTCTGTAATCGTTAAGCTATCTGTTAACTTCTAAAGCAGACATTAATGAAAGTTATCAATAAATTAATACTCGTCTTCGCTATTTCCTTTGCTTTTGTAGGATGCGAAGATTTCGTAGGGGGGGAAATTAACAAAGATCCCAACAACCCTGTTTCAGTGCCAATTATTGCACAAATGCCTGCCATTCAAGTCGCAGTTGCTGACGTTTACGGTGGTGCATTCTCTAGGTTCAACTGCATGCTTGTACAGCAGGTAGAAGGTGTTGCTCGCCAGTGGCAATCCATGAACCAATATACTGGTCTTACACCCAACCGTTTTGATGCGGCTTGGAACAATGTATACGAGAATATTCTCAACGAATTGAAGATTGCTCAGGCTTCTGCTCGTGATCAAGGTTATAACCATTACCTAGGGGTATTGGAAGTAATGGAAGCTTTCACTTTGATGAATGCTACCGATGTATGGGATGATATGCCTTACACTGATGCTTTGAACGGAGCTGAAAGTATCAATCCTACTTTCGATACTCAATCTACCATCTATGCGTCTATTACTAACTTGTTAGATGATGCGATTAAACTATTCGGTGGCGCTGCTGGTGGATTAGTACCTGGTAGTGAGGAGTTGTTTCTAGCGGGAGATATCGATGCTTGGAATCGGGTAGCGCACGCATTGAAGGCAAGAAAAGCCATGAAGGAAGATGATTATTCTTTAGCTATGTCTGAAGCCATGCAAGCGATGACTAGTGCTGCTGGTAACCTAGCTTATCAGTATCCTGATGCATCTGCAGCTGGACAGTGGTACCGTTTCAACCGTGATAGAACGGGTGACTTGGAATTCCACCCAACTATGCGTGCCTTGATGACTGATCTTAAGGATAATGACCGTTTGGCTGCTTTTGATCAGATCTTCACTACGGATCATACTTACATGACGGCTGACTTCTTGCAAGAATTGATCACTTTCCGTGAAGTACAATTCATCATAGCTGAAGCTGATTTCCGCACAGCTGGAGGAACTCAAGCTGGATATGATGCCTACCTTGCTGGTATCAAAGCATCATTTGATCGCATTGGTTTAGGCCAAGCTGAATACGATGCTTACGTTGCTCAGCCAGAGATTGCACCTGGTGTAGGAAACCTTACCCTGGATATGATCTTGACGCAGAAGTACATCGCCATGTTCTTGCAGCCAGAAGTGTACAGTGACTGGAGAAGAACAGGTATCCCTGCCTTGAGCCCTACTAACGGTACAGTAATCCCCGTTAGATGGGACTACAGCTCAACGGAGTACCTATTTAATACTAACTCTCCTTCTGAAGCAGAAGTTAGTATCTACAATGACAAAGTAGGCTGGAACAGATAATCTTGAGATTGTTTGTTTTTGAACTATAATGAACTCGGCCCTTCTGTACTTCAGAAGGGCCGAGTCTATTGTACAATGTGCTTAATTTTTTCCTGCTGTTGGAGTGCTTATCCTACCGCTTCCCCACTCCAGTGATTCATGGCATCTAGTACTCCACCCATCAAAGCTATGGTGAGCGTCCAGTAAGCCACATTAATAATCATGTTCTTCCATGATTTTTGCTCGAATAGGCCATTAGAAATAAAGGTGGGAACGACTACCATCAAGCCCACTATCGCGCCATGTAAAGCACCATGCTTGAAAGTATCAAACTCGCCTTCTTGCCCACCGCCGTTAACATTGACCAATAAGAAGAAGGATAAGAAGACGGCTAACACCAAGGATACGCCCATCATGACAGGCATATTGCCACTGCGGGCCTTTTCCTCAGTCATACCGATAGAATCCATCCAGGCTTTTCCGAACAACATTGGCGAATACCAAAGAAACCCTAAGATACTTGGCAAAATAGCAGCGATGACTATTGATAACCAGTTAATTTCTCCCATAATACTTAGATTTTTAGTTGGAATAATTAATCGAATATACAGTAAAATTTAAAATTAAATTTTACAACAATGGTTTTTGGCCTTACAAAGAGAAAACTCGCTGAAAGGTTCATTGTCTTTGGCTGTACTCGATCTTGGTTGGAAGAGAGATCGTTCATGAAGCATAGAGAGCTCTGGCTCATAGGACTGAGGACCATAAAATAATGAAGGAGAAGCTCCAAAGATGGAGGCTTCTCCTTGCAACATGCGTCTGATGTTTATAGCTCTTGAAGGAGATCTGATTTCGGATGGACCTAAACATGGATTACCATCCTGCTTGTCAGTTCCCCTATTGATTAACGGTTTCTTTATCCTCTTGGTTGGCCTCCAAGACATCTTCTGCAGGACTTGGAGGTACAATGGCTACCGCCGTACTATCTGGGGTGCCAGTTACAAGCGGCTGAATGGCTGTACTATCCTGCGATGGCCAAACCACATCTTTGCAATTAAGGGCGGTCAATACTTCCTGAGCCGGCTCCGGGAAAGTCGCGTTTTTATATTGATCCAGATTTGGGTCATCATTGACTTTTTGCAGGAAATTTGCAAAAATCGGTAAGGCAGTGTTGGCCCCTTGCCCCAATCTTAGATCTCTGAATCGAACATTGGGTGTTTCAGCTCCTACCCAAACACCTGCAACAAGCTCAGGGGTATACCCAATGAACCAACCATCAGAATGGTTCTGGCTAGTCCCCGTCTTACCTGCTAAATCATTCGTAAATTGGTAGCGGTAGCGCAAGCGTCTGCCGGTACCTCGATCAATAGCTGCCCGCAACATCTGGTTTATCATATCTGCTTGATCCATGGAGAGACTTTGTCTCCACGAGCAAGTATCCATTTGTTGCATATAATCTACCAGCACAGCTCCATCTTGAGTTTCGATTCGCTTAATGTAGCTCAATTCAGGACTCAGTCCACGATTAGCAAATGTTCCATAAACACTTACCATATCGATTAAGGAAGCATCAACGGCTCCTAGAGCAATGGCTGGAACACGAGGTACTCGATCCCTGATCCCAGCTTGCTCAGCTAGCAAAGCTACATTCTTTGGTCGCGAACGCATTCCGAGATTTACACTAATGGTATTCATAGATCGAATCAATCCGCCTTCCATAGAGTACCATCCTCCGTATTTATCATCTGCATTCTTGGGACGCCATGCTTGATACTGCCAATATGTTCGTTTGACATTAGGAATACGCCAGCAGGGGTGGATCCCTTGTTGTAAAGCGGTAGCGTATACTACAGGTTTAAAAGTGGACCCTACTTGACGTTTCGCCTTTACATGATCATACTTGAAATATTTATGATTCATTCCTCCTACCCAGGCTCTAACCAAACCAGTACTTGGATCCATGGCCAAGAAACCGGCATTTAATAGAGAAAGATAATACTTGATAGAATCCAAGGGACTCATTTCCACACGGGTTTCCCCTTTTTCCCAATCGTAGATCGCCATTTGTACAGGGGTACGAAATACCGAATCCACAGCGACTGAATCCAAGCCTTGTCTCATTAAGGCTTTGTAACGCTGGGATTGCCAGATGGCAAGCAAGAGCGTCGTA
This sequence comes from Saprospiraceae bacterium, assembly GCA_013214355.1. GTDB lineage: Bacteria > Bacteroidota > Bacteroidia > Chitinophagales > Saprospiraceae > DT-111. The sequence continues at coordinate 25,715 of JABSSL010000028.1, read as the reverse complement.
TCATTTTGCCAAGGAGCTTCTCCTTCTGCTAGATGGTCATAGAATGATTGCTGAAGAACCTGCAGATGATCCTTTAACCCTTGCTCTGCATATTTTTGCAGATTAGCATCAATGGAGGTATAAATCTTCAATCCGTCGGTGTATAGATTGTAAGCCGTGCCATTGGGCTTGCGATAGTCAGCCAAGATTCCCTTTAATTCCATTCGGAGATGTTCTCTGAAATAGGTCGCTGGACCATCATTATTGTTCAGAGGGGTATAGTTCAAATGTAGAGCCGTTTCCTTTAGTGAATCGCACTCAGCTTTTGTAAGATATCCATGCACCGCCATTTGTTGCAATACCAAATTCCGACGCTTTCTAGAGCGCTCTGGAAAATTGATCGGGTGGTAGCTATAAGTTGCCTTTAGCATAGCTACTAGGGTAGCAGCTTGGGGCGCTGTCAATTCTCCTGGCCCTACCCTGAAAAATTGGTGGGCTGCCACCTTGATCCCATAGGTGTTGTCACTAAACGGAACAGTATTTAAATAAAGTTCTAAGATTTCCTTTTTGGAATACAAGCGTTCTAATCGTCTGGCGACGATTATTTCTTTACACTTATTAATGATTAGGGTAGGAATCGGATCTCCAAAATTCTCCCTTGGATATAAATTCTTAGCCAACTGTTGGGTGATGGTACTGCCTCCGCCAGATGATCTTTGTCCCAATACCAAAGATTTGATCAACACCCTTCCCCAGGAGCGGAGATCCACACCATCATGTCTGAAATACCTGGCATCTTCCGTGGACACCAGCGCATGAATAAAAGGTTTCGAAATCCGCTCGTAGGGAACGAAACTTCGGTTCTCAAAGTAATAGCGGCCCAATAGGGAACTATCGACAGCATATACTTCGGTAGCCAAGTTATTTCGAATGTCTTTCAGATCAACTGGGTTCGGTAAACTACCAAATGCACCTAAATATATAGTGGAAAAGAAACCTACGATTAGAGAGGATCCAAGTATCGCGAGGAACATCCATAGTTTAATCAGATTGGCTGCCCAAAGGTTATATACTTTGAGCTGGTACCACCGATTGTGGATATTATCAAAGAAGATTTTTATTTGTCCCCATTTACGCTTCCACATAGGATAGCCAGGGTCATTAGGGATGACTAGTTTCATGGGATTGGGATTTTCAATTGACTATGGAACTCTACTGGTGCCATCTTTTCGGGGCTTAGCCCCAAATTGATTTAGCCAGTATCTATTCTTATTTACCCTTTTGACTTAAAGAATGTTACGTGGTTACATGCTTAAGCCAAATTTATTCTCACATTTTTTAAATTATATGTATACAGATTTGGAAATTAATCGAAATCGTAACAATAAAAATTTACTGAAAATGAGTGTCGAAAATGCTAAACAATTTGTTGACGAGAAGGAGGGGTTCCCCTGTCAGGTCTTGTGCAGTAGTTGTAGGTAGATCAGAATCAAACGTGCGAGCAATTCATCATAAGAGAACGGTATGATCTACGATTATATAACCTAGTCGATCCCTTTATAGTTCCTTTTATTTGTATTTTCTCAACTTATTTTTCAAAAAAATCTAACCAATAAGAATACCATGAGAAATGCCTTTACCATGCAGTTAAAGCCCGGGTATGCGGAGGAGTATAAGCGGCGGCATGACGAGATCTGGCCAGACTTGAGTGCTTTCCTCTCTGAGGCAGGCATTAGTGATTATTCCATCTTCTTAGACGAAAAGACGCACACCTTATTTGCCGTGCAGCAACTGGCTCCTAATTTTGATCCTAGCCAAATCCCTAACCATCCAATCGTTAAGAAATGGTGGGCTTATATGGCTGATATAATGGAGGTGTATCCTGATAACGAACCGGTGTCACACCCTTTAAGGGAGGTGTTTTACATGGAATAATGAGCTTTATTCTTCTTTGGGAGCATAAAGACCCGTATTCCCCTTGTCCCACACCGGTAACAATTCCTGGAGGAGCTCAGCATTACCATCTGCAATATTGACCCTTTCCAGCGAATCTGCCTGGTGATCGTACAACTCTACGACCGGCTCAGCTTCTCGGAAGTATTTCGTCAGGCGGTAGCGTGGGGTGCGAAGGCTAATTCCATTACGATAATAGCTATAGGCGGTATTGCGCCAAAATGATGGGGAATCTCCCTGTAATAAAGGAAGGAGGTTGTCTCCATCCGTGGAAGGGGGCGAATCAATTCCACAAAGATCCATTAGAGTGGGGTAGAGGTCAATGGTGCTTACCACTTCCTTCACCGTCTTAGCTTTTCCTTTCAGGTCCGGTATTTTAAGCATAAAAGTACTCTTCAGTGCCCGTTCAAACAGCGTGTGCTTTCCCCAAACTCTTTGATCACCGAGATGCCAGCCATGGTCACCCCAAACTACGATTATGGTGTTTTCGGCTAACTCTAGGCGTTCCAATTCAGCTAGCAATTGACCGACTTGGGCATCTATATAACTGATACCGGCATAGTACGCGTGCTTTAATTTTCGCTGGTAGGCTACACTCATGCTAGAATCCAAGGAGGCCTTTTCTTCGCCTAAAATATATTGATTGAACTCGCCACTTCCGTGAAGACTGGCCCGATCTATACCTTCAGGGATTTCTGGCTCTGGAGAAATGGGAAGGTCCTTTTCTTGGTATAAGTCCCAATATTTTTTGGGTGCGTTAAAGGGGAGATGAGGCTTGAAATATCCTACGCCTAGGAAGAAGGGTTGCTTGCGTTCCTTGAGTTGTTGTAATTGATTAAGGGCTAGTTGGGTGGTAAGCCCATCGGGGTAGCCATCGTCTGGGACGTCCGCCGCTTCGTAGGGTTTTACCTGCTTTTCCATGTCATTGCGATTTGTTCCATCAGCGTAAGCAAAGAAAGCATTCCATCCCGTTTTCCACTTTCCGGCATTGAATAGAAATTCATCCCAGCTATGCGGCATTTCCTTGATCTTACTGGGTGGTTCTCTATACTCATATACCAGACCATCTACTGAGTGTGATATTTTGCCAATCCCAACGGTGTAATAGTTGTTCCGGCGGAGCTCATGAACGAAGGACTCCGGTTTTTCTGTTTCCGCTTTTTCCGCCATAAACTCATACATGGCCCGATTACTGAGGTGTTGCTTAGTTTGCGGGAGCATTCCGGTCAATAGCGCGTAGCGGGAAGCCCCGCAGGTAGGCACATTTACGAAGTGATTTTGGAAAAGAAAGCCCTCTTGCGCAATCCGATCCAAGTTGGGGGAATGGACTGGTTTCCCATAACAGGCGAGTTCTGTGCGCAGGTCATCGATGGCAATAAATAGTACATTGGGAGGAGAATCAGCGGAGGAGGACTCTTGGCAGGCACCGATACCTAGCCACAATCCTACCGCCAGGGCTATGGCGAGGAACCTAGAACTTGTCATGTGGTATATTTCGTTTTGTTACTGGAATTGAAAGTAGCAATACAATCTCGGAAACGCAAGGAGTAATAGCGTTATTAAGTGACTCGAATCTATATTCTGTTTTCCGACTCGGCTGAGCCAGTCGAATATTTTCCATTTATTCCAATAGTGTTCCATTTGCCAACCGGGAGGGGATAGGTACATGGCAAGGACTAGATTTCCGAAAGATTGGTTTACACATGAAAAATCAGTTCCTGGCCAGCGTAGCTAAGTAAGCACTTCTAGTCAGCTGGTAAACGCAGCAATCATCTTCGCCAAAAAATCGACGCTCCACAAATGTAAAACCCAGTTTTTCATAAAATCGACAAGCCCTTTCATTGCTAGCCAAAGGATCGATCAGTATTGCACTTACTGCTTCCTCTGCAAAACATCTTTCAAAGGCTAGTTTCATCATGCTCGTTCCGTAGCCTTTGCCAAGATCTTCTGCTTCTCCAATCCAGATATCAATAGCACGCAGGTTAGGGGCTACGGCTCCCCAATAATGGGTTTCTTCCTCTCTGGGGTCAATGATTTGTAAGAAACCTATTGGTCGCCCATTCAGTTCGGCAATGAGTTGTTCTCTCCAAGGCGGTCGACGGGGCAGCTCGGTTTCCCATTCCCAGTCATCATCGGGGTCCGCATCAATATTATGTTGTTGTTGATCCCAATGGAGCAATAAGGCTAGATCTTCAATGGAGGCTTCGCGTAGGGTGAGCATAATCGGGTGTATTTAGCTATAGCAAGATACCCCAAAAGGGCACTACAGGCAAGCCTTCATGCTGCCTCTACATGCAAAAAGCCCAGCACTTAGCAATGCTGGGCTTTTTAAGGATGGAAGTAGAGGTAAATTATCCTCCTAGTTCTCCAATTTTATACTTGGCACGCTCAGCGTACTTGGCATCTTTTACCATTTTATAGGCAGTAACAGCATCACTTTTCTGACCTAGTTTTTCGTGAGTTTCAGCCTTTAGCATATAGTACTTACTTGCGTCAGCATCACCTGCCAACTCGATGGATTTAGCTGCGTGCTCGAGGGCTTTTTCACTTTCTCCTTTAGCTTTTAAGGAAGAAGCTAGGTAGTAATGTACGTCTGCTGTTTCTTTTTCTTCAAGGAAGGAATTAGCATAAGCGATAGTCTTGTCCCAATCTTTCTTTCCCCAGCTTACCGCAATGATATTTTCTGCTTTAGAAGCATATCCTTCTGCTTTTTCTGCTCTGTCCGCTTCGGCAGCTTTTTGGCTAGCCAAAAGGTAGAACTTAACGGAAGCTGGATCTGCTTTTGCATTCAATACCTGCGCTTTACCCAAGTAATTGCTGTAGTATTTTGGATTGTATTCTATACCGGTTTCATATGCTTTCAATGCATTATCGTAATCTTTAGCTTTGCGGTGGAAGTTCCCTGCTCCATAAGCAGCTCTGGTTCCGTTTCGCTTGGCCAATTTAATTACTTTGGCATCCGTTTCGTTTTCTGGATCTGCTTTGGCAATAGCTTGTTCCAATAATTCTAGTGCAGCAACGTATTCCTTAGCCTTGGCTTTTTCCAGACCTTGGTTATACAAAGAGGCAGCAGAGGCTTCTTCATCTTGTGCTTGCAAGTTCAATGACACCCCAAAGCATAATAACAGTGTGACGAGGTAAATAAATCTTTTCGACATCTTACTTACATTTAGTTTAGTTTACAAAAAAATCTCTTTTAGCTACCTCGGATCGGACCCAAGGCACTCGGTAGTTATTTCGACGGACAATAGTTTGTGTAATACTTTTACTAGTGGGGCGAAAAGAGTGGTAATTTGATTAGGAGGAGTTTTCTCTTTTCGGTCACCCAATGCGGTATAGAGGATAATAGTGCGCCGCTTTACGCTTTGTGAATTTGCCGGTGTAATGCTTAGTTAGACTTAGTTCGAGAATTGGACGTGAATCAACGCTAGAAGTGAAAAAGAGCTTAAAATTTTCCCACTGAAAGCAACTATCAATACGTCCAAAACAAAAATTCGCAACTAATGAATTACCTCCAAACAAACGCTCAGTGTTTTCAGTTTTTACGTGCCAAAAATAAAGCCTCCATACCAGAAATAAAAATTATGGGTCACTTTAACACTTTTAGTCAGAAGGCTGACTAAAACCGTATTCCCACTTTGAAAGTTAAGACATTATACAGCTCTATTCTTCCCCAGTTTTTTACCGTGCTTACTCCGGTAAGGCAAAGCAGTAGTACTTGCCTCCGGCCTTTGTCCCAGGCTTTCCCCCTCCACCCGCTGCGATTAAGACATATTGTCGGCCACCTAAGGAATAGGTGCTTGGGGTGGAATAAGCACCGGCTTCCAATTGATATTCCCATACAAGGGCGCCAGTCTCCGCATCGAAGGCATGAAATCTTTCGTCCATAGCGGCACCGATGAAGACTAGTCCTCCTCCGGTGACGATGGGGCCGCCCATGTTAAAGGTCCCGGTAGGTGGCGAGCCTTGGGCCTCTAGTTCCCGATAGGTGCCTAGGGGACTTTGCCATTTGATTTTTCCAGCATCGAGATCAATGGCGGTTAGCGTTCCCCAGGGAGGCTTGTTGACCGGAAACCCATCTGGATCTTTAAACTCATTATGTCCGGTCGCCACATAGGGTATGGCATCGGCAAAAGAGAAGTCCAGTTTGGAGCGCTCGAGGAGCTCTTCTTTTCCAGTTTCTCTAATGAAAGCTGCTAAGGCATCCTTTTCGTCGGCAGATAACATCGCAAATTTGGGCATTTGACCTTTTCCCGTATTCAAAATTGCTTGGACATGCCCGATGGGCTTGGGAGCAACCACCTCCCGAAGATCCGTTAAGGAAGGTGCGCCCGGATTGCGAGCCAAGGTATTACCGTGACAGGTCCCACATAGACCGCGATACAATTGTTTACCTAATTCAAATGAAGTAATCGTGGGGGCGGGCTTGGCTTGCACCATAGAAATCCATTCTGCTTCGTTGCTGCAATTCACAAATAGCGTTCTACTCTTGGGATGGTAAGCAGCTCCTCCCCAATCTGTTCCGCCGTTGAATTGAGGTAGGGTGACGGCATCTTGAGTGCCTGGGGGCAAAAAGATGTCACCGGTTACCATCTCTGCTAATCGTTCGCGAATCGCTTGAGCAACAGCTGGCGTGCGCTCACTTACTTCTTCGGCTGTGAATCGCTGCTGTGCGTAGCGCAGAGAAGGAGGAGGGAAGGGCTGCGTTGGCCAGGTCTCTTCGCCAGGAACTGTACTTTGTGGGACCGCTACTTCCTCAACTGGGAAGATAGGTTTTCCCGTTTCTCGATTTAGCACGAATAAATGCCCCATTTTTGTGGGCTGGGCGATCGCATCAATGAGTTTTCCGTCTTGTTCAACTTGGACTAGATTCGGTGGGCAGGGGACATCATAATCCCAAATATCATGATGTACCGTTTGATAATGCCAGATTCGTTCTCCGGTGCGTACGTTCAAGGCCAAAATGCAGTTGGCAAAGAGGTTCTGCCCAATTCGATTGCCACCCCAGTGGTCATAGCTAGAGGACCCGGTTCCACAAAACAGCATTCCCCGTTCTTTATCCAGGGTAAATCCACCCCAGGCATTGGCGCCTCCCAGCTCTTTCCATGAATCGGGTGACCAGGTTTCATAGCCAAACTCTCCGGGCTGTGGGATGGTGTGAAAAATCCATCGGATAGCGCCAGTCTTAACATCATAGGCCCTGATGTGTCCCGGCGCTGCTGGACTTGGTCCTTCTCCTAAGGTTGTGCCCATGATCAGTAGGTCCTCAAATACGATACCAGGGGTGGCAGCCGTTACCCACATGAAGTCTACCGGCCTACCCAAGCCTGCGTATAAATCAACTATTCCTGATTCCCCGAAACTCTCGATGACCTTTCCCGTGTTTGTGTCTAATGCATAGAGGGAGGATCCAGCAACGTAAAATAATCGGCCTGACTCACCATCCGTCCAGTAGCTTACCCCGCGATTCACACCGCTAGCTGAACGTCCTTCATAGGGATCAAAGCGCCAAATTTCTTCTCCAGTCTCACCGTGTACAGCCAATACCTTTAGCCCCGGTGTAGTCATGTAGACAATGCTATCAATGATAATCGGGTTACATTGAATGGTTGATCTAGGCGCGGTACGATGATCACCCGTCTCTAGAATCCAGGCGGGTTCAAGTTTATTGACATTTTCTGTATTGATCTGTGAAAGTGAGGAGTATTTACTTCCACTGGCATCCGCACTGTACATGGGCCAATTACTATCTAATGGTGTGGTAGACTCGGGTGAGCAACTGCTAAGGAAAAATAGGATACAGAGAAATAAGGGGAAGCCACGTACCCCAAGTAGGGCCGGCCTTGAATGTGAAGGACAGAACATGTTTAAAGTGGTTTGGTCGTAAGCGACTTAAGTTACGGATTATTCAAAGAAAGCACGACTATCCAGTACTTGTATCTTACCTTTTATTTTATTGCCCTTGAGCTTACCTTGACTGCCAGGGTTGATGGTAACCGCAAAATCCTGTCCCCATTCCTGCTTCTTCCCGCATTTGTTAACCTTATTATCATACAATTCAAATTGAGCACAGTTCCCAACTTGTATGCCGTCCCAGCCACAATCACTAATCTGATTGTTACGAATAATTACCCGTGCTAGCTGTTGCTGGCTTTTGTAATGTGGACCAATATAGATGCCCTCAAACTGACAATCTTTGATCAAGCAATTCTTAATGAGTAGGTCTTGGTAGGGATGATTCTGATTGATACGAATACCCGTATGTGCGCCATTAATCCGTATACCATCTAAGGTGAGTTGGCGAGCATTACCCCAAACGGTAATGCTTTGATTCAGGTAAAGTTTACGATTACCTTTTATCGTGAGCTTTACTGGGTTTTCTAAAATAAGCGCATCTTCTTTGTGCGTAGAGTTAATCTTGACCGTGGAACGAAAGTTGAGGGTGAGGTTTTGGGCGTTTTTGATGATTAAACGATCCCCAGTCCAGTTCCCTTTGACTTCTAAGGTCCCGGATTGTCCTTTTAGGTCCAGGGTATTTGATTTCAGGCTTGATAAGTCCAGGCTTCCCTGAGTCCAGGCGGTGTTACACAGCCATAACAGAAAAAGGGATAGAGTGAGAAATTTCGGCATGGATTACACTTGTGCCTGTACCCATTGCCCCTCCCGCTGCATAAAGACGGCTACCATGGCAAAGGAAAATAGAAAATAGGCAGCCAAGACAAAGGTCAGTGCAACGGAGAAATTTTCTAAACCGAACCAGCCACTTTGCCACCAAAGGATGCCCAAGCCTAATGCCGCTTTTACTCCTTCTGCCCAAAGGGTATACTTGGACTTATCCATCAAGGTAGTGTAACTGAAAATGCATACGAATAGAAAGCCTCCATACAACAGGATATGGGAGAAAGAAAGGTCAGCAATGTTATTGGTGAGGTGGAACATTAAAGTAATCGTAACGATCATTTGGAACCACGACCAAGCAAGTAAGGGCCGCGAAAGATGCGTTTCATACTTCTGAAAGTTGTAAACATCCTGAACGGATGCCACCGGATATTTATCCACTACATCAGCGGGTCTCCAACCTGTGGGCATGAACCAGATTCTGAGTTTATCCCACCAATTCTTGGTGCGCCAGGCATCCAAATACAGGAGGCCAAGGTGCTGCCAATTGATGATGATCGGATTCCAGGTTTTTACCGGCCTTTTCACGCCATATACTGCTGGGACTTCAGGTAATTCCGGTTGATAGGTACCAAACATTCGATCCCAAACAATAAATATTTGCCCATAATTTTTATCCAAGTATTGCTCGTTCATCGCATGATGCACTCGATGATGTGAAGGTGTAACGAGAAAGTACTCTAGAAACCCCATTTTATTGATCAAAGTGGTGTGATACCAGAATTGAGCAAATAAGTGTAATGGCGCTATGATAGCGATTACATGTGTGGGCACTCCAAACAGAGCCGCGGGGATCAACAGTATATTGAAAAAGGAAAAGATAACAGAAATGGATTGACGCAAGGCACAGGAAAGGTTGAATTCTTCACTGCTATGGTGGATGATGTGCCTATTCCAAAGAAAGTTGATGGTGTGATTCCAACGATGCATCCAATAGCCAGCAAAGTCCAGCGCGATAAAGCCAATCACGTATAGAGCCCAGGTCTCTTCAATCTGGAAAATAGCAAAGTGTTTAACGAAGAAATTGTAGCTGATGATGACTACAGTGAGGCCTAGTACATCCTTGATGGTGTTTGTGATTCCTGAACTAAGGCTGGAAATCGTGTCTGCTCCTCGATTGACTTGTACCCCTTTCCACTTTGCAGCTAAGGCTTCAATCAGGATCAAGATCACAAAAAATGGAATGGCATAATTCAGTACTTGTGCGTAGGCTTCCATAGTCGCGAATTTTCGCTCAAGTTAAAAAAATGACGTCGCTTGTAAAAGCATTTCTTTAACCTTTGACGCTTAATAGTCTATTTTACAGCACTTAATCTAGTTGCTTGCTGTAGTTCATTTTCGCAGAGCGTTTTCAGGTTCTCCAAATCACTTTTTATTCCTTTTACCATCGTATTGAAGATGAACCTTGGGATAAGGTAGCTTTTTTGCATCTTGATCGTCAAAGAAATTTCACTTCTTTCTTCACCCAGCCTTTTTACTTGATATAAATTCATTACCTCTGTGAGCAATTCCAAAAACTTCACCTTTTCGTAGTACCTGATTTCTTCGGGCTTAAATTCCGTTTTAATAATAGTATGCTCTAAGCGTAATCCATTCGTGAAGCACACGTGTTTCGTACCTAATCTTTCATTAGTCGGCTGCCAATCTACCTTTTTCATTCCGTTGACCCATAGTACTCGTTTTTCCACATTAACCAGGGTTTGGTAGACATGCCTCATCGGAGCGTTGACTTCAATGGATAGGGTTCGATCATCAGGTCGTATTTGTTCTAGGGCAGGATTATCCCTTTCTGGCGGCTCCGGTATGGCTTCTCTAATAGAACTTAGGGCAGTGTAGTGATACGGAACCGAGCCAATAGAAGGATACTGATCTGCTGCGTACTGCCAGTCTAGTGCTTCCGTAGAAATAAGAACCTCTTTCCCTCCCGTAAGACTTCCGGACATTAGAATGTATTCATCCCCTGGGACTTGATTCTTCAAAAGCCGATGGGCAATGATCATATCTATACCTGAGGCTTTCACAAAACGATTAATCTTGTACTCAAATAGTTCCCCGGCATGAATGATGAATTTCAGGTTCAAATTATGCGTCATCTGGCAAGCCCCGCATTGGCAAACCGTATCTCTGGCAATGACTTTCAACTGACGATGAAAGGCTTTGAACATACGGAGACATTGTTCAATTAGAGCTTCTATACCAGGTGATTCCCCTTTCCGATAAAATAGTACCGCGTCTCCTTCAATTTCAGACAGAAAAAAGTCTAGCTGATTCTCCGCGATAATAATCTCTAACAATTCATTGATAATGTGCGTACTATGCTCAATTTCTGTTTGACTTAAAAATTCAGTAAAGCCGCTTATATCAGGGATGAGAATGGTAGCTTTATCCATGTACAGTTCCTTCCTTTACAAGTTCAACCAATAATTGACCTTCAGAACTAGGGCCCGGTTCTTGGGGGCGAATAGTTCTAAGCCGTAGTTATCCGTATATACGAGGAAAACATCGGACATGGGTTTAAATCTCCATTGCAAACGCGAGTTTATATTGAAATTGTCTCCTTGGGTGTTCCATTGCAAGAAGGTAGTCCAGAAGAGATTTCTCGAAAAGCCGATTTCGATCCGAGGTCCTAGCAAGAAGATTTGCCGAGAGCCGTAAGGATCGGGGAATTGCAAGTCGTTGAAATCCAAGGTAGCACCGAAACTTCCCCAGGGCTGTTCCCGATACTTCATGGTGAGCATCAGGTTAGATCGCGTACCATTGTAAAAGCCTCCGTAGCTCCCCGTTACTTCATAGCTAAAAGTTTTTCGGCTATCAGAGGTGAAACTGACTTGAAGGTTATTGAATTGATAGGATTTAGCGGGAAGTGGCGTTTCGTCAGTGAAAGAGAAGGGGAATAAAAGGTCGATTATTCGATTACTCCATTCAAAGCCTAGCTCACTTCTACCGTTATAGGTTAGGGTATAGGACAAGCGTGTGTTACTCTCGTTGAAACTTAGATCATTATTGAGATAAAGGGTGTTATAGAGTCGCCAGGTGGTGTATAACCATTTTGAGGTTTCTTTTTTGGGAAAAATACGATAGTCCATTCCAGCGGTGTGACTGGTGTAGCCTAAGCGGATGGTTGTGTCCCTTTCAGCATCGTAATTGTTGACGCGCTGCAGAAAGCCCATGTCTTGGTAATAATTGTCGCCTTGTGTGGAAGCACTATAAATAGCCCCAAATGCTTTAGTGGTATACCTTACCCCAAATTTGTAAAACTGATCCTTGTTCGTTATACCTGGCTTGAAGGATTGCCCATAGCCACCCCAAGCTCTGACTTTACCATCTTGAGAGAAGTAGGTGAATTCCGCCCCGATATTTCGACTATAGTTCTGATAATTGATCTCACTACCTTCCATGCTTTGCTGATTCAAGAAGTAGCCTTTAATCGTCGATCGCTGGAAAACCTGACGATGAAAGGCAAATGCGGTGTAGTTTTGATCGGTTTGAATATCATTGGCCTTGGTTTGGATATTCATTAAACCCACTCGCAATTTCTTATCGATATTCCCACTCAGACGTAACCCATATAAAATAGGTATCGTATTGCCGTCTTCATCTAGACCAATTCTTCGCGAAAAGAAGGGCCTCGCCTGGCCGCGCCCGAAATCCTCAAATACATCCGCATTCTCCAAAAAGAAAGTTCTTCGTTCTGGCAAGCGAATGCTGAAGCGAGTCACATTGGTAACCTGCTGATCTACTTCCACTTGGGAAAAATCAGGGTTCAAGGTTACGTCCAAGTTCAAAGCGGGCGTCACGGCTACTTTTGCATCGAAGCCGACTGCCGTTTTATACTCGGCAGGCGTCTTAGCGGTAAAATCTTGCGTGGAGGAACTGTTGATATAGGGGATAAAAGCGACGTTCCCATTCTGCTTGACAGGAGCTTGATCCCAGATCATCGAGCCCGTGTAGCCTAGGTCGATGGAACGAAATTGTAAAGGTACTTTCGACCAGGTGTGATAGCTATTATCTTTCATATCACTTCTGATGAAATTCACCCCCCATTCTGTGCGATTTTCCTCGTAGCGCAAGGTCTTGAAAGGGATCGCCATTTCCGCCGTCCATCGATCATCATAGGATTTTACCTCACTAAACCACTTATTGTCCCAGTTTTGATTCATGCCCCGTGGAGGACCTCCTCGGTTCCCTGTGTATCCCGTAATGAGGGTTTCCATTTGCACCCCAGCGGGGTTAATACCAAAGACAAATCCATTCGTTTTTTGGGCTACCGGATCTAGGACAATTGCAAAGCCATCTCCTCGCCAAAAATCAAGGTCCCGCTTCAGGGTTTGAATGACATAATCCCGCTCTCCGTGACAGGTAATACCCACATAAAGGAAATTTTCATCATAAGTCAGACGTACTTCTGTTTTGCGAGCTGCTTTTCGGTCATCAACGGGAAAGCTCATCCAGAAATCAGTAGCGATATCCGCATTTTCCCAAATGGCTTCTTCCAGCGCACCATCTATCTGAATCCTTTCTTGGGCTCGGGTAATACGAATGCTGAAGTCATCATCATCGTTGCTGGCCCGAAGGAGTTCTGGGCACAAAATCAGGAAGGTTGCACAAAGGTAGGTGGCAACTGCTAGAGTTCTCATACGGACTAGTCAAGTTTAAAGCTCCGGTCGTCTAATGTCGTTTGTCGTTTAAAGATAGGCAAAGCAAATGGCCCCACCTATCTAAAGCCAATAAATTGGAAACTCGAGTCCGGAGGGGACGTTTACTGCGATAAATATGGATGACGGATTCAGACTTTCCCGAGAGTTTCCTAACTTAAGCGAGAACAAATAATAGAGACGTATTAAACCATTACCAAAGGACCTGTAATAACATCAATATCCATGTCAAAGAACATCGAATGGCATAAAGTGCTAGAAAACCCCGCGGACTTACCAGAAGGCCGTGTGACTACCGTTACCGCCGCCCACCAAAGCTTTTGCTTAACCCATTACCAGGGAGAATTCGGGTGTTTAACCAATAAATGTCCACACCAAGGTGGTCCCCTAGGAGAAGGATCAATCGAGAAAGGATTCCTACGGTGTCCTTGGCACGGTTGGGATTATCATCCTTTAACTGGCCGCCCACCCGGTGGTTTTGATGATGCAGTCGATACTTTTCCCGTGGAAATTCGGAAGGATGGTGTTTACATTGGAGTGCCCGTAGAACCGCCTCATGTGACTACGATTACGGATGTTATGGTGGAAACAATGGTGAATTGGGGTGTAGAGGTAGGTTTTGGTATGGTTGGTCATTCGAACCTCGGCTTGGCAGATGCGATTCGGAGGCAAGAAGGTAAAGGAAACATTCGATTCTATGGGATTCGACACGAAGGAGCCGCTGCCTTTGCAGCTTCGGCCTATGGAAAGCTGATGGGAAAGCCAGCCTTTTGCTTTACGATTGCTGGACCTGGCGCCACTAACCTCTTTACCGGTCTATGGGATGCTAAAGTAGATCGCGCCCCCATCTTGGCCTTAACCGGACAGGTAGCTACTCAGGTAGTAGGAACGGGGAACTTTCAAGAACTGGACCTGGTAAACGCTTTCCAGTCGGTAGCGGCTTTCAACCACCGTGCTCAAAAAGATAGCAAACACGCGGAATTAATGAGTTTGGCGGTAAAGCATGCCATTTTGCGTCGTGATGTTTCACACTTAACCTTCCCAGATGAAATGCAAACCCTTCCCGCCAAGGAAGGATCGGAGGCGCAGACTCCGGAAGGCCGCATCACGCCACAGCAAATCTCTCCGCCCCAGGAGATGCTGGATCAGGCCATTGCTTTACTCCAAGGAGCCAAGCGCCCTATTATCATCGCTGGCCATGGCTCCAAATTTCATATGCCGGAGATCATCGCCTTGGCAGAACATTTGAATTGTCCGGTAATGACCACCTTTAAAGGTAAAGGACAGATCCCGGACGGTCATCCGCTGGCAGGCGGGGTTTTGGGGCGCAGCGGTACACCGGTCGCTTCTTGGTTTATGAACGAGTGTGATGTCATTTTAGCCCTGGGGGCCTCCTTTTCTAAACATACCGGGATAACTCACAAAAAGACGATTATTCAGGTGGATTTTGATCCTTTAGCGCTAAGTAAATTCCATAAGATCGATTGCCAGTTATGGGGGGAAATATCCGTGACGGTCAAGGCCATGCGAGATGGGCTGCAAGGGGATTTACAGGCAGAAGATCAACGGGGGGAACTAGCCGAGCGCTGGGCCATTTGGAAGAAAGAAAAAGCGAAGCGCTTGCGAGATGACCATGGCCACGGCGTGAGTTCGATTGCCGTATTTGAAGCTATGAATCGGTTGGCGCCAGAAAATGCGGTGATGTGTGTGGATGTCGGGAATAATGCCTATTCATTTGGCCGTTACTACGAAAGTAAATCGAATAACTCCTTCTTGATGTCTGGCTACCTAGGGTCCATTGGTTTCGCCTACCCGGCGGCAATCGGTGCGTGGGCGGCAGTGGGTCACGAAAGGCCAATTGTGGCGGTTGCTGGAGATGGGGGCTTTGTACAATACCTTGGAGAAATTACTACCGCGGTGAAGTACAATATGAATATCAAGCTCATACTGTTGAATAACAGCGAATTGGGGAAAATCTCCAAGGAGCAGCGCGCTGCGGAGTTGGAGGTTTGGAAAACGAGTTTACATAATCCAAACTTTGCCGAATACGCTACTTCTTGTGGAGCGCTGGGGATTAGAGTTACACAGAAGGGCGAAGAACTCGATCAAGCCATGCAAAGCGTTTTTGCTCATGATGGGCCAGCGGTATTGGAAATTTTGACCGATGTGGGTTTGATCTAATTCTTATTCGCTGGACTGATAAATACGGAGAATCCCATCGGCTAACTGGTTGAGCTGCTGATGTACCCCTTCTCCTGCGAAATTTGTGACTAGAAAGACTCCCAATTGAGATTCAGGGATCAGCGTCACCCAGGAGGAAGTACCATAAGCACCCCCATTTTGGAAGATTCGATCTGGTCGATCACCATCCTTGAAGATCTGCCAAAACAGGCCGGCTTCGAAGTCGCCAAACTGCCCGTTCCATAACTCTTGACGGGCAGCTCGTGTAACCGCCGAGGTGGTATCGAGATGGAATTGCAGGTATTTAAGCATATCTTCTGTAGAGCTTAGTATTCCTCCTTCTGCCATCATATCTTTTTCAGCCCGGATGGGCATCGGATTGCCATTCATGTTTATGCCATAGGCTAATTTGCTGGTGTCAATAGCTTCAACGCTAATTTGTGTCTTTCGCATAGCTAGCGGCGCCAAAATTTTCTCTTGTAGAAGATCCTCAAAATCTTGCTGATATATGTTCTCCAGCAGGTATCCCAGTAAATTTGGCCCAGCGTTGGAATAGACAAACGTAGCTCCAGGTACTGTATCTAGTGTAAAAGACTGTAAGCTATTGAAGAAATCTTCCTTTGAAAACCCTGCTTGTAAGGTATTAATACGCAATGGGAGATTGTCCCAATCGGGCGTGTCAAATAAACCTGGGGTATGTGGAAATAGGTGAGGGAGGCCGCTTTGATGGGTGGCCAAGTGCCGATAGGTGACAGGAGCTCCTTGATAAGATAGATTGGGAAAGGTATCGCTTAGGTGTTCCCGAATGTCTTGGTCGATTTCTGCTTTTCCATCTACTAAAGCGTGAGCTAGCAAGGTTCCTGTAAAGGTCTTAGTTAAAGAGGCAATTTCATACAGGGTAGCAGCATTTGGGGCTGTTCCATTGAGTAGTTTTCCTTTGTGTAGATCATATGTTTGGCCATTGGCGATAATGCCAATACTGAGTGCTGGCCAAGTTTGACTAGCCATTAGACTATCCACCAACTGGCCTACCTTTTGGAGGGACGGATCAGTGGGGGATTCGGCAGTTTTACAAGCAGAAAACAGGAGGAGTAAAGCCATGGAGGGGAGAACCCCATGCAGTAGTCGGATTAGATTGGATTTCATGGATTAAAGATACCTAATTTCGTGCTATGGGATCGTTATAAATTAGAGGTAGTGCCTTTCCCTTCTTTTACATTTAGGATGAAGCCCACTTTAAAGACATTCTCAATGCTGATGTTTGGATCGGGGGTCAGTAGCTTGCGCAACCGGCAGATAAATACATCAAAACTTCGACCTAAGAAGTAATCATTTTTTCCATAGATCTGTTCCACTGCCTCGTCTCTACGGAGGATTTGATTCTTATGTTGGCAGAGCAATTGTAGCACGGCCGTTTCCTTTTCCGTAATTCGCTGCAATTCACCATTCCGAATGAGTTCTTGCCGTTGGGCATCAAATAGAAATTCGCCCAGTTGGAATTGAGCAGGCAGCTGTTTTTTCAGGGCATGCTTTTGTCGTCGAAGAATGACTTTGATCTTGCAAAGCAATTCATCTTCATCAAAAGGTTTGGTGATGTAATCTTCGGCCCCCAGCTGATATCCTTTCAGGCGATCTTCTTTGAGCAAACGGGCGGTGAGGAACAGGAAAGGGGTACGATGGTCGGATTCGAAGATGTGTTTGGCGAGACTAAAGCCATCCATTCCCGGCATCATGACATCGAGGATACATAGATCGACCCGCTGTTTCTTGAATTGCGCAAGACCAGCGAGTGCATCGCGGCACCATTTTACTTGATACCCCGCACCTTCCAGAAACTCCATGAGCAGGAAGCCTAGGTTGAGGTCATCTTCTACTACTAATATTTTACTTCCGCTAGGCATAGGCTAGTTTTTGGGTGTGAGGTAGGAGGATATCGATGCAAGTACCGTTTTGAGTAGAATCCACCAAATTGACTTGCCCCTGGTGTAGATCAATGATCTTCTTCACGTAGGCGAGACCCAGACCAAATCCTTTCTGTCCCGTGACCTTCGCATGCTTTCCCCGTTGAAATTTTTGGAACATTCGCTTTTGTTGAGCTTGGCTGATACCCGGTCCATTGTCACGAACTCGGATTAGCAGTCCGGCTTGTGTCTTTTTCAATATGACCTCAATCCTGGCTCCTTTAGGGGAGTACTTTAAGGCATTGTCCAGCAGGTTGCGGATGGCATTGCCAAGATGAAAGGGATCACCGAGTAGGGGAGGGAGGTTAGGACTTTGTGTGTAGCTTACATCCGCTTCACTTCTTGCGATCTGCAGGCTCATTTCCCGTAAGATCTTCTCCACTAATTGGGGGGCGTTGATTTGTTCTTTCTTTAGCACATATTCTTCCTGTTCTAGTTTTGCTAGATGCAACACACGATCTACCTGCTCCATCAATTGGGCGCTTTCTTGCTGAATGATGTTTAGGTATTTGCTATCTCCATTCAGCCCTTGCTTTTTGGATAGAAGTTTACTGGCCAGCTTAATATTGGTGAGTGGGGTTCGAAACTCATGAGTCATATGGTTGAAATAATCCAGGTTCCTTTCACTCATTCTTTTTTGCCGAATCAAGTAATAGGAGGAAATCACAAATACGAGGGCGATGAATAGAATAATGGCAAAAGAAGAGTAGGCCATAAAGCCAAGGCGATCCAAGACGAAGCGCTCTTCGTTGGCGAAGTCAATCGTTAGAAAATGGTCTTCATCCTCAGCTATTGGGGATAGGGAGCAAGTGTGTGGACTAGGCGCTTCTACTGGTTTTTCCAGTACACTAATTTCATAGGGCATGTCCAGTTTGTAGAAGGCTAGGGCCTCTCTCAGGACAGTATTGCCTTCTTCTGTGCGAAAGATCGAATCTAACTTTACTTGACAGCCACCTTTCTTGTCCGTCGTGGTGCAAGTATTAGTGATCTCTGCACAACTTTTGCTATCCGCCATTTGCTCCACGGCACTACACAGGGCCATATCCACTCGATGACTGAATTGTTCCTCCAGCAGCTCAGTAGAGTGCTTTATCCAGCGTAATTGAAAGAAGATCAGGGCAGTCAAGGCCACCGTGGAGGCACCAATAATCCACCAGCCATAGTTAAATTTCTTCATAGGTATTGCGATAAAGTCTACTACAAAGAAAACCTATTTCACCCGCTCTCGCCTAGCGTTTAACAGCTCTTTAACAAGTGACTAACAAGTGTGAAACACAAAGCAGGGCCCTTTGCCCATACCTTTGTTTCAACGAATTATTCATCAATTAAAATTATTTCACCATGAAAGTATTTCAATTTGCTTTGACACTCGTTTGCTGCCTTTTGGTAGCTGGAATTTCTGCCCAAACTGCCAGTACTTCTTGTTCTCCGGAAAAAGTTGCGGCCTGTAAGGCAAAAGCGGATAAGTCAGCTACTGCCGTAAGCCTAGCGAAGCAGGCGGACTGTTCTAAAACTGACCCTTGTTGCGATCCATGCCCTCCGGGATGTTGTAAGGTCATGACGGCTACCGCTGCTGCAATGGCTAATGTAGCTCAAGTTGTCTTAGCTAGTCAAAACAGTGCTGCTCAGAAAACAGC
The DNA here is from genome assembly GCA_013214355.1 of Saprospiraceae bacterium. Classification (GTDB taxonomy): domain Bacteria; phylum Bacteroidota; class Bacteroidia; order Chitinophagales; family Saprospiraceae; genus DT-111. The sequence continues at coordinate 6,671 of JABSSL010000028.1, read as the reverse complement.
GAAATCACCCAATTGTAAACCTCTTTCCTGCCAACCTGCTCAGTGCAAACCAGATGCTAATAAGGCTAAAGCCAAAACTGTGGTGGCAGCAAAACTGTAACAACAAGCACTGACTATCTTGTAGGCCTACAAACGCGCTGGTTTGTGGGCCTATGTAGTTTGTTGATGAGCGGTATCAACCGCAAATTTTGCGGATACATTCAGTTAGGGCTATAGGGCATCCTGAAAAAGAATATCTTTAAGCAAGGCAAGTCCCATTGACGAGCTGCATTGATAAACTACAAAGTGTAATGCGAAACAGAAGCACCTTAAGCGTATTAGCAGCCCTCGTGCTGAGTATTCTTACTTTTTCAGCTTGTGACACAAAAAAGGAGGAAGTGAGCAAGGCTCGACCAAACATCCTCTTCATCATGTCTGATGATCATGCCTATCAGGCGATCAGTGCCTACTCCGATCAACTCATTAATACCCCTCATATTGACCGACTTGCAAAGGAAGGGATGTTGTTTACGAATGCCTGTGTGACTAACTCTATTTGTGCTCCTTCTAGAGCTACGATACTTACCGGGAAGCACACCCATATTAATGGCAAGATTGACAATATCATGCCATTCGATACCACTCAGATTACCTTTCCCCAACTCTTTCAAGCTGCAGGTTATGAAACGGCCATGTATGGTAAACTTCACTTCGGCAATAAACCAAAGGGCGTTGATGATTTTATGATTTTACCCGGGCAAGGGAATTACATCAACCCTAAGTTTTTAACGGCAGAAGGAGATACCACCATTACCGGCTATACTACAGATATCATAACTGATCTGACCCTCGACTGGCTAGACAGAAAACGCGACAAAGAGAAGCCTTTTTTGATGATGTATTTGCATAAAGCACCGCATCGCGCATGGTGGCCCAGTCCAGAGAAGTTCAAGGCTTTTTCCCAACGCAGCTTTCCCGAGCCTGAGACTTTATTTGATGATTATGAAAACCGAGGCCGGGCAGCCAAGGAGGCAGAAATGACTATTTCAGATCATATGCTGATGAGTTACGATACAAAGGTGCTGCCGGAGGCCATTACCGCTTTGAATATTGATGATAACCCCCGAAGTGCCAGACTCTTTAAACGGAATGAGTATCCTCGCATCAACGAAGCGCAAATGGCTTTATACCAACCCGTTTTAGACTCTATTGCTAATGATTTTAAAGCGCGATGGCCCACCATGACGGACAAAGAAAAAAGAAGCTGGAAGTATCAACGGTATATGCAGGATTATCTCGGCTGTATTTCCTCGGTCGACGACAATGTGGGACGGGTGCTGGATTACTTGGATGAAAACGGTTTGGCCGAAAATACAATCGTCATCTACACTTCTGATCAGGGTTTTTATTTGGGGGAGCACGGTTGGTTCGACAAGCGTTTTATATATGACGAATCTTTTAAGACGCCGCTATTGATCCGATGGCCCAATAAAATTACGGCTGGCACCACCAACGAAGAAATGGTGCAGAATCTAGACTTTGCCCAAACCTTTTTGGAAGCGGCAGGAATTGAAGCCCCCTCCGACATGCAAGGGGAAAGTATCATGCCGTTATTACTTGGGAATCAGGAAGAGTGGGATCGTGAGGCCGTTTATTACCATTATTATGAGTATCCAGGAGCGCATATGGTAAAACGACATTATGCGATCGTAACTCGGGAGTACAAATTGGCTCATTTCTACTATGATGTTGATGAATGGGAGCTGTATGATAGAAATAAAGACCCACAAGAAATGCGAAATGTCTATGGTGATCCGGCTTATGCGGAAGTAGTCACCAAACTGCATAAAGAATTAGCTGCCCTCCGGGTCAAGTACCAAGATTCTCCAGATCTGGATCAGCAGTATATTGATATTTATGAAGAGCGGAGAAGGAAACGAGAGCGGCGAAAAAATTAACCAAAAGACAAACATCAGCCCCTGATATTCTAGGCCCGGGATTGAGTAATTCCACTTCCAATGCCTACCTTTGCGATATCAGCTAGACTGCTAGGTTTTGATGCTAATCTAAGAATAGATGTAGCCATTTCTAAGAGTGGGAAGGCCGGCAAAAAACTGTTTGACGCGTTGAGCTTGAGCTGATTGCTCAATCTGTCTAGCAAGTTTTTTCAGCTGGCGCTTTTTGAGCCACTGGCTCAAGCTATCCCAGAAGCGTTTTGCCTGCTTTTAGGCGAATGTAAAAGTAGGTCGCCGAAGGCATGTGTCATGCCCAATGGCCTGAAAAATAAAATTGTTAGCAGTCATTTTTGCGTCCATGTAGGCGCCGAAACCGGAGTTTAGCCATAGCTAAATGAGGATTTTGGGAACAAGTAGGTTCGAAAAAGGGACCTAACAAAACCTGAGTCTCATCTTAAAATAGCTTCTCAAAAACAAAGGAAATGGCAAAAGATCAAGAAGCAATCGCAGCTACTAAATTTCAACTTCCCGGGCAAAGCTCGTTTTACAAAGGAAAAGTAAGAGATGTCTATACGGTGGACGATAAATTGATTATGGTCGCCTCGGATCGTATTTCTTCCTTCGATCATGTTTTACCGCGTCCGATTCCATACAAAGGGCAGGTTTTGAATCAAGTGGCTACATATTTTCTAGAAGCGACCAAAGATATCGTGCCCAATTGGTTGTTGGAAGTACCTGACCCAAATGTAGCCATTGGTATTGCCTGCGAACCTTTCAAGGTGGAAATGGTCATTCGGGGATATGTCGTAGGACATGCTTGGCGCGAATATAAGGCTGGGAAACGATTGCTGTGTGGCGTTGAGATGCCTGATGGGATGAGGGAAAATGATCCCTTTCCTAGTCCAATCATCACACCTGCCACGAAGGCTGAAGAAGGTCATGATGAAGATATTTCCCGAGAAGACATCATTGCACAAGGTATAGTTTCTGAGGAGGATTATCTGCAGCTCGAAAAATACACCAATGCCCTTTTTGAACGGGGTACAGAAATGGCTAGAAAGCAAGGGCTCATTCTCGTAGACACCAAATATGAATTTGGTAAGAAGGACGGTCAAATTTATCTCATCGACGAAATCCATACGCCGGACAGCTCTCGCTATTTCTATTTGGACGGCTACGAGGAGCGCCAAGCGAGCGGGGAGCGTCAAAAGCAGCTTTCCAAGGAGTTCGTACGCGAATGGCTCATGGCTCACGGCTTCCAAGGCAAGGAAGGGCAACTCATGCCGATCATGCCGGACCCCATGGTAGAACAGGTGACTGAACGTTATATAGAATTGTACGAGAAAGTTACCGGACAAGCCTTCGAAAAGGCCGATACAGAAAATATCTCAAAGCGTATTGAACAGAATATCCTTGAGTCGTTGGGATAAACCTTCATTAGGTAGATTTAGAAGGCAACTTGTCTGCCTCACGTTTTCCTCCTTTTACGTAGTTTTCCAAGTAGCCAAAATGGCCAGCAAGCTTGCCATCACGGGCGATTGTTGCTCGTTCAATTACTTCACTTTTGGGGTCTAATAACTCCAGCAAGACCCGCTCGATGAACATTTGTCCGAATGCTTCGGATGCATCTCTGGGCAACTCAGAAGGCAAATTGTCAATGGTCATCATGTCCACCGCATTTGAGCTGTGGGCTGCCACCTCCTGCTCCTTCACCGGATCGAAGCCAAAGATTGGATCGGCAATGGTGCTGGCCCTAATAGTGGAAGGGATGGAGGATACTGGAGCAATGTCACAAGTTACATCCGCAACTGCCTGTATGCTAAAATCTGGAGATCTCATATCCTCAAGCGTGAAGAAAGCCGGAGCCTTATTATCCCAGTACACACCATTGATCATCAAATCGCAAACCTTAGTAAAAGGTTTGAAGGTGCTCTCGAAGAGTTCCGGTGATAAGTGGAAGTCATCTTTATCAAAAGCTGAGCCATCCTTTCTCGCCGCATAATCATCCGACATCAACAAAGCAAAAACCGGCTCCTTATACGACTTGACCAAGAAATCATTCGGGCTGACTTGGCGAATGCCCATATCCCGCAAAACCTGCGCTGCCCCCTGCCCAACTCGTCCCGTTCCCGTCAGTACGATGCGAAAGGGAGGTAAATTCAATTGCTCTTTATAATAGGTCTGTGCTTCGGCATAATTATAGAAGTCTTTCATGCGGGGCATGTCAAATGTACCGGTACGTCGACCATACATCAAAACACCATTATGCGCACCGACCATACCGGCAAAGCGACCAAAAGCGATCAGGCGCCTTCCCCATTCGTCAGTAATTACCTCGTAGTCTATCAAGTTGATCTTCTTTTCCAAGACCGCTTGCAGTAATTTCCGGTTGTAAGGCTGTTCTTTAATGGTATGAGAAAAGAAAAAGTAGGTCTTCCCGGGGATCAATGCCTCCACAGGCACCTCTTTCACCCCCATCAAAACATCACAGCCTTGCATATCATATCCCAGAGGGATACCTGCTTGCTGGTAATCCTCATCCGTAAAACAGCGTATCGGGGAAGGCTCGACTAATAATTCGAAATCAAAATCTTTCAGGATCTTTTTGCACTGTTTGGGAGCGAGTGGTACGCGCGTATCGGGAGGCGTTTTGCGTTCTCGGATAATTCCGATCTTCATAGATAGTGGCTTTGGTTAGGATATAGAACATGATTTTTAATCAGGTTCTTTAATTTGGTTGTTGGCTTTGGCTAAACTCGTGGTGAAAGTATACGGCCAAAGTGCTTGCCATGATTCGTGTACATGGACGCATGGCGTAAAAATTGAAAATCTTTGGCGATTCTCCAAGAAGTAAGATTTAAATGAAAGGGAACTTTTTCGGTTCAAATTAAGTTCTTATTATTGCGGGCTCTGTTTCTCAAAGGAGGACAAAGCCAGTGCCGCAAGGCGAAAAGGGGACGTAATGGAATCGACAGGAAAGATTATTCGTTAGTAAGCATGCCGGAGTATTCTAGTTCATCTCCGTAAAAACTGACTAGTAACAACTTTTCAAATGGCAACAGACAGTTCGCCATGGCTGCCTAGTTCTAGGAATTAGAAAGCCTTTGTGCCGTGCATTTGACGCCTGATACACAGTGTGCCGCATATCAACCAACCCTTTCAGGCTAGGCCCGAGGTCCACCCCGCCCTCTGTCCGAAGCTCAGGGGATAAGGGATGAGTATAGGAGGGTTTCCAATCCTTCCTCATTCACGAAAATTTAACTGGGAACTAAGCATGTAGAAGGCTCTCGGAGGCTTTCTCTGGACGCGAGTTCGACTCTCGCCGTCTCCACAAAGTGTGCCTCAACAGATACGTCGTATTTGTTGGGGCATTTTTTTGTCTTCATCGCAGGTTAGTGATCCTTATTTCCCTTGCCCTTAGCATTTGCTGAAGGTCTTTCAGGGGATCAGGTCTTTTTCCTTTCATCGGGTCAACCTGTAGATCTTTCAGTCCTTTAAAGTCCTCGATTTCAAGATAGTAGGGGAACCACTCTTCCTCACCTGTAATCTGGATAAGTATTTCAGTAAAACGGATAAGATTCAGAATAGGCTTGCCGCTACCTTTGTCATGTAATTCAAGCTAACGTAAACCATTCAACAATGATCACTGCATTCTTATCTGATACGATCGTTAAGGGGGGAGTTGCTCCCTTGTTCGATAACCCTCGAGAATATGGACTGGAATATGAAGATATCACCTTCAAGACCGCTGATGGTTTGACCCTTTCAGGCTGGTTGGTGAAGGGAGGTACAGATAAGATAATTATCCAGTCTCATTTCGGGGTACAATCCTGTCGGGCGGGCTTTACCCCAGAGGGTAAAGGGATGGTTAAACTGTGGAAAGAAAAGATTCCTTTCCTCAAGCACGTCAAATACTTGGTAGAAAAAGGATACTCCGTCTTGATGTATGACTTTAGGAGCCATGGGGAGAGCCAGGAGGCCAAGGGGAATTGGGTGTCTTGGGGACCTCAGGAGGCGCAAGATCTATCGGCAGCGGTCAAGTTCGTGACCGAGCATCCAGATTATCGGAAGGCACAGCTGGGCTTGTTGAGTATTTGTATGGGGGCTGCCGCGACGACCTATGCTTATGGAGCAGGGAACTTACAGCAATACAAAAATATCAAGGCGATGATTGCCATCCAGCCTATGCGTTATCTGGACTTTGTTCAGGCACTAGGTTTGCCTGGCTTCTTACAGCGTTGGGTCGACGCAGAGAATAGCAAACGTGTTGGTTTTGATATGGGCGCCAAGTCCTTTAAGGAAGATGTAAAGGCTATTTCTATTCCCACTTTATTGGTACAGAATGATCAAGACGAATATCTCAATAGAAATTCCATTGAGGAATACTACAAAAGTCTCACCGTAGAGAAGGAAATGCTGTGGCTGTCGGATATCGGAAAGAAAAGGGCTGCTGGTTATGATTATCTAACAAAAAATCCGGAGAAGATACTGTATTGGTTTGAACGCCACATGGCCTAGTACTTCGAGCCGCATTCCCTTTCATGAACCTAATAAATTCAAGAACATGAAACTTATCTATTCGGACAACCGAGGCAAGTCTTTCTTTATTTGGATAGCCATTATGATCATCTTTACCTCCTGCCAATCAGGAGATTCTAATACCAATCAACAAAGTGAAATGAAAACAGAACAAGATTCAGCAGCTGCTCAGCAAGTGGCTTTTTTAACGACACTTTC
>JABSSL010000027.1 GCA_013214355.1 Saprospiraceae bacterium | reverse complement strand
TTCAGGATTTAATTAAGGACCCATGATTTGTGTATAAACCGTAGGCATTTATGTACGATATATGAACCATCCATTTTTGGAGAATACCGAACTTCCAGATTGCCAAAATTTCGACCAATCCACTTCGTAAGTGTCGCCCCAATTATCAGGTGTTTCAGGGAATTAAGGAGCTCAAAATGGTGTTATCATCCTATAAAAACGCAAAATGAAGCGCCTAATACAATCACTATTTCTCCTTCTCCTTAGACTATGAATGGCTTGGTGCTCTTTCCGTTAAAGCCGAAGACTTTCGCTAATCGAAGGAGGTCTCAATTGACATTTCGATATTCTGCTGGACTCATTCCTGTTTTACTCTTGAACAGGCGGGTGAAGCTTTGAGGATAATTAAAGCCTAGATCATAAGCAATCTCACTTACCTTTTTATTGGTACTCAGCAACACGGATTTAGCCCGATCGATAATGTAGCCGTCTATATGTTCCTTGATACTTCGTCCGGTTTCTTTCTTTAGCATATCACTCAAATAGTTGGTTGACATATTGAGTTTTCTTCCGAAGTAGGGGGCAGAAGGTAAGCCCTCCGTTTCCATCTTTTTTGAGGTGAAATATTGTCTAAGAGCTAGCTCAAATTCCGCTACGAAGTCTTTGTTGAAGTTGCTTCGTGTGTAGAACTGCCGATCGTAAAACCTCATACAATAGTTGAGTAGAAGTTCGAGGTTGGAGATGATCAGGGTTTGGCTATGTTGGTCTATGTTTTGGGAATATTCTTCTTGGATTTTTCGAATTAATTCAAATAAGAATTTTTCCTCTTTTGGAGCTAGATGTAATGCTTCGTTTACCTCATAGGAGAAGAAGGAATAGCTGTCAATTTTTTCCCCGAGAACAGATTTTCTGATCAAATCTGGATGAAAGAGTAAAGTCCATCCTTGCTTCCCCTTTAGGTCCTCCTTGCCAGGCGAGGTAAATACTTGACCCGGGCTTGAAAAGATGATGGTGCCCTCTTGAAAATCGTAGGTGTTTCTGCCATAACCAATTGAACCACTGATCTTATCCTTATACATTATGGAATACAGATCGGAAGAGAACCTGATGTTGAATAGCTTATCGTCCAAGTTAGGTTTTTTGATGGCATCTCTATCCTCAATTAAGGAAATCAAAGGATGAAGCGGCCGAGCTAGTCCTAAGATTTCGTGAAACTGTGAAATGCTTTTTATCCTAAATATCTCTTTCATCGCTACGCTTTTGTCCTTAGTTCAAGCCCAACCAATTTTCTACTTTGCTCCACCAACTTCCTAGCGGCTTCCAAGTCCATCGCATGAGGGTTTGGGGATGGCATCGGGAAACCTCCTTTCTTGCATTCTTTATCCCGATAAAGAATACTGTGTTGGCTGAAATATTGACCGGAGTATTGAGGAGCTTCATTAGACAATAGGCAATGTAGTGAGGCTTGGGCTGACTCCCAACTACTATCGCTAAAATTTAATGCTGCGAATATCGGTTTGGTGATAGTCATGGCTACTTTCATCAAAGCATTTCCACCGCCACCAAAATTGGACCTAGCCCATCCTGGATGAACAGAGTAAGTCGTTACATCACTATCTTTCAGTCTATCGGCCAGTTCCAGTGCGTATTGTACAGAAGCTACTTTTGCCTCTCCGTAAGCATCAAAATTGTTGTACTTGCGATTCTTCCAATGCAAGTCTTCTAGATGTACTTTGTATCTATTTTTTGGACTTCCGGCATGAACTACCGAAGAAAGAATTACCATCCGAGAAGCGGGGGTGCTACGGAGTGTTTTCAAGAGCAGCTCTGTCATGAGGAAATGACCAAAGAAACTGGCTGCCATGGTAATCTCAAACCCATCTTTCGTGTATTTGGGTTTATTGTCCATATTTACCATCCCGGCGTTGCAAACCAATCCATCTAGGCGGTCATGTTTTGCTAAAAACGAACCTACGAATGCTCTTACTGATTGTAGATCGGCCAAGTCACAAGCAATGACTTCAGCACTTCCTGCCAGGCCATTAAATGATTTCGCCGCATCTTCTCCTGCCTCCACTCTTCGGCAGGCCATCACCACGTGGGCTCCTTGCTTTACCAGTTGCTTCGTTGTTTCAAATCCAACTCCAGAATTAGCCCCCGTTATGATGTAAGTTTTACCACTGAGATCTTTTGAGAAATTGGCGGGATCACACCATATTACATTTTTGTTTGCCATAATTGATAGATTTTATAGGGCAAAGTTGGCGTGATCCTAAGTCTAATGCTAAACGGAATTACTGTTTCTCTTAACTTGTTTCCAGTTTTCTTTGCTCCTCCTGTTTTCTTGCTGAAGCTTTACCTGTTTCAACATAGATGGCCAAATCATCCAGCAATCCTGGATAGAGTGTTTTAAGTGCTGATTTCATGGGAATCTGTAAAATGGTACCGATAATGGGCATCACTTCTATACGAGGTCCCATGGTAAGTTCAGTTTCAGTATTAGAGACGGGATTTAGTGTCCAAGTGCTCACCACCGAGCGAACAAAAAAGGGCAAGCCCGTCACTGAAAACTCAAGCACATGGTTTTCAGTATCAATTTTTGTGATTTTATCCATTAATCTCCCCGACTCTGTTTCACAGACTCGGTCAAAATCTTCAGAGGGCTCGCCCTTCCTACAATGAGGCGTTCCTGTAGCCCATTCGTGTGCATTATGGAATTCATCTACTACAACCCTCCACACTTCCTCGATGGGTTTATTGATTTTTCTCTTAAATTTTAAATCAAGCATGTTTCTTTCATTTTGCATTCTACAATCAGTATGCGGCCATGCTGCTGATTTTTTATCCAACTCCTTTAGGCCAGAGCGGCGCGTTAAAAACACCACTATCTTCTAGGCACCCACAAAAATCACCAGCACGTCGCATACCCTCCTTAAAAACCTCAATCCTAAGCCTCTTGAGGCTGGGGAGTGTAGAAAAATTGTTCCTGCACAATCTTGCCCTCATTCACGGTGTAGAGGCAAACCTCATTCATATCCACTGGGACAGGTACACCTTTCATGTTTACATTCATGAGCATGGAGCAGGAGAAGAAATTGTCAGCTACCACAGGATCAGAGATGAAGCTAGTGTTCACTTTCTCTATTCTACTATCAAATTGTTCTCCTTTGGCAATGATGGCTTCTAATCCTTTTGCGATCCGATTCGGTGCTCCTTCAGGTTCGATGGAGACGATATCGGGTGCGTATAATTCTTTAACAACTTGTTCATGCTTGCCTTCTCGGCATAGACTTACTAATCGGTTGGCTACTTCTTGGGTGGTCATGATCGATGGTTTTAAAGATGAATAATTGGGAACTCCTTTCCTGTTCCTGAGGCAAAAATAGAGAGGGCTTATGACAAGGGTGTGTCAGTAAGTTTTTGTAAAATGGGAAATCGGAAGTGAGAAATGGGAAATACATGGCTCTGGATTCCCCATTCCGCCTTCGTCCTTCCGCCTTTGCAAATGGGAAAGACATGGCTCTAAATTCCTCTTTCCGCCTTCACGGAGCCTATTGATAATGTCTATAGAGTTGAGCGGCGAGCGTTGTCATGCGTTCTTTCAATGCTGCAGGTGCGATGACGGTAGCTTGATCTCCGAATTGCAGGAGCCAGCGCGCTATGATTTCTAGTGAGGCATGTAGGAATTTCATATGCACCATGTTGCCCCGGGTGCTTTGTTCGATAAAGCCAAAGTAATACTTCCGACTTTCGGCATATTCAAGGAGAGACGGCGCAAAGGCAATCTCGATGGTGTGGAAAGGATGTTCCTTTTTCCAGGCTTTATCTTGCTGATCGATATAATCCTGCAGCCCGATGTGTTCCGTATCAAATTTCTGTTCTAGGAGGCGTAAGCTGACAATTCGGTTCAGCTTAAAAGTTCGATATCCTTTTTTGAGTTGACAAAAGGCGACTAGGTACCATCTATCTCGGTGTCGATAACAACCAATGGGTTCAACTTTTCGCTCTGAGCTACTATTGTCAGCTTTCCTATATTCCATCTTAAGTAGCTGCTTAGCAGCGACACTTCTGAAGATCTCTTGTAGGTAGATGCTATCCGCTCCATTCTGCTGATTCGTGGTAACTATCGAATTATCCAAAACCTCCAAGGCACGTTTCTCCGTGCTTCTCAAAATCGCTTTGATCTTCACCATCGCGTTCGAGTAGTAGGCCTGCGTTTCCTTATCAGTAAGCTTACCAATGAACTTCTCGGCTGTCAAGAGGGCGGCAGCCTCTCCTTCGTTGAACATCAAGGGGGGAAGTCGATACCCCTCCATAATAGAATAGCCAATCCCAGGATCACCACTGATGGGAATCCCTGCATTCTTAAGCGTTCGAATATCTCGATAAATCGTGCGAAGACTAATGCCGAATCGCTCGGCAATAGTCTTCGCTTTGATTATCCTTTTGGTTTGCAAAAGGACCAAGATGGAAAATACTCGATCAAATTTGTTCATAAACTAGTCCTGCATAGGCGGATTAAAACCACCAAGGCTTATTTCTTCCAAGAAGCAATCAATTGCTCATTCAAACGTACATAGTCTGGATTCTGAGCGGTTTTAGCCAGCTCAATGGATTTCGTTGCCGCTGCGTAGGCCTTTTTGTTCTTGCCTACCTTAGCCAGCAGTTTAGCCTTTAGGTGATACATCCAATATTGCTCCTTTTCGCTACCCTTGATCCCCTTGGTGATCCACTTCAAAGCGAGTTTGGGGTTTCGATCCGTTTCGTAATAGTAGGAAGCTGCTTGGTAATAGGTACCCATATTGGTAGGGTCCGAATCAATCAACTGTGCCTTAATATCCGCCATCACCTTGCTGTCAACCTCTGCCTCAATTTTAAACATAGCTTTGGTATGTTCCCACTTCATGTTTAGATTGGCACTATTTGTAGTGAAATCCGAGAAACTGATGGTGAAGGTCTCATAATGACTGGAAGGATGCTTTACCGGTACTTCGATTCTTAGGGCATCTTCTGCCTCATTATACCCAGCTGCTCCCCAAAGTTTGAGGTTTTTATTGAAGATAACGGTAGCCGTTTCTTCTGTGAAGATGGTATACAAGGCATATTCCCCAGCTGCAAGATCTTTGCCGTTGATCTTCACACCCTCACTAAAGCTAATTTTGGTGGACGCGTTGGCACCCGTTCGCCAGATTTCTCCGTTTCGGATAAGATTGCCAACTACCTTTCTGCCTTTAGCACTAGGCCGAGAATAAACAACCTTCACCTCAGCTAAACCTACTGTACCTTTTAGCTCAAATTTCGGACTTGCAGCCGGCATTTTGATCTGTGCGGTCAAGAAATTTACTGTCAAGCAGCACGCAATGAATAAGAAATATTTTTTCATAGTTGAATGATATATTGAAAATAAGATTTCAAACCCTCAGCCCCCCAGCCCATTGTTGGTCCCTGTCTAGCTAGCCAGATAGATTTTCGACCAACAATCCCCAGCCCCCTCAGCCCCACAAAAATAAACTTCTTTCAATCATTCCCATCGCTAGAAGCCAGTACCTTCCTTTTTTCCAGCGGATACCAGTCCTCAATAGCAGTCCTTAATCGCTGTACTATCTCTGGCTGCTGGCCTGCCAGGTTTGTTTTTTCATTGGGATCCTCGATGATATTGTAGAGGCGAACGGCTTCCGAACGCATATCCTCATGGGTGCCCGAGCCGTAGCCTTCCAGTTCCCCATCATAGCAAAGGATTAATTTCCAAGGTTCTTGAATGCACCAGCGGTAGGCCAGAGATGCTTCCGGATCACTGTTGTCCATCATGTTGTGACCATAGCCTTCGCCAAAGATCATTTCCCTTTCAATGGGAGTGCCTTCCTTTAGGTTATTCCATAGGTTTAGGCCAGGGCGAGGACCTGGCGAGGGGATGCCAGCAGCCTCGAGTATAGTGGGAAACAGGTCGATACTTGATATAAATTCACTGCGTTCTGCGGGCGCCAGCTGACCAGGCCAGGAGAATAGAATCGGGGTGCGCACTCCACCGTCCATGGGGCTTTGTTTGGAACCCACATCAAAGCCGTTCTTATCCGGTTTTTGGATCCAGCCGTTGTCGCAGAGGTAATAGATGAGGGTGTTATCTCGCAGATTATTTTCGTCCAGGTAATTGACCAGATCTCCACAGGTTTCATCAAACCATTCTATCATAGCATAGTACTTAGCAATGGTTAATGGGAGATCCATCGCAGTATACTTCGAAAGCAATCGCTCAGGTGGCGTGTGAGGCGTGTGCGGTAAAAAAGGGGCATACCAAACGAAGAAGGGTTTTTCCTGTGCCCGAGCCGTATCGATGAAATTGTAGATCGGCTGCATTCCTTCTCTTCCGATGGTGAGTCCCTCATCTCCATGACGGCGACCTTGCGTCATTCCATCAGTAAAACCACCGCGGCTGTAATGGCCCTCCCACCATTTACCCGATTGATGGGACAAATAACCCGCCTCTCCAAGTAGGGCGGGTAACTTGGCTAAGGAGGCGATATTGGCTCGCCGGTCCTCTCGAGGATACCGGGCCTCCCTGAACCCTCCTGCTGGATCGTTGCCTGTGATGTGATGCTGATGCGGATAGAGTCCGGTCACTAAGGTCATGAGAGAAGGCCGGCAGATAGCAGTGGGCACATAACCTCGTTTGAACACGACACTTTCTGAGGCTAGGCGGTCAAGGTTGGGCGTTTGGACGATTTCATGCCCCATAAAGCTGTAATCGCCCCAAGCCTGGTCATCGGAAAGGATTAAAACTATGTTGGGCTGATCATCGGATTCGGCCGGCTTGTCAGTTGTACAACTTATCAAGAGGCATAAGCTGAAAAGGACTAAGCTGTTTTTAAGCACAAATTTCATTGGTGTTGGTTTTCGTTATGATTTATAAATTATTAAAGTTTAATCTGGAATATCCATGGCACAGCGGCAGCCGGTGTGATTGGATCCAATCTGCCCGTCAGCAGCTAAGCGATTTCGCGTTCGGTAGCCACTACAATAATTCTCAGCACAAAGGAAAGAACCGCCACGAATTACAAAGTGATTAGTGATGACTGGGCTATCAGGAGACTCTTGATAGGGATTCACACACCATTCCCAGACGTTACCGGCCATGTCATATAAGCCATATCCATTGGGCGGATAATGCGCCACTGGAGAAGTTCCAGCAAAACCATCTAGCACTTGGTTTTCCCAAGGGAAAGGACCTTGCCAAAAATTGGCTTTATCGCTGGCTGAATTAGGAGATTCATCCCCCCAAGGATAAACGGCCGAGGGATGACCACCTTGAGCCGCCCACTCCCATTCCGCTTCTGTGGGCAGACGTTTTCCCTTCCATCTACAGTAAGCGCGGGCATCGGAATGACTGATCTGTACCACCGGGTGATTTTCTAAACCTTCAATCGTGCTATTTGTACCTTCCGGTTGCTTCCAATTGGCCCCTCTTTCCCAATGCCACCAGCTGAGCTCGTTTTGAAGATCAATTGTCTGGAGATTAGGTTGAAAAACCAAGGCTCCTGCTTTGAGTAGAGAATCAGGTGGCGGAGGGGTGTTGGGAGGGAACTGTCCTTTAATCTGTTCCCAATCCAGGTTTTTTTCGGCGGTCGTCAAATAGCCAGTAGCCTCTACGAAGGCCTGGAAATCTGCATTAGTCACTTCTTTTTGATCTAGAAAAAAAGCCGCAATGGGAAGGGGCCTTACTTGATTATTAGTGGTGGAGCGCTGCTGCTCTGGAATCAATTGCATACCCGGTATTTGGCGAATGGGCTGTTGAATTGAATCGCTTTCACAAGAAAGGAATAGCAGGAAAGCTGTCGCAAAAACAGTGATTAGGCGTAGGTTCTTCATTTTGATACTTCCTCAGATAAACTGCACAATGATTAAGATAAGTTAAGGCTTTTTCTTGAACCCTTACCAAAACTTGGTGTATGAGCAAAGGAATTTATCAAAACACCTGTATCTCGTTTCTGTTTGCCCTATTCCCAAGCTATGAAAGTTATATATACACTCCTCATCGCTCTCTTAAGCTGGCCAATTATGGCCCAAGAATCCTTCCTGATTAAGGGGACTGTACTCGATGATCAAGAAGCCCCCTTAAGTTTCGGGGAGGTCTTGCTATGGCAAGCTTCCGATTCCAACTTGGTGAGCTTTACTAGTATTGAAGCGGGGGGCTTTGAGCTGGCACCGACGATAGGTGGGGTATATCAATTGGAAGTTCGTGCACTTGGATTTACTAACTATCGCCAAACTATCCAACTAGATAACCATCTCCAACTAGGTATCTCCCTAAAACGGGACGTTGCCTTATTGAATGAAGTGACGGTGGTCGGCAAAAGGAATACCGTAGTCAATAAAAACGGAAACCTTAAGTTCACCATTGATCATTCTACTTTCGTCAATCCGGGCTCCACTATGGATGTCTTAGCCCTCTTGCCGGGCGTACAACTGAGCAACGATCGACAATCCATCAGCATTATCGGTAAAGGAAACCCGTTGATTTATTTGGAAAACCAACGGATTACCATGGATGATCTCAACGCGCTCCCTATTGAAAGCATCAAAAGTATCGAGATCATTAATAACCCATCTGCCCGCTACGAGGCAAATGGAAGAGTGGTGGTGCTGGTTACGCGCCGCCTCAACTTCTCCGATGGCATTAGAATGGATCTCTCGGAGGTGATCGCCTTACGCCGACGATTCAACAGCTATGCAACCTTCAACGCTGCATTGAAGAAGAAACGGTGGGAATGGAAGGCTAATTTTAGCTACAACCAGATTGGTATTTGGGAGAATGTAAACAATGAACTGACTATCCCCGATCTTCCCGCTGCTCTAAATCAATCCTCGGTCTCAACCGGCCCTCGCCCTCAGTTTATCATAGGAGGTGGTTTTTATTATCAAATTGGGAAAGGTGAGTACCTATCAGCCAACACCAATCTCAGAACCCATACCACAGAGGCGCCCATCACGACCCATTCTACTTTGCTACAAGGAACACAATTGGATGACATAACATCCTTTGTAGAAGCCTTTGAAAACCGCTCCTTTTTCAGCAGCAATTTTAACTATAACAAACAACTCTCTGATGGCAAGGGTAATCTGTTTCTAGGTCTTCAGTATTCAAGTTATCTTCGAGACTTAAGCAATCAAATCTTTAATGATTACAATGAGCAGGGTTCCGAGTTTTCGCAGGAACGATATCAGAAGTACACGATTGACGTCTATGCGGCTCGGCTTGACTTTGAGAGAAAGCTTGCCCAGGACCATCGCTGGGAGGCGGGGTTGAGCTACTATCATGCGACGGCAGATGCTTTCCTGGATTTTGATTTTTTAGGTGCTGCTCCGCCTGTGCTGTCGAATTATGATTATGAGGAAAGAACTTATGCTGGGTATACTCAATTCGTCGGGGAAGGAAACAAATGGGATTACACGCTGGGGCTGCGATCGGAAACCACTACTGTGGAGGGGGGCTTTCGGGAGGAAGTGGGGCTACTAATAGATCGCGATCAAACCATCCTTTTTCCTAAACTAACTTTCAATTGGCAGCTAGATACTTTCCAAACCCTCTCCTTTAACTACGCCAAAACAGTACAACGTCCAGATTACCTTAATGCCAGTTCCATCTCCACTTTTGTACACCCGTTTTTGGAGTATACCCGAAACGCCAATTTACAGCCAACGATCAACGAAGAATATTCCATCAACTATCAGTATAAAAATCATTCCATCAGCATCTCCCGTTTCAATCGGCAATTACCCGTATATGTCACGGTAGCGTATGATGAAGTACAGGGACGATTGGTGCAATCTCCTGAAAACTTAGCGGGAGAGAATGGCTTTGATATCCGCCTTACCAGCCCGTTTAATTACAAGTTCTGGAGCATGACTAATTTTCTCATGCTAACACAAGTTAAAGTGCGAGACCAGCGAGCTCAATTGGGAAACAGCAGACCGTATTTTTATTACTACTCCAACCATCAATTCCGCCTGCCCAAGAAATGGACCCTGGGCTTGTATGCCTGGGGCTTAAGCCGTCAGTTCCAAGGCATTTTTGAGCGAGACCCCTATTGGGTGTTGGGTGGATCCCTGAATAAGCAATTTCCGAAGGGACTGCAGATAGGTGTTCACTTTGATGACCTTTTCCGTGCCATGAAACTGCGAGAAGGCTATCGCATTAATCAAATCGATACAAGAACGCTGTACCTTATAGATCGGCGCACCCTTGGGCTATCGATTCGGTACGCCTTTGGGAAGATTTCAGATTCCGGCTATCAGAATCGAGATGTTGATGAGTACCTGAATCGAATGAAATAAAGCTTGACTCAAACCTCCGAAGTTTATCCTTGGACGTGTCTATTGAAACTTCGGAGGTTTTAGCTGGCGCCCTGGCCGAGGCCTTCCCCGCCAAGTAGGTGACGAGCTCCGTTCGTCCACCAACGACCGACGCGGGCTCCTGCCCGCAGAATACAACACAAAACGCATATCACAACTGCAAAAAACAATGCACCCCCTTCTTATTGGAACTAACAATATCCAATTTCCCATCCCCATTCAAATCCTCCACCACTACCTGCAAACCCACACCAGAATTGTCATCAATCTGATGCGGTATCCACTGGGGCGATCCCGAAGCCTCTCGCTTCATCTCAAACCAATACAAGACAGCAGCATCCTTTCCTCCGGGGTCCTTCCCATTGTGCGCATAGAAGCGTTTGCCGGTAACGAAGTCGGGTAATCCGTTTCCATTGAGATCAGCCATTTCGACGGCATGTGTTTGAGAAAAGGCCTTAGAGATCAGATGCGTTTGGAAAGCACTATCATCTGTTTGTTCATGCCACCAGATCCCAAAGTTGTGGGCAGAGGTGGAAAGAATATCAGAGTCACCATCCTGATCCAGGTCTAAGGCAAACATTTGCACGCAAGGCTCGCCCAACTTGACTTCGTGAAAGGTCCAAGGCACTTGCAACGGATCCGCAGGAGCCTCCCACCAGCCCTGGCGAACTAGGATATCACGCCGTCCATCACCATTGACGTCGCCATATCCGAGGCCATGCGCATAGCGATTGGTGCCCGCAGCGCCAGGAGCACTCAAGGGTAGGGCCTCCCAGTCTTCTCGCACCCCCTTCTTGGGTGCCCTGAAGCAATATAGTATTCCTTTATCTTCATGGGCGAAAACTAGATCTTTTCGACCATCTAGATCGATGTCGACATGCATGGGGGATTCGTTACAGGCACTGCTGTCGATAAAGTGCTCGGTCCAGTAGCCCTCCGAGGAGCCGGGGTTTTCATACCAACTCACCCCTTCCCCTGGCGTATCAATACGGATGAGATCCACGCGGCCATCTTCGTTTACATCCATGGCAAAGTTGAGGAAGGTAGAACTATAGGCCGTAGCGTAGTCAAATACAACTGGAGCTTGGATGTCATGCCGTTGCCAGTCTGGGGCTTCAAACCAATGAAATCCCGTTAGGATATCTAGATCTCCATCTTGATCTACATCACCCGTAGCCACCCCTTCTGCGAGAAACTGATCCGTAATTTGATGTTTTTCAAATTGAATAGGAGAGGCCTTACTTAGACCCTCAGTAGGAATGGTTTTCTGGGTACAACTAAGCAGTAGAATCGGAAGAGTGATTCCACCCAGGAGTAACTTTCTGATCATATAGTTGGAGTGAAAAGATCTGTAATAACTTCTCCGGTCCCATCTGGAGTGGTATAGAAAGGGCGTTGTTCTATAGTATACTGGGTTTCTGGAGGAATGCCCAAAGCATGGTAAATGCTTTGATGCACTTGGTCAATGACAATAGGTTCTGTGATGGCCTTGAAGGGGCGTTCAGCTGCGGTTTCCCCAAGTACAAATCCTTTTCTGACTCCACCCCCCCACATTAGCATGGAGCAACCGTCGGTGAAGTGCCGATGCATACCATAGTGTTTGAGTGTTTCGACCTGATCTGGTACCTTGACCTGATCCCTTACATTAGCACCAGGACGTCCCTCCATCAGCATATCTCTGCTGAACTCGCTAGCTAGCACAACTAGGGTGCGATCTAGCAATCCTCGTTCTTCTAGATCCAGAATTAGTTGCTGGATAGGACGATCAATTTGGGCTTTCATTCCTTTCAGGCGGGTGTGCCCGTTTTCATGGGTGTCCCAGCCCAAGAAAGGTTCATATTCGGTAGTAACACTGATGAAACGAGCGCCACTTTCTACCAGTCGTCTAGCCAAGAGACATCCTAGTCCGAAGCGCCCCGTATTGTACAGATCATATACTTCTTTGGGCTCTTGGGAGAGATCGAAGGCCTGAGCTTCTGGTGACTTTAGGAGCTGGTAAGCTTGCTCCATGGACCTCAGGTAGGATTCCTGCTGGTAGCTGCTTCCATATTCTCCAAAGGCACTACTCTTTACTAAGTCACGATACAATTTGTTACGACTCTCAAATCGCTTGAGATCCATCCCTTTTGGAGGGCGTACGCTCTCTAGGCCTTGAGCAGGGTCGGGAATGAAGAAAGGGCCAAACGCCGATCCGAGAAATCCAGCCGAATGAAAGGCTTTGAGTTCTTCCCCCTCGCCAACCGTAAATCGCTGGCCAATATCAATGAAAGGGGGAATGACGGGATTTACGGGCCCTAATTCCTTAGCAATCCAAGCACCAATATGAGGCGGCTGTACGGATTGCGGAGGTTCGTAGCAGGTGTGCCAATGGTATTGATGGCGCGTATGCAGAATGTGTCCTAGATCTGCTGCTCGGTAGGAGCGGATCAAGGTACCCCGATCCATTACACTTCCAATACCTTCTAAGCCTTCAGAGAAATGGATCCCATCAAGCACGGTAGGACTGGATGGGAAAGTACTCACTACGGCTTTGCTTTCCATTCCCTTTTCAAAAGGTGTGTAAGTTTTAGGGTCAAAAGTCTCGGTATGACACATGCCGCCGGCCATCCAAAGTAAAATGACGCTATCCGCCCTAGCCTGGGATGTTTTGGCTTTGCTGCAGCTTGACAGGAAGGACGCGCTGGGCAGGCTTACCGCCATCGCAGCCATACTAGCCTGTTGCATTTTTCGTAGGAAGGTTCTTCGTGTTTCGATGTCGTTTAACATAACAGGGGGTTAAATCAATTGAAATTCAGGGAGTAGCACCAGTGACCAAATTACATCTTCCAGGAACTCCTCCGGTTCTGCGGATTTAAGTTGCTTACGCAAAATGCGCTTTTCACGTGGGTTGGGCTGCCTCCCAAGCGCCTGTACATACAGTTCTTCAACGGCCTCCATAGGGGGTTGACCAGCTGCAAGCCAGGCTTGTGCGGCTTCCTTTATTTTGTCATGAAAGAGTGCACTATTGGTTAGTAAAAGCGATTGGAGTAGGGTGGAGGTGGTACTTCTTTGGGAGGTAACGTTTTCCCGTACAGGCCGCCCTAAAGTCTTCATGAAATCATCCTGCTTTACTAGAGCTGCCCTTACAAAAAGAGCGGTATCCGTAGATTCGAAATTAAAGGAGGGAAGTACACCCCAAAAACTTTTTTCGAAGCGACCTGCTCTCCATGCGCCTCCCCAATCAGAATCATCATACGTTAAGGCGGTCCAGTCTAGATCGGAGGTGTCCTTGGTCGTTTTCCAACTGCGGTCGGAATGGACAAATAGCGTATCGCCGGATTCCAGTTCCATGCGCAAGGAAAATAATAGACCTGCTGGATTGGCAATGATCCCTTCATTGGTCCCTTCGATTGCAATTTGATTATTCTTTCGTAAAATATCTATGGGTAGGTCCAACTGTTGTACCTGTTGCCAATCCTCTCCTTCCAATAGCTTCTGTCCATTGATGAATAAGCTGTAGGCATCGTCGGCAGTCATGAGTAATTGTGCTTTGCTGATCTGCTGACCGATTGGTAAAGAAAAAGACTTTCGAAAACGGCGGATACCCGGCTTAGGTAATACTCTGCGCTCTACTTCAATCTCTTCGTGCCAAATCCACTCGCAGTCCATTTCAAGACTATCTGGATCATAAGAGCGACTGTGATAAAACGGTTGCACCACCTGCGCAAAAGCATCTACGAATTGCTCAGCACTTAGGCGCTTGATTAAGGGGCCCCTGAAAACGAATTCTTCGGAAGCAACAAAGGCTGGGGAGGAGTAGTTA
Organism: Saprospiraceae bacterium; assembly: GCA_013214355.1. Classification (GTDB taxonomy): domain Bacteria; phylum Bacteroidota; class Bacteroidia; order Chitinophagales; family Saprospiraceae; genus DT-111. Next base: position 47,144 of record JABSSL010000027.1, on the reverse strand, counting down.
ACAGCCGGTAATTGATAGGTCTGCGAACTCATTATATCTGCCAAAAGTTGAGCAAGACTGTAGTCGTTTTGGATAAATTCTGCTGCCATCCAGTCCAATAGATCTTGACTCCAGGGGAGGTTATCCAATTCATCAACCGGCGTGATGATACCCCGACCAAACAGTTGCTGCCAGAATCGATTAACAATGTTCCGGTATAAGCGACCATTGGCGGGCTGAACAACTACCTCGGCTAGCGAAGCTAAACGCTCCTTCAAACTATCGCCCACTACTTCTCCTAAGCTTGGGTACAGAAAACCTGGAGCCGTAAATTTACCGATAGGTTTATCACAACGATGGATCTCTAAAGGTTCTTCCGCGAATATATTGGCAAAGCTGTAGGCTTGTTCCAGGGTCAGATTATTGATGAAACTATTATGGCAGGAGGCACACTTAAGATTGATGCCAAGGAGGGATTGGGATATATTTTGTGCAGCTTGTAGCTCGGTTCGTTGACTTGCATTCACCACTCCTCTCCATTGAATCCCTTTGATGAAACCGGCTGATTCTTTAGAAGGATTAATGAGTTCCTTCGCCATCTGATTGTAAGGTTTATCTTCGATAAGGGTACGATAGAGCCAGTCCGTAACCTGCTTTCGTCCACCTGTAATGAAGCCCGTACCTGAATAATCATTACGTAGCAGATCATTCCAAAAACTGAGCCAGTGTAGGGTGTAATTCTCTTTATCTGATAGTAGGTGTTTAATCAGTTCTTGCCGCTTGTTGGTGGAGGGGTTCTCTTCAAACTGCTTTATTGCTGCTGGTTTTGGTAGGAGCCCAGTAATATCAAGGAACGCTCTGCGAATAAACTGTCGATCATCAATTAAGTTCGGCCATTCGATTCCTTGTTCCTGGAAATAGACGTGTACAAACTTATCAATGGGATGCTTGATCTCAGCTGGTGTATTGGGAAGTGCTGGACGTTTGAGGGCGAGAGGGGCTTCACGGAATACTTTTAAGGTCGTATCTGCCCAGGGTGCGCCTTGTTCAATCCAAAGGGCTATGAGATCAATTTCTCCTTCACTCAATAATTTCCCCTTGGTAGGCATCGCTTCCTCGTCAGACCGTGGAAGCTTTAATCGTCGGATAATCTCACTTTCTTCTGGCGCTCCAGCTACTAATATGGCACCACCATCTCCTCCCGCAAAGACGCCTTCTTTGTGATCTAGTGCCAAGCCTCCTTTTCGCTTTGCTTCACTGTGGCATTGATAACAACGATGGGCAAAAAGGGCTCGTACCTCTACGTTTAAGCGATTCAATTGATCTTCTGGAAAGGAGTCTGCCGAAGAGAGGGATTGCCAATGGGCAAGGTTCACTTGATCTTGTTGGTCGGTAGAAGTCCAGATAGAAGATAGGTAATCAGCCCCATGCGTAAGACTTGCTCCCCAGTGGCCAGCAAAGGTTAGACTTATACAACTGATGCTGAGTAAGAGATAAGCTCTGCCTGGAAATTGATCAGATCGATATTTGTAATAAAGGGCTGTAAGTATAGCCAGGCCCGCCGTAAGGTATCCACTGATCTCATGCCAACGGATCGTTTCTCCTGCATAGTCCCCCGAAGCCTTTAGCAGGGCTCCCCCAATCACAGAACAAACTGCAAAAAAGGCTCCCAGGTAAACCATCTGGCGATAATCCTGAGATCCCTGCCTCCAATGCTTCCAGCTTTCCAATAACCATGCCCCAACCAATAGTCCGATGGGGAAGTGAACCAAGAGTGGGTGGAGTTTACCACCTAATTCCAATAGCCAGTGGGAGGAAAGCAAGAACATGTTTTTCTTTCCAAAATAACATTTCTTTTTTGACGCTAAAAATCGAATCCGGGAAAGATGATTTATAGCAGTTTATTCCTTTTGATAGGCCTCCTTATCAACGAAATACAGCATGCTTTGAATCTCCTCATCAGATAGACTTGGATAGGCCGTCATCACACCATCCCATTGTTTACTCACTTTCACCGCCTTAGGGTGCCCTTCCTTGATCATCCTTTGGGAATTGCGGATGAAATTGAATAGATCTTCTTTAGGATAATCCTTCCAACGCATTTGTACGCCGACTAAATTTGGAGCAGGGCCGGCACCTCCTTTGGGGGAAGAAGTGTGACAGGCTACGCAATTTGTTTTGTATAGAGCCTGCCCTTGAGCGAATAGGGTGTCTTGTAGGTTTTGGGAAACTAAAGTGGTAGTAGTCTTCAGGGATTTTGGGGGCGGGTGATGCAAGGAGATCCCCAGGAATAAAATGCTGGCAATGAACGAGCAATAAGGTAACATAACAATTCTATTTTAGAGATTTGATCAAATGAATGCAACCTAGTGTTTGTTGCGTTTGCTCAATTTGTCAATATGGCAAGATAGGGTTGAGGGTTGCTCGACTGCCTTAGTTGCTGCAGATAAGCACTTGCCTCTTCTTTTTTCCCTGCTCCCCGATAAATCTGGACGGCCAGAAAATAGGCCAATGGCTGATGATCTGGCGGAATCTCCCCTTCTATCGCTTCTTCCAGCAAGTGTAGGGCTTTAGACTTTTGTCCTCGTAAGGAGGCGAGCCAGATGTCGAGCCAGTCAACTTCAGATAGCCATTCTGACTCCTTAGCACGGGAATCTGCTTTACGGAGCTTTTTCAAATGCTGAATTGCCTTTTTAACAAAGGCAATTTTGGCATTCCCTGTATGCGTGGTGGCGTAAAGATTTAGGTTTCGAACTACTTCACTCAGGTACTTCGGGTGCTCTTCTGCCTGATATTCCTCAACAGCGAGGTAGAGGCGCTCCACGTCGCTGGGAAATACCTTGAGTAAAGTCTTTAATTGCTCTTTGTTCTTATAGCCTTCCTCTAGTAAGTAAATGTCATCCCAAGGGTCAATGATCATGACTGTAGGTAGCAGTTTGACATTCAGTGCTCTAGCAGTAGGCTGATCTATATCTACATCAATTTTGACGGGGATATAATTCATTTTTAATGCCTGTATGTCGGGCTTACTCCAAACCTCTCTATCCATTCTAATACAGGGGCCACACCAGCCTGCCCAGAAGTCAATTAGAATTAGCTTATTTTCCCTTTTGGCTAGTGTTTTTGCCACCTCGAGAGAATTAATCCAATCTGTTCCTTCCAAAGTGATGAGCTCCTTTTTGGGAGATGGTGCAGGTACGGGTTGAGGAGAAATGGGTTTCAGAGGAGTACTGGCTATTACATTGAAGCCTTCCCAGTAATCAGCAGAAAGTTTCCCGGCTTGAATAGCGAAGACACTTTCTCTGTGGACGGTTTCCTGCGGAGGTAATGGTTTGCCCCTACCTGGTTTTATCTCCGTAATGATGACATCCATTTTATTCATGAAAGGCAGGTTTGTCCTAACATCCGTATATCGGTTGCGCACATGGCCTGATTGTAGATACCACCGGCCATTGTGATTACTATAATTGACTTCTAGTTTCCTACTGATCAGACGGATGGGAAGTTCTTTTTCTTGAGTATGATATTCATTGTAGTTGTCTAAACCAGGCTGGGTTACTACGAAAGCCGCTTTGACCAGGGCTAAACTCTTGGTGTCTATGTAAAGCTTTCCTTCCAGTTGACCATTGTTCTTTCCGGGTAGTGGTTTAAAGCTGATAATATGTAAAGTGAAGGTGTCAATATTGGTATAGCCTAAGTGTTGATATTGGTATCGCTTTTTGAAACGAGGCCCTATAAAATCTGGTGGAGCTTTAGCGATGTCTCCCATAATACCAAGATGTGAACCTTGAGAGATGGCAGGAAGTGAAAGCGTATCTTCTCTATATTGGTAGCCATAGAAAAGGGGCTTTCGATAGCCCTTGACTACCCGTACGGCATCGCGCCTGTCTGGGTTACCTCGGTAAGCGGTTTTGTAAAACTCCAGTACGCCTTCTGCGTATAGAATCTCTTGTTGACTGGAGGTGTTGAGGTGGATAGTCTCTCTAAAAAAACCACTTATGTTGGTAGGCTTTTGTGGATAATTTTTTCTCACTTGTTGCCGCATGGCTTCCACCAACTCAATAGCGTCTATGTTATCGGGCCTTACCACAATTTCTTGCAGATCTATACCTTCTCTGCTCAGGGCAATAAGGTTGTCTCCTCTGCTGAGATCACGTACGGATAAGTGTTTGGACTGATAACTTAGGTAGCTCACTTTTAAAGAATCCGCTTCATAGCCTTCGGGAATTCTTAGGCGAAAGAAACCATCCATGTTAGTGGTGGTACCCAAGCTGCCATTTAGTACGGTGACGTGGGCAAATGCTAAAGGGTTGCCCTCTACTTGATCCATGACTTGTCCTGTTATGTCAATATACGATTGAGCATAAATAGAGGAAAACTGCACGGAACTGTAAAACACCAAGAGGGTCAGTAGCCTTTTTATCCCAACTTCATTGAGCATTTTGGAGAAGCTTATTGGTAAATACATAGAGCGCAAGGATTAGCTGATCCTAAATATACTAAAAACGAGCTTTTTCGTAAGCGGTGATAGACCTCCCCGGCCATCTTTCTTCTGCTATGGATCTACCTCCTGATCGAGAAAATACAGGATGCTTTCGATTTGTTGATTATCTAATTCAGGGAAGCCAGGTTTTGAGTAAGTACCCTCCAGTAGTTCCACCGCTCTAGGGTGCTGATTTTGTAAAAGACTGTCTGGAGTCCGGATAAATTGTACTAGATCATTTGCTGGATAGATACTCCATCGTTTTTGTACCCCTTTCAGGTCGGAAGCGGGCATTCGATGCTTGATCTTGTAGGGATGACAAGCCGAGCAGTATTGCCGAAAAAGCGCTTTCCCTTGTAGTCGGAGGGAGTCCTGCTTTTGTAAATCTTTTCGCCAATGAATTTCCGTGTAGGGAACTTCCTCTATACGGTCAATTAACTGCAGATGATAAATAATACCTATGGCAAAAAGCATAGGAAATATTCTTACGAAATAGAGGCGCATACAAGGGAGTTTAAGTTGAAAAAGCTGAATTTCGCTAATACCTGTCTCGAGCCTGCATAAAAGAAGGGCGTCCAAGACGGGTTATGCTAGCTAGACGTTTCTTTAATATAGAATAGGATAGCTTCAATGTCCTCATCTGTTAGGTTTGGAAAGGGAGTCATGACAGCTTTATTCCATTCCTTCCAAATAGCCAATGCCCTCGGATGCTCTGCTTCTACTAATCTCTGAGCATTTCTTATCCACTCGTAGAGATCTTCCTTTGGAAAGTCATTCCATCGTTCGGTTACTCCACTAAGAGCTGGCCCTACTAGATCATCCTTCATATTCTTGTTATGACAAGAAGCACAATTGGTCTTAAAGAGGGCTTTACCTTGGTTGTTGAGCGTTGGGTGGCTACTTGCCGCAGCTGTCAGTGCCGCAGCTGGCCCAGGGGAGGATTCAGCTGTCTTTTCGATGTACTTTAATTGCTTCGGAGATCGATGTGGAAATTGAATATTATGTTGAAAAGCGAGGCAGCCCCCGATCGTTAGGGCTAGCATGTAAATTAGAAGTTGAAAGAGGCGCATATGATGGAGTTTTAGTGATGAAAACCTTGCTCCAGAAGACTACTTTATTGTTTGAATATCAGGGCTATAGCTGACTTCATTTTGTTATAATTTACAAAGAAAAATGCTCGAGGTCAAGGCTTTAAGTGTCATGGTTTTGCAAGGATGTTGGAACCATTGGCAACTGAGGAAAATCATTGCCAAAAAGAGATGACTTTTGCAGTTTGTAGGAAAAATTGACCATGAAAATCGTGCCGTTTCGGTTCTTTTGGGAAAAACTGATTGTTGATTTGCCCATCGAAGAAATAGTCGATGAAGTTCGAGATTTTGATGCACGTTTTCTGATGATACTCAATAAGCATTTGGCGGTATTGGCTTGGTGGTGCTTCCTTCATTTGATCATTGGTGTGCCGATGCTCCTCTGGAGTAGTGGTTGGCTCTGGTATTTTGCTACCATGAACATCAGCTGGGCCCTTATCAATCTCTGGATTGTCTTCAAATTATACGATCATATCTATCATCGACGGTTTAGGAAGGGAAACGTTTATAGGCGCTTTCAAATCCAACAGCACGTGGAGAAGATGTTGGCCTTAAACATTGGCCTTGACATTAGCTATTGTATGGTCGGACTATTTATGTCCACCTGGATTGCAGAAGAGTTTCCGGGCTTATGGTTAGGCTTTGGATATGCCATTTTGCTACAAGGCGTTTACTTGTTAATCCACGACATATCCTTCTTCATTTTACACCATCTCAATTACCGTAAATGCAGACCTTTTCTTGAGGACGTGATTGAAACACAGCTACTACTTAAACGGAAAGGAGTTGAAAGCTGATCTACCCAAAGCTACACCTCTACCCATCAATGGTATGCTTAGTTTTAGAGGAAGCCGAAGTATTCTCTAGACTTTTCCCTATATTCATAAACCTAGATATCCTTCATCAAAATCCTTCTTAGGTAAATCTTGGGGACAATCTTATTAGGAAATGATTAGGCACTACTGGTGAATACAGTTAGTAAGGTCTTGAATTTCATGTTTGGGCGTCATTGAATGCAAGCTTTATCTAAGAGCCATCAAAACTAGACGAAATGCTAAGCCGACAACAATCTGTGGCCTGTCTCTACTTCACTGTCCTACTCCTGATTTTTTCCTCCTGTCAAAGAGCTGATAAACCAGCAGCGGAACTGGAAGTTGTCATGGCTACACCCTTGATTGCTGTTCAAAATCCAGCGGATCACACCATATCTATCTTTCGGAAAGGAGAGAAGACAGCCCTTGTCACACAACATGCTCGCCCCAACTTTCGGCCCTACCTACACCCAATCATGGCTCCAGATGGCAAAGGGGAATTGACAGAATATAGCCCTGGCCATCATAAGCATCAAACGGGCTTGTATTGGGGATTTACCCGCGTGAACGGCAGGGATTATTTCCATCATCCGGAGGAGACTTATTGGAGGCGAACTGGACTTTCTGTCATCGATAGTGCAGGAACCAAAGTGAAATGGCAGACTCAGTATCATCTCCTGAATGAGGAAGGCGATCCCATTCTAGCGGAAACGCAGATATGGACTATGGAAGAGATTGAGCAGCGTTATATCCTGAACCTGGAATGGAGAGGAGAAGGTCTTGTAGATGTAACCATTGGGGAATATGACTATGGTGGTCTATTTCTAAGGATGCCTTGGAAGGAAGGGATCAATGGAGAGGTAATCAATGCCGCGAGACAACGTAATGAGAAAGCAGAAGGGCAGCGAGCCATGTGGGTGGATGTTGGCATGCAAGTAGCAGGGAGAGAGGATCTGGCCCATATTGCCATTTTTGATCATCCGGATAATAAAGACTTCCCCTTGCCCTGGCGCGTTGACGGCCAGCTGGGAGTGGGACCGGTACGGGCCCGTTTGGGCGACTGGACGATTCCTAAGGGTACCATAGAGGTGATTCGGCATCAATTACAGGTCTATACTGGCAAGTTGAACAATCTAGAGTTAACTAGTCATTGGAGTAATTATAGTGGTAAAGAAGCTACCTACGCTACCGCCTCGCTTTGGGGCTTAGCGCAAGAAGAAGGTCATGATGCTCGATTCTTGGAACCGGAAGAGGCTGTAGCTGCTATGAGTGTCAAATCCGGCTATCAAGTAGATGCCTGGGCCGCTGAACCGATGATCACTCAGCCCATGGCCTTTTGCTGGGATGATAAGGGCCGCTTATGGGTGGCCGAGAACCGAGATTATGAGTCGAGGGGGCATGGATTTTCAAATTCTGGAGATAGCAGAATTGTAATTTTGGAAGACACAGATCGAGATGGGAAGGCGGATAGCCGCAAAGTATTTCTAGAAGGGATTCCTTTCCCAGCAGGTATAGCGGTGGGCTTTGATGGACTATTCCTGGGCGCCCCTCCGAATTTACTCTTCGTACCGGATAAGGATGGTGATGATCGAGCGGATATGGAAGATATTGAAGTGCGGTTAACTGGATGGGGGATCCGAGATCGACATGAAACGATTAATAGTTTGCATTGGGGTCCTGATGGATGGCTTTATGGTTTAGAAGGTTTCGCCACCTCTTCAAAGATTCGAAAACCCGAGGGGAAGGGTAAACTGTATAAACACAAGGATCCCTTCCCAGAAGATTTACTACAAGCCGAGGGCGTGGATATCAATGGGGGTGTATGGCGTTATCATCCTGTAAAGGACCGCTTTGAAGTGGTAGCACATGGCTTCAGCAACCCCTGGGGAATTGATTATGATGCGAAAGGGCAACTTTTCATTACTGCTTGTGTAATACCCCATCTCTTCCATGTTATTCCTGGAGGCATCTACCATCGACAAGGAGGGAAGCATTTTAACCCTTACGTCTATAGCGATATTCGTACCATAGTCGATCACCGTCATCGTTCGGCGCATGGTGGGGCTAGGGTTTATCAGTCGGATGCCTTTCCTGATGATCAAGAAGGATTAATATACATGGCCAATATCCATGAACATGCTATTTTATCTGATATTTTGGTGCCAAAGGGCTCTGGTTTCATTGCTTCTGATGGAGAAGCAATCCTACAGGCCAATAATGCGCAGTGGATCGGTTTTAGTCTTGAAATTGGACCTGAGGGGGCGCTATATGTATTGGATTGGCATGATGCAGACATCTGTGGTAAAGAGGTGGTCAACAAAGAGACGGGAAGAATCTTTCGACTTAGCCCCGAGGAATCCCAGGCTGAGGACTGGGAAGGTAGATATGGTGATTTAGGAGCCTTATCGGATGTAGCCCTGGTGGAGCTGCAAACTAGCCCTAGTGACTGGCATGCTCGACGAGCGCGCGTGATTTTACAAGGGCGTGCTGCAAAACAAGCTATAGATACCAAGGCTGTTAAAAAGGCAAGATCCATCCTCTTGGACAGCACAAATCAAGATCATCGACTCAAAGCCCTGTGGGCCTTGCACCTGATGCAAGCGCTCGAGGAGTGGCAGATTTGGGGAATGACACAAGATAGAGATGAGTATATCAGGGCCTGGAGTATCCAAATGCTTTGTGAAGACAATTCCCCTCCCTTGGAGGCCTTTGTTTTCTTTGAAAAGATGGCCAAGGAAGATCCATCTCCTGTTGTCAGGCTATACTTGGCCGCTGCTTTGCAACGCATGGAGTTTGACGATCGCTGGTCCATCGCCGAAGCACTGACGCAGCAGACCGTGGACGCAGCAGATCATAATATTCCAAAAATGATCTGGTATGGTATTGAGGCATTGGTAGCAGAGAACCCACAGCGCGCCCTCCAACTCGCCCAACAAAGTAAAATCCCTTTCGTGGCTGAATGTATTGCTCGCCGGGTAGTCGATGCTGGGGCCATGGATCAAGTAATTGCTCATCTGTCGCAAAAAAGCCCCGCACAGGAGCACCTTTTGACTGGCCTGCGAGCTGCGCTGGAAGGTCAATCCTCACTCACTCCACCAGACAATTGGGAAAAAGTGTACAAAAAACTCAAGAGAAACAAACGCTTAGCTCCTCACGCCCTGGCCATTGCCCAGCGCTTTGGCAATGCGGAAGCCGCGCAGCAGTATATGGCTCGCTTGCAAGATAAGTCAGCAGCTACCGCACAGCACCTGGAAGCCCTGCAGGCGCTAGCGGAAGAACAGTGGGACCCTCTACGAGCTATCCTTCCGAATTTACTCGAGGATCCAGCCCTACGAGCAGAGACTATTAAGGCGATAGCCCATTTTGAAGAAGCGGAATTAGGAAAACTCTTGCTTGAAAGATACCCTGATTTCAATACGGCTGATCAGCAATTAGCTATCCAATCCTTGTCTGCTCGAAGTCTCTACGGCCAATTACTGACGGAGGCGCTAAAGCGCGAAACGATTGCCAACAGCGATATTCCTGCATATGCCGCTCGTCAACTGCGGCGCGTGGTAGGCAATGGTTTTGTGGAGGTATGGGGCCCGATTGATCAAGTAGAGGGCAATAAGGAGGCTAGTTATCAGCGCTATCAGACCTTATTGACCAATGAATCGATTGCAGCAGCCGACCCTAGCCATGGCCGTTTACTTTTCAATACCACCTGTGGGGCTTGTCATAAAATGTATGAGGAAGGGGGAGAAATCGGACCAGATTTAACGGGTTCCAATCGCTCCAATCTGGCTTACCTCTTGAGTAATATGATTTACCCCAATGAAGAAATTCAGGATGACTATAAAATGGTGGTTTTAACTACTCGGGATGGACGCACTTACATGGGGAATGTCATTGCTGAGAATGATCGGCAACTAATCTTACGAGTGGTCGGGCAAGATCCCGTAAAGATCAACCTTAGTAATATCCAATCGCGAGAAGTGAGTAATGTTTCACTAATGCCAGAGGGATTGTTGCAGACCCTTTCTGATCAGGATGTTCTAGATCTAGTAGCTTATTTGAGGACGGAGAGTCAGGTACCAGTGTCTTCCGCTACGGACGACTAAAAGGAGAATTCAACAATAGAATCTTCTCATTCCATGAAGTTGTTTAAGAATGTCCGCTGAGTCGAAATGGAGAAGATTTTTGACTCAATTGAGGCTTTTTTTGAGCCTGTCTGTTGGCGACAGCCAGGCAGGCTACATAGCAGCGCTACGTGGCGATAAACCCGCCTGCTCGGCCGGCAGGAAACCGAATAGTGAGCCAAAAAGAGCTACATCACGGCCAGTGAGACATTTTTAAACAACTTCCATTTATAAAGCAGTACAAACATGTTCATCACAGACAAAGAACGCCAAGAAGAGGTCCTAGACTGGGGAACCCTTTTTCGCCTAAGCGGCCCACAAAAAACAAAGGCTGATAAACTAGTGGTTATTGAGGTTAACATTACTCCAGGGAATGGCCACAACTTCCACAAGCACCCCCAACAAGAAGAAGTGATTTATGTTATCGAAGGAGAGATTGAACAATGGGTAGGAGAGGAGAAGCGTATGCTCCAGCCAGGCGACAGTGTCTTCATCCCCGCCGATGGTGTTCACGCCTCCTTTAATGTCGGTACCACCGACGCCAAGGTCTTGGCCATCTTAAGTCCATCGATAGGAGAGGAAGGATATGAATTAGTGGAGGTGTATGACCAGCCGCCTTGGAATAGTCTGCGCTAGCTCGCTTTGACATTTTTGAAAAAACTGGGTAATGATCTATGGCATGGAGTCTAAATACTATACTTCATGCCTAGAGTGCTAATTAGAGGAGTTAGCAACTGGTTGATAATTAGCGGTTTGCGGGGTTGTTGTGTCTTGGGTCGATAAATTGCCCCGGATTCCAATGTTAAGTTTTACCCCAAAAGTGAAAACTTAACATTGAAATCCGGTTTTTTTATTTAGGGTGTGTTAAGTTTGTGTAAACTTATTATTAACTAAACATTAATCTCTCCGTGCTATGAGCAGAGTTTCGAAGTTGAAAAAGAGCATCAAGAAGATGCAGAGTAAGGTATCAGGCTTGAAAAGTGAATTAAAGAAAGCCAAAAAGCAAGAGGCTAAAGCAGCAGCCAAGAAGAGCAAAGCGAAGGCCAAGGCGAAAGTTGCTAAAAAGCCTAAGGGTAAGAAGACGGCAAAAATTGCCAAGCTTAAGAAAAAATCCAAACGAGCATAAGAACTAATAGTGGCTAAAGTTTAGTGCGAAAGGGGGAAAGGAAGCTGTTAAGGTTTCCTTTTTCCTTTTCATTTATTCCCTTTCTCCTTCATTTCTGCTCTTCTCATGGGCATGCTGTCGATTAATCCAAAGAGTTGTTGCATGGCCACTACCTCATCACTAAGCAACTTCATGCCTCCATCTTTCCCGAGCAAGACGAAAAAGAATGGTTTTTTAGCTCGATTATATTTCTTGGTAACTTGATCCGCCCACTTGCGTGTCATTACCTCTCCTCCCGGTTCAATGGCCTTCTGCTTGAATAACCGGTAAACTACAAGATCCCGATCTTTAAGTTCTATCTCGTTTGATTGCAGCAGCTTTTGCTGCTCTTGATAAAGAGGATGCGCTGTACTTTCTGCAAAGATGAGTATGATGCGATCTTTCCATTGGTGCTGTTTAAGGGATTGGGCCATACTTGTAGAATAAGAAAATATGAGGAAGAAAATGACCAGGAATGAACGCATAGCATGATTTTTTTCTCACCAACAATAGATTGCCCAAAAAAAGGCGCAGAGCTTCTATAAATTATCAACTCTACGCCTTTGAAAAAGTTCAGTTTAGTTCGACGAAACTAGAAGATGTATCGTAGACCAAATTGCAACTGCCAACGAGATAGCAAGCTGAAATCATCCACAAATGTGTTTTGTAAACTCGTGTCGAAGCTGTAAGTAGGAACGCCATCGGCCACACTTACCCCTACTGGCTGTGTGTTGGTAACGAACTGACGAACACCCCAGTTACTGCTGATCAGGTTTCCAAAGTTCAAAATGTCAATACTCAATTGGATGGTCTGTGTTTTATCGCCGGAGGCAAAGCTGTAATCTTGTAATATCCGGAGATCCCAAGTGGAGAACCATGGGCTAAGGATACCATACTTCTCGACGTAAGAACCTCGGTTGTCACTCAAATAATCATCCTGCTGAATGAAAGCTTCGAATGCAGTTCTTTGAGCGGTCTGCTGAGCAGCATCCCCAGAGAACTGCATTTGTCCAATTTCTCCAGAAGTTGGGATATACAACAAGTCATTAAGACCAGATCCATCTCCGTTTATATCTCCGGAATAAGTGTAGGAGAAACGGTTGCCTTGTGCATATTCAAATACTAAACCAAAAGTTGTAGCCCAAGGTCCATATACCCACTGTTTGTGAGCAGAACCGATTACTCTATGACGATTTCCGTATAGAGAAGGAGCCAACACGGCCTCATTCACATGACCAATCGCTGGGTTTCTGTCATAAGCATCACTAGAAATCTCCGCCTCAATAGAACTGGCGTCCTGTGCGTCCAGGAAGTTATAGCCAATGCTAGTGAAGAGCCCATTCGACCACTGGCGCTGCAATTGCAAACTGATATTGGTGGACCGGCCGACGTTCGTATTGGTGAATACATAGGCATTGTTGCCATTTTCCACTCTGTCATTTGGCCCGTAGATTAGACGGGAGTCCACACCTTGTAGTCTAGCTGTCGGCGGACGTAAACCGTAGTTACGTACCATCATAGCATTCACATCCTCAGTGTAGATGAAGTCCGCGGAAAGGGTCCAACCACCTTTGAAGCTTTGATCGTATCCTAAATTCGTTCTCCATACCTGTGGAAACTGGAAGTCAGGACGAGTAACATTATAGAAGAAGATGTTGGGATTGGCCACATGGTTGCCGATCCATACAAATGGAAAACGACCAGTGAATAGACCTGATCCGCCACGTAGTCGCTGTGAGTTATCTCCTTTCACATCCCAATTAAAACCTACTCGAGGCGAAATCAATACCTTCTGATCGGGTAGTTGGGTATGATCGAAAATAATATTGTTACCATCCTCATCACTCCACGTTAAGCCAGGAACGTGGCAGCAGTTGCGGTCAATAACTTCTTGGATCTTAGTTTCTGTATCAAAGTATAATGGCACGTCAAAACGCAAGCCGTAAGTTAGATTGAAGTTATCAGAAACTGCCCATTCATCTTGCAAGTAGAAAGCCCATTGACCCAGATTGGTCTCAGCTAACGCCCAACCTTCTCCTTCAACTCCATCATCTCCTCCATTGGTTTTGAATACATTTTCAGCGAAGGCAAACTCATCGTCAAAGGCACCCGTTGAAACACTATCTACAAAAGCTTGTACGCTTGGGAAACCAGGTCCAAAAGAACCACCGCCGTAGGTGAAAGGATCATACACCCCGAGGTTGAATGAATTATTGAAGTTGAAGCGTTCCAGGCTAGAACCAATTGTGATCGTATGGCTACCAGCGTAGATGTTGAAATTATTTGTGACTTGAAATACATCCTGATCTAATCGATTATGGATGGAGAAAGGCTCATGACCTGCTACGATATAGCGAATACCATCTCGGTTGATATTGATTACAGGAATGGGCTCGGAGAATGGATCTCGGGAGTCGCGGAATGAGGTGAAACCAGCCTGGAACTTGTTAGAAGCTTGGTTGCCAAAGATAGATTTCACTTCAATGATACCAGATTGTAACTTGTTGTTGATTTGGTAGCCGGAGTTTCGGAATTGCAGTGTGGTAGCATCTGGTCCCCGGCGACCTAGTGCCGAGGGGTGCGCATTATTGTGCTTCAAGGCGTCCAGGAAGTTGTAAGTAGCTGTCACTGTATGATTTTTGTTTACGTTCCAGTCCAACTTGAAGATGCCCTTTTGGTTATCGGTATCGTGAATGTAGCCTTCATAGGCACCTGTTTCGTACCCGAATCTATTGCGAAGCGCATTAGATACTGCTTCCAAATCCGCCACTTCTACCCGTGAAACTTGTTCACCACTACGTCCTGCTGCGGCAGCAATAAAGTTAGATCCAAGGTCTTCTCTTCTTTCAATTTCTGCGTTAACGAAGAAGAAGAGTTTGTCCTTGATGATCGGGCCACCCAAACTGAATCCAGTTTGGAACTGGGTCAAATCTGGAACAAAGATCTTATTGCCGCTTACCCGGGAACCTGTCAATCCTTGGTTGCGGTAGAAGCCAAAGACCGTACCCGTGAATTCATTGGTACCTGACTTGGTTACCGCATTCACCGCAGCACCTGTAAAACCGGCTTGGGTCACATCGTAGGGAGCCAAGGAAACTTGAATCTGATCGATTGCATCCAGGGAAATGGGCTGTGCACTGGTTTGGCCACCCGGTGTGGCCGCATCCAAACCGAATGGATTGTTGAAAATTGATCCGTCCAAACTGAAGTTGTTAAACTGATCATTTCTACCGCCGAAAGAGTTCCCACTAGCGGATGGAGTCAGACGCGTATAATCAGACGCGGATCGAGAAATGGTAGGAAGACGAGTAATTTGCTGAGAACCAATATTAGTCTCTGCACCAGTTCTTTCACTGTTGAGTATAGGATCGGACTTAGCAATGATCTCTACGCCCGATAATTCGACTGCTCCAGACTGCATGCCGAAGTCTAGCTTTAATTTCTGAGCCAAGCTCAAGAAGATATTCTCTTCCTTTTGTCCGTCAAAACCAATGTAGCTGGATTGGATAGTGTATGGACCACCAACACGAAGGTTAGGAATGGTATAACGACCCCCTTCCCTCGTGGTTGTTCCATACTGTGTACCAGAAGGTTCATGGATCGCCACCACGTTGGCACCGATTAGGGGGGTACCACTGTCATCCAAAACTACGCCGGTAAGCGTCGCTGTGGTGACTTGAGCGTGAAGTGTACTCACAAAGAGCAAACCCACGATTACAGTGAGTAATCGACTTAAGTTCATAACTAATTTAGATTTATAAAGTGTGTATGGAGAAATCTATCTATTGCACTAGAAGTATTTACCGCAGTAAGAGACCTGCGTTACAGGTATTTTCAACTAAAAGTATTTCTATTAATAGTGGCTTGAACATAGATATTCTGCTGAAGAAGCTATTTAATGGCTAGACTGACAAAACTGTTTATATAGGTTAGCATGGCTGAGTTTAAGTGCTAAGAGCTTCAGCAGTAGGGATTACTTAGAGACTAAAGTCGTTATAGCTTTGATAGATTTCTTGCTGGTACAAAAGTAATAAAGAAAAGACAGCTAACTAAAGGAAACGGTAGAAGTAAGCGAGAATTAGGACAAAAGACTAGCAGACAGGAGGGGGGAGAAGGTGAGTAATCACCAATACTATTTAATTAAATGGGAGTGTTTCGAGCCGATCAAAAAGCAGTTTCTTCTAACCAAGCTACCTCGCCTTCTTCTTTGCCAAGCTCTACGAAATATTGACCAGTATAGATGTAGTTGAAGTTCAATTGCTCGCGCATCACTTCAAATTGGCTTTCATTTTCTGCTTTTTCAGCGATCCAATCGATGGCTTCGAGTCTGTTTGAAAAATGCTTTTTCATGGGGCAAAATTTAGGTTAAAAAAAGTATGTCTCTGCTTCGATAGGCTTAAGGTTATGGTTTTCTATTGGTCAATAAATTGTTTGTTTTTGCGATTCATCGCCACAATTATCGACTAATAAACACCTCTATTCTATATATGTTCTGAAAAGCAAAATAATTCCGCTTTTGGCCTACCTTTAACGATTTTTTAAGGAACGAGGGTTGTGGAGCAGACAAAAATCACACGGGTAATGGGAGAATGGGATAGACGTATAAGGAAATTGCATAAAGCATGCCAAAAAGAAGGGAGCGGACCTTTGACACCTGCGAAGTCTCAAAGACTTCGGAGGTGTCAAAAAGGTGACTAGAAGCTCAATTGCAGCAGTTGAGTTTGATTATCAGTGATTTGCACCATGAATATCTTGTCATATTCATTTTCACTTAACTGTTCCAGTTTTTCTTCGCCCAGCAAATGGTTGACCATGGCGGGTACTGTATTAGAATGTCCCACAATTAGAATGGTCTTCCCTTTTTGATCTTTTACCAACTGATCAAGGGCTTCTAGTTTGAGCGGCGGGTATTCCATTACCTCTAGTCCTAGGGCTTTGGCTAAGGGGTCTACCGTTTGCTGTGTTCTATGGAAAGGGGTAGAATAGATACCCGCTAATCCGGAAAGATGGAAAAGTTGTGCCAGACGTGCAGCTCGCTCTTGGCCATAGATATTCAAGGGCGGATTCCGGGTTCCGTCATCTGCCTTCTCTGCATGTCGCACAAAAATAACGGTAGTGAGGAGATCGGTATCCTGTGCCAAAGCAGGCGTGAATGTGCTTCCTAGACAGCAAAGGATTAGTACCAAGAAATGATATTTGAACATAATGAGTGCTTTGTATTCGAATGAAATGTAGTTGCCTGTGTCAAAACTAAACGAAAAAATAGTAATGGTTTAACGGAAACAAGCTCTTATTGGTTGGTGCTGTTCAGTTTAGCAGGAATGCCCCAAAAGACTATGCATTGGCAGGCTTTCATTATGAAGCTGATTCCTAACCTTAATCAGTAAAATGCTAGTAAATGGCCATGTGAGATCCTGAGAAGAAAAGTGAGCCTAACCTGCAATATTAGCCGCTAGTCTTCAGTCCCATCCTACACCGGGAAAGAAGGCATCTTTGATGTGGTTCAATTCTGGTGTTGCTTCTGGTGGAAAAATAATGGCAATAATATCGAATCGAATTTCACCGTGATAGCGAACCTGATCCATATAGGCACAAGCTGCTTTCGCTAGTTGTTGCTCCTTTTTGAGACCGACAAACTCATCGGGTTGGCCGAAATGGCTACTTCTTCTGGTTTTTACTTCCACAAAAATGAGTGTATCCTCAAATTCGGTAATGAGATCAACCTCAGCCCGGCCGTGCCGCCAGTTGCTAAGCAAGACGCGATATCCTTTGTGCTCTAAATAGCTGCGGGCGAGTTGTTCACCTTTTTTTCCTAGATCGTTATGGCTGGCCATGTTTATTAGTTCATGTTTAAATTTAGTTTTTCTGGTAATATGAAATGGATCTCACAGCCACGCGAAGCTCCATTTTTGGGGCATATCTGGAAGATACGGCCCAAAAATTAGCTGAAGCCTGGCAAAGAGAGGCGTTTATAGTAGTGAAAGGATTAATTTTAAACATGAACTTAGGCGTTTCTTGGGGGAAATAATTTCCTGATGTTATTCAAAGCTAAGGTACGGACCGATTCTGAGGATTGTCTCCTTAGAAAGAGCATGGAGTGCGTGTAGGTCATCTACTTGACTGAACTTTCCATGCTGAAATCTGTAGTTGACGATTGCCTTGGCTTCCTTCCAATTTAAGAAAGGGTGTGATTGTAGTGTTTTAGCATCTGCATGGTTAATCTTTATGGGCTGCTTAATCGGAGAACTTCTTAAAAAGGGACGTATGGCTTGAAAAGTGCTTTCGGGGAGTTGATAGGTCTCTGCCACTTGATCTATTGAGATAAATCCGCCTAACTTTTCTCGAAAGTTCATTATCCGACGAGCATAAGCTGGACCTATCCCCCTCAGTTGCTCCCAATCCGTTGCCTCAGCTTGATTGATGTCTATCGCAATAGTTGGGCGCTCGTAGGATATAGGGATAGCTTCTATCGGAATATTTGCATTGGCCTGCCCCGTGTCACGGCCAGCAGGTTCTGGTAGCGTGATCAAAGGCTTGAGCGCTTGGTACTGTTTTTCGCTGAGGCCGTAGATCTTTTTTACATCATGTAGCTTTTGGAAAACGCCCCCTTTATTTCGGAAGTTCACCCAGGTCGAAGCGACTTTCTTGGACAGCCCCAGTTGCAGTAGCTCTTCTTTCGATACGGTATTTGGATCAAAGGGAAATCGAGTAGGGGATTTATCTTTTATAGGAAAGGTAGCTGCAAGAGGGGAGGATGGAGTTGGAATCTTAATATAGTTCGCCAAGCTATCATAAGTCGCTGGCGATAGCCCGTAGATTTTTTGCAAATCTTGTTTTTTATAAAAACGTCCTCCCTTCTTTCTGAAGTTGAGGATGGTTTGGGCCACCTTTCGACTTACGCCTAGCTGCTGCCATTTTTCGAGCTCGATCGTGTTAGGGTCAAAAGGGAATCTTTCTATTTGAGTAGGAGTAGCTTCAGCTGTGGGCTGTAGGGCTGCAATCTGCGCTTGAAAATCGGTGAAATCATAATTCTGCGGAGGGCGGATCAGCGGGAAAAGTCGTGGTAGATACAGCACCACCAACGATAACAGGCAAAGAACCAGAATACCGATTCTTTCTGTTCGAGTGTAGTAGTAGATAGTTTGGAGAAGTTTTTTCATCCTTCCATTGATTTCTACTATTAATAGTATAGGAAGGCAAAAGGTAACCGAAGGAGAGGCTTTTTATGTTGTGCGTAGCTTCAAAACTACACACAACATAAACAACATATGTTTTAGCAGTTGCAATAGTACCATTGATGTAGCTCCTGGCTCAGCTCGTCCAAGTGGGCTTGGATAGCTGTTAAACCTTGAATCTGTTTGCTTCCATCAATGAGTTGTAAGTTAACCGATTGTGCGGCGGTCCTGCTTTCGAAAGCCAAGGAAAGGCTCTTCAATCTATCTTCCACTTCCTCGACTTGTGCATTGCGTTCTGCATATTGTAAGGTGATCATCCTATTACCCTTTTTACAAATCTACGAATAAATCCATTTCGACTCCAGACCTCAGACTGCTGGCCCTTATCGAGGTCAAATTGGGTGTCACAATTTTTATCTTCCCACTCAGAGAAACCCCAACAGTTCGGGCAAGCTTGTACGGTAACGGGAGAAGTGTTTTGATTCAGTTGTTGAAGAATTTTTTGAAGTAGCATAACTATCTTGATTTATGGGTTAATGATAGTAGCAAGTTGCTCAGTTTTGCGCCGGTAATAAATGGACAAAAGTTCCTGCTATGTGGACAATTTTCCTTCTTTCCAAAGCACCAGGAATGAATACCTGGCAACAAAAAGACCGGCTACCACATTGTAGTGATAGCCGGCCATACGTTACGATAATCTACGCCTTATAGTAAATCATTAGCCGCGCTAATGATGCTTATTGCTTATGCAGTAACTGTGTAGCTTTCGATCTTCTTTTCTAAAGTAGCAGCTGATTGGATACCCACTAATCTTTCCTTCACCTCATTGCCTTGTAGAAAGAACAAGCTAGGAATACTTCGCACACCAAACTCTTGTGCGAGTTCACCTACATTATCTACATTTACTTTGGCGATGATGAACTCATCACTGTACTTGTCAGCCAATTGCTCAACGATGGGTAATTGTACACGACAAGGTCCACACCAATCGGCATAAAAGTCTAGCAATACAGGTTTATTTTGTGCTGCAATAGCTTGGAATTCGCTGACATTTTTAATCTCTCTCATGTTATAGGATTTGTGATGAAGTACTTGGCTAATCTTTTAGTTTTGGTCTTCATCTGTTACCATTTCTTATTGACACTACAAAGATAGGGGAGGGGCTGTCCGAATAGAATGGACAGAAGTTCCCAACACTTGGACAGAAGTTCCCAACCATTGATTTTATGCTGTTTGGAAGGTGAAAATGACTGTAGAATGGGGGTGTTTTGCCTGTTTACTGCCCATTTTCCAGGTAGGCAGCGCGGTAAGCTTGCGGAGATTCTTGCTCCGACTTTTTGAAGTAACGAGTAAAATAGGCTGGATCATCAAAGCCAAGGTCAAAGGCAATCTCTTTAACAGATTTCTGCGTGAAGCGTAGATCACGCTTGGCCTCCAATACAATGCGATCTCGTATGATCTCAGTTGGCGTTTTATAGCCAGTCGCATTGAGCCGCTTGGCGATCGACTTCGGAGAAACGTGAAGCATTTCGGCATAATCCGCAATGGCATGAACCTTCCGGAAGTGTTTATCCACTAAGGCAATGAAATCTCCAACCAGACGGTTGGGATCATCGCGTTCATCACTGCGGGGACTAGCTTTTTTATCGTTTCGACGTAATGCTTCAATGAGGAACATGCGCAGATAAGCATCTAACATATCTCGATGTGCCTGACCAGGACTTTCTAATTCCTGGACCATCTGTCTAATTAAGTGCTGGAAGGTAGTAAGATCATCTGTTTCAAGGGGGATGAAGGTGGCCCGATGCATGTTGTTAAATAAGACGCCATTACAAGCTATTTCCTTGCCGTGCGTTTCCACGCAGTAGAATTCTCTATCGAAGTTTATCTCATACCCTTTCTTCATCGACTCCGCCTCAACCGTCAGTACTTGTCCAGGAGATAGAAAGAAGATGCCTGCACCCTTAATCTGAAAAGAGTTGAAGTCAACCCAATAATCTCCAGTGCCCTCCTCCATATAAAATATGGTGTAATGGTCCGAGCGATGATTGGTGTTAGTGCTACAACTGGTAGCCACCTCAATTGCCTTTAACTCAAAAAATGGAGGATTCGGCCCCGCCAAGGGTTCTTTATATGTGAAATGCTGAGTAGTAGCAAAGGCCATAGGATCTGGGCATTTTAATGGTCTATTTCATCAAAACATCCCAATCCTGTCTTTAGTTTATGTGCATCCTACAGTTGTCGTTAGTCTCTCAGTTGGTCATTAGTCTCCGATCCTCAGTTGTCGTTAGTCTCCGACTAACGACCAACATCAATCACCAAAGCCCCATGCTCCCGAACATCATACCCCTTCACGCCTAAGGCTTGACAAGTTTCGTTCCATTGCTTACTCCTGTAATAGGAATTGGACCCATCCCACGCCAATTGCTTGAGGGAGATCCGGTCAATTAATGCAGTGAGCGCAAAGTCTGGATTGTCATGCAAAAGAACAAGATCGAAAAGCGGAAGGGGATGAGTCCGCTTCGGTAAGTCCTGAAGTATCGCTAGTCGAAAGTCTTGAAACTGTAGGAATCCATCTTGAAAGTGCCATTCCCGGCCACTGCTAGAATCTTGCCAATGGACGATTTCCAACTGATGGATACCCAAATAGCTCAGGTAGTTATCCGTTGCCCAAGCCCTGGCTTCTTCTTCGGTTTCTTGATCAATAATTCTCAGGCAATGATGGCCACTGATACAGTCTATCACCGTCTGCCCCTTAATTTGATACACTACGAGTGCTCTTCGATTGAACTGTTGCCAAGACTGCCATGATAGCTGTAGGCAGAGAACCAGAAAAGTGCCACAAAAGACATAAGTCAATCTTTCTGTGGGTTGGAGTAAATAGGCTGCTAAGCAGATGATCAGTAGGAACAGACAGATTACGGCTCCAAGAGGTAGCCAAATATCTGTAAGGGTGCTGTATGGCAAATCTTCCAAAAAAAAGATGACCGCATTCATCGCTTTTATAATCAAGAACAACCCCTTTCCCAATAAGGCTCCCAAATAAGGTACGCCTGCAAAAACAAACAAACTGAGTCCGATGCTCAGGATAGCCATAGCCGCGGGGACTACGATCAAGCCCGAGAGCAAGAAATAGACGGGGAATTGATGAAAATAGAATAGGCTAATGGGTAAGGTGGTAAGTTGCGCAGCCAAAGCTACACTGGATAACTTCCAACCGTAATCAAGCCAGCGGGATCGAAGATAGAAGACCCGGTAGATAAAGGGCTGGAAAAAGATAATACCGACTAAAGCCAAATAGGATAGTTGAAATCCAATATTAAACAGAAGCCGTGGATTAACTAGGAGCATGCAGAAGGCTGATGCGGCAATCGTATTATAGATATTAGTGTAACGTTTGAGCGCTTGTCCAACAATGATGAAAGAAAACATGCAGCCCGCCCGCACGACCGAAGCTGTTGCCCCCGTAAAGTAGACAAAGCCCCAGACGCCCAATAGTAGCAACCCCACCTTTAGCCACTTCCAATACCCATACCAATTGGCCATGAAACCAAGTAAAAATTGTAAGCCTAAATAGATAAGACCTACATGTAAGCCCGATACCGCCAATACATGCATAGCTCCCGTATTAGCATAACTATTTCTAAGCGCGGGGGATAGATCCTCACGATGACCGGTGATCAGGGCCGCACCAATAGCATAGGTTTCAATAGTAGGCAGATGCTGCTGCAAAACCCCTAAACAATAGGCTTTTAATCGCTGAGTGGAGCTGGCTAAAGACAGACCTGTAGGATGGGGTAAATGTCTCCAATGTTTTTCTTTCACAAAGGACTGCAGATAATAACCCTGATGCTGCATGTAAGCGGCGAAGTCAAAGGCCTTTGGGTTCTTTGGCCCGGGGATCCGTTGCAATATTCCTGCAAATTCCAGTTGATCACCAACTTGGAAATGCGTTATAGTATCTGGCAGATAGAGCAATAAGCGACCATCTAAAGGATATGGATTCCCGTCCACAGCATTCAGTTGTAAGCCAATTCGAGTAAACCGAGTCCCTGGTTCCGCGCGTAGAATCTTACCTCTAGCCTGTAGATTTTCGCCTACTTTTTGCTGTAACTCTTTTGGGTAAACCCGAGCAATCTGCTCTTGATGCAATAGGTAGCCTACGCAAAAGAGAAAGCCGTAGAGGGTAGCCCCAAACCACCACTGTTGATGAGGTGACAGCTTTCGTGAGTGCAGTAGGACTAGCAGTCCTAAAAGAATAACTAAGGTCCAAATACTGATTGGAAAGGATGTAAAGGAAGCCAAGCCAATTCCCAATCCTAAACTCGGGAGTAGGCGTACGAAGGGAGCAGCGCGCCAGTTGAGCGTCATATGATTTGATTTAGAGAGCGATTACAAGCAAGATTGAGCGAATGCTTACTTGTTATGTGGTTCCAATTTTAGCTTGAATTACCTTCTAAATATAGGAGTATTTTTTTTAATGTAAAACGACTTCTTTTCTCTTGAAAAAATTGGGCAGCTAAAAACTTGGTCTGAAAATAGGCCTACAAGGGGCTTCAAAGGGGTGGATATTGTAAAAAATACACTAATTATACCTGCTTCCTGCACTAAAATAATTAACTTGCTCCCTAACAGCATATTACATTGCTTCAGTAGCAGAAAACAATGGCGAAATTACAAGAATTTTTTGGAGCGGCTTGTACCGTAGATAATGTGATTTTTGGTTTTGATGAAGGTGATCTCAAAATCCTATTGATTAAGCGGGGGGAAGAACCTTTTAGTGATGAATGGGCGTTGCCTGGGCACTTTGTATACCCTTCAGAAGACCTGGAAAACGCCGCTGTTCGCGTACTCGAAGAGATGACTGGCCTGCATAACGTTTTTCTAGAACAAGTACACACTTTCGGTGAGGCAAATCGCCACCCTTTCGGACGAGTGATTACCGTAGCCTACTTTTCCTTGATTAAAATTGCGGACTACAAGCTACAACCAGCTGGTATAGCCAAGAAAGCTAAATGGGTTCCCATTTCGGAAGTAACCAATCTTCCTTTTGACCACAGCGATATCCTGGAGGCTTGTTTTGAAATGCTGAAACGCTTGGTACGTACCAGACCGGTGGGCTTTGAGTTGTTACCTCCTAAGTTTACGCTTACGGAATTGCAACACTTGTATGAATCCATCCTCGAGGTTTCCTTGGACAAGCGTAACTTTCGAAAGAAGATTCTATCTATGAATCTGCTCATTGATTTAAATGAAAGCCAGGAAGGCGTGGCGCATCGCCCTGCCCGCTTATTTAGTTTCGACAAAGGCAAATATCAAGAGTTCCTATCTGACGGCTTCAATTTTGAGGTGAAGGAAAGCAAAAGCAAAAGCCGGATGAGAGTGAGTACTAGCGCTTCTTAGTGTTCTGTTTTCGAGAATTGAAAGACCTCTCCCTGGGCGACCTCTAGGTAATCCTTTATATCTAGAATAATCGAATCGGTAATGGATCCCGCATTGAAGGCGATTCTTGGATTTTCGGCAACCGAAGTGTCGATGTAAAGCTGGAAATCCAGAATGGGGCGCCCGAAGGGCGGTACAGAACCAGGGATGAGCCCCGTTCTCTCCATTAATTCCTCCGCTGTGGCAAATCTCACCTTTTTTACGCCGATATATTTCCGAATAGCTTTGCTATCTAGTCTTTTGGCAGCACTGATTACGAAAAGGTGAAAATCTTGATCACATTTCAATAGTAAGGCTTTGCCTCCGATGGCAATATCCTCTCCCCGAACTCTAGCAGAATCCTCGGAAGTGGGGGTGGGTTCGTGATGTAACACGCGTTTGGATACGCCTTTGTCTTCTAACCAATTATTAATCTTTGTAAAAGTAGGTGTGCTCATCCGAATCGTCTTTTGTAGCGCCCATTATAACTCCCGCTTCATCCAGCGTAAAACCTTTTCCATTTCTTTTTTCAGGGGCTCGGAGCCAGTCGGAAAATTGTTATGCATAAAGCTGAAGATTAAGGTTTTACCACTATCAGTTAAAAGGTATCCACTTAGGCAATGCTTGTTGCTTAAGGTGCCCGTTTTGGCATATACATAAGGTTTTTCGACATGGCCGTACCATCGGCTTATCGTCCCTGCCTGTCCTCCGCCTGGGAAGATGGAATATAGCCATTCGGGCTCAAAGGTATTGTATAACTTTTCTAGTACGTATACGACCGTTCTAGGTGTGAACATATTATATCGAGTTAATCCGGAGCCATCACGCCAAAGCAACTCGTCGGGGGCGTCAGCAAAAAGGTCTTCTTTGGCTTTTTCGATCAAAGGAGCGGTTTCGATGAATCCTAGCTGCCGATCAGCAGCCATCAATAGCAACTGTTCAGCGATGAAATTATCACTGTCCTTCATCAATAATTGATAAACGGTGTCCGGAAAAGGAATCGATAGTGTTTTGCCTTGGTCCAAAGCCTCCGCAGGAAGCGTGGATAATTCTACGGGCCGATGCAAGGTATCCGTAAGGAGCTGAGCGATCAGATTTGGGCTTACCATAAAGGGCTTTTCGATTTGATAAGCGGTATCCGTGAGGGCTAATGAATTATGTTCAAAAGTATTACTTGTGACCTGGCGTCGAAAATAGGGGGAATCCTCGTAAAAGGAGGGGTTTCGCTGTAGCTGCTGTGCAAAATAAGGTGGCATTACCTCTACCGTATTCAGCATTTGTAGGGTGTCACGGCTAAAAGTAACGACATTACCGAAAATTGGGAAAGAAGATTTCTCAGCCTGGAAAGCATAGGTGTAATCATCCCAAGCCCACCCTGGCCCGAAGGACTGATCTTGATAATTGTGAACAGCGTACAGCAAGGGACCCTTATGCTGCTTTAGTAAATTAATAATGCGCCCATTTTGAGGGAGGTATGGATGCAGGAAAATAGGATTTCCTGTCCCCCAGAAATAAAGACTATCCCCACGCAGCTGATAATTCAGGATAGGTAAAGAGTCTCCTAGAAATTGCGTGGCTGTATACAACGTAAAAATCTTCGTATTGGAAGCGGGAGTGAAGTATTTATCAGCTTCTTGGCTGTACAGCGTCTTTTTACTAGTTGGGTCATACAGCATAAAGCCGGTGAAACTCTTGGAAAAAACGGGAGATTCTTTCAGGAGAGATTGAAGCGTTTTAGTGTTTTTTGGACTGAGAATCTTTGCTGAGGAACAGCCCAAGAAGCAGAGACAAAGTCCGATTACACAATTATTCAGTAACTTTTTGCTCAAGGTTTAATACTTTGCGTTAATTAGAAGTTGATTGAATTTGGCTTTTGGAATTTGTTATAGGCAATTTTTTTGTCAATTGAGGCTCTTTTTAAGGAAGATAGCAGCGCTATGTGACGAAAAAAAGCCAAAAAGTGGCGGAAAAAGAGTCATAACAAAACCAGATTGTTAAATTCAATTAACTTCTCAGCGTTTTAATGCGTACAAATCCGGATGAAAATACCAAAATGAGACAGATTACCCAATTTATAGGCTTAATCCTTACCCTCGTAATTGGAATGGGATCACTGACAGCCCAAACTTTGCGAGATAGCAAAACCATTGAGCTATTTGAAGCCGCCCGAAATCGTGTTTGTTTGCTCAAAAACGATGGGGAAATTATCCCTGTCATGGGATTGGAAGAGCAGAAAATAGCTTATTTACAACACGAATTCGAGGACAATACCGTCATCCCAGCTTTGCAAGAGGGGAATGATCTCCTAACTGTCTTGCGGAAGTATACGCATATTGACACCCTCAATATGGGAAAGCCTGAGATAGAGACTTGGACGAAAAAGTACAGTCTTTTTATCGTTGGCTTGCAGGATGGAATCCTAGATGATCAGGGCAACATCAGAATGGCGGACGATAGTTATTATGCTGATTTAGAGGCCTTAAGTAAGGTGGCCAAGGTGATTGTAGTTGCCAGAAATACAGGTCCCAATACCCTAAAAGTGCCTCCCGGAATCAAGGCTTTGGTACAGGTGCCTCCCTCAACCGTATGGGGTGAATCGGTAGCTGCCCAGATTATTTTCGGGGCCTTAGGAGCTAGGGGAGAGATGAGCGAAGACTTTAGCGATGAATTCAAAAAGGGCCGCACTTTTGTGTCCACAGGTAAGGCTCGCTTATCGTACATGCCTCCAGCCGTGTTGGGAATCGATGGCTATTATCTCGATCAGCAGGTTAAAAGTATCGTGGAGGAGGGGATCCGAGAGGGCGCTTTTCCAGGAGCACAAGTCTTAGTGGCTAAAGATGGAGCAGTAGTATACCATAAAGCCTTTGGCTATCACACGTATGACAGTAGCCGAGCTGTGGATCTGACAGATATCTATGACTTTGCTTCTGTGTCGAAGGTGACGAGTGCCCTACCTGCCGTAATGAAATTGTACGGGGAAGATAAGTTTGATCTCGATGCTCCATTAAAGACTTACGCTCCCTATTTTTCGGGGTCCAACAAAGCCAATTTGACCTACCGAGAGATGCTAGCCCACTATGCTAGACTCAGGCCGTGGATCCCCTATTGGCAAGGAACCTTGAAAGGGAATGCGAAATATCCCTGGCAGAAGAAATGGGATACCAACCGGATTAATGACGGACGTTATCGAGCTAGGACCTTCAGCTCGACTCCCTCCGCTGATTATAGTGTGAAAATTACGGATGATTTGTATCAACACAAGGGATTCCGCAAGAAGATGATGAAAGCGATTAAGAAATCGCCGCTGCGAGAGGATAAAGAGTATGTATATTCAGGCCTGCTGTTTTATCTCCTACCGGATATCGTTTCCGGTCTGACAAACGAAGATTACGAAACCTATCTGTACAAGAATCTTTATGATAAGATGGGAGCACATACCCTACGCTATAACCCTATGCGCTTCTACCCGAAGGACAGAATTGTTCCCACTGAAAAAGATACCTTCTTTCGTTTGACTCAATTACACGGAACAGTACATGATGAGGGAGCAGCCATGATGGGCGGGGTATCTGCCAATGCCGGTTTATTTGGTTCTGCCAATGACCTAGCCAAGTTGTTCCAAATGTACCTTAAAGAGGGTAGTTATGGAGGAGAACAGCTGATTGCAGCCAAAGCGCTACAGGAATTCACCAAATGCCAATATTGTGAAGAGGGAAATCGACGCGGATTAGGCTTTGATAAGCCCCTGATTGAATACGATAAATCTTCCAGTTCCGTAGCAGAGCAAGCTAGTCCGGCGAGTTTTGGTCATTCTGGATATACTGGAACATTTGTATGGGCAGATCCAGAAACGGATCTTCTATATATCTTCTTTTCCAACCGGGTCTATCCAACGCGGAATAATCCGAAGATCTATCGGCTTAATATCCGGCCGCGAATCCATACGGCGCTGTATGAGTCACTGGATCGAAAATCCGAAGCCGTTCCGCCGGCGAACTTCGAGCCCAAGGAGCTGATCTCTTCTAATGGTACCAATTATCGACTGGATTACTCCTCCGGTGGCAAGCCCGCACAGAAGGGCGATTACGTCTACTTTCACGCCCGTACTTCCAGTGAAAGTAGAGTAGTAAGTTCAAGTCGAAGTGCTGGAGCTACTCCTTTTTATCAGATCCCTAAGTCGGATACAAAGCCAGCCAATCCAGTACAAGATATTCTTCCCGATTTGGCTTTAGGAGACAGCATTACGATAACAATAGCGCTGGATACCTTACCCTCCAAACCTCCAGGGTTTGAAAACTCCGATTACCTTTACTTCACGCTTACCGTGACGGACATCGTCAGCGAAACGGAACATCAGTTGAATGAGATGGAGAAGCGCCTATCGGATGCGAAGACACGTCGAGTATTACAGGCCAGAGAAAAGGAGGTTGCTTCCTTTGTACAGGATATGCTCAAGCAATACAAAGCCGGTGAGTTGGACGATCAGGTCAAAACAGATCGAGGATTAGACTATATTATTCATGAGCAAGGCACCGGCCAGATTGCTGAGGCAGGAAGAACAGTGGAAGTAAATTACTATGGTGTGCTTCCTGATGGAACGATGTTCGATAACTCTTTTCAAAGAGGACAATACTTCTTGTTCCCGCTCGGCCGTGGACGAGTGATCGATGGCTGGGACCAAGGTTTCCAATTGCTGAGAGAGGGAGATAAGGCCACGATCTTTGTACCTAGTCATATGGGCTACGGGGAAAGGGGGTCTCCACCGGTTATTCCACCCAGTTCTGACCTCATCTTTTATGTGGAGGTGGTCAAGGTTTGGGGGCTGAGTAATTAGGGGTTTTAGAGGACAGAGAATAGAGGTCAGAAATTCGACGGTGGGTGGATGGGGTTGATGGTTTTTTGGTCGATGGTCCATGGTCCATGGTTTATTTAAACTTGTTTTATACTGGAAAAAGTTGACGTTTTTTAAATGTGATGAAGATGAAAAAGTCATCAAAAACGTCAAGTCAGCTTCGTGGTCGGCGCATATTCAGTGAAACGTTTAAGCGCCAAAAAGTAAAAGAAATAGAACAAGGCTTGTACACCGTGCTAGAGTTAAGTTGATTGTATGGTGTATCGACCAAGTCTATCGGTTTGGCAAAGATCTACCACTTGTACTTGCCAGCAGACATTGGGCGAGAAGCCTTTGAACAGCTAGGTAAAGCCTATGGCTATTGCCTGGAGGGTCAGCCTAGTCTAAGCTGGAAAGTAGCTCGAGTAATTCCCTATCAGAACTTATTGGCAGATTAACGTTTTGTCGATATCTACCAAATTTGGGTCACAGATATTACCTACTACCGAATCGGTTAAACCTACTATTATATCAGTATGATCATGGACTTATACAGCCAAAGAATTATCGCTTGTCACTTTGTCCTATTCAGATTATCAACCATGGACCGATAACCATGGACCATCGACCCACCGACTAGTCGATAGCCCTTGTATACTCTCATTTCTATCCTCTTATTACTAACCTTTTACATCTCACCTCACTTCTCCACCACAAAACCCAACAATTCCAAATCCTCATAAAAGGCGGGATAAGACTTAATCACGACCATCGGTTCGTCGATCTTGATCTTTCCAAACATGGCCAAGGGGGCGAAGGCCATGGCCATTCTGTGATCTTCGTAGGTGGCAAAGGTGGGGGTTGTAGCAAGATCAGCCTTGCCTTCAACGGTGAAGTACTCCTTGGTAGATTTAGGCGAAAAGCGAGCCGGTAATTTGGATAAAAAGGCCTGCACCTTTCCCAATTCGTTCTTTAGGGCTTGAATGCGATCGGTTTCCTTGATGCTCAGGGTTTCTAGGCCCGTAAATAGACCTTGTACGCCAAGACCAGCACAAATAACGGCCATAGTCTGCGCGATATCTGGGCAGAGAATGAAATCCCATTCGAACATGGGGGGGAGTGGCTTTCCGTTCTTGGTCAATCGAATGCCCGTTTCATTGAATTCTGTATGTACGCCAAACTGCTCCATGATCTCCACCAAGGCCGCATCCCCTTGGAAACTATTGGGGAATAATCCATCCAGTTGCAGATCCAATTCATCAGCAAAAGCGGCTAAGGCATAATGATAGGAGGCGGCAGACCAATCCGCTTCAGCGACAAAGGGTTTGGCCTCGTAGGACTGTGGAGCAATCGCAATAGTTTGTCCTTCCCATTCGTGATCTACCCCAAACTTTTTCATCAATCCTAAGGTCATTTCGATGTAGGATCGTGATACGATTTTACCTTGCAGGTTCAACTTCAATCCATTGGGTAAGACGGGAGCAATCATCAATAGCGCAGAGATAAATTGACTACTCGTACCGGCACTAATACTTAATTCGTTCGTTTTACCGAGCTGCTTAGGCTCGCCGATGCGTAAGGGCGGATAACCCGCTTTGCCCAGATATTCGATATTGGCGCCTAACTGCTTCAAGGCTTCAACCAATACTCCAATCGGCCGTTGTTTCATGCGCTCAGTGCCAGTAAGTATTTGGCTACCAGGTTGCATAGCTAGGTAAGCGGTTAGGAAGCGGAAGGTCGTGCCTGCAGGTCCTGCATCGCGCACTTCCTCATTGCTAGCTAGGAGTTCCATCATCAGGTCGGTATCATTGGCTTTGGCCAAGTGATCAATGGGGAAGTCTTGGCCACTGAGGGCGCGAATGATTAATGCTCGATTGCTAATACTCTTAGAGCCGGTCAATCTAAGTTGACCTTGGATCTTCCGATCTGGTTTATGCAATTGATAGGTCGTCATGTTGGTACTTATGTTCAAAAAGGTAAACGGGGGAAAATGCGGCTTGATCTTTTCATGCCACTCCAGTCATGATATTGGTAGGTCTTATCTGGTGGTGGGCAAAGATAGGATAAAATTAAATAGAGATCAGGGGGATTATTAGTAGGAAGAAGGCCCAGTTACAGACGCAACTGGGCCTTTATTTATTCTTCTTCTTCCGAGGATTTACTTTCGGAGGGTTGACTAGAAGTCTTGTACTTACCATTCAAGCGTTTGCCCTCTGATTCACTTCTTCGGTTTCTTCTATCCTCGTCAGAGCGTTCGTAAGCTTGTATGATTGCCTTTACCAAACGGTGTCTTACTACGTCGTCTGCAGTTAAATTAACGGCCGTAATACCCTCTAAACCTGCCAAGAGATCAATAGCTCTACGCAAACCAGATTTCTGGTGGTACGGAAGGTCAACCTGTGATAGGTCACCCGTGATGATACACTGTGCAGTTGGCCCTAGCCTCGTAAGGAACATCTTCAGCTGGAGGGTAGAGCAGTTTTGTGCTTCATCTAGGATAATAAAGGCATTATCAAGGGTTCGTCCACGCATAAAAGCTAGTGGTGCGATCTCGATCGTGCGATTGGCCATGAATTGCGCCAGCTTTTCAGCTGGAATCATGTCGTCCAAAGCATCATATAAGGGACGTAGATAGGGATCTACTTTATCTTTCAAGTCACCAGGCAAAAAGCCTAGGCTTTCGCCTGCTTCTACCGCTGGGCGAGTTAGGATGATCTTCTTGACTTGCCGGTTTTTTAAGGCACGTACGGCCATAGCTACCGCGGTATAGGTTTTACCCGTACCTGCGGGCCCGATAGCAAATACAATATCATTATTCTCTGCGGCGTCGACCAGTTTCTTCTGGTTAACCGTCTTAGCTTTGATGGCCTTCCCATCTCTACCGTGTACGATGGTCTTAGCTTTTCCATTGCTAATCTGATGTTCAAACGGGTTGCTACCGCTTAGCAGGTCCTGAACCATTCGTGTGGGTAGCTCCTTATGCTCACGCAAAAGACGGACCATTAACTCAAACTTGGACTTAGCCTTTTGAGTAAATTTCTTTTCGCCTTTTATTTTTAGATTACTGCCGCGGGAAGTAATGGTGACTTCAGGAAAAGCCTCGCGCAAAAGATTCAGTTTGGTATTATTCTCTCCGTATAGTTGTAACGGATCTATTCCCTCTACACTTAAAATAATTTCGCTCAATACTTAGATTCGATTAGATGAAAAAATAGCTCTAGACATTGCGCGCCTAGAATATGAGCTACTTGAAGAAAATATCTCCTTTTAGCCCACTTGTTGATCAAATATAACTGAACTTCGGTTGAGAAGCTCAATTATCGGGTTAAATATAAATTAAAACCCTGCTCCGACTAAGTGTTTGCAGCGTAAAACACAAATGCTGCGGGAGCAATAATAAAACACTGAGAACGGGACTTTCGTTCCCGCTGTACAAAGATAGCTATTATTCAAGCAGCTTTTGTGCTAAGGGAAGACAAAAAAGCGGATGCTAACAGCAGTTCTTCGTAGGACGGAGCCGTGGATCAGCCTGCTTAGTGGGTCGGAAACAAGAAGAACAAGTATACGGTACCGACATACAGGAAAAGCGGAAATCCTTGTATATTTGCGAGCACAACAGCGATCCATGAGCTATGCCTATCGTAACCCTGACAAGTGATTTCGGCTGGAAAGACTATTATCTCCCAATGATTAAAGGGGCTATCCTTTGTAAAAACGAGCAGATTCAATTGGTGGATCTGGCCCATGATATTCCCAATTACGATATCGTACAGGCGGCCTTTATCTTTAAGAATTGCTGGCAAAGCTTTCCAGCGGGTACAATTCATCTCATCAGTGTAAATGATTATCCGGAGGAAAAGGATAAGGGATTTGTGGCCATTGCACATGAAAATCATTTCTTTATAGGCCCCGATAATGGTGTCTTCTCGCTCATTTTTGGCGCTGTTCCCCAATCCGTTTACCAACTAGAAAGTAAGCCTGAGGCGCGTTTCCCTTTGGCTGAAGTATACGCCACGGCTATTGGACATTTAGCGGCAGGTAAACCTATTCAAGAGATAGGATCTCCGGTCAAAGATCTAGTGCAGCGAATCACCTTTACTCCTGTGCAAAGCCATTCTCAAATTCGAGGATCTGTGATTCACGTAGATCAGTTTGAGAACGTGATCCTTAACATCAGTAAAGCGGTTTTTGAGCAAGTAGGGCAGGGGAGAGCCTTCAGCCTATTCTTCAAACGTCACGATCCAATTACTTCTCTTTCCGAACAATACCAGGATGTGGAGGTAGGAGAAATTCTCTGCCTTTTTAATTCTGCTGATTTGTTGGAGATTGCTGTTAATATGGGGAAAGCAAGTAGCTTGTTTGGTTTGAAGGTGGAGGACACAGTACAAATTGATTTCCGCACGACTTAATCTACTATACATCAATGATTAAACGCATTGTCAAAATGACCTTCCAAAGGGATCAGGTTGATACCTTTATTGACATCTTTACAGAAAAGAAACAGCATATCCGAAGCTTTCCGGGCTGCCATCATCTTGAGTTGTTTAGAGATATTAATCGGCCAGAGATTTTCTTTACCTACAGTTATTGGGAGGATGAAGATGCATTGAATGCGTATCGTTACTCTGATCTATTCCAATCTACGTGGGCGGACACCAAGGCTCTTTTTAGTGATAAACCACAAGCTTGGAGTGTGGAAGTATTGGCGGTGGTGGAATAGGGGAATGAGGAACTTTTGCAAGACTGAAGGGGTTGTTCCTGTCGACACAACAATGAACTGATCATTTCACCTGCCTATCCATTTATGAAAGACCGCAAAGCCCATAAGTCCGCCTACAAGGAAATGAAATTCAAGATGGGAGCCTTCCAAATCCGCAATCTTTCCAATGGGAAGCTATTAATCGGAAGTAGCCCTAACCTCAGCGCCATTTGGAACCGACATCGCTTTCAGCTCAATATGGGAAGTCATAGAAACAAGCTATTGCAAAAGGATTGGAATACAGGTAAGGAGGAGAACTTCGTATTTGAAATTCTAGAAGAGCTACCACATCGCGATGACACTTCAGACTATTCTGAAGAGCTTAGTTTGCTAGAGGAGTTCTACCTGGAGAAACTCACCCCTTACGATGAGCGTGGCTATCACCGAGTCTCAAAAAGGCGATAGCATCTGCTTAATCATCTTCATTGAGGAGTTCTCCACAGTATTTACAATGCACTGCGTCGTCATCATGTCCTTCCCCACCACAATAACGGCAGGCTTGTGTGTTGTTCTTGGTAGCGTTTGTAGCATTGACCATCTCGGCCGATACAATACCTGTGGGCACTGCAATAATCGCATAACCGAGGATCATTACCACGGCAGAAAAGAATTGTCCTAATTCCGTTTTAGGTACAATATCTCCATATCCCACCGTGGTCAGTGTTACGATTGCCCAATATATACTTCTTGGTATACTGGAGAAGCTATCATTATTGCCCCCCTCGACTACGTACATAAAGGCTCCAATAATAATAACTAGTAGTGTCACTGACATGAGGAAAACAAAAATCTTGGCTCTGCTCGCCCTCAGAGCATTGGTGATGATAGCCCCTTCTTTGAGAAAGTGTCCAAGTTTAAAGATTCGGAAGATTCG
Organism: Saprospiraceae bacterium; assembly: GCA_013214355.1. Taxonomy (GTDB): domain Bacteria; phylum Bacteroidota; class Bacteroidia; order Chitinophagales; family Saprospiraceae; genus DT-111. The sequence continues at coordinate 12,460 of JABSSL010000027.1, read as the reverse complement.
AATGAGTCGCATTGCTCGAATGACGATAAAATAGTGCGTACCCACGAAGAACAGACTAAGGTAGGCTGGGAGGATAGCCAATAAATCTATCACGCCAAAAAAGCTGGTCATGTACTTTACTGGACGATAAACGGCATATAGTCTAAGGCCATATTCTATGGTGAAGATGATGGTGAAAATCCATTCCAGGATAAAGAATAGAGATGCATACTTTACTTGAATATAATCGACCGATTCCAGCATCACAATCAGTACACTAATCGAGATTACGATTAGCAGACAAATGTCAAAGGTACGCCCCATGGGCGTGTCTGCTTCAAAAATTACCTCGTGTATTCTTTCCTTAGTCTTATTACGCTTGATCGGTTTACTCATAATGGATTAGCTTCTCTGGATGACTCAAAAATATCAACCTTCTTTGATAAACCCGGTCGACGGTAAGAAAAAGAGGTGAAAAAGCCTATCTGGCCTGCCTCTTCCCCTTGCCTCTAGCCGAGAAGTTGGGGCTAATGATATCGTATTTTCTTAGTAATAGCTGCATTTTTTCGGCCAGTAGGCAGCAAAAATAGCCGAATGGGCCTCCTATTTTTAGTGGCCTTTACTTTTACTGGCTACTACTGTTTAGAGACTTTATAGGGCAAAATAGGTCACAAAATAACCGATCTCAGTGCGAGCCTACCGTATCCTCATCGGTTCAATATTTTTTTCAGTATTTTCGTTCTTATAGGTACTTTTACAAATTATTTAGAAAGTAAAACCGATTGATGTGCTAAAAGCAGTTATTGTTGAAGATGAGTTGAATGGTTTAAACAACTTAAAAACCCTCTTAGCCAAACATTGCGACAACATTGAGCTCGTAGGAGAAGCTCGAACAATTGAAGAAGGCAAAAAACTACTAAGCGACAACGATGTCAAGCCAGACGTAGCATTTCTTGATATCAGCTTGCCAGACGGTTTGGTATTTAAATTACTGAATCAGTTACGACCCATCAAATTCGAAGTTATATTTGTTACCGCTTACCATGATTATGCAATCAAGGCATGCGAGTACAGTTCTATCGGATACATCATCAAGCCGATCGACGTAGATTTATTGGTAGAGGCAGTTTCTAGGATCCGGCCCCGGAAGGAGAGTGAAATGGACAAACGCTATGAATTGTTCAATCATCACTACAGCAATCCCAATGCGTTTACCAAGATGAGTATCTCGGCCCTCGATGGTATCTATTTCGTCAATATCAAAGATATTGTACGATTTGAAGCAGAGGATAATTATACACACATATATCTCAATAGTGGAGAGCGAATCACAGCCTCCAAAACGATAAAATCTTACGAAGACCTTTTAGCGCCCTTTAATTTCTACAGAGTTCATAAACGACATGTCATCAATCTCAATTTCATGCGCAAATTCGTGAAAGGAGATGGAGGATATTTAGTCATGGATGACGACATCAAGATCGAAGTTAGCCGAAGAAGACGCCCCGCCTTTATGGAGCAAATGAGAAGACTCCAGGAAGGCTTATAATATACAGAAATCATTGAAGGAAAACGGCGACCTTTTGTAGCTTGAAACGTTAGATTTCCCTTGTTTAACCGTCATGGAAAGCAAGGGCTATAAGACATTTCCAGTATTACATTTACGGAGGATTTTAATTAATTTTTATTGGAATTTAGGGCAACCTTTTTAAGATTAATGCGTACATATTTCTAAATACCATATGTTTTACTTTTAGTTGTCGTGTTAGTCTTTCCGGAGGAAGAAGTGGTGTGGAAACAGAACTAATTGTTTTATTATATGTTATTAGTTGACTGATAATATTTTGTGGTATATAGTTAATAATCAGTCTGTTGTGTTCTCCACGTCATGCTAGGGTTCGGTCTGAACCAGTACTAAGCAATAATCCTTCATTTGCTATTACATTCTTTTGTGCTTTTAAATAATTTTGTACTTTTACTTCAATGAAGTGAGTCGCAAGTATAATACTATTTCATCCCGCGATATACTAAATTAGAGACTATGGGAAAACCGAAAAAAAGTCTGGACGATCTCAAAAAGGACCTTAAAACCTTGCAGAAAAAGGACATGAAAAAGATTGTCGGAGGGAAAAACGACAAGAAGAAAAACAAATGGAATAATGGTTGTGGAGGCATTGTTCCGCAATAAACAATACTAACAATTATAGAGTAACATCTACTTATAATCCTAACTCCCTAATCTGGGAGTTGTCAAATAATCAAAACTCCACTATCTTAGGCAAAACCCACTAAAGCGCATTATTGAAGCTAGGCAGTGGCACGTTTAAGCCCTGTAGCTCCTTTGGTGAAAGGGATGATCTATTCTGACTACACTGGATCATCTTGCCCCGTGGTGACTGCCCTACAGACCGATTATCATATTTATTCAAGGAAACTACTAAGGACCAGGGAAACCAAAATTTTTCTCTGCCGTACAAACTAATGGCTTGCCTATCAAGAGCAAGCCCAACCAATTTTGAAGGGGGGATTTTTACGCTAGGATAAAGTTAACCTGGAAATTATGATAACGACACTACCCAACGTGGTGATCAATCAGCAGTACGAGCTGAAACTGAGCCAGCAGAAGGACCCCATGCAGCGCCTCCTACTCATCGATAAGATGACTGACTGCTACACCTTCACTAATATCAAGCGTGCTACTGAGCTGTTGGAAGAACAAACCGTTATTTTCCAAACCCACGATTACCCTGATTTTAAGTTAAACTATGAGCTCAATCGAGCTAATCTAGATAATCAGCTATACCATTTTGATACTGCGGAGCAGCACTTCCTGGCCGCCATTGATATTCTCGAGGAAAGAGGAACCGTCAAACAACTAGCGGAGACCTTTATTGATTACGCGGGAACACTGATGAACTTGGAGCGCCTCGAAGAGGCCGCTGAGAAGCTGGATAAGGCATCAAAACTCCTCAAGAACTTTCCCGATCAACGCCTGAGCGCCTACATGACTTGTAGAGAAGGGTTTATGAACCTACACTACAAGAATTATTCTAAAGCAATTGAACTCCTGCTCAATGCCGAAAAGACCATTCAGCGCTTGGATCCACCCTTAGCTTTAAAGGATCGATACTTCCTTACCCTTATTCATAGTGGTCTAGGACGTGTCTATGAACGCAATGATGAGTACCCCAAAAGTGTACGCGCCTATTTGCGTGTAATTGAGATCTGTGAGTCCATGCCAATGCGCTCTCGTCTATCCTGGCACTACTTGAATGTAGGTAATGGCTATATGGCCATGGATGAACAGGAAAACGCTGAAGCTTATTTTCAAAAAGCTATTGAGGTTACGGACGACAACAGTCCTAATGCTCGGGCGGGAGCCTATGCCAACCTGGGTTACTGTTATTTCGATCGAGAGATGTATACGGAAGCGCTGGAACTCTTTGATCGCGCGGAGTCGCTTTATAAGGAAAACTCAGAGGAAGATTATTACAACTTCTCCATTATTGAATCCTGGCGAGGTCGGCTGTATAGTGAAATTGATGAACCGGACTTGGCGCTCGCGCACTTTGCACTGGCCTATGAAAATGCGAGTCTGACAGAAGATTCCCGGCAGATGGCCATCGTCTGCAAAGACATGGCTGCCTTTTATGCGGAATTGGAGGACTTCAAAAATGCCTATGAATATCAGCTGCTGCACGATAAGTTTGCAGAGCAGTATTCCGAGGAAGTGAATAAGCGGCAACAGATGGAATTGGAAGTTCAATACGAGGCAGATAAGAAAAAGCAGGAGACGGAGTTGCTTCGACTTCAGGCTACAAAACTTCAACTCAAGGCTTTGCGGGCACAGATGAACCCGCACTTTATGTACAATGCCTTGAACTCCATACAGCACTTCATTACCTCAAATGACGTCTCATCTGCTGCTAAATACCTAGCCAAGTTTGCGACGCTGATGCGCCAGAGTTTAGATCATTCCGATTTGGAGATCATTTCTCTGGAAAAGGAGATTGATTTCTTGGAAAATTACCTCTACATCAACGAGAAATTACGGTTTCAGGAAAAGCTCAATTACAAAATCATCGTAGATGACGAAATTGAAGAGGATATTCTGGGGGTACCGACGATGATTGTCCAGCCTTATGTGGAAAATGCTATTGAGCACGGACTCCGTAGTAGAGAAAATGGTACGTTAACGGTGACTTTCTCTTTCTCCGGGGAGGAGGATGAGGAAACCATCCTGTGTGTGGTGGAGGACAATGGCATTGGTCGAGAGAAGGCTGCGCAATTAAAAATGGAGGATCCACAGTTCCAAAACCACCGATCTAAAGGGACGCGGATTACTGAAGAACGGCTTAGTATCCTACATAATTCCAAGGAGGAATTATTTGTTGAGATAATTGATTTAAAGGATCCTGCGACAGGTGAAGCTCAAGGAACCCGAGTTGAAATCCAGATCCCTATTATGGAGATCCAAATGAAGTAGTCAATTGTCTTTCTATTCCGGATCCGTACACTATTGCGGGAGCTAATTTTTTTCTAGCTTTGGGAGGGATGATCTTGTCCTGAAGTTAACCACTCGTTACCCGTTCATGCAGAGACCAGTAACTAAATCTATTGCTGTACTTCCCTTCGTCAATCGAAGTAAAGGGGGGGAACATGAATACTTTAGCGATGGAATGACGGAGGAGATTATCAATGCGCTTTCGAAGGTTCAAGGTATAAGAGTAACGTCCAGAACTTCTTCTTTCTTATTTAAAGGCAAAGAACTTCCCTTGAAACAGATCGGCGAGCAATTGGGAGTATCGGCAATTCTGGAAGGTAGCGTAAGGCTCTCTGCTCAAAAGATGAGAATCAGCGCCCAACTGATTGATGTGGCCGAAGACTATCCATTCTGGTCTGAAAAGTTTGATCGCGATTTAGACGATATTTTTGCAGCACAGGATGAGATTAGTCTATTGATTGCTGATCGGCTGCGAGAACACCTTGGGCACTTTGAATTAAAAGATCAGTTAGTAAAGCAACCCAATCTCTCCGTTGAACAATATCAACAATATCTCAAGGCTAGGTACCATTTGCTCAAAATGAGTACCTCAGATATTCAGAGTGGACTGGCTATCCTAGAGGAGGTCATCCAACAAGGGGGCACCTCGCCATTGGTATATCTTGGAATGCATCTTGGGTATACTTTAATGGGGACTATGGGGCTCATGCCTGCTGAGGAAAGCTTTATTAAAGGAAAGGAGTTCTTGAGCCAAGCGATTGCGCTGGATCCTAACTTAGCAGAGTGTCAGTTGCATATGGCCTTTGATAGCTTCCTGCTCCACTGGGATTTACCAGCCTCATACCAGCATTTACACCAAGCACTGGAGATACGCCCGATGGTGGATATTTATCAGACTTTTACGTCCATCATTGTAGCTGAAGGTAATTACGAGGCGGCGATGCATTATATTCAACAGGCCATAAAAATAGACCCTTTTTCTTCGATCAATTATCATCTGAGGGGGTTTACCCAATATTGTCAGGGAAACTATGCAGAAGCCTTGGCGGACTTTGAGGAAGTCTGGAAGTTGAAAGCAGATGCCAAAGTGTCTGTACTCTATAAAGGACAGGTTTTCCTTTTAACGGGAAAAACCCAGGAGGCGCTTAGGTATTTCGATCAGCTCCCAGCCCATTTGGAAGGAGATCTAAATCGGGAAGCTGGCTTGGTGATGGCCTATGCCGCCCTGGGCAAAACAAAAGAGGCAGAGCACTACTTATCGATCATTCAAGATGCCTTAGATTCTCCCCTAAAAGAGCGCGCGATTTACCATTTGATCCATTGCTATACCGCCTTAGGGAAGTTTGACCAGGCCTTGGACTGGCTAGAAAAAGCAGTACAGTTCCACCTGCCCCTGATTGTCTATTTTTATGTGGAACCCATGTTGAAGCCCCTACATAAAGAAGCCCGTTTCCAAACTGTGATGCGGCAGATATTGGGAGATAAGCCTTCCTTTGACTTTCAAAAGCGCAAATACAAAAAGTCACTGTTGGATCCAAGCCTAGTGGAGCAACACAAAGAGCAATTGGAGCAGTTGATGAAGGCCCAAGAACCCTACCTTGATCCGGCTTTAACCTTGCGGGCCCTGGCGGAGCGAATGAATATGCCCCCCAATCAGCTTTCGCAACTGCTGAATGAAGGCTTTGATCAAAATTTCTCCGAATTCGTCAATAGTTATAGGCTCCTGGCTTTTAAAGAAAGAGCCCAAACCCCTGCCTTACGCCACCTCACGATCTTGGCTTTGGCCTTTGATAGCGGCTTTAATTCCAAAACGGTTTTCAATACCTTCTTCAAGAAATCCATGGGCATGACACCTAGTGCCTACTGGAAAAAAATAGTAAACGGATAAGTTCGGATTTCAAAACTGGAACGATTTGACCGGGGTTTCGCCCCTACCTTTGAGGTAAGAAATTAATTATTAATCATACTCAAAGTGTAATTGCCATGAAAGCCTTAGTAAGAAATCAATACGGATCGCCAGAAGTACTACACGTCCAAGAAATTGATAAGCCCGATCTGGGAGATAAAGATGTTTTAGTTAAAGTGTATGCCAGTTCTGTGACGGCTGCAGACGGGTTTCTGGTTAAGGGCACACCTTACTTTGGGCGCCTTATGACCGGGCTGTTCAAACCTAAACAAGCGGTACCAGGTACTGGATTTGCGGGTAGGGTAGAGGCTATTGGAGCAGCAGTAGAACAGTTTCAAGTCGGTGATGAAGTATTTGGTGAATCGGGCTTGAATTTTGGAGCGCACGCAGAATATGTACGGGTGGAGGAAGAAGGAGTGATCATGAAAAAACCTAGTGGCCTATCATTTGAAGAGGCTGCCATTCTTTGCGATGGCCCTTTGACTTCTTTTAACTTCCTACGAGAGATTGGTAAGGTCAAGCCAGGACAGAAGGTATTGATTAATGGAGCTTCTGGGAGTTTGGGAACGGCAGCTGTGCAGTTGGCCAAGCATTTTGGTGCGGAGGTGACCGGGGTATCTAGTGCAAAGAATCATGACTTATTGAGATCCCTGGGAGCAGATCAAGTGATTAATTATAAAACGGAAGATTTTACCCAATCAGGGATTACCTATGATTTGATTTATGATGCCGTGGGGAAGCGTTCTTTTGCGGAATGTAAACCGGCTTTAAAGAAAGAAGGAGTTTATATGTCTCCGGTCTTGAATGTGAGGCTACTCCTGCAGATGCTGTTGACTAATTTTTTCGGGACGAAGAAAGCCAAATTTTCTGCTACCGGCTTACAGCCTGTTCCCATTCTTCGAGAAATGCTAAAAGATATCATGCTGCTTTCCGCAGAAGGCAAGCTGCGTATAATCATGGATAAAATGTATCCATTGGATCAAGGCGTAGCGGCCCATGTATATGTCGATACGGGTAGAAAAGTGGGCAATGTGGTGCTGCAGATGGTCGCGTAGATGGGGCTCAAAGCAAAAAAAAATAGCCTGAGGCTAGGATCTCAGGCTATTTTCATGCAAGGCTTGGGGAGCTGCTCCCCTGTGGTCACTAAATAAAATCAGCCTACAAATTACTTAGGCAATACAACACTGTCGATTACGTGGATAGTACCGTTCGTACCTTCCAAATCAACAGCTGTGATTTTTGCCATTCCACCGTTCTCGTCTTTCAACCATACCGCACCGTCTTTCATCATAGCCGTCAAGGTTCCACCTTGAATGGTAGTTACTTCAACTTTTCCATTTCCTTTCTTAATCGCATCTACAACAGCACCAGAATCCAATTTTCCATTTACTACGTGGTAAGTAAGGACGCTAGTTAGTTGTCCTTTGTTCTCAGGCTTTAGTAGTGTAGCAACAGTTCCTTCAGGTAGTTTGTCAAAAGCGGCATTGGTGGGAGCAAAAATGGTAAATGGGCCATCACTTTTCAGTGTTTCTACCAAACCTGCAGCTTTTACAGCAGCCACTAGTGTAGTATGATCAGTAGAACCGATCGCGATATCCACTACATCTTTTTCTGCACCAGTAGTATAGCTAGCTTTAACTGCTTTTGCTTGGTTAGAGCTGCATTGAGCGTATACGCCTTGAGCAGAGAAAATAGTAAGCGCCAAACTTGCCAAAACAAACATTAACTTTTTCATGTAAGCACATTTTGTGGACCTTTTTCATAGCATTTCTTGGTCCGGTTTTAAATTGAAATCGACATACCTACGACACGAGGAGTCGTTTGGATCTTTTGTGGATCATTTTTTTTGAAAAAAATTTAAAAGTAGGAGAGACTTAAGGCAATTAACTTCGTTAAGTAGCTGAATTGCGCTGAACTTTTATGGATTAGGCTTGTTAGTTTTCCGAATCTGATGGCAGGAGAGAAAGAGTTTGCGTTCATCGAAGCCATAGTTTTGTCTGAACGCTATCGACCACTAATCATCCCACCAGAGGATTTAACTAACCTATCTTTGGAAGCTATCTATGTCAATGGAGTACAGTACCACCGATATCATTCAATTGCTAAAACAGGAAGATAAACGAGCCATCTCGATTATCTATGATAAATATGCACCAGCACTGTTTGGTATCGCGATAAAGATCGTGGAGTCAGAGGTGCTGGCAGAGGATGTGTTGCAAGATGCCTTCGTTAAGATTTGGAAGAATGCCGCATCCTTCGATGAAAAAAAAGGCACCTTGTTTACTTGGTTACTTAATATTACTAGGCGCACGGCCCTAGATACTAGAAAATCAGCTGCTTTTAAAAGACGCCAAAAGATCCAAGAAGTGGATTTCTCCGTATATGATCATGAAGATTGGCGCGTTGAGCAGAAGCCCGAGCACATCGGTTTACAAACCGCAGTTGACGGCTTAGACGAAAAATACCGGCGAATAATAGAGTTGGTATACTTTCAAGGATACACGCAACAAGAAGTGGTAAAACACTTAGATATACCCCTGGGAACGGTGAAGTCACGAGTAAAGATTGGACTTCGCGAGCTCCGAAAACTTTTTATTGAAAGCAAAGTAATGATTTGGATTTTCTTTTGGACGTTGTTGCTAGCCTTATCCTTAGGCTAACCAGAACGAAAGAAAAGACGCAGCATGCAAGTGTAGTATATGGATAAACAACAATTTTTAGCATCTGGCTTGTTGGAACAATATGTTCTAGGCTTGACAGATCAAGAAGAGTCTGTAGTAGTGGAGAAATGGCTTCGCAAACATCCTGATTTGCAGAAGGAAGTGGATGCTATGCATGAAGCATTGGAACAGTATAGCTTAGCACAAGGAATAAAACCTCCAACAGGGCTCCGTTCAAAGATAATGAGGGACATCGAAGCCAACGGGACAGAACAGCTGTTACAGGTAGAGCCAAACGGTACGGGTACGCCAAAAGTGGCCAGGAGAAGCTGGACGACTTACCTCTGGCCCGTAGCTGCTACCATTGCACTAGCTTTTACCCTGGTCAAAAATAACGGTCTCGGACATGACTTGAGGGCTGCTAAGGAGGAGCTAGCACAAACACAATACGATTGTGAAGCAGAGGCTCGTCGTTTTCAGGCCTTTTTAGGACATGCTGCGACGCAGAAAATTACACTCCCTGGCGTGGCGACAGGTTCTGATGTAGCCGTGGTAGTCTATTGGAATCCAGAACAAAAGTTGGCCTTTTTAGATATGTCTACTTTGCCACCCTCTCCCAATCCTGATAAGGAATTTCAGATCTGGGCAGATGTGGAAGGCGAAATGATCAATTTAGGTTTATTGCGGCAAGGTAAAGGGGGCGAGGATAACGCTCTACAGCCCATCGCGTATCTCAATAATGCTGAAAGTCTCAATATTACCTTAGAGCCTTCAGGAGGTAGCCCGCATCCGCACGTGCAAGATTTGTTGGCTAGCCAGCCGATTTAAATGATGTATGCTATAGGTTAGATTAGAAAATCAAAAAAAAAATTCAGCTTGACATAATAAAGCTGAACACATTCGAGTTAATGTTATATATATTGCAACAATAATATCTACTTATCCGGTCTCAGTTATTGACTACTCTAACTTTCAAGAAGTTGAGTATTACAATTATTGTTGGGTCGAAAAAAATCTGAGAAAAGAGATTTTTAATTTTGAAACTCTGATTATTTTTTTCAACTTAGCAATGCCCTCATGAACATAAGATATTCTTCTATCATCTTTTTTTTTCACAAAAGCACAGCAGGTTATGTTGATCCTTTACATTACTATGGGAGCCTTTGTTGTCGGTGGAGGGCTTATTCTTATGGCAGATTACACCGCACCACGTGGTAGAAGCAAATACTTCTAACACAGTCACACTAACAAAAACTTATCTCCTACTTCTTCTTTTCTGAATCCCAGCCTCAATTTACCAAGACACTTAACACCCACTAAGACAGTTATAATCCTCATACTATGGGAGAGCGTCCGTCAGCTCACCTTGCATTTTCAATAGCAACACCCATTCAAGTCATCCAGTACATCCAATATGATTTTGACGGTGTGTGCAGCACTTAAACCTATATTATTAGTTTCTGTACCCATTGCTACAAGCGTTTTGTAGTAAAATGGCTCAGTCTGCCTTTGTCTCATACTAGGCATGGTCTCATTCATGTACATTCTCAACAATACGTGCACTATGTATTGGTAGGGCCTTATTGTATATAAATTGTCACAGAGTAATTTTACATTTGTGCAAAAGCCCGATCTATGTCAAAAGTGCATGCTTACCAGGTAAAAATAACCTGGACCGGAAACTTGGGTAAGGGTACGAAAGGATATCGTGCCTATTCCCGAGACCATATTGTTGAAGCCAAAGGGAAGCCCATCATCCCCGCTTCGTCAGATCCATCCTTTCGTGGAGATCCTACTCGCTACAACCCAGAAGAACAGTTGGTAGCTTCGCTATCTTCTTGCCACATGTTGTGGTATCTGCATCTTTGTTCGGAAGCTGGTATTACGGTAGTGAGTTATCAGGATCAAGCGGAAGGACAGATGCAAGAGACGGCCGATGGAGGTGGGCGTTTTACCGAAGTAACACTTCGTCCAACCATTCAGATCTTGGAGCAGGGCAAAGAAGCCTTAGCCCATAGTTTGCATGCAAAGGCGAATGAATTGTGCTTTATTGCTAATTCTATGAATTTTCCAGTAAAGCATGAAGCTACTTTGTTTGTAGGAGCATCTGCAGCGTAGGCTGTAGCTTGCTTTAGTAGAGCTTGGTTGTAGGAAGTGTTTTAGTGTTCAATTCGTTGAAAAAGAGTTTATTAGCAGGAGTTGACTTCTGCTGGTGTAGGAATAATTGGGCCTTGTTTTAAGGTTTTTGGTAAAAAAAATTAGGGCTACTCATCCAGGTGACGAGTAGCCCTAATTTATATTGCTATAATAGCTTTTTAAGTAGTGCGACAAAAGAAAAGTTGTATATTCAGTATCAAAAGAGATACTAATGCGATATATCAAGGAATTAACACAAGCTCAGCAACAAGAATTAAAAGAGGGCTTTGAACAAGGTACGACTAAACGATTCCGAATCCGCTGTCAAAGTATCTTATTGAGTTACCAAGGATACCAAATCAAACAATTGATGGAACTGTACGATGTTGGTCGAGATACGGTTCGCGGATGGTTCAATCAATGGGAATCCCAAGGTATCAAAGGTCTAAAGGATAAACCTAAGAGCGGCCGTCCAACTAAATTGCGTTTAGATAATCCCTCACATGTTGAGTTGTTAAAACGCAAGGTTAAAGGTGAACGACAAAAGCTAGATAAGATAAGAGCAGAGCTTGAACAAGAGCTTGGCCTTCAGATGTCTAGAAGGACTCTTCAGCGTTTTTTAAAAAGTGCGGTTTTCGATGGCGCCGCTTTCGCCTCTGCCTTAAAAAGCGAAGAGACCCAGAAGAATACGAACGAAAGCTAGTCATACTTAACCAGTTCATCAAGCTCTTTAACAGTGGTCTGATTGATCTTTTCTTTGCTGACGAAACCGGCTTTGGGATGACACCTTGTGTCCCCTATGGTTGGCAGCAAAAAGGAGAACAGGTTCGCTTGGTTCCCCGAGACGCTAAACGGCTCAATGTCTTAGGATTTCTAGCTCTGGACAATCGGTTGACCAGCTATTGTACGGAGGACAATGTCAATGGAGAATTTGTCTGTAAATGTATCAATGACTTTATCCAAACGGTAGATAAGCCAACAGTGATCGTACTAGACAATGCTCCATTTCACCGCTGTGAGTTACTGTATGCACAAATCGAGGCTTGGCAACAACAAGATGTCTATATCTTCTTCTTGCCAACTTATAGTCCTCACTTGAACCGGATCGAGATATTGTGGCGAAAAATCAAGTATGAATGGCTTAAGCCTAAACACTTTTTCTCTCGCCGTACAATGGTCAAAGCTGTCAAAGAAATATTAACTCATTTTGGCACTGAGTTTTGCATTAATTTCAAAGAACTTCAGAATACATGAATTCTTTTGTCGCACTACTTA
>JABSSL010000026.1 GCA_013214355.1 Saprospiraceae bacterium | reverse complement strand
ATTATAGGCTGTCGAATTCATATAATCTGCACTACTCTTTGGATGAAATATGCTCGTGACCATCTCCACAATTTAATAATTACATATCAACTTATTTAGATGTGTATAAACCATAGGCCGTAGGTACTGAATATACTCTTGGAAGGCGTGAGCTCAGGAGGTGTGATAAAGCCGAAAAAGGCCCGTTTCCTGATCCACAGCAGTGGCCAGCGCAAAGGCTGACGCTAGCTCAATATCCTTCATCCATTCGTACAAGAAGCGAATGCAAAAAAGGAGGCCTGCATTTCCTTCCACATAATCAGTAGCACCGATATACGCCTGGGCACCTCCTGAAATAAAAAGCTGGGCAAGCGGCTCATTACCCAAGGTGCAACCCGTGTTGAGGATCAGCTGCGCATTGAGTATTATCTGACCCGCCAGGGTTTCGATACCGATAGGATGGCGAGGTTCATGCTCTTGGTAGATAGAAGGATCCAATTCCGGCAAAATAAATTTCCTGTCATCGCCATGTACACTGAAAATCCAACAGTCTAGAGCATTAAATAGCGGATCTTGACCCCCTAATAGTTGTAGAAAATCATTCGGACGGCCCAGGTACTTCATGACAACCTGGTAGCCAAAGTACTCCGCAGTTTGGCGAATAGCCTCCGGCTCATTTCCTACCTCTGGCCCAACAATGATTCCGAGGCGTTTCATGATCTAGTCTATGCGTTTGAGAAGTGCTTTCTGCGTATTATATACTTGATAGGAGCGCACCGCAGGGATGGTGTCTCCATTGATGATGGTATCTCCAGAAATCCTTGTTGCTTCCATATTGATAGGAATCATTTCATAGGAAAGTTGATTATCGTCTAGAAAACAAGTGGTACCGATTATGCCTGAATTATCAATGGCAAACTGCTCGTACAAGCAATTGCCATTCAAATAGGAATCTAGTAGGATTCCATTGTGTTCATCAATTACATAATGTCCTTTTTCGGCATCAATTAAACGGATATCATAGGGACGAAAATCCTCTTTTCCATCACGATGATAGGTGATGTGAAAGGTCCAAGTTGTACTGTCTACGGGAAGAATCTTCAGCGACATGGGAAGACTATGAGCGACCTTTGCACCTTGGTAGATTTCTAATGTACCCTTGTAAGTCCCTTCAAAGGGAGTAAGACTATTGTCTTGAGTAAAGCTACGGGTCATATAGGTAAGGCAGATAATCGCTAATAATAGTAGATTCTTTCCTTTCATGTTTTGTTCGATTTTGATCTTTACTCAGTTTGTGGAATAATCTCCACTCTTCGATTTCTTGCTCGGTTCTCTTCCGTATCATTATTGACCTTTGGGCAGCATTCCCCCTTTCCTTCCGCCAAGATAATAACTTCCTTGTCACTAAGCTTTTTCTCTAGATATTGTTTAACGGCTTCTGCCCTTTTGGTAGAGAGCTCTAAGTTGTAGTCATCCTCTCCGATATTGTCCGTGTGGCCAAATACCTTGATTTGATCCCAACCCATTTTTTGAATGACGAGCGCAAAGGAATCCAAGGCTGGCAAATATTCAGGTTTTAGTTGATGGAGGTCGAAATCAAAAGCCACGCCTGGGATTTCAAACCTAGTTGCAGGAGGCTTAACTACTCTAGCTGTATCTTCTACTTGTTTGATAGGAGGCGAGGAGGGAGGATTGAATTTCTTGGGTTTAAAATGCTTCTCAATTCCTTTTTTGTAGGTATGTCGATGATTGGTCGCATACAAGAGTCGTCGTGTTTCAGCCATTTTGGGACAAGAGCTATAGGCCGGGTTGTTAGCTTTCAGGGATACATTATCCAGTAGAAAAACTAGATCCCCTTGCTGGTTGTTAGCTTTGTTTTTTCCTTCCAGAAAGGTGGCTTCTTTGCTAAAGTTGCCGAAGGTGAGGAATTGTTCTCCCCCTCTAGCTGTAAAGGTCACTTCAATTTGCCGCCAATTACTTTTTCTGTTTTTCTTGATTTCATCTTTATCGGTAATTACCCGAGTAGCTGAAAACGCTAATGGATTGACTAGGTCACTGATCAATTCCTGTTCCGTAAGCAGCATGTCTAACTGATATCGTTTAACGGAAACAGGGTTAAAGAAAAAATTGAGTGTGTATTCCTGCCCATGAACCAATGGACAGAGCAGTTGTGTGTACAGAAAAACGCGGTAAATGACAGGATTCTTTTCGTTTTCGACCACCACCAATTCGGCATATTTACCCTCGTATACAGGGGGCACTTTCTTTAGCTTAACGTTGATCTCCGTGGGAGGGAGCCTGAACCAAGCCTCAGGGGCACAGGGGGCATCATACTCTGTACAAATATTATACTCCTCGAACCCTCCGTTGGCAATGAGGTCTTGGCTGTTTAGGTCAGCTAGTACCAAGCAGAGTAGGATGAGAATTGAGGGACGCATTGTCTCTTGGGTGTGTTTTTATTCCCCTCAAATATAATCGATTATATGCAATGCCGGGCTTAGTTCCACCCCGTAGGATTTGATATTTTAATCCGCAGCTTGGGCTTGATTGCGAATATGGATAATTTTCCCATTTTCTTCATCCGTTAGTAGATACAGCTTGCCTCCCGGGCTTTGTCGAACCTTTCTTGACCTTACTCGATCATCCACAAACAGCTCTTCCACATGTTTAATCGTATTGCCATCCAGCGTAAATCGCCAAAGACTACCCCGGGATAGCCCTGGAACGATCAGATTACCTTTCCACGATGGGAATTCACTACCAGTATAAAAACTGAGGCCGGTGGGGGCAACGGTGTGGAGCCAATACCAAGTTGGATCAGTGAATTCTACGCCTTCCAGTTTTGGAGGGTCGTAGTTGGGCGCTCGGTATCTTCCTGTAGTAATGATGGGCCAGCCATAGTTAGCGCCTTTTCGAAGAATATTGATTTCGTCGCCTTCTATCGTACCATGCTCACTGAACCAAATATCCCCAGTTACAGGGTGTACCGTAATACCTTGAGCGGCTCGAATTCCTACCGCATAAAGACCAGGCACCGCATTTGCCCCAAAATCAGGATTATCCTCCGGGATGCTACCGTCGGGGTTGAGTCGATAGATCTTCCCGCGCTTATCTTCCAAATTCTGGGCGATGGGCATGGGGGGCTGGTCTTTTTCGTTAAACAAGCGCTCCCCCACCGTGATATAGAGCTTGCCATCTTGACCAAAGGTCATCCCTCCGCCATAATGGTACATTTCTCGGGTGTAAGGAGAGGCGATAAGCAATTCTTGAATATCAGATAGACTATTTCCATCCAGCTTTGCCTTGATGACCTTAGTCGTAGCCCCTTTTTCATTTTCCGCAGCATAGGAAACGTAGATGTGTTGGTTGGTACTAAAACCTGGATCAAGTACCACCTCAAATATCCCAGAGTTGTCACCTCGACTTCTTACGCGAATGCTATCAATTAGATCATCTGGAAAGCCGGATATGGGTGTCTTTGCTTTGGTGCTTACATTCACTTTTACCAGTTGGCCATCCTTTTCACTCACTAAAGCTTCTTCTTCGTTGAGGAAGGCGATGCTCCAAGGGTGTAGCAGCCCTTCGAAGACGACTTCTTTCATGGGGTGAATGGAGATTGTATTTTCTTTCGGCTGATTTGACATGCAGCCTAAGGTGAATAGTAAGAGGAGAAATAGCGTGAAATTGATTAAATGACCTGGAGCAGATGAATACATTGAAAATGTTTTTTGATTAAGCGCCCAGCAAAACATCGGAAGTTTCAGACAGCCATGGCCTTTGAAAACTTCTGATGTTTGCGCTAAGCAAAGCGAAGATCTACCTAATAGCGATGGAAGACAAGTAGCAGCGGTAGCAGGTAGGTATAGAATTATAATTCTGGAGTGATTAAGACAATTAGTTTCCTCCGGCAGTGACTTGTACTGCTCCCCATCAAGATGTGGTTGTTGAGGGGAGCTAATTCATTATCTTAAGACCAACAAACTCAAACATCAAATCTCTCATAATGGCCAAGCACCTCTCTCCTCCTCCCCGAAAACTCTCCTGGCTGACTCGACTCCTAGTCTTCAATAGTCATGTCTATTCACTGGGGGGATGGGTCGCTACAGGTATCGGCTGCTTAATGATATGGTTTTGCTACACGGTTACTAGACCGGCAGCATTGAATAGTTCAGGAGTATCCGTCAATCTCCTAGGGCTAGTAGCGTTCTTTCTAATTGGAATGGTGTTTTTGGGCATAGGGCTGGCAACATTGATACACTTTACTTTCAAGAATGGTTGGCGGGAAGTACGGCTCTTGAGATATGGAGAAGTAGCTGTGGGGAAATGGGTCAAAAATGAAAAGAAGAGATGGAAATACTTCACTTTTGAAACAAGACAAGGAATAACACATCAAGGAACCTTCGTCGTCAACTCAAAAGATGGGTTGAAGCTGATAGATGGGGTAGAAAAATTGATTTTGTATAACCCTAAAAATCCTGATCAGGTTGTGGCCTTTGATGCGATTCCGAATGCCCCGTCAGTTTTACCGGATGGCCGTTTTGGGCCGATCCCTAAGCCTAGAGTTGGTATCCTTATTGCTCCCCTGCTGGTCTTGTTACTGAATATCTGCTTCTATGCTTATCATTTTGGTTCCTAAGAAAAAGTTGGAATCAGGGTAAGTACGATCACTAGAATTGAGAAAAGCTCCACAATAGGTGCCTAAGACATGCTTCGCAAGGATCAAGAGGCTGTTTCTTGTTGATTAGCCTTGTATTTAGCCGGTGTAGTTCCGACCATCTTTTTGAAAGTAGCATAGAAAGTGGACTTAGAACTAAAACCTACCTCAAAGCCAATCCCTTCCAAACTTAGGTGTTCCAATTCGGAAATTTGCCGACAGGCAGCTTCTACTCGATACTCATTAACGAAAGTATTGAAACTCTTTCCCAAGTTGTCATTTAGCAATTGCGATAATTGATGGGGAGAAATGGAGAGTTGTGCCGCTAGATCTGGCAATTTTAGCTTGGGATTTCGATAGAGCTGATCTTGTTCCATTAGAGCCTGTAGGCGTTGTGCTAAAGGGGAGGCTTCGTCTGCCTGGATTCTTTTGTTGCCATATTTGTTTGGAGTCCGGCCGATAGCAAACCCCTGATTTCGATTCAGTAAGAGATAAATACCCAGTCCATAGAAGGAAAAAGAAAAGATCAGAGGTCCCAAGATGTACACTTTAGCTTTAAAATGGAGAGCTGCCTGGTAGTTGAAGGCAATCAGCAGATTAATACCCCAGACGAAGAGCCACGTTTTTTCAGGATGTGCTAGGGAGACATTAGTTGTTAATACTTTCCTCAGCGTGGGCCAGAGCGCATAAGTAGCCAGAATCAAATAGGCTAGCCAAACCGCATAGATAAATTGAGCTATGTATTTATTCCAAAGTTCCGGGAAAGTAGCATACGGATAAGCTGAACCAATACTAATAATTGTAAGTCCTAGTAATGCTAGATGCAGCTTTTGCGTTCTTGTAGGTTTAGATTGTTGGTGAATGCTAGAACGTAGGTAAAGCCATAAAAAAGGGCCAATGAAGAAGCAAGCAGAGAGGCCTATCTGCAAATATATTTTGGGTAAATCTCTGAGAAAATAGTAGAAGACCGACTTGCCAATTCGGATAGAAAGCATCAGCAATAGCAAGCCGAAGAAGAGTTGTGGCGCTCCCCGTTTCTTCCAACGAGCAAGAAAGAAAAATGCCAACAAGAAGCCATTGAATACTCCCAGTGCACTAAAGAAAAAAAGCAGTTGTTGGCTAATGTCCATGAATTCAGGTTCGGTCTTTTAGTAGAAAAGCCTTAAATGACATTCTTCTTGTTCAGATCTACTCCAGCAAAAAACTGAAGGTCTACATCTTTCAGCTGCTTAACCCAAAAAGCAACCTGACCCGTGTGATAAGAAAAGTGCTCAACTACATGGAGGATAATCCCAATCGCCGAAAACTCATAAGCTTGCACAGATCGCACTTCCAATAATCGTGATCGATCCAAGTTTTTCATGATCTGATTAGCTTTTTCTACGGTTTCCCGAAGCATCGCTATTAATTCGGCTTTCGTCTTGCCACCCTCGGCGGCAAACTCCGCATCGCGTTGTCGGATATCTGGTACCTCTCCCAAGGAGGAATGGATATACTGCGTAATATTTCCACAAAGATGGATAATGATATTGCCAATGGTATTGGAGCTGCCATTAGGACGCCGCCAGATATCTTCCTCCGAAGCCTGGGCCATGGCCTTCTCAAAATGAGTGAGTTTTTCTTCCATCCGATAGATGGATTGCGCAATAAATTCTTCGGCTAGATTTGCTTCCATAATTGGATTTGTTTCTAGCTCGAAGGTAAAGAGATTCTAGGGGTAAGGCAAGGAGAAATCGGAAGTGCGAAATCGGCAATGGGAAGGTACATCGAATACCAACTGCCTCTTTCCGACTTCCCACTTTTCTTTATTGGCAGGAAGGAGCGTACTCTCCTTGCGTCGTGCGGAAATATCGCGTACCATCCAGGTATAGCTTGGAATCTTCGTAGGTCAAAGTATAGGAGGCCGTTTCGCCATTATTGTATTTCAAGACCAGTGTTGGTTGACCAGTGTGTCCTACAATGACGTCCCAAGCGCCATTACCATCCGAAGTGGAATGATCAAAGGCAGAACTATTATCACTCCCTACATTGAAACTGCTGGAGCCATAATAGATGAAGTATCCTTTGCCACAAAGATCAATTTCCCGTTTAATGCTATATCCACCGCCTGTCATCCCGTCTACTCCTGGCGAGACAGAAGAATAGGAATCCATATAGGTCAATTTTACATTCTTCATCCATTCTTTCCATTCGCCAATATCTTCCTTGGATTCAGGCTTACGGAATTGTATGCTATTCATGACAGTTTGAGCGTATTGCTGGTATTGATCATTGAAGTTGTCAGCCGTAGTGACGGCAACGATGGTCATGCCTAAGCCATGTGGGTTACGCATACCAATAATATAGGCCTTGGAGGGTTGCCATTCCAAAGTGCCTGTGAACAGGCCTCCAACGGACTCTTTACCTAGATCAGCTAATTCCCCGCTTAGGTTCAAGACGGTTCCATTCCCTTCGTTGAGGCCTTGGTATGCCTGCTGCTTGATTTGGGCTAAGGTATAAGGTACATCATGTGGTAGTAGCAGGATAACACCGGGGATGGTATTTGACCCCATCATATACCCTACCTGAGTTTCCTGACCCACCCAGCCTGTTGGAATTTCGAAGGATAGTCCTAATTGCTTATAATCCACCTTACCGGTAGCTTGGCTGAAGCTGCTAGAGAGCCAACAAATGGCCAATAACGTGAAGATTCCTCTCATAGTCATCCTTAATTGTGTAGATCTGTTAAGATAGGGAATATCAGAGGAAAAGCTCGTTTTTGGTTGAGTGAGTAGCATAAGTGTACGAATTGATTGTTTGTACTATATCGTACACTGAGGAGTGAAATTGTCCTTCATTTTTGGGATGGAAGTGATAAAAACAACAGTTTTTTCAATCCTAGGCAACCTTTTCTGTTAAGAATGTACATGTGTTATTGAAACCTGTTACGCTTAAAGGAATTTCAATTGGATTTGATCGATAGTATTTTACGGGGAGATAAAACGGCGATGGAAAAACTCTATCACCAATATGAACGGTATTGGTTCCGTACTTGCCTACGGTATAGTCGAAATAGATCGGAGGCCCAGGATATTATGCAAGAGGGGGTGATTATGGTCTTTAGAGACTTACAGCAATTTGATCCTAGTAGAGGAGCTTTCAAAAGTTGGTCAAATAGGATTATGATCAATGCCGCTTTGCGGTTCCTTAAGAAGCACCAATGGCAACTGTCTTTTGAAGATCTTATGGCCATAAATAAAGTCCATAGTTTTGATCAAAGAACAGTAGAAAATCTATCTGCTAAGGAGATTATCAAGGTGATCCAGCAATTACCAAGTGGTTACCGATTGGTGTTTAACATGTATGAGATTGAAGGATATTCACACAGGGAAATTGCTGAGGTCTTAAATATTTCGGTTGGGACTTCTAAATCTCAGCTGTCAAAAGCCAAAAAGATGTTGAGGCAAAAGATCGAATCCCTTTACTAAAGGAAGTGCATATGGAGGAAGAAAAGGATGAACTAGCCAAATTCATTAGAAATCGTCTAGTGCAATCTGATGATGCAGATGATGATTGGGATCTCCCAGATCTAGAAGTATGGAGGCAGGCTAAGGAACAGATTGCTAATCAGGTAACTGTTAGTGAGAAGCGAGATAGGAAGTGGGCTATCCTTTGGTTTACATTGGCGCTTCTATTATCGTCTTTACTATACATTGGATATCTCACTCGGAAGAATCAAAATTTGATAAAACAGGTACAGGAGCAAGCTTTTGCTATGGTTGATCTACAAGATCACAACCATGAATTGAGCCGGCAACTAGCGGCGGTTCTACCTACACCAAACCTAAAGGAAGAAGTTGATTTATCTGCTATAACCGCTAAAGTTTCACCTAACCGACTGCATCAGAAGGTTAAACTGATGGATGTACAAGAGCCTCCAATTCAACCTCAAATGAATAGTGGAAAGGAGCCTAGCCATGGAGATTTGAAAGTGACTGCACCAGAAAAAAGCCTGGAGTACCCCATACAGGTAGAAACGAAGCCTCTAAACCCAGCACTTCTGATGCCAGAGCGTCACCTATTGAGTCAAACTGAATTTTTGCGCGTTCTTCCCTTTAAGTCTAGGCAATGGGCTCCGAGTGCTGTGGAACGTGTCAATGAGAATAATTGGGAAATTGGTGTCCATCTGGGTTTATCGTCTCTTCAAATTCTAACGGCAGCAAACTTAGGTAAAGAGGATAACGAGGTGGAACAACTAGAGCAAACCCAAACTGAGACTTTTCATTTACACCTTGCCTATTCATCAAAAACAAATTGGTGGATAAAGGCGGGAGTCCAATATGGAGAATATGCCTATGAAAACAGCTATCAGCTGAAGACAGAATATGATGAGTCTAAGGAATACACAAAACCAGATGGTACAGTCGTCAACACGGTGCAATTACGAACTAGCTATGCTAATCTAGGAGGGACTCAACAGGTAGAAATCGATGTTCCAGATGATGCCGATTTAAAGACTGGAGATTTGACTTTGGTTGACGTTTTTGAAAAACAAAGAATCAAGGCTTGGCAGTTTCCAATTAGTTTGGAATATCGACTACGAAATAAACGTCTTGGTTGGCAACTTCACGCCGGACTTTTGGCTAGCTTTTGGACGCTGGAATGGGCAGAGGCCTACGGGACTTTTGAGTCTTCTAAATACGAATCAGCGATTAAGTTTGAGGAAAAGTTACTCGATTCAAAGACTACACAAATGTTGTTGGGGATTCAAGGAGGTATGGGGGTTCATTATCAGATGTCTCAAAGATTACACCTACGTGCGGATCTTCTTTTTCAGTATCAGAAAGAGGCACAGCGTCAAAACGTAGAGCTTGGCATAGGATACCAATTCTAATTTATCCAATCCTACAGACAATCAATAGAGTGGGATGTTTTCATCCCAAATTGCATTCAACTTCATTACTACTAATTCTTAAACACGATTAACATGAAAATATGTCTTCCATATTTGCTAGTATTCGCGGTATTCTTATTGGCCTGCGAGAAGCAAAATGTACAACAATCAGTCATTACTCCCGATAGTTCCTTAACTGGTCTATTGACGGAGCGTGCAGCTGCCGGGGAAAAGGACGAAGGAGGGAAAGGTGAGTATAAAGAGGACAAAGCGTGCTTTGATTTGGTGTATCCGCTCGGTATTACCATGCCTGATGGTTCGACCCTATCTGGAGAAGAGGCAGTGCTTTGGGAAGCCGTGAAAGCGTGGTACGACGCTAATCCTGATTCGAAGGATAAACCTAGCCTCATCTATCCGATTGAAATTGAATGGGTTGGCAAAGAGGTGGTCAAGACGATCGAAAATGAAAAAGGTTTAGAGGAAGCATTTGAGTATTGTAAAGGGGACAAAGATCCGGAGGATTGCTTTGAGTGGGTATATCCGCTTACCTGGCTGATGCCCGATGGGTCTACTATCACTATTGAGGAGAAAGAGGATTGGGAGGCCTTAAAATCTTGGTATGATGCTAACCCAAATGCCGAAGCAAAACCAGAACTAAGTTATCCGGTAAGTATAGAGTCTAAAGATGGTACTATCCGAACCGTCCAAAATGATGATGAAATGGAAAACGCAAAAGCGGATTGTGATTAGAGAAATGAGATGAGCAGATTCAAACTGTCCAAGGTTTGAATCTGCTCATTTACCCTTTCTTACTTAGATTCTATACTAATTTCAGCCCTTCATCTTTGCGGAAGGCTTTGTATCTGCCTTTCCCAAACTTCGTGCCATTGAATTGGATCGTTCCTTTCAATTTTTCTCGCTGCTGCATAGGAAGTTGCACGAAATCCTGGCACTTCTTGGAACAGCAAGAGTTATACTTCTTAGCACACTTCTCACATTGTATAAAGAGGATGTGACAGGCATCATTAGCGCAGTTGACGTGCGTATCGCAGGGCTCACCGCATTGATGGCATTTGGCAATGATCTCATCACCAATGCGTTCGCCCATCCGCTCATCAAAGACGAAGTTTTTACCCAGGAACTTATTGGGTAATCCCTGCTCCTTGCATTGACGCGTATATTCTATAATGCCTCCATCTACCATGAAGACATTTTCAAAACCTTTGTGTAGATAATAGGCACTGGCTTTTTCGCAACGGATTCCACCTGTACAATACATAATGATGTTGCTGTCTTTTTTTTCCTCTAGCATATCCTCTACGAGCGGGAGTGCTTCTCTAAAGGTTTCCACATCAGGGCGGATAGCACCTTCGAAGTAGCCCACTTCGCTCTCATAATGGTTACGCATATCCACTATGATGGTGTCTTCTAGGTCAGCTAGTTCGTTGTAGGAAACCGCATCTAGGTGCTTTCCCCGTTTAGTAACATCAAAGCTGGAGTCGTCTAGCCCATCCGCAACGATTTTTTTCCGGACTTTGATCTTCAGTTTGTAAAAGGATTTCCCATCATCGTCCACAGCTATGTTTAAACGGATACCATCGAGAAATGGAACATTGTACATTTCTTCCTTGAAGGCTTCTAGGCCCTGCGCAGGTACAGATATCTGTCCATTGATGCCTTCCTGGGCAATATAGATACGACCGTAAACGCCCAGCTTGGACCAAGCGCGATACAGTTGATCGCGAAATTTCTCCGGACTTTCGATGTTGTGATACTGATAGAAAGAGAGCGTAATTCTTTCTTCGTCGCTAGCTTCCATGCGACGCTTGAGCTCGTCATTATTGACGAGATTGTGCAATCGTGACATTTTACTAAAAAATTGGGAAGACAATACTAACTATTGTCTCCACGGTACGTTAACTAATGGTCCTTCCGTGCTGAATGGATGAGGCTTTTGAGGAAAAACATCAAAAGAATCCATGTATAGCTATCGGGAAGGCACTCCGTATGGCAAGTTGCAGGCTTGCTGCTAAGGTACCATCCTTATCGCTGCAAAATTATAAAATTGATGTGAGTTTGGGGGCTTCAAGCAACAAGTTTTGCTACTAAAGCGTTGTTCACCATTGTAACCCTAAGAAAATGGGAGCCTACAGCAAATGAGTGAGGCCTTTTAGTTATGCGGATATTTGACCACTTTTTCGTAATTTTTCAAGCTAATTAGTAGGCTTACATTATTCTTTGCATTAATATTGGGGCACGCAAAATTGCACCTACAGTCTAAGCGTCGAATTACATAGTGAAAAACTTGATTCCACATTTTATTGAGAACCAGTTGCGTAGAGGGTTGACCCATGGTGAGATAGAAGCTTACACGATGGTTCTTGATCTCTCCGGGTTTACTCCATTGACGGAGAGCTTGATGAGAGAGGGAAACAAGGGTGCAGAGCAGCTTTCAATCATTCTAAATAAAGTATTTGATCCCCTGGTGGACCTAGTGTATTCCCGGGGCGGATTCATTCCCTATTTTGCTGGCGATGCTTTCACGGCTATTTTCCCATCTGCTGGCACTGACATTCATGCAAAAGATATCGTTCAGGGAGCGCTACATGCCCACCAACTGTTTCGTGAGGGCTTATTTAGCTTTGGCCAGTTTACCTTCGGCTTAAAAGTCGGGCTTTCATTCGGTAATGTAGAGTGGGGTATTGTTGGGGAGAATAAGCAAGCCTTTTATTTCCGAGGTAAGCCCATTGATCAATGTGCAGAATGTCAGGTGAGAGCAAGTGATCAAGATATCGTGATTGACGAAATCATGAAGGTGCAGCTCAGCGGTAATGGCTTTGAGATACATGAGATGGAACCTGGCTTTTATAAGCTAGGACGGAATATCCCGCTGGAGTTCTTTACCCCAACGGCTTTTGAGATACCTGCAATGAATGAAGTAATTGCCAAGAATTTTCTTCCCAAAGAGGTAATTAATTATGCTCAAGATGGGGAGTTCCGGCGGGTTATTGCAGTTTTTATCTCCTTTGATGGAATAGATAGCCACGAATTGATGAATCAATTTGCTACCCAAGTATTGGATGAGGTACATTCCTTCTCTGGGTACTTCAAGGAAATTGATTTTGGCGATAAGGGGGGAGTAATGTTCTGCTTCTTTGGTGCGCCGGTGTCATTTGAAAATAATACTGATCGAGCATTGCAATTTATCAATGCTCTGCGTGAAGATGTGGCTATCCTACAGAAGGGAACTAAATTACAATTCAAGGCTGGTCTTTCGTTAGGGTTGGCATATACAGGGATTGTAGGGGGGAAGAAGAGATGTCAATATGCTGCAGTCGGGAATCGGGTTAATTTGGCAGCGCGTCTAATGGCCTACGCCGATTGGGGAGAGATTCTGGTTGATGAGGAGATTCGAAAAAATCCACACTTCAAATTTTTCCATAAAGGGGATATTAAGTACAAGGGGATAAAAGGTAATATTCCCACTTTCACATTGATTGATAGAGAGTTTGATCTCAGTCCCGATTATGATAGTCATCTGGTAGCACGCCAAACGGAGCTAGAGCAATTGATGAATTTTTCTATACCTCTACAAGAAGGGCGAGCCACGGGCGTAACTCATGTCTTTGGTGAGGCGGGAATTGGTAAAAGTAGATTGATCTATGAGGTCGGGAATGAGCTAGAGGAGCGGTTCAATATCAAGTGGTTTATCTGTCAGTGTGATCAGATTTTGCGTAAGCCTTTCAATCCCTTCATCTACTTCCTGAAGAATTACTTCCGTCAGCTACAAAACAATACTTCGACTATCAACCAGGAGAGCTTTGAGAGTGTATTTGCCGAGTTGTTGGCAAAGCTTAAAGTTATTCCGGTGGCTAGAGCTCAGATTGTGGCGGATGAGCTGGAACGTACGAAAACAGTTCTGGCGGCACACCTAGGCATTTTCTACCCAGATTCGCTATGGGATTATCTAGATGCTAAAGGACGCTATGAAAATACGCTAACGGCAATCATTAGTGTTTTTGAGGCAGAGGCCTTATCTCGACCTATCGTCGTTGAAATAGAGGATGGGCATTGGATGGATGATAGTTCGAAGGAACTCTTGCATGAACTCATCCGCCGGATTGGACATCACCCAATTTGGGTGCTGACTACCTCTCGTTATCTTGATGATGGCACCAAGCCAACTTTGGTTGATGAGAACTTGCTGAAAGAATTGGACCTCCCGGTGATGGAAATAGATCTGAAGTTTTTGCAGGAGGATGCTGTTCGGCAGTTTGCTGAGAGTAGTTTAGGGGCGGAGATCTCAGAAGAGTTTTTCGAGTTATTGGGACGTACCACTAACGGAAATCCCTTTTACTTGGAACAGATGCTGAAGTATTTTGCGGAAAGTAACCTTTTGGATAAGAAGGATGGGGTCTGGAATATCAAAGACCAAAATGTAAAGCTTTCTCACTCTATCAACGCGGTTTTGACGGCGAGGATAGACCGCTTATCGAAGCTGGTGCGAGAAACGGTGAAAGCTGCGGCTGTTATCGGTCGAGAGTTTGAGTATCCAGTACTATCAGAAGTGATGAAGGTGCAGGAAGGCTTTGCAGACTTTGATGGTAATTCTTCCGCCTTATTGCGAGAACAGGTCAAAACCGCTGAACAGGGGCAAATCTGGTTGGCTACGAATGAACTCCGTTACATATTTCGGCACTCTTTGCTACGGGAAGCGGTCTACAGCATGCAGCTCCGAACCCGCCTTCAACAGCTTCACCAACTGATTGCCGAGGCCATTGAGCGGATTTATGCAGATAATATTGAGGGTCGGTATGTGGATTTAGCTTTCCATTACGAGCAAGCTGGTGTTTTTGATAAGACTTGCGAATATCTCCGTAAAGCGGCAGACTATTCTCGCCGGAACTATCAAAACCAGCGTGCACTGGAATATTATGATCAGCTGCTCAATAAGCTAGGTAGCAAGAATGAAGGCGCCGATGAGATTAAAACACATTTGAAAAAGGGGAAGGTGCTGGAGTTGATTGGAGAGTGGGAGGAATGCCAACGAGCGTATGAAATAGCATTGGATCTAGCCAAAAAATCGAGGGATGTACTCCTGATTGGCCAAACCAATAATAATCTTGCGCATCTACTGATGTTGAAAGGGGAATATGGCAAAGCCATGAATTACCTACAGATTGCGTCAGGCTTGTTTGACTCCGTGGATGATAGAGTGGGGATTGCTCGGGTTAATGCTGATTTTGGCAACTTATACTTCCGACAAGGTAAATACGAAGAAGCGAAGCAGTACTTCGAACAGAGCATCATGATTGGTGTGGCTACTCGCGGCACTGCCGGGAGCGCCCAAATCGCTTCTAACTTGGGCTTAACGCATATGAACCTGGGTAACTACCAGGAGGCGATCGCCGTACAACGCTCTCAGCTACGGGTAAGCAAACGCTTGTCAGATAAGCAAGGTATGGCCTCCCTTTATACTAATCTAGGGATTGTCTATTTGGAAAAAGGAGATTATGAAGAAGCGCTTGATTGCTTCGAACAAGGACTCGCTTTAAGCCAAGAGTTGGGCAATAAGCAGTTGAAAGCGATTGCCATAGGTAGTATGGGGACTGTCTACGAGCACCAAGGAGATTACGAGAAAGCCATGGAGTGCTTTTTGGAAGACTTACAATTGGTAGAAGAGTTGGGAGACAAGCAGGGAACAGCCATTGCTTTGGGCTTGATTGGAGAGTTACATAATGTAAAGGGCGATTTTCATAAGGCTATTGAGTATCTACAGAAAAACCTGATGTTATGTGAAGAATTGGGATATCAGAAGGGGATCGCCAAGGCGGTGAATACCCTTGGAGATGTCTTCTACTTCACCAAGCAATATGAGCGTTCCAAGCATTATTACGAACGCTCCATCGCGATTGCAAGGAATATTAAGAATAGGCTGGTACTGGGAGCAAGTTTGGTGGAACTAGGAGCTGTATATATCGAAACGCAAGATTTCCAAGCGCTGAAGCAGGTTTCTACCGAAGCCTTGACTATAGGGGAAGAGTTGGGTAATGCTGAACTTCTATTTGAGGCTAAAGTCTTGTCCGCAAGGTGCTATAGTTTTGATGGAAGAGAAAAGGAAGCGGAGCAACTGCTAAACGAGGCAATCTTTTCTACGGAAGAGAAAGATCTTCTAGCCTATGGTTATTTCCAGATGTGGAGGATTGCCCCTGAAGATGCCAAAGCCTACCAAAAAGCCCTTGCTTTGTATGAAGAACTTTATGAGCGCACGCCTAAGTACATCTTCAGGGAACGATTGGCGGAATTGAAACGAGCTACAGATTAAGCCAATAAGTCAATTTTGCTACAACCGCTCTATTTTTTACCGTAAAGTTATCCGAGATATAATTGTCAGTATAGACTAAGAAGAAGTCTGAAACAGGTGCAAATCTCCACTGGAATCGCGTGTTGATGTTCACATTGTCCACCTGACTATTATATTGAATAAAAGTGGTTAGGAAAACATCCTTACTAAAGGTGACATCAATTCTAGGACCAACCAACACCAAGCTCGTCTGTACGGTTGGTAAATCCAGATAGGTATAAGTAAAATCCATGGCAATTTGGCCAAACGGCTGATATCGATAGGTCAATCTACCGCCTGCTTGATAACTGTATCCATTGAAAAATTGGCCGGCATTACCTCTCACAAACACAGCTAATTTCTTTCTCGCATCCGAAGAGTAGAAGAAACGTAGACTCGTGTAGTTATAGCCTTTATCTCCTAATATTGGTTCAGCATCTGATCGAGAAGGATCAAAGTCACTGAATAGGTAGGTGTAATCATTTTGGATACTCCAGCGCATTCTGGCGTTGTTGGTAAAGCTAAAATCCCAGAAAGCCTCGTACTGATGATCTGAGCGTCCAAAGCCAGGATTCCAAAGTGTTTCTACTTGGAGGCCAGGGCCATGGCGATTAAGCTTTCCCTTACTGGGGTAAAAGAACCAACGGAATTCAGGTGCTACGCGGAAATAGTCTTTACGACGGATAAAACCAGTTTGTGCATCAAAGCCTTCTCCTACGTAGGCATGGCGCCAGGTTACGCTGAAG
Organism: Saprospiraceae bacterium; assembly: GCA_013214355.1. Taxonomy (GTDB): domain Bacteria; phylum Bacteroidota; class Bacteroidia; order Chitinophagales; family Saprospiraceae; genus DT-111. The sequence continues at coordinate 77,109 of JABSSL010000026.1, read as the reverse complement.
TCACGCTTGAGATACTGGAGACGCGCACCTGTTGAAAACTTATTATCTGCTTCATCATCCTGGGTAATGGCTTGGTGGTAAAATGCTTTACCCGTCCAGGAATTATCATTGGAAGCGAGATTATAGTCTAAACCAATGACGCGGTTGTATTCATCGTAGTAGTCCTTGTTATAGTCTTCAGTCAGTGCCTGCTTATTCACGAAGATCATACCAATATTGGATCGACTGGATACCTTTCGCTGGACTGCGGCTACCGTGAAGTTGTAAGAGGGGAGTTCAAAATCTTCCTCCTGTGCAGTTTGCATATTCAATAAACCTACTCGCCAATTTTCGTCTACCTTACCACTCAAACGAGCCCCGTACAAGATGGGGTTTTGAATGGTACTGCTAGATTCTTCTCCTTCATCATTTAAATACTTGACTCGGGCGGAGCCAATCCGCCGCGAAAAGAAGGGATTAATCCTGTCTTCTCCGAATCTTCCAAAGAGATCAGCGTTCTCCAAGAAGAATTGGCGACGTTCAGGGAAAAATATTTCAAATCGATCCAGATTGACCACCTGTCGATCTACTTCTACTTGGGAGAAATCAGGGTTAATGGTGAGGTCGAGGTTAAGGCTGGGGGTGACGGTGATTTTTGCATCTCCACCAAAGTTGAATTGATCCGTGGATGGCGTTTCCCCTTCAAAATCTTTACTCATACCACCGGTAACATAAGGGATTACGGAAATACTCGGACCCGATTTTTGAGGAGCCTCCTCAAATATCATATCCCCCATGTAAGCCAGGTTCATGATCATCTGATTTTGCGGGATGCGGTGCCAACTAGAACGAGTATTACTTTGTGTATCGAAACGGTAGCTATTGAATTTCCATTCTCGCAACCCTTCCTTAAAGCGGAGTGTGCTAAAGGGAATTGCAAGTTCACAAATCCAGTAGCCGTCATAGATTTTGGAAACACCGGTCCACCGATTATCCCAGGATTCATCGAAGTCCTCGCGATCATTTCCACCATTGGCAATCAATGCCTCCCTCATCACACCATAGGGGTTCATGCCGAAGACAAAGGCATTGGTACGGTCATTGAAAGGATCGATCAAGAAGGTGATGTTGTCGTTGCCTCCTGCTCTGAAATCTCGCCGTAGCGAAGTAATGATATAGTCTTTGCCGATTGAATAGCATTTCGCTGCTATGTACAAGTTTTGATCGTCAAAGGTCATGTATATTTCTGTCTGGACCGGCGAAAGGGTGGAATCAGTCGGGAAGTTCTCCCAAAAGTCTTTTGCAGGCTGCCCCTCAAACCAAGCGGCTTCGTCCAAGGCTCCGTCTAATAAAATAGGGGCATCTGTACGCTTTACACTCATACTAGGCACTTCTCCCGCTTTCCCTCCATTGGCCTGGAGCTGGACCATGCCCAATAACAAAACAATTAATAGAACAGGTGATCGGTAGGACATAAGGTGTTAAGTCAATTGGTTATAAGTAATTAGCATTATCTATTTTTCGTTGCCTTGTTTGGCAACTTGACTATTCGAACACATGGTGGAAGCACAAGTATCGTGTTTGGTGGACGGAAAACCGTCGAGTGCTACTCAAACGTGCTGTTCACCAAAAAATCAGTGTAGTCCTTACTTTTGTTAGAGGAGAAACAACGGCACGAACCGGTATTGCTGCGGCGCCGTATCCTGTAATTGAGAAGGAGGTATATTCCGTGAGTTTACCTCTATAAAACTTTGTAACTATTTGTGCGAGAAAGACTAAACTTCTTTCCCAAACCTATCTTTGCCGCGCAAATTTGCGAATTTTATACAGATCTTTTCGCAAATTTGAGCCGTATTTAAATTTTATTAACAAATACATTTACAAACTGTTTCCTATTCTCGCGCTGTTAAAATGTGAGCTATGAAAGCCTTAAAAAGATTTGCCTCATTTCTTCTAGTACTTTATGCTTTGGCTTGTTTAGGTCTATATTTTTTCCAAGACCTAATTATTTTCCGGCCTCAAGCTTTGCCGGAAAGCCATCATTTCCGTACTGGCATGGAGATAGAAATCCCGGTAGAAGGGGAAATGTCGCTGAATGCATTATGGATCCGAGAAGCCCGGTCGAAAGGTGTGATCCTCTATTTACATGGTAATCGAGGGTCAAATCGCCGCTGTCTTAGACAAACGCGCGGTATGCAAGGACATGGCTATGATATCTTTATGCCGGACTATCGGGGGTATGGCAAAAGCGATGGAGCGATCTACAGTGAAGCACAAATGCATGCGGATATTCAGAAAGTCTATGACTATCTAAAGCAGCATTATAGAGAATCCCAAATTATTGTCCTAGGCTATTCCTTGGGAACAGGGATGGCTACCTACTTGACGGCGCACAATAACCCTCAGCAGCTCGTATTGGTTGCTCCTTACCTCAGTATGGTAAACCTGAAAAATCGATGGGCTCCTTTTATTCCTAACTTTTTGGTGAAATATCAACTGAAAAGCGAAGACTGGATCGACCAGATTGAGCAGCCAATCACACTATTTCATGGTACGGAGGATCAGGTGATCCCGTACGACTCTTCCGAAGGCTTACTAGAACTGAATAATCAGGGCAACAAACTTATTACCTTGCAAGGAGAGGGACACCGGGGAGCCTTGTTTAATCCCCTCTTCAAACGACAACTTGCCGCCATTTTACCATAGGTTATAATAGCAGAGTGCATGATTTAAGCTTGACAGTAGGCAAATAATGGAACGATTCATCCAGCATATAAGCAATACGCTATCCATTTCAGATCACCATTTAGAGATGGTATTGGGCAAATTGGTTGAGAAGCATTTCGCTAAGAAAGAGCATCTACTCTACTTCGAGAACTATGCTAATGAATTGTATTTTACTTTGAAAGGATGTGTCCGGACTTATGTTTCCGACTACAATGGGGTGGAGCATAATATTTCATTTTCCATTGAAAATTGGTGGTCTGGGGATTTACAAAGTTTCATTAATAGGACACCTGCTATCTGTAATATTCAAGTCTTGGAAGACACCACGGTCCTAGCAATAAACCAGGCAAATTGGGATTTTCTAATTAAGGAAGTGCCAGAATTTGTGAGCTATACCCGAGTTCTATTTCGCAATAAAATGTTTTCTCAACAAAATAGGATTGTCCAAAATCTATCCTATACCGCTGAAGAACGCTACAACTTTTTCTTAGACGAATACCCTGATGTAGCACAACGAATTCCTCAAAAACATATCGCAAGTTATCTCGGAATCACGCCGGAATTTTTGAATATGATACGTAGCAAGAGAAATAGAATAGATTCAACCCTGTACTCCTAGAGCTATTGATGTGCGCTGCGCAGGAATGTTCTATTCGGTGGGAAGCTGCTTTAGATTCATAACCTCTCGGCGAGACTTCACATCGAGTTTACCGTAAATTTTGTTGATATGAGTCTTGACTGTACTAACTTCAATGAATAAGCTACTGGCTATTTCCTTGTTGGATTTTCCAGTCAAAATCAGGTCTAGGATTTCCTGTTCCTTGGCTGTAAGCTTATTGATTGGAGCGGCGCTAGGAATCTCCTCGATGACGGCTGTCTGAGGTGGCTTTTTAAGTTGCAACAGCCGCAGGAGTAGTAAACAAATGAGCAAGGCTTGTAGTGCCACAACTGCAACGATCCAAGCAGGAGTTTTGCTTATGACAGGAGGTTCGAAATAATGAAGTTTTCGTCTAAAGTTTTCGGTATAAACATCTTCTGGTAGAACCTCTTCAAGCCGATCGCCAAAACGCTTAAAGAAATCAGGGTCTTCTTCATAGTAGGCTTCCATGTCAATATTAGCCATGGCCGCTAGCGCAGCCATATCACTTGAACAAGTATCCGTAAATAATTTTAGATCGTGGAAGAGTCGCTCTTCGGTTAACTTTAGTACACTAGGAAATCGAATTTGATAAAAGTAAAAGCTGGGATAAACCATCCGAGCCAATTCTCTCATCAGTTGATTGTCGATGGAACCTTGGACCTGATAATTGCCAAAGGGCGAGTAATAGGTACTATCCGCTGAAATCTTTAATTCAGACTGATTATTGAGAATGATATGAATGAAGTTATGGTCATCTCCGCCTACGTACAAGCAGGCATCATAGTCTGTGTTTTGCTCCTTCATCAAGTACAGTCGGTAGAAGCGATTTTCTTCTGGTAACTGCTTCCCTTCTAATACGAAGGAGCCATCTTCGCCAACGACAGCCATATCAACGATTAGGTCTGGGCTGGCGCGATAATAATCGGAGAGCTTTTCAACCATGGCCATGAATACCTTGGGTTGCCACTCTTCACCAAGATTTATTTTGCCCTCAATCCTATATTTAGCATAGCTGTTGCTAGCCAAGAACAAGCAAAGTAGGAGTGAAAATAGTCGTATTAGCCGAGGTATCATGGGGCTGTAAGATACTAAAAAGAGAATAAAAGACTGTTGTGATAATCTTAACGTAGGAGGTTAATTACCAGTTATATACATATCAAAAGGGCTACTCCGGAATGCCGGAGTAGCCTTCGAATACTTTTTATACATCCTTACTTATTGACTACATGTGATAGCTCGAAAGCCCAGGTCTAACCGCCGCATCCGCCACAACCGCCGCCGCATCCGCCTCCACATCCACCACCACACCCTGATCCACAACTCGTTCCGCAGCTGACCATGTTTGCTTTGTTCGCATTTTTGTCTGTATAATTAACCAAAGGGATCATCGATACAGCTAGTACCTGCTCTCCATACAGGAAGTAATCCCAATGGGTATGCTTTGACTTTTCCTTTTGACCGAACTCGTTTTTGTACAGGTTGGGTATACTTTGCCGTACTAATATCTTATCAAACCAAATACTCGATGCTACAAAGTAAATCAAGAGTACGATTAGGGCTAGAATAAGATAGGTAACTGGTTTGCCATTCATTAAACCTAGCGTAAGTCGCGCTAATCCCGGTGTTAGCAAGAAAAGGAAAACGATCCAACGCAGTCTAAAAAGACTTAAGAAGGGGCTGGTATGCTGTAATTTATCTTTCAAATTACTACAGTAAGATACAATGCGAGAAAACATTGGCTTATGCTGCAGTTCATTCAATAACTCGGGATAATGCAGGGACTCATGTCGTTTTATACTGTCGTAAACGTTTTGTTTGAAAGGGTTTTCAAAGGACTGATGATGATTCTGCAGCCTTAGTTCATAGGTGGTACCAATGTTTACATGCTGCTTCTCTACCAAACTGTCTAAAATACCGTGAATGATATGTCCGAATTTACCCTTCTGCATGTAGATCACCTCAAACGGGTGCAAATCCTTCAAAATCCCCGTCTTGTATAGAAACTTGGCGTACTCTTGTAATTTGATTGTACTTGAAAGCTCTAATAGTACAAGTACTATTGTCACTGCCGCCACATAAATCATCAAGAAATGTGGGTTGCCAATCTGCAAAAGGACTGGCTTGTACAGTAGAAATAGCGGGTAGAACAACAAGGAGAAAACGAGGAATATCAATCCTAGACTATTCTGTTTGTTCAGTTTGGGGGTAGGGCCAACTACTTCTCTCAACTGGTGTTCTAGGGATTTATATCCCCAAATATCCTCAGGTTGCTCACCAAAATGCTCATTGTATAGTTCTTTTGTTCGTTTTCTCGCAAACTCAAATGTTTCTCTCTCTTCGGGATTATGGGTAGAGGGGATGTGCTCTATTCGTTTTCCTAATACCTTAGCAAAGTCTTTATAGGAATTGGTGAATATTAAATGCTGGTGCCATACGATATCAACTATCTCGGACGGAGACACCATCTGGTTGGCTGTAGCAGCGAGAAACATGAATTTCTTGTATTCCCGGATGGCTCGTTTGGTGAAGTTAATGGACCAATCATTTTCATCAGCTAGACGGGTACTAAAGCCATAGTTATCCGTCGGGGTGTCTAGCGCAAAAGCTTCTACTTTTTTCCAATTTGTTCCGTTCATCATTCTTTGGTTTTTAGCGGCCGTTTACGGCTGTCTCCGCAAGCTAATGGAGAGGTCCTTAGATCAAAAAGGGTGAGCTTTACAATTCATCCGTCGAAGCGGCTCTTCTTATTTTTTCCCGTTGATCTAAAACTTGTCCTTAGTTAAAAAGACAGGTTAAGGGCCAGGTTTCAGTGTTATAGCTTATCCTTCGCAGCGAGAACCTGAGGTTCTCACCCGCAAAAACGAAACTTGAACAATTGTGCCAGTAAAGCGCGCACCTTTGTGCATTTTTTGTGGCTTTTATGTACCTAATATGTACGTTTAAGGCCATTGATGCCTCTTTTTTCGATAAAAATCGACGGCTATTCGATGATTTTATTCAGGAGTTCTTCTAATCTTTCATCGGAAGGTCTGGGGGCATTAGCGTTGGCAATTCTACCCTTAGGATCGATCAGAAGGTATCGGGGGATGGCCGTAATGTTGTATTCCCGAGCGAAATTAGATTCAAATCCACCATACACGATCCAGTTCGGCCAATCCATCTGCAAATCTTCAATGGCCTTCAGCCATTTGTCCCGATCCTCTTTATTATCTAAGGAAATAGAGAGGATCGCTAGTTGCTCTTCTAAGTACTTTTTGCGGAGCCGTGCGATATACGGCATTTCAATCCTACAAGGGCCGCACCAACTGGCCCAAAGGTCAACGTAGACATATTTCCCCATCAAGTTGGCCCAGTTTGGGTTGGAGTACTTTCTGGTATCATCGGCAGATTCTACCTGAAATTCTCGGCGGTCCTCTTTCGGAATGATCTCAACATTAACGCCGTATGAAAATAGTTCTTGGGCTTCCTGAGAGATATCCTTGACAAAGAAGTCTTGGAAGAATTCCTGGCAAGATAGTTTTGTGTCTGCTGTGTACTGAAAATCATAAAGAACATCGGTATAGCCATCCTGAAAGACCAGTTGCTCAAACAAACCTGCTGGATGTAAAACATTCCCAAAGAAACCTCCGAGTTCAGCTTGCCTTGGAAAGGCCTGCGTTGGGTCAACATTAGCGAAGAACATCATCTTTTTATCAGTGGGTCTCACTAAGGAGTAGTTATAAGGGATCTCCCCTCTAGTTTTGACTTTGCGGTGTTTTCTCCAGTCCGAAATCTTTGTACGCTGAAACATACCATTGCTTTTGGGCACTTTGAGATACACGTAAAAGAGGGTGTCAAATATGTAGCGGAATTTACCGAACTCAATATTCTTAGCATAATAGTGTCCATGTATGGTGGTCAATTCTGTGACAATGGTATCGTTGCAGATGGTATGTGTCCAATAAACAGTGTCAAACTCGCTGACAGGAAGTTCGTTCATTTTGGCTAGTACTCTAGCCATGCGACCTTTTGTGGGTTGGTGAATTAGATCATAGGACTTCACTGCTATCGTACCTCGAAAAGTATCTTCGACCTGACTCCGAATCGGACTAAAGCCCGAAAGGAGGAAAAGGAGGATCATGACGCCCAGAGGGAGGCAAGGATATCCCTTTATTTGCCTTGAGCCAATAGAATTTACCGGGCTTTCTATTACTCTAATTCGAAGCGTTTGGTATGATTTGGCCATGATAGAGGTAATTTGGTGTCGAGACTATCAGATAATATTTTAAGAGTAGGTTTAAGTTTAGTATCCTGAAACAGGAATAAGTGAAAAAGCAGCGCGGCAAATATCCGAGGTTTTGCCCCGTCATGTCTTAGGGAAACTTCGGATATCTTGCATGGGGTTTCTTCCAACCAACTTTGGTTCCACAGTATTTGGTTTTTATTTGCTATTGATAATCAAGAAGAAACGTCTATGATTTCTGACGCTGATTTGACCAAGAATGTTCAAGTGTTGGAAGATAAACCTGTTTGGAAGTAGGCTACAATGCTAGCCGATTGGTAAGAGGTCGCGGAGCATTTGGCGTAATGTAGGTAAAGCAGGATTAGTCGGGGAGGACCGATCTGGGAAGTGGAAACCTTTCCGGTGTAGAAGGTCACCAATAGTAAGATAGGAAAGCTGAGAGGATAAGTTAAAGAGATTTCATGGAGGAAACGGCCTAATGCTGTTTCCTGTTCACTTCAATTTATGATCTCCCACTACTGCCAACAGCTCTCCGAGCATTAGTAAGGTGGCGCCCCAAACAATTTTATCAAAGATTTTGAAGTGAGGTACTTCGGGTAGTATCAGTCCGTTGGATATCGGCAAATCCATACGCATAAGGGCTTCAGGCTGCTGAAATAGGTGGAAGGGGACCTCGAGAATGTTAGCTACCTCTGAAGGTTGCGGGACAAAGCTGGGTGCTTCTTTAGCAAAGGCTACCTTGGGGAATACACGAAAATTGCTGACGGGGATATATAGGTCACTTAATGAACCGATAATCTCTACCTTTTCTGGTTTTACACCGACTTCCTCTTCCGCTTCTCTTAGCGCCGTTTCTGTCATAGACTCATCTGCTTCTTCATGTCGTCCTCCGGGAAAGCTGATCTGACCTTTGTGTCGATCTCCTTCGTGTAGACTGGTTCTTTCAATTAAGACTAGGTGCCAGTTTTTATTCTTCGGGTAGAATAAGACGAGCACTCCAGCTAATTTAGCATTATCTGGAATGATGGAGCGAGCCTTGGTGTCTGCAGGAGAGATGCTAAACTCAGAGGGGCGACCAGGGAGCGGTTTTTGGAGCTGTAACTGTAAGTGATCAATAAAATCTTGCATAGGAATAGATGTAGAAAGGCCCTGACAATTCACTTGCCAGGGCCTCAATTCAGAAATTTCTTTCCGTATATTCGATGTATATATCTTGTCTGTCGAGCAGCATTAACTCTATCTAATCTTCTTTGTTGGACTGGGTGAGATATTTCTCCAAGGCCATGGTCATAGAAGGTGTTTCAGGAGCAGGTGCCTTGATGTTAATCGTCAATCCATGATCTTCCACTGCACGGCTGGTACTATTACCAAAGATAGCTAGTCGAGTCTCATTTTGTTTGAAATCAGGGAAGTTCTCATACAAGGACTTAATCCCCAATGGACTGAAGAATACAAGAATATCATAAGTCACATCACTCAAGTCGGATAGGTCGCTGCTTACGGTACGGTACATCATGGCATCTTTCCAGTTGAAGCCATTCTCTGTAAGGAAGTTGGATACCTGACGGGCACCCAAATTACTACAAGGCAACAAGAAGTTCTCATTAGCCTTATGTTTTTTTAGCGCTGGAGCTAAGTCTAAAATGGTTCTTTTTCCAGAAAAGACTTTTCTCTTTCGGTACACGATAAACTTCTGAAGATAGTGTGCGATGGCTTCTGTCAAGCAGAAATACTTAGTATCCTGTGACATTTTGATACGCATCTCTTCACACACTCGGAAGAAGTGGTCTACAGCATTCTTACTAGTGAATACTATCGCTGAAAACTCATCCGGACGAACTCTTTGTTTACGCACTTCTTTAGCTGATACTCCCTCTACATGGATAAAGGGGCGCCAGTCAATTTGAAGGTCATACTTTTTCTCTAGTTCGTAGTAAGGTGAGCGTTCAGGCTTGGGTTGTGAGACCAGAATCGTTTTTACCTTTTTAAATGTCTCCACGTACGCTTTACCATTTGCTGTCATTCAAACAAGGATTTTTTTATCCCATCCTTCGCCCGCTAGGAAGTAAACTTGTCAGGGTGCTGGGGCAAGAAATAAGCCTTTCGGTGACTAGTACCCCTTCTTCCAGACTTTATCCTAATTGGTTCGTTATCATCTTATATAACACGAGGACAGGTACTATTTCGACAGTGCAAATATACAACAAAAAGTGGAATATATGAAAACGGAGATAATTGTTAGCTAGCAATAATCCTCGAAATCCTCTCACGACGTACAAGCCTATGATCAATAATAAAGCGGCTCCAATCAACAAAAAGATCAATTCCGAAGGGGCATAAGCAATCATTAAGTTGGCAGGGGCGAGTGCCACACCAAGGATGATGCTGTACACCATAATCGTAAAGCTATACACCTTTGTTTCTTTTGAGATAGGGAAAATCCCGCCGACGATCGCTAGGAGTAAGTGCTTTAGAAAGAATAGGATAGCGGTAAGGAGGATGCAGCCGATTAGAAGCATCAATGGGGAGGTGCCAAAAGAGGTCTTATTGAATTTCAAAATCAGGAATAAAAAGGTGCCCGCTTGCGTAAAAAACATCAAATACAAGAGAAAATAAGGCATAAATAGGCCTGTTTCTCGCTCCCTATATATCTGGTTAAGCATATTTTCATTCACAATGGCTCGGTAGCACTTAGTGATAAAAGGACGTAGGGAAGTCACGAGTACGGCCATTAAGATAAGACCAAAAAGTATTACGCCTAGTAGGAAGCTGTTACTACCAAAAGGCTGTTCAGTATCCTCTTTTTGTAGGGGTAAAATGGGGGCAGGGGCTGCACTTTTCTCTTTATCAGGCTCAACGAGGTCGAATGGGTTGACTTCTTCCTCTATTTCTGGGGCTGGCTTTTCGACTGGCTTTTCCTCCAACCTGGGCACTAACTCAAAAGGGTTTGCCTTCTGAGCCTGTCCTTGCAAATTGCTGAAAGCCAATAGACAACAGAAAAGGCTCCAAATGTAAAGTCGTGTTCTCATGTGTTTGCAAAAGTAAAGAAGCTAGCGGTTTTTTTCTTTGTTAATACGTTGTTAATAACTTTTTAGCTACATAAAATGGGAATAAATTGCGCTTTATGCAGAATAGTTCGATTAATCGGGTGATCATTCTCGGGGTAATTGCTTTGATGGGGGCGGTTAGTATGCAGGCCTATTATGTGATTAGCACCTGGAATATCAATGAGGATGAGTTTCGGCAGAAAGTGACCCTAGCCTTATATAATGTAGCAAGGGATCTGGCCGAACTGAATGACGTTGAACTGCCAACCAGAGAAGTGATCAATCAGCGTACGAGCAATTACTATATCGTCAATGTGGAGTATGAGATTGATAAAGCCAACCTAGAATATTTTCTACAAAAGCACTTGGAAGCACTAGCTATTAATGTGGATTTTGAATATGCGGTCTTCAATTGTAACACCAATAACATGGAGTACGGAGGCTACTGTAGTTATGAACCTGGGCGGGAAATCAAGGATCTAGAACCCGATTTACCCAAAGATAGCAAGTTCGTCTACTACTTTGGCGTCAAGTTCCCTACTAGGTCGGGATACTTACTAGGGAAAATGCAACTCAATATTTTTCTCGCTGGTGTACTGTTAATGGTCGTGCTGTTCTTCGGTTATTCTATGGCGGTTATACTTCGCCAGCGCCGCCTCTCCAATATGCAGAAGGACTTCATTAATAATATGACCCATGAGTTCAAAACGCCGATCTCAACCATCAAGATTTCTACAGATGTATTCTTGAGCAATGATGTGATTCGCCAGAACGACCGGCTTTTCCAATATGCCAATATTATTCAGCAGCAAAACCAGCGTTTAAATAATCAGGTAGAAAAGGTGCTGCAGTTGGCAAAAATTGAAGGCAATAACTTCGACCTAAAACGTGAGTCTATTATCCTGGATGACTTGTTGAGAGACTTGATCGAAGGTGCTAAGCTTAGAGTGGAAGAGATGAATGGTGTTTTTAAGGCCAGCTTACCGGAGCAAGCGGTGGAGGTTTACGCTGACCCTCTGCATCTGACTAATATTCTCCATAATCTGATCGACAATGCGATCAAATACTGTGAGAAAAAACCGGATATATGCATAGAGCTCAAATGGTTGAATAAACGCCGAGCGCTGCTAAGTATCGAGGATAAGGGAATAGGAATAAAAAAGGAGTACCAAGCTAAAATTTTTGATAAATTCTATAGAGTCCCAACGGGGAATGTTCATAATGTGAAAGGCTTTGGATTAGGTCTATTCTATGTAAAGAGCGTTTGTGATTCCCATGGATGGAAGTTACAGCTAGATAGTGAGGAGGGCAGAGGAACAAAGGTTTTGATCCATATCCCTGTGAAAAAATGAGCACTGGTGGTGGAGCCATTAACATCTAAAACAAAAAGTAGCTGAGAAAATACGCAAAAACGCCAGGCAAACCTTAGCTTTAAGAAAGTTGAATCTAACGGTCAAAATAATCCTAAGAACATGAAAGCACATTTATTATACGTGGAAGACGATGCCACCCTGAGTTTTGTGACGCGCGACAACCTGAGCTTACAAGGTTATAAGATTACACATTGCGAAGATGGAGAGCAGGCTTTGGAGGTCATTAGGAATGAACAATTTGATCTTTGTATACTAGATGTGATGCTACCGCAAATCGATGGCTATACCTTAGCCAAAGAGATCCGAAAGAAAAATATTGAAGTCCCCATCATATTTCTTACCGCTAAATCCCTGAAGGAAGATAAGATCCATGGCTTGAAATTAGGCGCTGATGATTATATCACGAAGCCTTTTAGTATAGAAGAGCTTTTACTGAAGATCGAAGTCTTTCTCCGTCGCAGCAAAATTACACAGCCCCAAGTAAAAGCGGCTACCACACTCGGTAAATATGAATTTAACTATGCCAACCTCAGCCTGATCATCGATGAGGAATCTCGTCAGTTAACACAGAAAGAGGCAGATTTACTACAGCTTTTTGCGGCCTCTCCCAATGAGGTACTAAAGAGAGCAACCATCCTAGAGCGACTCTGGGGAGAGAATGATTACTTCATGGGTAGAAGCTTGGATGTCTTCATATCTCGCTTGCGGAAGTATTTGAAGAAGGATGAGCAACTTAAGATTGAGAATATTCACGGGGTAGGCTTCAAATTTGTCTGCCCAGCCCGGGCTCAATCCCTGGGGTAGTTCTCATCCTATCTTAGTTAGGATACCTCATGCTACGATCATCTAACTAGAGCCCTACCGCACTCGCTAGCTAAAGGCACTCTGTCTGTTAACAAACAGTGCTAAAGGACTGGAAATTTTGATTTTACACATCAAAGCCTTTATTTTGCATGGATTTTTTCGGCAGGGATTATATCTTTGCAGTCCTTTAGTAAAATTGTTTGCAATAAACTCTTTGTGGAAAAGGTCGAAGGACCTTGAAGATTGAATCATAAAATCTTGTAGAAGGATGGCATTAATAGGAAAAATTAGGAAAAACTCATGGATTCTGGTAGTCCTGATCGGTATCGGTCTGGCGGGATTCATTGTGATGGATATGACTTCTAGCTCCAACTTAGGTGGCGGCGTGGGTAATCTAACACTAGGAGAGGTTGATGGAGTTAAATTAGATCAGCAGCGCTTTGAACGTGCTTACAGCTTAGTGTACGCTAACTCAGGTGGGAATGTCTACAATCAGCGTGACCAATTGTGGAACTACTTCCTAGAAGAAGCTTTGGTGAAAGATGAAGCTGATAATCTTGGATTGTCTGTAAGTAATACGGAATTAGCTAGCTTGGAATTCGGCCCCAATTACAGTCCTGTCATTATGGCTCGTTTCCAAAATCCTCAAGCTCCTGGTCAGATCGATGTTAATCAACTGAATCAGATTAAGCAGATAATCGATCAAGGGGACCTGACTAATGCCATTCAAACGGGGCAACTTAATCCACAGTTTCCAGCTTACTGGAAGTACCAGCGCGAAGAAATTGTGAAGAGCAGGTTGCAGACGAAGTTGAATAATATGGTAAGCAAAGCAATGTACACACCAACTTGGATGGCGGAAATGGGCTTTGCAGAAGAAAACCACCCCGTAAACTTCGTCTACGTCAAAGTGCCTTTTGATGAGATTGACAATGCAGATGTTTCGCTTAGCGACGAGGATTACAGCGCCTATCTGAAAGAATATGAAAACCGATATACGGTTGATGAAGAGACTAGAGTGGTGGATTATGTGGTATTCAATGTGACTGCTACTGCTGCTGATAGTACAAAGCTCGAGAACGACATTCAGGAGCTAGTATCTAAGTTTGTAGAAAGCACCAATGATTCCGCTTTCGTACTTTCCAACCAGGGAGTGATCGATCCTCGATATGTGGACCGACAGGCAGTTAGTCCTGTAGTAGCTGACGAAGTTTTCCAGAACATGGAAGTTGGTCAGGTATACGGGCCTTACCTTGATGGTAATTCTTATAAAGCGGTTAAGTTGCGAGATAAAGTGGTTATGGCGGACTCAGCAGATTCTCGTCATATCTTACTTTCGGCCACTACACCTGCTTCCTTTGCGGAAGCTGAAAGAAGAATCGACAGTATTAAGCTGGTTTTGGAAACTGGAGCAGCTTCTTTTGATTCCTTGGCCGTGAAATTTAGCCAGGATCCAGGTAGCGCTAGTAATGGCGGTAAGTATGAAAATACTACACCTAATCAGTTCGTACCAGAATACAACCAGGTTCTATTCATTACTGGAGAATTGAATAAGCTATATAAGGTAAAGACCAGTTATGGTTGGCATCTAATTGAAGTATTGGACAGAAGCTCCACTACTACAGAAAGAGTTAAAGTGGCTTATCTACAAAAAGCAATTGAGCCAAGTAAGGATACACAAAACGATGTTTTCCAGCAAGCTTCTCAGTTTATTGGAAGCAACCAGAATATCGATGCGGTTAAGGAGTCTGCAACGGCTGCAGGTTTGACCGTTGAATCTTCATTGCCATTGAAAGCGAATGATTATCAGGTAGGATCCCTAGGAGCTACTGAGGATGCTAGACAGATCGTAAAATGGGCGTACACTGCTAACCCAGGAAAGGTATCGCCTTCGGTTTATGCTTTCCAAGATCCTATTGGATACTATGATAATAAGTATGTAGTGGCTACTCTAGGTAGCATACAGAAAGCTGGATTGCCAAGCGTTGCAACAATAAAGTCCGAAATTGAGCAACAGGTGATTAATAAGAAGAAAGGAGAGCAGTTGGCAGGCGCATTAACTGGAAAAACTTTAGGTGCAGTGGCAGCAGAGTACCAGACTCAGATTGATACAATTACTGGTGCTAAGTTTTCTCAGAGCTTTTTGACAGGCTTAGGAAATGAACCTAAAGTAGTGGCTACGGCCTTTAATCTTGATCAAGGTCAATTATCTACCCCAATCGTTGGAGAGACGGGTGTATATATGATTAAGACTACGTTGAAACCGACACTTTCTGCTCCTAATAACCTACCTCAAATTCGCCAGACGATGTCTTCTCAGGCGAGAGCTCAGGTGGCAAGCCGCTTGGTGCAAGGAATGGTGAAGAATGCTAATGTAGACGATTTCAGGGCTAGATTTTACTAGGCTCTAATTTAGATCAGGTCTATATTTCAAGAGGTCGACTTTTCGCTGAAAGTCGACCTCTTGTAGTTTTGCCATTATTGTTTTTTTATTCATCTTTGCAGCGAATTTTAAAATTGACTAAAATACGGTATCATGTCAGAAGTCGAAAACGCTGGTAGAAAAGGATACTGCTTGATGTACTTCTTTATCTTCTTGTTCTTGTTTGTAGTTTTAGTAGTAGGAATTTATCAGTACAACTTCAAGTTCTTGGGATAGTAGGTGAATGATAGAACTGATGCCTCTAGAAGGCATACTTATCATTTCTACTTCAAAGATTTATTCGATCTGCATCTACCCACTTTCGTAGAAAAGAGATGCTAGGCTGTGGTCCTGTAATCAGAAAGGCTGATGTGCCTATTTGTTTGCCTTTCTTTCTTATGTCTTACCTTCCTGGATAATTATATCAGGCTGAACTTTCCAAGTTAATTCCATTTGACCTTTCATTGTAAAGCCTAAGGTTTTACACACAAAAAAAATCCCGCTTGCCGGATTACTCCAACAAGCGGGTATATTTTTTTGAACGACTTTCCACTAATAAAGTCGATTTCTGAAATGCGTTTTACTTACTGCACTTCTGCCTGTTGAGGAGAAGCAGATAGGTTCAATGTCAACGCCACATCGTCGTTGATCAATTTGTCCTTTACTGTACCAATTACACCAGAGTTGTACATAACATCCCATTCCGTACGATTGATGGTGAAAGCAGGAGTAGAGGCGGTTAGGCCATTTTCACCCAATTCCACTTTAACAGGGATAGTTACACTCTTAGTGATGTCTTTCATGGTAAGGTTACCCGTTACATTGTGAGTAGCGCCTTCAACGCCTTCTGCTACCGTTACGCTGGCAATTTCAAATTTGCCAGTAGGGAATTTCTCTACCTCAAAGAAGTCACCTGTTTTCAAGTGGCCCTCTAATTTGGCTTTCATCTCATCTCCCATTTCGTCGGTTACAGCGATAGAGTTCATATTCAATTCGAAAGTACCACCTGTGATGTTGCCATTTTCAACGAATAATTCGCCACTGTTAAGTTTGATGATACCAGTGTGCTGGTCTCCAGTTGGCTTAGCACCGATCCAGTTAACCTGGCTAGCTTCCGTGTCAATGTTGTAAGAGATAGCAGTAGCGCTAGTTTCTGTAGGTGTTTCTACAGCCTCTTCAGCTTCCACTTTTTCTCCAGCTGGCGCGTTTCCACAAGCAGCTAATACGACTACGCAGCAAAGTGCCAATAAATACTTAATAGTTGTGTACATGATGTAAAGCGTGTTTAAATTGCAAAAACCATACAACGACAACTATTGGCAAAAAGTTGTCGAGGAGTTAAAAAAAAGTTAAAGTTTTTACGATTAACGCTTTGGGTAGTGATCTACAACAAGTTCTTTTTTGAGCTTAGGTTGTGTGGAGTCTTCGGACTGAGCCAGGTAGATCATGGTACTAATCAGGAATAAACCTACTACTACATAGAATGCTACGATTAAAGCTCTCATAGTTCAATTTAGATATGCTGATTTACAGATTGATCTCACCTCCGTAAGATCTAGGATTCTCAATTGGCTCAAAAACATAATGTAGTGTAAAGGCAGGTATAGGTAGTGAGGGGACTTAATTGAGTATTAAAAAACAAACTTCCTTATTTTTGAATCTGCTCTGACCTCAAGATTGATAGATTAAAAAGATAACCCATCGGTTGTATTCACGTATAGAAAAACAAAAACGAATTTATGCAGGCAATTATTCCCCTACATGGCGTCGTACAACATTACGATTGGGGTGGCTTCCAATTTCTACCCCAGTTGCTATCTACGCCTAACCCTGAAAACAAACCTTTTGCTGAACTTTGGATGGGTACCCATAAAAAGGGTACGGCTAGTGCAAGCCTCCCCAATGGTGATGTCTCACTTGCCGACTTCATCAGCCAAAGCCCTGTTCAAGTTTTAGGGGAGGAAGTAGCCCATTACTTTCAAGGACGGCTTCCTTTTCTATTTAAGATCTTAGATGTGCGAAAAATGTTGTCAATTCAAGCACATCCCACTAAAAAAAGTGCAGAAATAGGTTTTCAAAGAGAAAATGAAAAGGGCATTCCATTAACTGCCTTCCATCGAAGCTATAGGGATGATAATCATAAACCAGAGGTGATGGTAGCCCTCACGGATTTTTGGCTGCTGCACGGTTTTAAATCCCAAGAAGCCATTGCTGCTACTTTACGAGATAATGTAGCATTCCAAGCTTTGCAAGCTGTTTTTACGAAGCAAGATATTAAGGTGCTATACCAGTATATCATGGAACTACCGCAGGAGGAAGTTGACCAGATATTAGCTCCCTTGAAGGAGCAGTTGGATGCAAAGGCAGCGGCGGGGCCTATGGCAAAGTCATCTCCTGATTATTGGGCAAAGCTAGCATTTGAAGATTATACCCGTGATGGGCATTATGACCGAGGCATATTTTCCATCTACCTATTCAATTTGGTATTTATTCCCAAAGGGAAGGGTATATTTCAAGATGCTGGCGTACCTCATGCTTATTTGGAGGGCGTAAATGTGGAATTGATGGCCAATTCAGATAATGTCTTTCGGGGAGGACTTACGCCCAAACACATTGATGTACCAGAATTGCTAAAACATCTAGTATTTACTCCAGTAGTTCCCAAAGTCTTAGATGGGGAACAAGAAAACCCGATTGTGACTAGCTTCGCCACTCCAGCTCCTGATTTCGCTCTTTCTCAGTTAACCTTTACGGGAGCGCATGCAGCATTAAGAGAAGAGAAGGCGGCTACCGCCACGATATATATCGTCATGGAGGGGGCAGTTGAGGTGAGCAGTGAAGAAAAAAACTTCAGCTTTAGCCAAGGGGCAATTTTTCTAGTTCCAGCGCAACAATCTATTGATATTCAGAGCCAAGGAGATGCTTTATTGTTTGCGGCAAAAGCAGGCTTGTAATAAAAAACTAAAAAAAATGTAAATCATATAGGGGTGATCTAGGGGGGCACGCATCCTATATACGAAAACAATCTACATTTTCTTTCAGCCGGCGCCGGGAGGCGAATTTTACCCGACTATAGCCCATCGGCGCTGGCATTCCTTTCCCATTGTATTCAGATTGACATTAGCAGATAAAGTTTATTTGAGAAACAATAATACCTTTGTTGCCTTGTTTTAAACTAGTGAAGGGTTCAGGCCCTTTATGCTTGTACCTGAGGCTTCCCCGCCTCTCATTTGGGATGTTCCATGTTTTACTATTTCAGCGCCATGCAATCTCGACTACTCTCAANTCTACTATTAGGACTGCTTACCTTTTCATTGATGGGGCAAAATGTAATGCCTCTAGGACAGTGGAGGGCCCATTTACCCTATCAAAATGGAATCTCAGTCACTCAAAATGATGAAACCGTCTTCTTTGCCACTCGCCAGTCTATACTCCTAATTGATAAAGAAGAGCGTTCAACAGATTTCCTTTCCAAGGTGGAAGGTCTGAGTAATGCCGATATCAAGCTAGTGAAATATATTGCTGGCTCGGAAGTCTTGATGGTGGTCTATCAAAACAGTGTGATTGATCTATACCAAGATGGAAAAGTTCTTACGGTCAATAACATCAAGAATTTTCTCAACTTCCCTGGAGCCAAGATCGTTAACGATGTTTTTGTCCAGAATGATTCTATTGTATATCTGTCCGCTTCCTACGGTATCTCAAAATTTAATGTAAAAACGGCGCGTTTCGTCTTTTCTACCTTCACCGGAGTGGATGTGAATGCGACTGCAGTACATGATGGCCAGATGTATATGGCTACGGAGGAAGGAGTGTACAAACTGAACGAAGATGCTACTTTTCCTGAGGATTTCACCCTCTGGGAATTGCAAGGCATGGAAGATGGCTTTCCGGGGGACTATAGTAGTCAACGTCTCGGAGTATACCAAAATCGACTATACTTGGGAATAGATCACGATCTATTTTATTTGGAGGGAGATGCTCCAGTACTAGCCTATGATGCTCCGGATGGTTTGGAGATGGAATATCTTTCTGCGGAGGGTGTTCATCTTTTGGCAGGATACAGATGTGTTAGAGATTGCGCTCGGAGTCGAGTTTTTTATTTTGATGGGAACGGACTTCTTGGGGAGTTGGCGGCAGATTGCATTGCAGTCCCCTACTTTGCCATTGAAGACCAAAAGAGCCGGGTCTGGTTTGCTGATGACTTCCGGAACTATCGCATGATTGAGAGCATTAACGACATCAACTGTAACTTCATTTCTATCAATTCTCCTTGGTCAGAAAAAAATTGGCAAATCATAGTCCAGGATGATGAAGTCTGGGTAGCTGCTGGAGCATTGAACCAGACCCTAAGCCAGTTATTCCTTGATCATGGCTTTTTTCGCCTCAAGGAAGGACAGTGGACCACCTATAATCGACAATTGACAAGTGGCTTGGATGGCGAGGATAAAACCACTCCAGAAGATGACCTCTTTGATCTGTTGTCCGTAGCCGTGCATCCCACCGAAGACATTGTATACGGAGGATCCTTCTTTTCTGGTTTGGCAGAAATGAGATTTACGGAAGAAGGTACAGCTGTGCAGATGTACAACTTTAATAATTCTCCGCTAGAACGAGCCCGTGGAGATGAAAAGCGGACTCGAATAAGCGGCTTAGTGTTTGATGAAGAGGGTAATTTATGGATCAGCAATCACTCCGCTTTTAATGGCAATCCGATTGCCCGCCTAAATAATGATGGCAATTGGCAAACTTTTGGTGCAGATTGCGGGGAGACAGCCCTTTTCGATGTTGATATTGACCTAAGTGGCATAAAATGGTTCATTGTTGGAACGGCGAGTTCCGGTGTCTTGGCTTTCAATGAAGGTGCATTAGAAGACCCTAACGATGACCGCTGTAAGGAATTCAATTTAAGTAACAGTGCGCTTACCACTAATGGAACTAATTGCCTCGTGGCAGATCTTGAAGGTGATGTTTGGGTAGGAACAGATGATGGGGTGATCATCTTTGAATGTGGCGGTAGTGCTTTTGAACCCGAATGCCAAGGAACCCGCCGGGTCGTTTCCTGGGATGATGGGTTTAATGGTTATCTGATGGAATCACAAAGTGTGCAAGCGCTGGCAGTAGACGGTGCCAATCGAAAATGGGTGGGAACGACTAGTGGCGTTTTCCTTTTAGCTCCTGATGGAGAAGAGCTCATTGCCCGTTTTACCGCCGAAAACTCACCTCTGCCTGATAATACCATTATCGATATTGCAGTCAATGACAAAACTGGAGAAGTATTCTTCGGTACCAATAAAGGGGTAGTATCCTATCAAGGGGATGCGATTGAAGGATTTCGAATTAATCAAGCAAATATTGAAGTATTCCCCAATCCCGTTCGGCCAGACTTCATTGGAGATGTAACCATCCGCGGATTAGCAAGAGATGCTACCGTCAAGATCACAGACGTGAATGGTAAATTGGTATATGAAACCAGAGCCCTGGGCGGGCAAGCGATTTGGGATGGTACGGATTATAATGGCCGGAGAGCCCAATCGGGCGTTTATCTCGTGTTTAGTTCCAGTAATCCTCGTCATGTTGGCTTCGGAAATCCGGATGGGGCCGTAGCTAAGATTGTGCTTTTACACTAAGGGCGATTAATAGTGTGATGAAGAGTGAAAGATGTTAATTGTAATGTATAATCTTTAACGAATAGTTAGCTTCTATTATCCATTACCATACTGCCGTTTTCAAGATAGACTCATAATAGGCCTCATATTGAGGCAGTATTTCGTGGATATCAAAGCGCTTGGCTTGTTCCTTAGCATTCTTGCGAAACTTATTGAGCACTTCGTCATGACTCAGGATATTGATAGCGTGCTTTGCCATTGATTCCACATCACCAACTTTACTTAAGAAACCGGTCTTCCCGTGGATATTCACTTCTGGTAAGCCTCCAACATCTGTAGAGATGACCGGTACTTCGCAGGCCATTGCTTCCAGCGCAGCTAGTCCGAAGCTTTCCATTTCGGAAGGCATCAGGAATAAATCGGCGATGGCTAGGAGTTCTTCGATGGCATCTTGCTTACCAAGGAAACGAATCTCATGGCAGAGTCCGATTTTACGGCAGAGTTCTTCAAGATGGTGTCGCTCTGGGCCATCTCCGATGAGCAATAATTTGCTGGGAATTTTCTGATATACTTCCTTAAAGATATAGATCACATCTTCTACCCTTTTTACCTTTCGGAAGTTGGAGGTGTGAACAAGGATTCGTTCGCCATTGGGCGCGATGGCCTTCTTGAAATGGTCTTTGTCGCTTTTTCGAAATCGAGCGAAGTCGATGAAGTTGTAAATGACCTTAATGTCATTCTGTATATTGAAGTGATCGTAGGTTTGTTTCTTCAGACTCTCGGAAACGGCGGTTACTCCATCGGATTTGTTGATGGAAAAAGTGACGACGGGAGCAAAAGTATTATTGTTGCCTACGAGTGTGATATCCGTTCCATGAAGGGTGGTCACAAAGGGTACATATCGACCCTCCGCTAGAAGAATCTTCTTAGCCATGTAAGCTACGGAAGCGTGTGGAATGGCATAGTGGACGTGTAAAAGATCTAGCTTTTCAAATTTGACTATCTCCACTAGCTTGCTGGCCAATGCGGTCTCATATGGGGCATACTCAAAGAGGGGATAGTCCTCTCCAGAAACCTCATGATAAAAGACGTTTTCTTGAAAGGTGATCAGGCGGGCAGGACGCTTATAGGTGATAAAGTGAATCTCATGTCCTCGCTTAGCCAAGCCTATACCCAGTTCTGTTGCTAGTACGCCGCTGCCTCCGTAAGTGGGATAACAGACGATTCCAATCTTCATAGATGTCGTATCTGGCTGTTAGAGTATGATGGACTTCTAAACATACTCTTAAATGATCATTCTAGCTCCTCATCCAGAAAGATCTGCTATCTGCTAGCGAAAGCAGCTACGTTTTAGTGTGATCTTCCCATCCGAGTATTTCAGACTATCTCCAAAATTATTTTTGATAGCCTTTACCTAAAGAAAGGTAAATTAATCTTTGTGCCAACTGATTTTAACACATTATAACATATGTGAGTAACAGTGCTACTGGCAATTTGGCAGGATCTTACAAATTTCCGCATGGTATCTCATAAAAGGCTCCTACCGACAAAAAGAAAGGGCACAAAATCTAACTTTCGTGCCCGTCCTTCCGATTAAACAGTTAAAAACAGAAAGAGTTGAAACTAACTAAGGATAACCGAGTTTAATTGGCTTTCACTAACCTCAGCGTATTGATCTGTCCATCAACTAAAAGTCGAATAAGATAGATTCCCCGGGGAAGGTTGGAAAGATCTATCGGGTGATTGAGTACGCTGGTTCTATTATAAGAACGTCGGCTTAGCTGTTGGCCATGAAGGTTAAATAGTCCAAGTTCTATATCAACTGGGCGTGAGAAAGAGGCACTCAATAAACTGATCCCCGTTGTTGGGTTTGGAGCTAGCTTCAGTTCATCTAGTGTCTCAATTTCTTGCACGGCCGTTCCGACATCAACCGTTAGTTGCAGTGTCTGCTGACAACCTCTACTATCGAAAACGTTGACCGTATAGTCTCCAGGACTTAGGTTGCTGATCATGGATTCTGCCTCTCCGGTGGACCAGTTATAAATATATGGTGCCTGACCTCCGCTAGGGCTCAGGCTGATGCTGCCATCACTGCCACCATCTTCCGTCACATTCATGACTGTAGCGCTAACTTCGTAGGCGCTACAACTCCTAATATTGATGTTGTCTATGTCTAGCCAATAATCTCCACTACCCCAAGTTCCAACGATTCGGAACTGAGCACTTAGTCCGGCAAATGCACTCAAATCTGCTCCTATACGTCTGAATTCAGCAGTCGAAACGTGAGAATCTTTGTCCACCTTAGCGATCGTCTGGAAAGTGCTACCACAATCCGTTGAGATCTGCAATAATAAGGAGTCCGTGGTTAGGTTATGAGGCTCTGTTCCTTCACTCCACAGAGAGTAGCGATAATCAAAAGAGAAAGACATGTTGGGGGCCAAAGGACCATATAGTGGTGAATTCAAGATGAAGTCTGGATTTCCACCAAATATGTTGGCCGTGATTACGGCGGTAGGATTGTTGTGATCGTTAGCACCAACAACTGGGTTGGTAGGGCTGTTAAAATTCCAGCCTCCCGATAACTGACCCGATTCAAAATCTTCAGAGAATGGTAGACTTTGATACCTGGGGAAAGAGAAGGAGATCGTATCGTTGGCAATTTGTTGATCAGGGAGATTGATCCAAATCTTCACATCGTTATTGGGGACTGCAGCAGAATTGAAACCTTGCGTGAAGGTATAAGTATTCTGCTCAGAAGCAGCTACAGCAAATGTACCTACATTCTCCGTCACTACCTCACCACCATTGACTTGATAATTGATGTCAAAGCCAGAGGC
Source organism: Saprospiraceae bacterium (assembly GCA_013214355.1). GTDB lineage: Bacteria > Bacteroidota > Bacteroidia > Chitinophagales > Saprospiraceae > DT-111. The sequence goes on along the minus strand of JABSSL010000026.1, from coordinate 53,449 downwards.
TGCGGCAGTGCCAAAATTGAATATATCTACAGTTACTTGATCCTCCTGCGCTCCGCAACCGTCCGTGGTGTTGTTGGCTGCCACTAGGGCTAGATCATTGCTTAGTTCTTCGAAGATATAGATATTATCCACCGCCATTCCTTCACGACCGATGGATCCATCACTAGAGAAAACAAAGCGTACCCTCACATCTTCGGCTCCAGCTGTGTTACTTAGGGTATTAGAGGCTACTACCCAGCCATTGAAGGCTTCTTCGCCATTCCACCAGTCACTAGCCGTATTATTATACCAATTAATACCGGTATCTGCTACACCTACCTTACGCCAAATGGTATCAGCCTCCGTCTTTACTTCCAACCAAGCTTCATCACAGCAGGTCTCCGTATAAACTTGTAAAGAAAAGGCAATAGTAGGATCGCTGGAAAGGTTGGAGAAATCCATACAAGGAGAGATCAAGTAGGAAAATTCCGCATCATTATAATTGCCACTGAGATTGGTAACCCAAGCTCCATTACCACTAGCGGCTCGATCGATGACCGTACCAGAAGGCTGTCCATAGGCCCAGGAAGAATTTCTACTGGAATCTTCTACGGTCCAGCCTCCACCCCACTCATCAAAATCCTCAAAGTAGGGATAACTGGTGATGATTGGGATATTAGTTATCGTGATAGAAAAGGTATCATTTAAGGTATCACTATCCATTTCTAGTTCTGTCCAAGCCGTAATTACGTATTCTCCTGGAGTACTTAGATTAGGAAGTGCCTTGAAAGGGATATTGAATGTACTATCTTTTCCTAGTACGCCGGTGAAGAACCCGTCAGTGGGTTGGGAAACGCCACTTGACATGCCATTGATGGTATAATTGAAAGGAATGAGCGATTGGGGTTCACCGCCAAAATTAGCCAAGATCACCTCTACAGAATCACTCGCAGGTATGCCACATTCCGTCATGGGGGCAGAAATTCCTATAATCCCTACGTCATTAGCCCAGAGGGTAGTAAAGGAAAAGGGGCCAGAAACCTGGGAAGTATCACCGTTTGCACAAATACCAAAAATGTAGAAGTCGTAGGCCGTGTTTTCTTCTAAATCAGGAATCCGTAAGCTATTTCGACCACTGACGCTCAGTGTTCTCGGACCCTCGCTGCCTTGTTGAAAACCAGCTGTATCTACCTCGATGATATAAGTACCAAAAGGATCATTGTAATCCCAGCTGATTTCGGTAAAAAAGGCTCTCACATCATCAATTCTAACGGCGGGCACAGGCGGACAGCTAGGACATAATACCTCATCATTATATACGACGCCTTCCGTTGGGAAGGGACCATCCGCAAATATAGCATTGCCTTCTCCATCGAAAAGTCCATAAAGAATCTCATTATCAAAACCACCCGCAGTGAACTCAATGCTTATCGAATCTCCTGTGCTGACTCGGATAGGGATAATTCGTTGACTACCATTATCATTTACACCATCGATAGTATAGACTGTTGTTTGTCCAGCTGCTGTTACAATAACGGAAGCACCATTCCATCCATCACCAAAAGTATCAAACAAAGAAAGCGTATAATTACAGGGAAGTTGCCCGAAAAGGGCGCTAGAACTGATCATCAGGGAAAGCGCAATAGTTGCTAAAGAAGAAAGATGCTTCATAAATATTTTTATTTAGGAAAAGCTTTTATCAGGTTCTTAGTCAATATTTGTATTTATACATAGCTACAAACTATCTCTCAATGGTTGTCGTACGGGTAGTTTATAGCTAGACACAAAGATTATCCAAGAAGGGTTTATCATTGCGAGACAGAAGCTTAAAATTAAATAAAAAATTATAACTTATAGCCGTCGATTGTACATGTGAAGACTTCTGCCTCGGAGTATTCGTCAGCAAACTTACAATTCTATAAACATTTTCATATTACTGGTGTTACCAATAGGATTTAGGATCAAACGAATACGATAGAGTTCAATGTCAGTGCAAGTAGTTGATTTAAAATCTCTTATAGACGTGGCGATATATTCAATCAAGGATTTGGAGAAGCTTTCCGGAATAAAAGCGCATACCCTCCGTATATGGGAGCAGCGCTACGGGATCATTACGCCTAAGAGGACGCAAACCAATATTCGTTATTACGAGGATAAGGACTTGAAACTAGTACTAAATATTGCGCTTTTAAATCGTAATGGAATCAAGATCTCTAAGATTGCGAAAATGACACATGAGGAGATTGCTGAAAAAGTGGGTGCTATCTCGGAGATCAACTTTGAATACGGTACACAGCTAGACGCCCTTACCATTTCGATGATCGAAATGGACGAATACAAGTTCGATCGAATCGTTTCTACAAATATTCAACAAATTGGTTTCGAGCGTACTATGCTCGAAATCATTTATCCTTTTCTAGACAAATTAAGCCTCCTTTGGCTCACCGGCTCCATTAACCCAGTACAGGAAAACTTCATTAGTTACCTCATTCGCCAGAAGTTGATTGTGGCGATTGATAAGGAGCCACTTTTAGCGGAAGGACATAATAAGTTTATTATTTTCTTGCCAGAAGGAGAAAGACAAGAACTAAGTCTGCTCTTCATGCATTACCTGCTGAAATCAAGGAAAAACCGGGTCGTTTACTTAGGACAAGAAATCTCAATTTCTGACTTGAAGGATGCTTGTGACATTCATAAGCCAGAGTTCATATTTACGATGATTACGGAGACTTTTGCCAAAGAACCCGTACAGACTTATGTTGATCGCCTGGCGGAAACTTTCCCTGATTGTCACTTGCTATTTTCTGGATACCAAGTAGTGGTGCAGCCCGTCACTCCGCAGAGCAATACCTCTATTCTGAAGAGCTTGGATCAGACGCTCGCCTTCCTAGACGTATTAGAGAATCAAAACTAAGGTCGCTGTTTACGTTCTGGATCGGTGTCGTTGTAAGCTGATCACCAGAACACCGCCAATGACCAGAAAGGTCCCAACCCATTGCCAACCACCAAAGGATTCTCCGAGAAAGATATAAGCCAAAATAATGGTCGAAATCGGCCCTACACTCCCAATCACTGCGGCATTGGAAGCCCCAATCAATCGGATCCCCTCTGATATGAGAAAAGAAGGAACAACAGTGGCAAATATGGCCATGAGAATACTTAAGTAATACACCGGAGCAGGGAAATGAAAGAGTTGCCATTGTTGCACCACACCATGATGGATAATCACGGCTGTACAGGCCCCCATCATAGCTAATGAGGTAAAACGTAAGGTCCCCAGTCTTGGGAGAAATTGACCACTTCCAAGTAAATAAATAGCGTAGGTGAAAGCACTGATCAGGATTAGCCCCGCCCCTAGCCAAAGGTTTTCATCTTCTCCCTGGCGGACATTTTGTGCAAAGGCGATGGCCACACCCGCGTAAGTGAGTAGTAGAGCCCCCGCTTTGTTTAAGCCAATTTTTTCTTTAAAGAAGATGGCAGATAGTAAGACAACAATCGTTGGATACAGAAACAAGATCAACCTTTCCATACCTGCTGAAATATAGTTCAAACCGATAAAGTCAAATAAACTCGCCAAATAGTATCCCATTACACCAAGCCCAAAGGTGTATATCCAATCCTTGGAAGTTAGAGATTGCCTAGATTCTTGCTGCTTGCGACGATCATACTGAGCTATGAGGAGAAATAGAGGAAGAGAAAAAATCATGCGCAAAGCCAACAATGAAATGGAATCTACGTCATGACGATAGGCCAGTTTGACCATGACGGCTTTAGTAGAAAACATGATGGCTCCTAGAAATACCAAAAAGGCGGCAAGTAACTGTTGTTTGAAAGAAAAACTAGGTGTGCTGCTATCCATGTTTCAAATGTAGCTAAGGCAATGATGGGATTCCATTTAAATTATTTCCTATTTACGAAATGCAAGACCCAATTTGATTGGTGTCTTAAAGAAATGATGGAGGCGATTTTAAGCGCTAATTATGAAGACTTATTTCCTATCTTTAGTGGTACTAGATCACTAAGCGAAGAGGCTAAATATCCAGCTCCTCCTCGCCCAAATCTCACCAATTTAGCAGTATGAAGCAAGTCTTAATTTTCAGCCTATTTAATGTTATTCTCTTCTCCTATGTACAAGCTCAAACCCCTCAGCGTTTGAGCGATTATGGGGTGACAATTGGTGTTTTACCTCAGGGGCCAAACAATGCAATTACTGATGTTGGAGGAGTACTGGTTGGGCATGAAACCCTAGTCTATGGTGACAGCGTTCGAACGGGAGTAACCGCCATCTTGCCCTACCAAGGGAATATATTTCAGGATAAGGTTCCGGCTGCGATGTACCTGGCCAATGGATTTGGGAAATTAATGGGGTATAGCCAGGTGGAAGAATTAGGGAATATCGAAACGCCCATCGTGCTGACCAATACTTTAAGTGTACCGACCGCAGCCACTGCTCTGATTAATTACACTTTAGGTTTGCCACAGAATGAATCGGTTCGCTCCGTTAATCCAGTAGTGGGAGAGACTAATGACGGTTGGTTGAACGATATCAGGGGACAGCATGTGCGGGAGAAGGATGTCCGGAAAGCAATTGCGAATGCCGCCGGTGGGAAAGTACGTGAAGGTGGTGTTGGTGCGGGTACGGGAACCTCTTGTTTTGGATTTAAAGGGGGGATAGGCACTGCTTCTCGGAAGTTGCCGAAGAGTTTGGGAGGATATACGGTAGGAGTGTTGGTGCAGAGCAACTTCGGTGGAGTGTTGCAAATTGCAGGAGCGCCAGTGGGTGTCGAACTTGGAGAATACTACTTTAAATCTCAACTCCAAGATGGAGCAGATGGATCCTGCATGATGGTGGTAGCGACTGATGCCCCATTAGATGCCCGAAACTTAAAGCGACTAGCGAAACGAGCCATGTTTGGCCTCGCAAAAACGGGAGGGATTGCTTCTAATGGCAGCGGTGATTATGTAATTGCATTCTCTACCGCTGAACATTTACGTATCCCTTATCAATCGGATAGTCCATTAAGGAAGGGTGAAGTATTGCGCAATGAGGCGATGTCCCCGCTTTTCTTGGGGGTGATTGAGGCAACGGAAGAGGCGATTCTAAACTCCTTGGTTGCAGCTGAGGATACTAAAGGACACCTGGGGCATGAGCGCAAGGCTTTACCCATGAAAAAGGTAGTGCCCATACTTCGAAAGTACGGTCTGATTAACCAGTAAATTCATTACCCCAAGTTGTGATGGATGAGCGCAAAAAAGGAAGATTTTGCAAAAAACAGCGCCGAGAGCTTGGTTTTGCAGCAAATATCTGACGTATTTGTGCTCCTTAGGATGAATCGCAACTTGCATTAATTATTAACGCCAATCAATTCGAGTCGCCCATCCTATTTCTAAATATCTATGATTGGTTAGGGATTCTCCTAGACTCCCAACTGCAACATCAAGCTTCCAGGCGGGACTGATGAAATAACCTATTCCGATAGCGTAATCTAGTTCAAAAGGATGGAAGTCGCTGAAGTAATCCACGACTAAAGAGAGTTGATGGCTGAGTGGATGCGAAAACCGTAGAGAGAAAAAAGGAATGGCTTTGGAAGCAACCTGTCCAGTCCATTTCCAGCCACCATTCGTAATGAGTTGTAATTGTCCAAGTAAGCGATAACTAACGGAAGCCATGACGCGACCTCCTAGCTGTTTTTGTTGGTAGTCATTTTGGGTGAAAGGTAACCAAAGGCGCCCCTGTATGGCGGCAGCCTTCAGAAATCCAGCCTTTTCAAAGAGGTTATGTCTCAGACCTAGACGAACTGTCTTTATTCCATGTTGAAGCGCTCTATGTTGGAGGGATGCATCTCGATCCTGCTGATAATTGATCACGCCACTTAATTCCCAATGTTCTAGAAAACCCCATCTGAGCGTATTCCTGTACAGGAAGATGTCATGGTCGAGTTGATCAGTATGTAAATCTTGCCAACGCATGCCCGTTTGCCATTGCAGGACGTTCTGACCAATGGTGTAAGTGCCCATGGTGACCGAAGGGCGGGCGGTGCGGATACGCTGCGCAAATTGTCCCTTTAATACTGTGGGAAGAACCATAAGAACAACCCCTAATCCAGCATATACCCATACCGACCTGCTCAGCTTCATCTTTAATCTCCTGCTTGATTTTCGATAAAGGTACTTCCCTAAGCTTGGTCTTTTTGTGCGTTACATCACAGAAGACGATATGAATTAGATATTGGGATATTTGAGGTATGCCTAAAGATTATCTAATGGATCTAGCCAAAAACCTGTCCCCTGGCTAAGGTTTTCTCACCCAGCAGGTAACAACTGGATCCGATAGTAGCGTGTATTCTTCGGAGTCCTCCACCCTCTGTAATTCTGTGTAGAATTCATCTACTTTCTCTCTTTCCAAAATCCCGTGCTTAAGCAATTCTGCTACCATTGCTTGCCCGGTTAGGTTCACAATTCGTTTACCCACTTTCGGGTTTGGCAGTAAGAAGGTATTTGATCGGATAGTAGGGGTAGGGAGCCCCGCGCCACGATAGAGGTGAGGGAGTTGGCGGCCCACTTGGGGGTGGCTAAAGGATTTCTGATATCCCTCCGTTACCATATCATAGGCCCAATTGGAAGGGTAGAGCCCCGAGCTTTTCATGGTGTCTTGCTCTTGGGTAAGGACTATTCCACCAGATTTACAAACTCGAGCCATTTCTTGCACGACAGCCTGCGGATTAGGTACGTGCAATAGAAGGAAACGACAAAAGACGAGGTCAAAGGATTCATCTTCAAAAGGAAGTTGCGCTGCGTTCCCTTCGGTATAAGTGAAATTGGTCTGGTCCTCACTAAGCCTGGAACGAGCATACGCCAATAGATTCACGTCTTGGTCAAAGCCTACAATTTCGGAAGGACTAAAAAACTTGGCGAGTAGACGGGTAGTCTCTCCAAGTCCGCAGCCAAGGTCCAAAACGCGGGGATTAGCTTGTAGAGGAAGGAGTTGGAAATATTTGTTTGACAGGTAGCCTAGCCCTTGGGCCAGCATTTGTTGTCGCTCGAGATTACTTTCATTGATACTGTATGACATCTTGCAAGGGCATAAAAGGTGATGAATAGGCTCGTTCTAGTTTGTACGTTGGAAGTTCAACAAAATAAGAATTATTCTTGTCTCCAAGAGCTTTAAATTATTGGAAAGCCAAGGTTGAAGATTCATAAAAAATTGCTTTCGGTACACTTGCCTACTAATCCGCTAATTCAAAGGCCAGTAGAACATTTCCAGCCTTCCCTCCATACTTGGCATACCCAGAGGTAATAAAGAATTGATTTTGATAGATTACAGGTCCGTCAGAATCTACTGTAGCCCCATAGGCTTTTACTCCATTCACACTTTCAAAATCTCGATGGGTGTTAAAGGACCAAACTTCTTTGCCTGTCTTGGCTTCATAAATCTTTAGCCATCCATCCATTGCTCCGGTGAAAATTAACTCATCGGTAGCAGAGATGGCTGCTGATATGCCAGGGGCACAAGCCCATTCCACTGGCTCTTCTCCACAGCGATCTTCTTCAATGGTAGACCATATAGGTGTACCATCTGGGATTTGTAGCGCATGAAGTCCCCATTTCGGCGGTTTAGTCCGGTCAGCTGGCCAGACACTTTGATCATTGATTGGAACATAGAGGCGCTCCCCATCAGAAGCCATTCCCCAATGAATGCCGCCCATAATGCCTCCCCGCCCCACTCGACGTTCCCAGCTAAAGGCGCCTTGTTTATCGGGATCCAGGGCATAGACCATCCCCGATTTTTGTCCCGCAAAGATCCAATCCTTGCCATTTTCATCGCTGATCAGCATAGGCGGGGCTCCGAAGTCAAAATCAGGTCCATGATTGGGAGGGCAATTGGGTGCACCGGGGATAGCACAAGCCGCATTCCAGGCATCTCTCGTTAAGGCCTGCTGTGACCAAATGATTTCTCCGGTATCCATGGATAAGGCTAAGATAGCATCACTTGTTGTAGAGGTAGGGCGGGTATAGTTCTCTCCCGTACCTACGTAAATTAAGCGACGTTTTTCATCGATAGTTGGACTAGACCAAACAGGGGCACCAGATGGAGCGAGAATGGGTACGCCATTCTTGGTTTTTCCTTGTTCTCGTGGTGTTTCAGCGATGGTATATTGCTTCCAGATCTGTTGGCCGGAAGCAGCATCTAGCGCAACTACGGCTCCCCGGAAAGTGCAACAGGCATAGGTAGAATCCATGGCACTTATAACCTCGCCGGAAGAGATTGGGACATAAAGTCGGTCTTCAAAAAGATTGAGTGAGCCCGTAATAGTAGCCACTGGATGTTCATCTACTTTTACCTTCCAGTCTAGGGTTTTACTGGCTAAGTCAAAAGAGTAGATATTGGCCTTGAAGTCTCCAAAGAATAGTTTCGTCGCACTCCCATCCGCAGCTATCCCGATAGTAATCGCACTTCTTACCTCATCTTCTGCTTGATAGGTCCATCGGATACAGCCTGTTTTTCGATCAAGAGCGTATATAAGGCCGGTGGGGCTTGAGGTATACAAAGTCTGGTCATACACGCTTACTTGCGACCTAGCTCTTGTGGCATTGGGAAACGCAAAGACCCAGCTCAATTTTAGCTGCTGCACGTTTTGTGCATTGATGTTAGTTTGCTGTGGGGGGATATATCGGTGATTCTGCAAATTGAATCCCCAATTGGTAACCGGATGTGGATCTATGCTTGATCCATTTTCTTTCGGGTTATCACATTGTCCTTGTATAGCAGCGGTCGGAGAGTCCGGTTTGACGGCCGATAGATAATCGGCGACATCATTGATTTGCTCAGGAGACAACAAAGCGGCTTGGTTCTTCATTACTCCGGTAGTTAAGGTGGTCACTAAGGCCTCCTTAGACAAAATTTGTAAAGAGGCGAGTAAGGGCGCTTCCGCTACCTGCCCGTTGTGGCAATTATTGCAATATTGCTCGTACAGCTCAGCTGCCGCATGCATTCGTTGCTGTTCAGCAGAAGTTGTCGACTTAAAGATGAAAATGCCTGCCAAAGTAATGATCGCCAGGCTTGAAATTACGAGAATAACACTTCTATTCATAAGGGTAGGTTTCTCAGACTTTAACTCAGGACTTGGTAAAAAGGAAATTCTTAGCGGAATATGGGCTATCGGCTTCTTTGATTTGACGCAGAGCAAAAAGGTTCCCATCAATATCCCTAGCATAGAATGCCCAGTATTGTCCCATATCTTGTGGTTTGCTGATCAAATCAACACCCATTTCCTTCATTCGCAAGTACTCTCCTTCAATATCGGTAGTCTCATAGGAGAAATGATATCCCAAGTCCGTTGGTAGTTGTGTTTTAGTGGAACCTGTTTTAGGGTTAAGATACTGCATGAGTTCCATCATTTTTGCTGGTCCGTCCATCGTAATCCAGATGGCCTTAAGCGCTAACTGATCTTGGTTAGCAATACTATCTAATTTGAGGTTGTCTTTGTATTCACCTCGACGGCTTACGGGTTTACTTAGCAGTTTTTCGTAAAATGTTGCCAGTCGCTCAACATCTGGACTTATCAAGGCCACTTGGGTCATCCACAAGGGATGATCAGCTAGTAGAGCACTATCTCTTCCGTTTTTCTCCAGTATCGCTTGATCCAATTGCTCCATTTCGATCATATTCCCCTCTGGGTCATGCGCATAAGCATAGGTAATACCATATCCTCCTAAATCTATTGCATGATCTCCTTTACTCAATGGTTGAATTCCATTCTTGATGAATTTATCATATCCAGGGTTCCAGGAAGGAGACTGAAAGCAGGTGTGGGTCATACCTGGCCCTGCGGGAGACATATTTTGGATAACCGAATCTCGTAGCGGTTGGAATTCTGTCAACTCAAACAGCATGTTTGGAGCCTGAAGCACTACCTTTTTGAAGGAGACATCCTTTATGCCCAATAGTTTAGCGGAGGCTACGTCACTCCCTATTTGCTGTTTACTGAGGACCTTAAAACCACAAACACCTTGATAGAAATCCACCATTTGATCCAAATCTCGAACAGTCAGACCAATGTGATTAATAGCGAAAATCGCAGCGGAGTCGGGTACAACCGTTTCCTCCGTGGCTTCCTGGGTTTGACAGCTGAAATTCGTCAAGGCTAGGACTAGTCCGATGTACAGCAGGGTTGAACAAAATAAAGGCTTCATGGTAATGGTGTTTGTTAGCTTTCTTTTCTATGATCTTTAAATCTTAGCAACTTCACGCGAATGACCTTGGGGATGGCCTTTGCAAGACACTAGTATTCGCACTTGCTATTGTCTGCTTTTACAAAGTACGATTTATAGTTTTTTGCTTTGGGGTCTTTACATCCTACTAGATCGAGCAATTCGATGTTTTTGAAATCGATGGGGTGACTTTCGGCCTGAAGGGCAATATATCCTTCACCTAGTAAGGTACCTGCTTGGGCTACCCAATCGTCCATCTTAGTGATACCAAATCCCTCCCAGTGTTCACGAGTTTGATTGATATTGGTAAAGCCTCCTCCAATTTGAGGCTGATCGTATTGTAGTACGGTATCTCCCTCAATTAGGTGAATGATGGTAGAGTCTCCTAATACGATCATTTCGGCATGAACCCATTGATCTCCGTTATAGGTTTCAGAGGAAGAGCTGATGCAGTGTCGATAATTGATAGTATCCCCCATGACTACAGCTGTTCCAGGAGAACAGAGGTTACCTGTAGTACGTTCTTTCCCATTACTCAAACCACCTAAAAGCTGTAATTCAATAGATACTGGGAAATGTTGTCCAATCTCATTGCTTGCTGCCGATTGAGAGTGCACCATAATCCCACTATTTCGTACGTTCCACGTTGCCCCACCTGGCGTCTGTTCACCAGTAAATCGATAATCAAACCGAATCTTATAATAAGAATAAGGAACTTGATAATACATGTGGCCGTAGGCTTCGTCAAATTGCTCATAATCATCATAGCTAATCCGTATCATACTGTCTTGCACGCGCCAGGTATTTCGAAAATTTTCACCCACTGGATAGCCTGCCATTTTAATATCCCAGCCCGTTAGATCTTTCCCGTTGAATAGCGATTGCCATTCTTCTTGATCTTGATCTGGGTTAGACTGTGGTGGGTTAGTATTTGTACAGGAAAGCGTCGATAATAGACAAGCAAGGATACAGAGGCTTGCCAGGGAAGATAGGTACTTCATGTTGTTGGTTTTCTACAATTGTAATTCGTTACCAGAACAATTTACTCATTGTTTCCAAAAGAGCTATTAATGGCAGACCTGATTTAAACTTTTTGTCTGCAGATGAAGGCAAAAAGTTTAAATCAGGTCTTAGACTTATTTTGGACTTTATGGTATTGAATTGGCGAGTATACCTTTGGATCTAAATCGCTTCAAATTCTGGACAATCTACGCGTATATCATCAGCTAAAAAGGACTTTTTCATCAGTTTGCAAAAGGCTGTACCCTTATCCTTCTCAAAAAACCGACAGCTCCGGCAGCTTCGCTGTTCAGATAAGATTCCACTGCGATTAAGTCCAGCGATTAAATCGACAAGCTGGGTATGGAAATGAGAGAGGTGTTCATCAGAAAATGACTGCAATTGTTCTTTTATAGGTTCGGCAAAATTTTCAGTATCCTTAACGATAGCCTCTCCTTCGGGCGTGAGCGCAATGGAGTATCGGCGATTGTCGTAGGCCGCAGGATGCTTACTAATCAGTCCTTTTTTTCCCAATACTCGCACCGCATCGCTAATCGTTGGCTTCGTAACATTAAATTCTTTGGCGAGATGACTGACATTGCGAAGGGATTCTTGATGGTAGGCCACAAAAATGAGGATCTGTATTTGAATAGGACTTAGTCCAATGGTCTTGGCATGTTCCCATAGAAGCGCCCTGAACACTTCTGAGATGCGTTCAAGGGCTACAACAATTTTACTCTTAACGTCATCTTGTTGAAAAGCGAGATTGAAGATACTTTCAGTCATACAAAGGCAGATCAGTGAAAAACAAAGTTAGTACTCCTAATTACAATTGTCAAGGGGTGGGGATAAAAGCCTTTGTCTGTTCTAGGCAAAATTAGGGCCTATTTTTCATCAAACTCCTCCTGAAAACTTAGTGCAAAGTCACGGATGTACTTTTTACTGTGATCAACTGTTCGATATACTAGGTAATGCATTCTCTTTAGCCCAGTTTGTCCTAGACGCTTGAAGACAAGTTCTGTTGGTAATAAAAAGGGGGCTAAAGCCCATTTTGGCATACACATTATTCCCATATTGGTTTTGACCATTTCAAGTGAAACTTCTGTTAGGGGAATGGCCGAGATTTGAACGGGATGAATCTGATTCGGTTGAAGAAATTGCTGGTAAACCGAAACGGTCTCCAGCGGAAAGGAATGTATAATTAAATGAACCTCACTGAAGTCACTCGCCTCAATAAAATCTTGGCTATTGAGTGGATGTTCTTGGTGAAGAATAGCAAAAATCTCATCCTCGAATAGTGGAATGCTTGACAGTTGATCAGAGCTAGGACGGCTAGTAACGATCGCCATATCAATCTCATTGGCTAGTAACTTGCTAATAGGTTGATGGGTAGCATCCAAGATCAAATTTACATAGATATCGGGATAAAGGACAGCCATCTTCTGGATGAAGCTAGGTAAACCTTGATAGAATGAATAACACTCTGTACTGATCCTAATTGTCCCTTTCGCCCCTTCCTGGATCCGTTGAATATGTTGAAAACTGTTTTCAATTTGAGTCAATACTTCAGTGGATAGCTTATGCAAAGCTTCTCCCTCTTCCGTTAATCGCCAGCGGTTTCTAGTCCGATGAAAAACCTTAAACCCCAGCTGTTCTTCTAGCTCTCGCAGTTGGTGACTCAAGGCAGATTTAGTAAGAAACAGTCGTGTTGAGGAAGTACTGATGTTCCCTTCCTCTGCAATGGTCTTGATCAGTCTGAAATGCTTTATTTCCATATTCTAAAAGTACAATATTCACGAACGAAGCGAGTTGAAATCTTTTCAACTAAGATTGAAGAGCCTTCAACTTCAAAAATGGGGAGTACTTTAACAAGTGTCTATCTTTGATCCAGACCATAAAACATTAGATTATGACAGATCAGATTAAGTATTACGAGAGTAAACTGGCCTTTGAAATGGATCCTGCTGACCTATTCGAAGCGCTCGAAAAAGGAGAAAAAGTAGTTCCCATAGATGCACGCAAGGCTTTTGGTTTTGAGAAAGAGCACATCCCTATGGCTATCAATCTACCACATCGCGAAATGACTCTAGCGGCTACAGCGCATTTAGATAAAGCAGTTACTTACGTATGCTATTGCGACGGTATCGGGTGCAATGCCTCAACCAGAGGGGCGCTGAATATGGCTCGGCTTGGATTTAAGGTAAAGGAACTGATTGGTGGTATTGAATGGTGGAAATTTGATGGCTACGCTACGGAAGGAACGGATGCTTCTGCTGGCGCAAAGATGGAGTGTGCCTGCTGATCTTGAGCAAAGCTTGGTTATCCGGAAGATCCAAAGGGAGAACCTACCGACATTATTGGAATTCTGTAAAGCCCATGCCGATTTGGAGCAATCTCCCTTTGATCCAATGGCCAAGCTGGAACGCTGGAGTCAATACTTGTTCAACCCTGGATTGGGCATTTACTGTTGGATGCTGGAACTTGAAGGGGAGTTGATCGGATATGCCACCTTTATGCGGCAATTTTCCACCTGGGATGCCGATTTCTATCTCTACTTGGATTGTTTGTATTTAGCTGAGCACTTTAGGGGACAGGGCTTTGGCGTGCAGGTGATGCAGGCCATAAAAGACTACGCCAAAAGGAAGAACTACTCGATGATTCAATGGCAAACGCCAACTTTTAATCACGGAGCCATCGCCTTTTACAAAAGGTTGGGGGCAGAATCAAAGCCGAAAGAAAGATTCTTTTGGGATTTGAGCTGAGTCAATGCTCTCCATTTGAGCATTGGCTCCGGCGTAAGGACAAGTCTTATTTCTCCAATAGTTCATCTACTCGGCTATTATCGTTCTCCCGTCAGCCAGCGCTTAAAATGAGGGGAGCGTTCAGTACTCACGACTACTTCAGGCTTGGTAGAGGGGTCCAAGAGAATTTTTACTCGAGATTTAGAGTAGGCAATCATCTCTCCGATCGACTTCAAGTGAATGATGAACTGACGATTTACCCGGAAGAATTGATCAGCATCTAAGCTCTCTTCCAGCTTTTCGAGCGACTGATCTAAGGCGAAGCGTTGGCCTTTCCAGTCTACCAAAAAAGTGATCTTGTCTTCGGAGAAGAAGTAGGCGGCGTCGGCCGTATCTACTAACCTTAAGCGTTGGCCTACCTTCAAGAGAAAACGTTGGGACGGCTTATCTTTTTTGAGGATTTCAGCTAGTTTACCGTAATTGAAGGTCTCGGTATTAGTCCAGTCTTTGAATTTCTGGATACTCCTTTCTAGCTCAATTTTTTTGATGGGCTTTAGCAGATAGTCAATGGCGTTGACCTTGAAAGCTTGAATGGCGTACTGATCGTAAGCAGTAGTGAAGATGATCGGCTTGTCAATTTTGGTATGGTTGAAGATCTCAAAGCTAAGTCCATCTGCCAGTTGAATATCCAAAAACAAGAGATCCGGTAAAGGTCCTTCCTGAATGGCGGTAAGCGTTTCAATGATGCTATCCATGCGGCGTGTAATGACCATGGAAGGATCGATGCTGGTGACCAGTTTTTCAAGCCTTCTGGCTGCGGCTTCTTCATCTTCTATAATCCAGACATTCATACTTTTGGGTTGCTCATTAAGGGAATACTCACTTTAAATTCGTTTCGTTCTTCTCGGATCAGTACCTTTTTATTGGTTAGTAGCCCATATCTCTTTACAATACTTTCTAGCCCAAAGCCAGTAGAGTGCTCAGCTATGATTTTCTTTTGTAGATTGTTACAAATGGTGATGTAACCTGCGTCGTCCTGGATAATACGGACAGTAAGCGGGTCATGTTTGCTGATCACATTATGCTTGATGGCGTTTTCTACCAACATTTGTAAAGTGAGGGGCACTACATTTGCATTATTGAAATCCTGGACTTCAATACTCATTTTGAAGTTCTCTCCAAACCGCTTCTTCAGCAAAAAGACGTAGTCATTTACAATTTTCAATTCTTCATTTAGCGGAATGGTTTGGTGCTCTCTGTATTGCAGAATGCTTCTGTAGAAATCAGATAGTTTCTCAACATATTCAACTGCGATCGTTGGGTTTTCCTCAATGATAGTAATCAGTGTGTTGAAGTTGTTGAATAGGAAATGAGGATTGATCTGACTTTTTAAAGTTTCGAATTGGCTCTCCAGTTTTTCTTTTACCAAAGAAGCTTCTCTTTGCATTCTGCGCTCTCTACTTCGCATCCAGCTGTAGATTGAGCCTACCGCTAAGATGATTCCTAGTAGGATGAACCAAGGCCTTTTCCAGATGGGAGAAGTGATGATGAAGTCATAGGTCAGGGTGTTATCTTCCAGAAAAACCCCGTTTTCACTTGAGGATACTTTGAACGTGTAATTCCCGTGTGGCAGACTTGGGAAAGTGGCTTGATTATCTTTTGAGTAGACCCAGTCCTGATTGTATCCCTCTAATTTGTATCGATAGCGGACGGCATCCGGATCCGTATACCAGAGTCCCACATATTCGAAAATGAGGTTGTTCTGATCGTAAGTCAGACAAGGGGTGGTAGAACGGGCAAGCTGGGTAAAGTTTACCGCCACTCTTTTTAAGCTGGTAGTTGGAGTTTGAGTTATTGAATGGGAAAGAGCCGTATATTTTATAATACGATTATTGCTGCCAATCCAGATATCTCCTCGGTGATCAAGTGCATAGGTGTTGAGGTTAGGATCTATATCTCCAATACCTACACTTTTGCCAAAATAGGTCAATCTTCCCGTCTGAGGATCCAACCGATCAATACCTCCTGGATGCAAGATTAGGATACGGCCATTCTGATCTTTGACTAGTCCTCTAATACTCAGATTTCGGAGGCCCTCCGCTTTCCCAAAATGCTTGAAATCTTTTCCATCAAAGCTATAAATACCGTTGCGAAGCGTGCTGAACCATATCTTACCGGCAGCATCCTCGGTGATGGAATAGACGGATCGGATCGCATCTACACCCGTTTCTTGATAGCTGCTGAGCTTCCCATCCTCCAACACAGAGATTCCTTTACCATCAGTTCCAAACCAAGTCCTGCCTTTTTGATCTACGAATACCTTGTAGATGAAGTTCGTTCCCAATGCACTTTCATAATCCAGCATCTTGATAGTGAAATCCAGTTCCTGCATAGGGTCCTTTTGACCATGTAGCTCCACCACCCCACCCAAGGTAGCTAGCCAGATTTGATTACCTACCCCGTCAATAGAGAGAATACTTCCATTCGGTAATCCATCTTTTTCATCTAACCTCCTTCTTGCCCCGGTATCCGAATTGATCAAGACCACCCCACCTCCAAAGGTGCCTGCCCAGAGATTACCGAGGGAGTCCTCAAAAAGACTAAGGACATTTTCACTAAGCATCTTTTCGAAAGCTTCCTCACCCTGCCTGGCAGTATTCCACTGGTACAATCCGCCCTGGCTTCCAACCCATAAGCGATCCTTGCTGTCTAGGTGAATAGCCTGTAAATTTTGGAGCTGATTATCAATTAGTGTAAAGTGACAATTCATAGATAGCAGGCCCGCATTTCGGCCTAGTACCCATAGGTTTCCTTCATGATCTGTATGTAGGGCGGATATTTTGTCTTTTTGTAGTTGCTTGTAGGCAATAGATTGTAAGTGTTCCGTTTGGAAATCATAGCGCCAAAGCCCCTGTGAGGTAGTGCCTAACCATAAGGCCTGTCCTTCCACCAATTCGATACAATTGATCACTCCCTGTTCCCAGTTTGGGTAGATAAAATCCACCTGTAAGCTTTGACCATTTACACGACAAAATCCTTTTTCATAAGTCCCCACCCAACAGTTGCCGGCAGCATCAGGTAGTAGGTAACGAATAATATCATCCGGTAATCCTTCGGGGCGTCCTATGTTCTTGATCTTTTTTTTGCCTTCTTCTAACCAGCAAATGCTGATGCCGTTGTCAGTACTTACCCAGATCTTTCCTTCCTGATCTTGAGCCATACTATAGATGTCCTGACCACTCAGACCATCGTCAAGGCCAACATTGTACATTCTTTGGCCATTCCAGTAATAAAGACCTTCCCCGTAGGTGGCGATCCAGAGTATGCCATTCTGGTCTTGTGAAAATCCACTAATAGGAACTTTCGGTAGACCTTCTTCAGGTTCCCATAGTTGTAGGGAGTTATCTATTTGTAATTGAAAAATCTGGCCGTCGGTATATCCCACCCAGAGTTGGTGATCTTGATCTCGGAAAATGGAAGAAACACTATTCTTACCAAGAGAATCGATACGTGAGAAAGGATCAAAAGTAGAACCATCGAATTGCAAAAGGCCTTGCTCCCCTCCTAGCCAAATAAAATCACCATCGGCTTGATAGAGAATATCCATGCGACTATCCGCAATTTCTTCGGGAAGCTCGTACTGTCGGAAAAATGGCTGCTGTCCTAGAAGTGGGCTCAAGCAAAGGCAACCGACCAGAAGAACAAGGCTTTTTACAAGTAGATTCACAGGCTTTGTTTTTCAAGGTTGGCCTCAATGATGACTTCTATCTCTTCCGAAATTTTTTGAAACATAATTTTGGGAATACTAATCTGGTGTTCGTCCAATAAAACCGTAAAAGCGGAACGAAGTTGAATCATACCATTAGCGATTTTGATCGTACCGCGGATGATTCGCTCTTGCTCCAAGCCATGTACGATAAGTTTTCCCTTACTGCGTACCTCATAGGTGCCCTCCTTATTCCAATCAATCGTTTCTATAATCTTACCACTAAAGGTAGCTTTGGGATACCTATTAGTCTCCAAATAGTTTTCGTTGAAATGTACGCGTTGCAATGGACTATTGAAGCCTTGAAAACTCCTCATTTCTACAGAAAATGCGAAGGTTCTTTGTTCAGTATCGATAATGCCTCGCATTTCGTTTGAAACAGCTTGGATCAACTCAAGTGGTGCATCAGACTTAAATTGAATCCGCCCATTATCTGTCGCATAACGGATCTGGGAACTGAGATTCATTGTGGTCAGTAGGGTAACTACAATCAATAGGCAGCTTTTGTAGTCCATTTTTTTGATGCGAGGTTAAAAAGATATCCGAAAATAGTCAAAAAATGATTCCCGAACGGGAAGAAACAAATGCTGAACGGGTGAACAAGTAGATACAGAATAACGGGCGAAAGGGCTTTTGGGCATAATTCTACTTTTTCATGGACTCTTCCTTAGATATACAAACTTTGTCTCCGGCTAGGCTGTTATGCTTAAATCGGACAACGGCTTATCAGCACTAATTCTTGTTCGTTTTATCTTCAACTACCTTACTTACTATGTCTTTTTTATTTAAAGATTTGAAGCTTCGATCGCTCACCGCTAAGAACCGAATTGTCGTATCCCCCATGTGCCAATATTCTAGTGAAGATGGCTTTGCTACGGATTGGCATCTGGTGCATTTAGGTACACGTGCAGTGGGTGGTGCGGGCATTGTTTTTACGGAAGCTACTGCGGTTGCACCCGAAGGAAGAATTTCCTATGCTGATTTAGGAATCTGGAAAGATGAACAAATAGAAGGCCTTGAACGCATTACTCGTTTCCTAAAAACACAAGGCGCTATACCTGCTATTCAGCTGGCCCATGCGGGGCGGAAGGCTAGCCGCATGACTCCCTGGGAAGGAGGTGGAGCCATCGAAGATCAGGACGTAGCGTGGCAGCCAATCGGGCCCAGTGCCATTCCTTTTCATGCGCACGAACCCGCTCCTCATGCCATGGACTTGAGTAATATCCAGCAGTTAAAAGCTGACTTTCGCCAGGCCGCCAAGCGCGCCTTACAAGCAGGTTTTCAAATCGTTGAGATTCACGCTGCCCATGGCTACCTATTACATTCTTTTCTTTCTCCTGTATCCAATCAACGTACAGATGAATATGGAGGTTCTTTTGAAAATAGGACTCGCCTCCTGCTTGAAATTTCCGCTGATCTTCGGGATGTCTGGCCAGAAGAGTTCCCTTTGTTTGTCCGCATCTCTGCTGATGATTGGATGCCAGATCGCGCGTCTTGGACCATCGAGGACTCTATCCGGTTAGCGCATCAATTGAAAGAAGTAGGAGTAGATGTGATTGACACCTCATCCGCCGGCGTGCATCCTGAACAAAAGATCAAGGTAGGAGCAGGGTACCAGCTTTCTTTTGCAGAGCGTATCAAAAAAGAAGCAGATGTAATGACCGGGGCAGTCGGTATGATTACCTCAGCAGAACAAGCTGAAACGATTATTCGGAGTGGGCAAGCAGACTTAATCTTTATAGCGCGGGAACTGCTCCGAAATCCATATTTCCCTTATCAAGCCGCCAAGATCGTCCACGAAAAGGATTTTCAATGGCCAAATCAATACGTTCGAGCTAAGCTTAAGTAGCTCGCATTGGAACACAAAACTCCCTATATTTGTAGCCATGCAGTTTCCATCTGAACATATTAAGGAACTTTATGATGCCGCATGTTTGTATGAGGCAAATAATGACCCCTATCATGCGGTGAAGCTGTATAAGAAAGTGATAAAGCTAGCTCCAGACTGGTCCCCTCCTTACGTTCGTCTCGGACATTTCTATAAAAACCGATGGGAATGGAAACCCGCTTTACACTACAACAAAAAGGCCATTGCCTTGGATCCTACAGATCGGGAGTGTTGGTGGAACATGGGCATCGCGGCCACGGCACTCAACAGGCCCCGTATCGCTAGAAGGGTATGGAAGAAGTTTGGCTTAGCGTCGAAAAAATGGCCTTTGTCCTGCCTCCGAATCAGCTACGATAAGCAATTTGAAATTCTGCTCGTGCAAATCGATAGCCCTGCAAGTGCCACCATCTTGAACGTGCCTCACCCGAAGTCCGATTATAAATACAAGGATAGAGTGTTATTTGATAAGGAGATAACGGGTTACACGATTTCCAATGGTCGAAAAGTACCGGTTTACGACGAGCTTGGATTATTGAAACGCTCGACCTACTTCACCTATTCTTGTATTCTTCCGGATGCTGACTCTGCTGACCTTGACAAGTTACATCTCCTTTGCAAGGACTATGGACTTGGGTTTGAGGTCTGGTCCAATTCTTCCCGCTCCTATATGGTTACAAATTCTGATGAGCCGGCTGAGTACTATGATGGAAGTATCTTCCCAAAGGATACACCGGGGGCATTAGTTGCCATTGCTTCCAGAAGAGAAGCTACCGTTGTCCAAGTCCTAGAGGCCTGGAAAATTATTAGTTTGAAAAACTATGAGGAGTTGGAAGGACACAATTAGAATGGATAATGTAAAATGATTAGTGAATAATGTTGAATGTATAGTTTTTCATTCAACATTATCTTAAAATAAAGCCATCCTTCAAGGGGTCATTAGGATTGATCAAGAATTCATGTTGGCCGGTGACGTGAGCCGTCCCCTGAACTTCTGGAATAACAGCAGGATATGGCCCAAATTCAAGCGTTTCCGCCACTCTGCCCTCAAAGACGGTTCCCAGAATGCTTTCAATGGTCATGCTCTCGCCGATTTGTAGCTCCTGACGGGCGTGATGAATGGCCATTCTACCTGAAACACCTGAGCCAGTCGGGCAGCGATCCACTTCACCCTCTGCGAAGACACATACATTACGGCTATCGATTCCCTCGCTGATGGGGCCTCCAATAAATATGGTTCCGTATAAGAAGCTAAGGTCTTCTTCAAAGGGATGATCCACACCTATATCAGACTGCATGATTGCTCTTTTTATCGCCATCCCATCCTCAATGATTCGAGTGTAATGATCGGGGGTTAGATCGAGTTGTAGCTGATCTGCTTGCACATAGGCATAGAAAGCGCCACCATAGGCGAGATCAAATTGTACCTTACCGAGTTTGGGCACCTCTATTATTAGGTCGAGACCTAATACAAAAGAGGGAACACAATGAAATCGTACATGTCGTACCTGCCCATTTTCAACCTGAACAAAGGACGTTATTCTTCCACAAGGGGCATCAATCTTTAGAATGGTTTCAGGCGATTTTACTTCCACCCACCCCATCTCAACCGCTAATGTACTGATTGCAATAATGGCATGTCCACACATGGTACTGTACCCCTCATTGTGCAAAAAAAGGATGCCAAAGTCTCCATCCTCATCATTTGGAGGAACCAAAACACAGCCATACATATCGGCATGACCTCTCGGTTCGAACATAAGGGCTCGGCGGAAGTGATCGTGCTTGTCGCGAGCATCGGCACGATACTCCAGGACATTATTTCCTTTCAGTTCAGGGAAACCGGCTACTATTACACGTAGTGGTTCTCCACAGGTATGCATATCGATTGTACGAATCCTAGCCCAATCTGAAGGGGTAGGGTATGCTTGTTGAATGCGTTGCCAATTCATGAGTGAAAATCTTGTAGTTGGTCAACCATGCTCTAAGGCATCAGTGGAAGGCGAATAATTCTAACGGTTTCTATTTTGGTGTTGCTAACGAGTTCGAGAATAAAACGATAACCATCCAATTCAATTTCTACTCCCTTTTCTGGAATTTTTTCGGTGGCTGTGACCAAATAGCCAGATAGTGTATGATAATCTCCTTCGGGAAAATCAAGATCAAACTTCTCATTCAGGTAGCTAATCTCTAACCTACCGGAAAAGATATATTCATCATCACTAATTTGATTTTCTACATATTCGCCTTGATCATGTTCATCTTCGATTTCACCAAAAATTTCTTCCAGAATATCTTCTAGTGTGATGATTCCTGCCACTGCTCCAAATTCATCCACTACGCAGGCAATACTGGTGCGTTCTCGAATAAAATCGTTCATGAGATCGTTGACGCGTGTCACCTCAGGAACGAAGGAAATGTCAAGAATCAGCTCCTGTAGCGTTTTGGGGTTTTGGAATAGCTGCTGATGATGCACATAGCCCAAGACATTGTCGATGTCTCCATCTGTTACAATCAAGCGCGACAACTTCGTCTCACGGAATAATTGCTCAAGTTCCTCCAAATTAGCCCCTTGGTCAATATTCTCGATTTCCGTTCTTGGCACCATACAGTCACGCACTTTGATCTCCTTGAAATTCAGGGCCTTACCGAAGAGTTCTTTATCGATCTCCTCTTCGGCATCCGTGAGGGTGTCATTTATAAAGTTCTCCAAATCAAGGCGCGTAAAAGCGGTTTCTACAGGCGTAATAGATGATTTGAAAAAGACACTAAGGAATCGATTGGATACTCGAGTCATAACCCAAGTCAAGGGTCGCAGTAGTACCTCAATAAACTTGAGTGGAAGTGCCAAAAAGTATAGGATCTGATCGGCGTATAAACTAAACAGCGTCTTAGGCAAAAACTCTCCAAAAATGAGCACTACAATAGTGATGATAATGGTATCAAAAAGCAGAACAAGGAGGTCTTGGTTTTCTAAACCGAGTGTCTCGACGAGGATGGGATCCAAAATTGCCCCCATCAAAATGGTAAAGGCAACCAACGCAATATTATTCCCAACCAGCATAGTACTCAGGAAGTGCGCTGGACGCTCGTAGAAGTTAGCTAGGATCGTTCCTCTAGAGGCCCCCTTTTTCTTACGTAATTCTACTCTCAGCTTATTGGCTGAAATAAAGGCTATCTCCGAACCGGAGAAGAAAGCAGATAGGATTAGAAAAAATAGGATAAAGGATATTATCATATAGGAATCGAGTCAATCTACAAACTGGGCCATAGCAAGCCGCATGTCTCTTACATGAGAAAGATAAATATTATTATGGAATAAAGTAAGAGCAGCTAGTAATCAATAGATTGTTTTGGCCGCTTTCGAACTGCTTTTATTCCGAGAAAAGCTAGGTATGGCCACCTACTGTGTTTCTTGCTTCGGAATTGTTTGGGGCTTTCGTGGTCTTACAGGCTTTTCTTGTGGTTTATCGGTAGGCACGCCATCTTCCAACTGATCTACTGCAATCCGGCCTTCTACCGCATTGATTCGAGCATTTGAGAAATCTTGATCTGCTTCAAAACCGTGACCATAAATGATCTCATCAGGGCGGGTAATAACCACGAATTTATTGGATAAAAGCTTTTGCTTCTGTTCGTCCCAGATCAATTCTTCGGTTTCCAACTTTTCATTGGCTTCACTTTCCCAAACGACACTATCTCGCACTAGCACCTGCTGTTTTTGCTCCAGTCGAATGGCATATTTAGCTGTCAATACACTCGATAACTGTTGAAACTGATCAAAGAAATCCACCTTCACACCATCCGGAAATTCTTGTTTTGGATCTTTCCTATCCAGATGATATAGCATAGTAGGCCCAGCGATTTTAACTTTAATTTTGGCGGAGTCACTGTAGAGTATCTCCACTATCTCTGCCCGCTCTACTTGGGTATCCAATTTTTCGTTCAAAGCGGCAATATCTTCCATGCTGTTTTCGCAAGCGCACAACAGACCGACTAGCCCTATCCATAAGATTAACTTCCGCATTGAGCTGATTTTTCTGCAATATTATTAAATGTCTGCTTAAGATGATAGTGTTTAACAGTCTATTAAGCCTTTCGGCCCCTCAAGTGCCCACCACTTTGTTACTTTTTGGGAATATCTACGTCAAAAAATAAAAACTTAGTTTAAAAACAAAACTAAGCGAACTATTTTAGATAGCTTTGCGTTATCAGATTAGCCTTGTGCTTAAAAACAATGGATATGACAAACTTTGCAATTGCCGAAAAAAACTTAACCCAAAGAGGGTTTTTGGATCTGGATGTAGATCCTACATTAGATCTCTTTGAAGAGATTGAACGGCTTAAAAAGGAGAAAAACGCCATTATTCTGGCGCACTACTACCAGGAAGCTGAGATTCAGGATATTGCAGACTACATAGGAGACAGTCTAGGCCTTTCGCAACAAGCTGCTAAAACGGACGCAGATATTATTGTATTTGCAGGAGTGCATTTTATGGCAGAGACAGCCAAGATGCTATCTCCCAGTAAAAAGGTTTTACTTCCAGATTTGAAAGCAGGTTGTTCTTTGGCAGACTCTTGCCCTCCTCACCTCTTCCGCAAGTTTAAAGAGAAGTACCCTGATCACGTTGTGGTCAGTTACATTAACTGTACTGCTGAGTTGAAAACGCTCACGGATGTTTGCTGTACATCGACCAATGCGGTTCAGATCATTGAGAGTATTCCAGAAGATAAAGGGATCATCTTTGCACCGGATATCAACCTCGGTCGTTATTTGGTGAAAAAGACGGGACGCGATATGGTGCTTTGGAATGGGTCCTGTATGGTGCATGAGATCTTTTCTGGTGAAAAGATTACGAAGTTGATGCTCCGTCACCCCGAAGCTAAGTTCATTGCACACCCAGAGTGTGAGGCACATATCTTGGACAAGGCTGATTATATCGGTTCTACCAGTGGATTACTAAAATATACACAGGAAAACGAAGCTACTGAGTTTATTGTAGCGACAGAATCTGGAATTTTGCACCAGATGCAAAAGGCATCTCCACATAAAACTTTTTATCCTGCGCCACCGAATAATACATGTGCCTGCAACGAATGCCCACATATGCGACTGAATACTTTGGAGAAATTGTACCTCTGCATGAAGCACGAATTACCTGAAATTGAATTGCCAGAATGGGTGATCGAACAAGGTGTACCTTCTATTGATCGCATGCTTGAAGTTTCAGCCAAAGCAGGACTATAGACAGAATATCTAAGTTTAGTTAAAGATACGCTTAAGGCCTACTCGCAATGAGTAGGTCTTATTTTATATATGATTTACTTGAATATGATTTTAATAAATCGTATCTTCGTACGGGAATAAGGGCTTGTAATATTAAGCCCTTCCGAGCAGTACCCAATGTACGCTCCTCCTTTAACCCAAGACACAAACACAAAAATGAACGCTCTTGCTTTCCTATGGCAAAGATGGAGCGATTGGTCCTTTTTACGGGTCCTAAGCACATCAACTAGTCATCATCCCATTCTCCCATCATGGCTCCTTAAACAGGAACATTCTATTTCCTCATTGTATAACTTAAATCAAAAATGAGGATGAAGAATACCCGTCAACAGCTACAGCTATTTATGGATAGCCTTGGCATCAGTGCCGATCAACGTCTTCAGCTCTCTGGTTTAATTGATCAATTGCATCAGGAAGAAAAGCAATCTACTGCTATCATTTCTACCGGAAGTGCATTGACTTTTGCCGGTGGAAATAATTCTGAGGCCTTGGTTCCGGGAAGTACCAATACAGCCACTATCGAGAAACTCCAACAGGCTTCCAAGGAGTTGGAGCAATACGCTCGTGTACTCTCCCACGATCTACGGAGTCCTTTGCGAACGATCAGTAGCTACGTAGAGTTATTGCAAAATCGACACAAAGAGGAGCTGGCAGAGGAAGGCAAAACCTTTTTACAATACATTGCTGAGAAGACGGATCAGATGAATACCGTCATTCAGGACCTCCTCGCCTATATACGTACCGGTCAGCGTGTCCAGCAGCATGTCCTGACCGATCTCAATAAAGTAATAGAAGTTGTAGAATACCAACTACGTACAGAGCTGTCCGCTACCGAAGGACAGATTAGAGTTGGTGAATTACCTCAAATCCTGGCTGCCCGAACTAGTATGCAGCAGATTTTTCAGCAACTCATTCTCAACGCCTTGCAATTTCGCTCGGAAGCTCCTCCCATTGTAGAGATTCGCTGTATCCGCGAGCCCAAACAGTGGCACTTTATGATCGTTGATAACGGGATGGGCTTAGATAAAACGCATCAGCACAAGGTATTTGAGCCCTTTCAGCGCATTCACATGGGCTCCCCCTCTGGAACAGGGGTGGGCCTTGCTATCTGCAAAAAGTGGGTAGAATTGCATCAAGGTGAGATCTGGTACCAGCCACATCCGCAAGGCGGTACAACTTTCCACTTCACGATTGCAGCGCAGTAAACCGCAAAAGTAGTAGGGGGAGGGAACTTTCTTTCCCTCAATATGTTTGTAAAGATGACCGCAAAAAATTAATCTAGCTTTTTTCTGGCAAAAGCCATACGGTTAATAAAAAAGAAGTATATTTGCGTTCCCAGAAAATGGAAGTAGAAAGTTACTTTCATATATTCTGCACCCGGTTGGGTGGCCGAGCGGTTAGGCAGAGGTCTGCAAAACCTCGTACGGCGGTTCGAATCCGCTCCCAACCTCAAGACAACAAGCCTCTTTCGCACAAGCGAAAGGGGCTTTGTTATTTCTGACAGCGAGCAAAACTTGTTTTAACGAGTAGCTAGGAATAACAAAGCTCGACCGCAGGGAGAAGGCTTGTTGGTTTTGTAAGACCTCCTTACATCGGATGGGCGAAGCCAATCCGCTCCCACACTTACCTCTTACCTTTTTAAAGTCCTTAGCAATACAGTCCGGATTTGCCGGATAAAAGTGAAAGAAGCCGTGTAGCATAAGACTAGTTTCTGTGTGTAGCCTGATAAAGATATACGACTAACTTTTGTACGGTATCAAGCGAATTACTGGCAAACATTGAATTTTCCGGGATGTCCACCGAGTAGCTTTTTTGGAGGGCTACTTCAATCTTCACTGTATCAAGTTCATTAGCACCTAGATCGAGGGTGAAATGGGTATCCCATTCTACATCCTCCGCACTTACGCCCAATTTTTCCACAAGAAGTTTTTTGATTTCTTTGAAGATGTCCTCATATTCTTTTCTGTACACGTATTTGGGGTAAGAAGTGGAGCTTTTAGGAATGGGAAGTCTTGGCCCTAAAATAGGTTTGGCCATAGCTGAATATGTAGAATCTACGTATGAGTTGCCTAAGGAAGGTGCGATGCGCAAGACCTTCTCATGAATTAAAGTGTAAAATATTTTAGCTTCATCCTTTTGACTAAATATGGTTACGAGGTCCATGAAGATGTCATATGCGCCTTTGGTGTGTTCCTGGTCTAGTTGTGAATGTGCTCTAGCAGCGGAAGAACAGAGGATCAACTTACCTTGATTGTTGATATAACTTCCACCCGCGATGACCTGACTACCTCCGTTCCAATTGGAGAGTCCAATACCAGACCAGTGGAGACCGAGTGTCGGATTAGGCGGGAAAACTCCTCCTTTAATATCTTTAATAGTTAAGGCATTATCTCCATCTTGATCCCCATATGCCAACACCCCTCTTGAATTAGGAATAAGCGCTTGGTAGACCCCTCTAGTATCGCCTATCTTACTCCAGCCAGGTCTTAGTTCATGCTGGCCTTCCATCCAGAAGGCCGCATTCTCTCGCCTGGCGAATTTGGCATTAGGGTCTGTTGATCCCCAAAATTTGAATACCATACCTTGGACGAGAAGAATAAAAATATCATCATTTTCTCGCTTGGGAGTAGAGACATCTTCATTCCTTCTAATTCCGATGATATGGATATGACTGGGGTCAAAACTCCAGTTCTTTAGACTACGCGTATCGATCACCTCATCTGTATCATTATACTTGTTTGCTTCATCTTGGAAAAGGCCTGCTTGAACCAGTTCTGAGTAGTGGCCATTGACTTTATGTAGAAAATCGATCCAGAAGTTGTACTCGGTACTTTTCCTGAGTAATTGCTTAGGTGTCGATGGATCGAAGTTGATCAATTTCTGGAAGGTAGCTAAATCACATTGACCGTCACTTATATTGGCGTTGGTGAATTCTTGAAATAAACGCAGCGCAGATTGAGTATTATAATCAAATATGCCCGTGTTGGATATTTGTGGAAGAAATCCGATCAATTCTAGTTGATTCTGTATATGGCTAACAAAACCACCTTCCCTCTGTTTTAATTTATGCCAGCCTGATTTTGATTTCAAACCTTTATTAACAAATTGAATGGGCAGGGTTTTGTTTATACCTTTATAAAAATCACTTATGTCTTCAGGTATATGTCCTTGATCTACATCTCCTAAGAAAACTTTTTGGAAAGGGGCTGCCGAAGTAAATTCCCCGTCTTCGTCAATTATTTTATATTCATTATTGAAGAATACCTGAGCATAAGAATCATTAAAAGATGTAGCAAAATCGAAATAGTGCTCAGTCAATTTTCTTTCTTGCCTATCAATATAGAAATAGCCTCTTTTATTCTTTACTAGAGCAAAACCATTTGAGAAATCTTTGGCATCCTCATAATAGTTACTGGTTAATCGATTCTGCCGCTGATCAATAAAGAACCAGCCCCTCCTATCTTTCACCTTGGCCAACTCTTCAGAGAACTTACCGGCCTTTTCATAGATCACAGGAATCACGACTTCATTTTGCATGTCAATGTATCCCCAGCGATCGTTCTTGCGGGCTCTTGTTAGTTTGGTCTTATTCTCAAGGTCCGGAACTATTTCTTGGTAAAACGTAACCTTCGGAGTAGCTAGTAAGCGTTCAGCAGTATACCATTCTTGCCCCGTTGTATAGCGATTAGGTGCTACATATTGGATTTGTTCATATCGAGGAGAAAGCTCCTGACCTGTAAAGCTTAAAAGCACCTTCTTGTTATCTACGGATACAATGGATATTCCATTCCTGAACGGAGAAGGATTCTCGTAGATGAAGTTGTTTTCTGCCGATATGGGATTACCAAAGCTATCTATCAACCCAATTTTACCATCTTGGAAAGCCCATGCAGTATTATAGTCATTGAAGGAGAAGTACTTTAAAAGCCTTTGGGCTTCGGCTAAGGCATCCTCTGCTCTCTCTTTTTGCTGCTCTGCTTTTGCTCTGGCCAACACTGCATCTGATTTAGCCGAGTTTGCAATTTTTTCTTGATTTTGAGCATTATCTCGGGCCTGTTTAGCCATGTCTGCTTGATCTATGGCCTCTTGTTTAGCCTCTTTTGCCTCAGCATAAGCTTTATTTGCTTTATCATAAGAATAGATTGCAAAGGATAGTCCTATAATGGCAACGAACAACAATCCTATAACCCGCCTAAGTTGCCGTTTTGTTTTTTCTTGTTCCCTGTCGTGTTCTTTTTTACTCTTTAACACTAAAGCCTTTAAAGCGGGAGGATAGGCTTTGTATTCTTTAAGAGGCCGCAAAATGTCTAGTTCTTCTGGTGAAAATACACTGGTACGACCAAAATAGAGCTGGTAAATCTCTTCCGCTCTTTCCCGCATTTGCATTTCTTTAGTGAGGTTTTGCCCCACTACCAAAGCTAGCATATCATGACTAATCTCATATTGGGTATTATCTCCTGATTTAAGAGTGCGGATAAGCCGACGATCGTGTAAATCTTCCAGTAAAGAGGATAACTGTGATGGAATATGTAGTCCCCTCTTGCTAAGACTCTGCTGAAGTTCTGAATAGCTAAGCTGTAATTTGGTATGCTTCTTAGAAATCATTGTTGCTAGCAATTCAAGCGGAATTTTTTCTCCACGTTTTGGTGCAAGCAGTTTCAGTTGCTTTTTCAGGAAGCTATCGAGGATGCCTTCCAAGTCATCTTCTTTTTTGATCAAGCCTTGGTGTAATATTGGTACACCCTGAGAGGGAGTATTTTGTTTGGCTCTGTCCCAAAGTTCATCGAGGAAAACTTGCACATGAGTGAGCTCGATTTCTTTGTGATTATCAGGGAGTTTAGCAAGGATTTCTTTTTTCAATACCTCAGGCTCTTCTACTGTGAAGCTAGTTTGAAAACGTTGGGCACTTAGGGTTTGTAAGATAACTTTTCCAACATTTTCTGTTCTCATTTTTTCCAAGCGGTATCGGTATTGGAAAATGCTTGGGCAGAAAGATTCAAATTGGGAAAGATGGCCAATAAATTCCTCCCGCATGATCAGGATAATCCTACATGGGATTTTATACTTTATTAATCCGTTTAATTCACGGAAAAAAGTTTCTTTCTCCGTTGTGCTTCCGGAAATTAATAATTCTTCGAATTGATCAAATAGTAAATAAATGGGCTGATAGCGTTCATTGAAAAGTCTTTCGACAGCGTTTGGGAAATTGGTGCTTTTCGATGCAGGTAGTCCAGTTTCAACTTGTAATTCTAATTTTTCTTCCAAGAAGTTGTCAATGGACTGGAATACTGAGGCTATCATATTGCTTTGCCGGCGAATAGTGAGGGCAAACCAATCTGCGTCGGAGAATTCATTGCGTAAGCCACATTCAATCAAGCTTGTTTTTCCAGATCCAGATGGACCATAAACCAATAGATGTTTTACTCCACGTAAGGCGTTATATAGTTCCTCTATTTCTGCTTCTCTCCCGAAAAAAATATCCTCGTCCTCAACCGAATAAGCATCTAGAAATTTAAATGGGGAATTTAATTGATCCATTAACTACTACTTTTAAAGGAATCAAAAAGCCGTGTCACCTGCTTGTGGAGCTGGTCGAGCTCTGGTTGCTGATTATTCTGAATTCTGACCCATTCGAACTTATTAGACTTATTCTTGCCGGAGTCACCGACAATCAACTCATTATTATATTGGGCGAAGCAATATTGATCAGCTTCGCAACCCGCATAGTAATAAATCTGGGGTGTCTGAGTATCTCTTTTGAGGTAAACACTGAGGTCAATAATCAGTGGAGATAATGAAACATAGGAGGATTCATCGCTTATGTTATCCAGACAACTTTCTACATTGTTACCCTGAAACAGGAGTATACTTTGGTTGTAGGTAAACTGACCTTGGATTTCTTTTTCGAGGACGTTAGGATCTTCATCATCGGCAAAAACTTGATCATATACACCGTGTAGCTCTCCATAAAGGTGAATGAAGTTTTTCGTCGTGCCAAGCTGATATTTTAGGCTAATATCTTTAATTGATACGAGCCGATATTTTGCTAAAAAGGAGATTTTGCGTAACCAAAACAATAGGCCTGTTAAATATTTGTCTAACAAATTATCTTGCTCCTCAATCCTTGTAATAGAGCCATCGAGAAGCATATTTCGATGATCCTTGAGAAATAGAACTGTACCGTATAAGCTACTTTGAGTATCTAAGAGCTCTTTTGTAAGGTCATGAATTTGCGGCATAAAGGCTAGATCTTGGCAAATTTGTTTAGAGGTGACTAGTAATAGGTTGAGATAATCAAACTTTAGATGTTGTTGACTATCCATTTGAGTGAATTGGATTATATCCGGATGCCACTGACCAGGTGGTTTCAACTTAAGCAGTTGGGCGAATTGGATAAAGGATAGGTATCGCAAGCTACTCTGATATGCTTCTGCCATGAAAGACAAACGTCTCAAACTGCGTTCCCTACCAATGGGGGTTTCCATTTTCCGCAAAAACTCTTCAATTAGCCAGCCATAATTTTGGAAAATATCAGAAGGCCTTTTATTGACAGATATACCAAGATCAATTAGCTCTTGCCTAAGGCTCAACGCCCACCGATTTTCATCAGTAATCAAATTTTGAGATAGTCTTTCTGGGAGAACATTCTCTCGACCAGCCTGTCTGACAACAAAATCGAAATTTGCTTGATCTATACTTCCAATATTGTAGATTTTCTCGGCAGATTGAAAGGACTGAGTTTGTTGACTTTCTAGAGCGGCTTGTAGTGCAGTTAACTGGTTTTGTATGTTTTGTAGTTTGCCATCTATTTCAAGAGTAATGGTATCATTACTGGTTTTTTGAATAATGACTTTTGTAGGTTTCTTCATAGAGGTGTTTCATGATCAGCTAAGAGAAGTTGCCTAGATCCAGCTTTTCGATATTGTATATTTTTTCTGCATTTTGAACGGTTGTATTTACGGCTTTTGAAATCTCTTCCTTAAACACCGCGTTTTCAAGACTTTCATCTATTACTCGCACTAACTCTAGAATACCAGACCGAATTTGACTTTCCCCTACCATTGCATCTTCATGTGAAATCTTACCAGAACGTATCTGTTCCCTAATCGATTGGAATCGAGCGGATTGAAGGATGACTTCATCAAGCTTGGGGCTGTTGTGCAGTAGGTTTTGTAGAAACTTTAGCGCAAGAGCAATCTCATTGCGGGCGATAAGGTTTCTCAATTCATGGATAGGGTCTTTCATGTTTGTTTTTTGATAGCTAGGAAAGGATTTTATGGAGATTTTTACGGATTAATTTTTGAAGGGATACACTAAGACTCGATTAATTCGGAAATAGACTAAAGCCTTACATAGCGTTATGTTGGCCGTGGTCTGGGCGATAGTATTATGTTCTATATCAATCAATGCGCTGAATCTCGTGATGAGGATACTAGATTACCAAGAAAGAGAATTCTAAATGTCTTATTATTGGCCTGAACTATATCAAAAAAGCATCTCATATACTCCCCACTAGATCGTCATATACGATAAGCTTTTAAAGCGATTAGGCAGAATGATCAAGCTAGAACGGCCAGTTTTGTTAGAATCAATTATCTCTACAACAACCCCCGATACTTCTCCATCCCCTTCTCCGTCAAGCTCGGGAGCGCCACATTAAAGAAAAGACGGGAATAGTAATTGAGTTTGGCGTCCTGATCTCCTTCATAGAAAAGGTTGGCATCGGAGATCCAGGAGTAGAGGATGATGGATAGGGTGCGGATGGTGAGTTGATAGTCGACTTGATGGGCGGGTTGTAGGAATCCTTCTCGGATTAGATATTCTTTTGCTTTGCTTAAAATCTTTTCTCGGCTTTTGGCATAGTCTTTCTCGGCCTTGCGAATGGCGTCAAATTGAGTCATTAAGCTACTCAGGTGAAGGTAAACGAAGCGGTAGTTCCAGGTCACTTCCAGGATTTGGTTGATGAGTTTCAGGTAGAAGGTTTCTTCGAATAGACTTTGAACCAAGCCGCTGATGGCATCATTTAACTCGGTTTGCAAACGCTGGTAGAGTGTCAAGATGATATCGTCTTTCTTATTGAAGTGGTAGGTGAGATTTCCATAGCTAATACCAAGCTCCTGGCTAATCTGTAAGGCCGATACCTGATCTGGACCTTTTTCATTGAAAAGGAACAAAGCTTTGTCCAATATTTTCTCACTTGTTTTCATGCAAGCTTCAATTTATGGTAAAATAGCTCGGAATGACTAATGGGGGAACGATTAATTCATAGAATTAGGTAATGTTACCTAAAAAGGTTTATTTTTGTACCTAAAAAAAGCCATGACTGTCAAAAATAATACTCCCCAAGGCCCAAAAGGTTACCCCTACATCGGAAATCTTCTGAATCTAGCCAGTAGCCAAGGCTTGGATTGGC
This sequence comes from Saprospiraceae bacterium, assembly GCA_013214355.1. Lineage (GTDB taxonomy): Bacteria > Bacteroidota > Bacteroidia > Chitinophagales > Saprospiraceae > DT-111. The sequence continues at coordinate 20,167 of JABSSL010000026.1, read as the reverse complement.
TGCAATCTGTAAGTGAGAAATATGGTGATGTGTCCAAATTCCGGATCATCAAGCGAAATATGTATTTGATTAATCACCCCGACCTCGTCAAGGAGGTGCTTACTCATAAGATGCACAATTATTCAAAGCGGACCTATGGTTTCAAGATCATCAGAACAGTCTTAGGAGAAAGCATCTTTACCGCCATGGGGGATACTTGGAAGCGTAAAAGACGCCTTGCACAGCCCTATTTTCATAAGAAAATTATTGCCAATCTCGCGCAAACGATGATCGATACGATTGATGATATGCGCAAGGAGTGGGCCACAAAGGAAGGAAAACAGCCATACATTGATGTGGGTGATGCTATGATGCGCCTAACTTTGACGGTGGTTGTGCGCACACTCTTCAGCACTTCATTGACGGCCAAGGAGGTACAAACAGTCGCAGATATTTTTACGCCTTTGCTAAAGGGAACCAACAATCGGATTCTCTATCCCATCAAGTTCCTATATGACCTCCCACTAAAGCGCAATATCCGCTACAAGGAAAATATTGAAGAACTGGATCGTATCATCTTGGGCATCATCAAGAAAAGGAGGGCCTCTGGAGAAAAGCCTATGGACCTGCTGCAGATGCTCATGGATGCTCGAGATGAAGAAAGTGGTTTGCCATTGAACGATCAGGAATTGCGGGATGAAGCCATGACGATTTTTATTGCTGGACATGAAACGACGGCTAATGCGATGACCTGGCTATGGGTAACCTTATCCCAGCACCCAGAGATAAGAAGTAAGATCGAAGAGGAGGTCACGGAAGTACTCGGCGCGCGCATTCCAACAGCTGCGGATTTTCCGAAGCTTAGCTATACCCTGAAGGCTTTTAAGGAGATATTGAGGTTGTGTCCTCCGGTACCGGTGATTCCCAGGCGAGTAGAGCAGGATGATCGGATTGGAGACTACTTCATTGAGCGAGGAAGCTCAATCCTATTTAGTCCCTACCTGTTGAATCGTCATCCAGATTTTTGGGATTCTCCAGAAACTTTTAACCCGGGTCGCTTCGATAGCAATTTTCAGCGTCGCCAGCATCCTTTTGCGTACTTACCTTTCGGGGGAGGTCCGAGAATATGTATTGGCAATAATTTCGCTATGATGGAAGCTGTTTTCATTATCGCAATGGTCTTGCAGCAATTCCAATTGGATTTGCCTCCGCAGACTAAAGTTAGACCCTGGTTTAAATTGACCTATCGTCCTAAAGGGCCTGTAAAGATGAAGTTGGTGAAAAAATAACCTTCTTCTACAAGTCTAGTGGACAATCATAACATGAAAGGCAAAAGCGATTAAAGGAAGTGTTGCATTTCATTTCTGAATGTTTTTAAACACGAAATTTGTCGAAGAACCAAAAATAACTGACGAAGGATAAGTGTTGTGGTTGGGCAATAGGCTCTGGGAGCTTCCTGTGTTTTTACTAAACCCAATCCCACTTTCCCTGTTATAAGCCTTTCATCACTTCAATGATTAAAGGCTTGTTAGCTACTCTACAAGAATGGACTAGTTGGGAACTTATCTACCTTGCTTTGGGAGCACTTCTGGTGGGGATGGAAAAGGCAGGTTTCAAGGGGCTGAGTATGCTAGTGGTGTCAATCTACGCTATGGTAATGGGCGGGAAAGCCTCCGCTGGTCTCTTGCTACTATTCTTTATGTTGGCGGATGTTTTTGCTATCCGACATTACTATAGTAAGGCCAGTTTCTCTATCGTTTGGAAGTTATTGGGGCCTGCAGCAATAGGGATTATTTTAGGGGGTCTGGTAGGCCAATATATCAATGATGCCGTCTATAAGAATGTAATAGCCGTTGTCATTTTAGCTTGTCTAATTCTGTCGGTGGGGCCGAAATGGTGGGAGCAAACTGAAGGTGCTAAAGGGGTAGTGCAGGGGGTAGGTTTTTTGACGGGTTTTAGTACCATGATTGCCAATGTATCCAGCCCTATCCTCGCCGTGTACTTACTTTCTCTTCATTTACCAAAGGTAAAATTCATTGGTACCGTCGTTTGGTTTTTCTTTATTGTAAATTTCTTTAAGCTACCTTTTCATATCTGGGTTTGGAAGACGATCCAGTGGGAAACCCTGACTTATAGTCTAATAGCACTGCCATTGTTAGGCCTAGGCTTCGCCATGGGCCTTTGGGGCATAAAGCGGGTGTCCGAGCAGTATTTTCGCTGGTTGATCGTAGGTGTCACATTTTTGGCAGCTATTCGATTGTTGTTCTCTTAGAGAAGTACATATAATCCTACCACTTGTCATCCTAGATGAAGGCTCCTCTTACGCTGAACCATTCGTTGATAGAAAACACAGCAGTTAAAAGCTGCTCCTTAACAAACTGGCGTGAAATAAAGAGGAAGATAAGCATCCGAAGTGTTGCCGGAGTACGCAAACACTTCGGATGCTCGAGGAGAAGAAATGGTGGCAATCCAGGATTCGAACCGTGCCCTCCCAGGTTTCAACTGGGCGCTCTCCCTAGAGAGCTTGATTGCCTATGTTATTCACATTTGCAACTCTATAACCCTACTCATCTAAGAATAGTTCCCGGGAACTTTTTAAGTAGCATTTTCCATTATTGTTTCCAGTAAACCAAGGTGAAAGTGTTGGGCTTCCTTCCCGATACGTTTGCTTTCAAAAATTATCGAATGAAAACTTAACTGTCATGTACCAGTGGGAACTAGCTATTAGTAGACTGAAGATCAAGGATGATAAAGACCGAATGAACTTTCTCGAAGCGCTGCATCGAATGAATGGACATCCTGGACTAAAGACCTTTCTACAAGCAGATTCAATTTCGGCTTTGTATCGATTATTTCAACGGCTTCAAGCGGATCGGAATCCATTTAGCTTACTTCTAGGAGGTGATCAAGAGAACTTACTCTGTGATTTCTTTGAACGGATCTTACGAAGCGGAGCAGAGTCCCCATATGGTAGAATTGCACAAAAGACCTTTATTGAGTTATGTTCCTTAGCCATCGAAAAGGAAGCCTTGCGGGACCTGTTAGATACTAGAATGCTCGATTTCCTGAATGTGGATCAACTACAAAGACTGGTAGAAGTGCCTTTGAATAATGTGCGCGTCCTGATTCGCTTCTTTAAGGCTAATCATAGGACTTTGCCAGATGATCTAATAAGTTTAGGGGCAGAATTGATTATGCTAGCCTCTCCAGCTTTCGTAGGACAAAAGAAGAATGTCTTTTTGCGAGAATTCCTTTCTTCAATCTTGCCACACTTTGAGACTCGCTTTACTCATCGTATGGATAGAGAAACGATGCACAGGTATCCGGAAAAAATACTGGACTGGTGGGAAGTTTGGCATCGCCACCAGGAGCGAACAGAAGAAACGCCTAAAGAGGATGTCTACTACCAGACTGATTTCTCTACCATTATTAAATATGTGCCCGAGTATATCTGGTGGAATAATGGCTTGTCCTATGGTCGTAGAAACCGAGTATACCATTTCCAAAGTCCCGAGTTTAGGCACTTGGCGGTGGGAGGAAGTGTACGAAAGGGACCGGATTTTCGCCCTTATACCCGTAGAATGGCAAAGGCTTTTGTAACCCTGCCGTATAATTTTCATGCAGGAATACGGGATATGTATTTGCATTTTTATGGGATTTCACTAGGAGCTGGTGAATTATTGCAGATTATGATGCAACGATTTATGCGACATCGCTCAAATCGGATACACCTAATGGCAGAGCTAGAGCTATGGAATCCGGTATTGCAAAAATTGGCCTGCGAGGAGTTTGAAAACTTAGACATACCTGAAGCTCGCAGCCTGATGGGGTATCTTTACCATTGTTTGAGAGACCAGCCAGATTATCAGGTGAAGTCCAAAACTATTGCTCTTCTGCGTAGAGATTGCCAGGCGTATTTGGGGCGTATACAAGCTCGTGCCAATGCCCGGGCAGCTAGAGAGCAGGCCCGCCTATTAATGACCGGTAAAAGGTCAAAATTAGTTCGCTGGGCGCCTCACTCAAGTGTGCTTCCGATGGAAATTAAACAAGCTGATCATCACTATAAAATTATAGAGTTGACAGATGAAAATCAGCTGAATAGAGAAGGCGCTGTGATGAATCACTGCGTGGGAGGCTACACCTATAAATGTACTGATGAAGCCAGCTCTATCTGGTCACTTCGAGAGTACATCAATGGGAGTTGGTATAGCTTGGTCACCATCGAACTCGAAGGGAGCCAGATCGTGCAAGCTCGAGGTCCCTTCAATGCTACTCCAACACCGGAGCAAAGGAAGCTAATCCGTGCTTGGAAGCGGCGGGAGAATCTGCTGTAGTGAATTAGCAGTAGCAATGAAATCGGGTAATTATCGGTATACTTATTGGAAGTGCTGATCCAAATTAAATTTTGAATCAGCATTTTTCTTTTATTCCTGTTTAAGTGTTCTGATTTTTTTCTTGATGTTTTTTTGCTGTTTCTTTCCCTTTTGCTGGTGTATTTGTTGTGATTATTTGTTTGATTTTCAATTAATTAAATTCTTTGTTGTATATGAAAAAACAATAATTTCAAATTCATTGAATGTATTGTTTTTTCAATATTTTTTGAACATTTTAAACTTACTGATGTATTATACCAAATTTCCTTTCAAAAAGGACATACTTGTTAACCAAAAAGAAAAACTCAAATCGTGTCGTTTTCAGTGCATCACATACAAAATTCAGTTCGGATTGTCACTATGCTGGCCATCCTAGGTGGGGTGATGATTCCCACGGACTGGGTGAGTAATTATGTGTTGTGGTTTGCACTCTTGCTGATCATTTTTGGGGTACCTCACGGAGCATCTGATTACATTATTTTTAAACGAATGCTTCAAAAGAAACAAGGACCCTCAACCCATTTACATTTTGGAACTTACTATGCCATTGCCATGCTATTGTATAGCGCAATCTGGTGGATGGCACCGGTAGTTGCTTTCTTGCTCTTCATTTTTATTTCCGCCTATCATTTTGGACAGTCTAATTGGCATTCCATTGACTTCAAGAAATTTTGGCACGCATGGATCGTGTATGGAGTATGGGGAATTGCCGTAATTGGAATTCCTGTTCTTTTACACCACGAAGAAGCCAGTATTATCATTTTAGAAATCACGGGAGTGGCTATTGATATGAGTGCTTGGCGTGCTCCGTTGATCTACACACTGATTGGGATTAATCTGTTGCAGATTGTTACTTTATTCGAGCAGCAGCTTATCTCACAGGACCGATTTTACAGGGAGTTGTCCAATTTCTTATTACTGGTCGGCTTATTCGCTACTACTCCTTTGCTGGTAGGATTCGGTATATACTTTATGTTCTGGCACTCTCTTGCTTCGACACTGGATCAATTGCAGGTTTTTCAGCGTTGGGATCAGCAATACGATATCAAAAGATACCTCAAACAAGTTGTTCCAATGACCATCTTAGCCTTTGTCGGGCTGGGCGGCATTTATTACTTCCTTGGTGACCAAATGAATCATGGTATTAACCTAGGTGCCTTCTTTTTATTCATAGCTATAATCACGGTTCCTCATTCCATCTTGATGGACAAGTTGTATTCTCATTAAACGGTAGAAACAAAAAGCATTAAACGACAAAAGGGCTTGTGCCCTGGAATTTTTACCTTATTTAAACAACAAAATTATGGAATCTTTATTAGCTGCAAAACCATTGTTTCTAGCCAGCCTCCAATCGGGAGATTACGTTGGTTTTACCTTTTTCATCGGCTCAATGGCCATGATGGCAGCCTCAGTATTTTTCTTTTTTGAGATGAATAATGTGGAAGGCAAGTGGAGAACTTCCCTACTAGTATCTGGCCTGATCACATTTATTGCTGCCGTTCATTACTACTATATGAGAGACTTCTGGATTGAGAACGGAACCTCTCCTACAGAGCTACGCTACATTGACTGGATCTTGACTGTTCCTTTGATGTGTGTGGAGTTCTACCTTATTTTGAAAGCGTTCGGTGCACAGATCGGTCTACTTTGGAAGATGATCTTCTATTCCTTAATCATGCTTGTTGCTGGTTATTTGGGTGAAACTGTATTCAGAGATAGTTCTCCTCTATGGGGTTTCATTTCCACCATCGGCTACGTTGGTATTTTGTACGAAGTTTGGTTCGGATCTGCTAAGAAATTGGCTGATGGTTCCAATGATCCAATACTCCAACGTGCATTCAAAACGCTAGGTTGGTTTGTATTCGCCGGTTGGGCAATCTATCCAATTGGTTATATGACGATTGAAGGATCAGGCTGGTTGAGTGGCGTATTGGCTTCTTCTAGCATGGATCTTATCTACAATATCGGTGACGCGGTTAACAAAATCGGATTTGGTTTAGTGATCTATTCACTAGCAGTAGCTTCTAAATCATCTACTGCAACCGCATAGTATATATCTCACCTGTTTAAGTGTTTTGGCATAGTTGACCAATAAATACTTCATTAGTAGAATTCAAACTCCTACCGCTCTTTGAGTGGTGGGAGTTTTTATTTTAATCACATTCAGTCTTCTATAAGCAACATCCAATCCTACAATCCTTACACTCAGTGGTTTTTGTTTGCCTGACAGCCGCGTAGAAGCTTTCTTTCGTGCTTGTCATGGTCTGGGGTGTTATCATAATTCGAGAGGAATCACTATATTTTCCTAGTAGTATTGTGAAAATTACATCCTTTAAATCGAAGACAAGTGAAAAAGAAAAGCCTTATGCTGAATGCAAAGTGGATTTGGAGTTTCCAAGCTCATTTTGCTCAGTATACATACTGGAGAAAACTGCTATGGGGGATACTGTTGTTTCCTGCTATGCTACAGGGACAGGTATGTCAAGGGGTTATCTATGGGAAAATCATCTTGAAAAATGGTGAGACTTACCAGGGGCAACTACGTTGGGGGAATGAGAAGGCGCTTTGGGATGACATATTTACGGCCTCTAAAAATGAACGGCCGATGCGACATCTTTTATCTAAAGAGGAAGCTCGTCGTATAAAGAGGAGAACAGAGGAGTTTAAATACGGCTTCATGGCTTTGTGGGAAGATAAGAACCCCAATGCCAATTTTGCTTTTCGCTGCTATTATGGGGATATCAAAAAATTGACGATCCAGGCTGATAATACCGTTTTGCTCCGTCTAAAGAATGGCAAAGAGATCAGTTTACGGAGGAATCGAGGAGGGGATCTAGATAAAAAAATTAATGTCTTTGATCAGCAGAAGGGCAAAATGCGGTTTGGATTTGATCGAATCCACGCCCTTGAATTTCAGGATACGCCTAGTAGCTTCAATTGCCCTTTGGGCATTCCCATATATGGGAAGGTTTCTACGACTAGAGGTGTGTTTGAGGGGTTTATCACATGGGATCGAGAGGAATGCCTATCCAAGGACAAGATTAGCGGCAAGCAAAAGGGGAACAATGTGGATTTGAAGTTTGGAAACATTAAGACCCTGAAGGCCCAGAAAAATGGCTCGATGATTACCATGCGTTCTGGGCGTGTGTTGTTCTTGAATGAGCATGATGACGTGAGTAATGGCAATCATGGCATTACCGTACGAGGCTTGTATTTAGGGCAAGTCACTATTAGCTGGGAGGACTTCATTTCTGTAGCATTTCTGGAGCCTCAACTACCACCTCCTGCCTATGATTATTTTAAAACGCCAGAAATATTAGCTGGAACGGTGCTCCTAAATAATGGGACACGATACCGAGGGCAAATCATCTACGACCTAGATGAGATCTACAATGTAGAGTTTCTAAATGGGAACAATGGGAAATACCAATATTTCATTCCCTTCTCTTTCATCCAGCGAATTGAGCCCCAAAACGATAAATTTTCTACTGTTTACTTGAAAGAAGAAAGCCAATTACTACTTGGGGGAAATTCGGATGTAGATGGTGGAAACCATGGCATCATCGTGATCAAACCCAGCGGGCGAGCTGAGTACCTGGAATGGAAAGACATTAAAAGTATCGATTTTGACTGAGAACTTGCGATTATTTTTTTCCCGAATCAGCCTCCAAACGGGGCTGCTGATCATCCTAGGGGCGACTATCTTCCTCTACTGGTACTGGCTCCAACAAGGGGCAAAGGATGAGGGGTATCCTATTTATAGGGTAGCAGTCCTATGGGTGTTGGTGTTGAGCTTTTGTCTGTGGTTAGGGAATTTATTGATCTACCGATTTATTCAGCGTGCTTACTCTTGGGAGTCTTCCTTTTCCTCTCGCTTTTTCTTACAGTTGGTACTGACCTTGTTTTTTTCCTTGGGGTGTATTAATCTGACCTATATCCTATTCAAAAATGCTTTTACTCAACTTCCCCCGGATCAGAATCAGCTTATCTTGCTCAATATTTACGGTACTCTCTTTTTGGTTCCGGTTCTATCTGTTCAGTTTGGACTTTTATTTTTGCGGAAGTGGAAAATGGCGATCATTGAACAAGAAAAACTTAAGAAGGAGCAGGTGCAATCTGAATTATTTGCATTGAGATCCCATCTTTCTCCACATTTCCTATTCAATAATCTGAATATTCTTTCCGCATTAATCCAAGTGGAAAACCAGCCTGCCCAAGATTATCTCGATCGCTTTGCACAGGTATATCGCTATGTACTTAAGAACAGAGAGATAGAACTCATTAGCTTATCAGAAGAGCTACGTTTTCTGGAGTCGTATAATTTTTTGTTACGTCAACGCTTTTCTAAAGCTTTGCAAATAGATATTCAGGTGGCTCCTTCCTATAAGGACCATTTGTTGCCTCCACTCTCTCTGCAGATGTTGATTGAAAATGCCCTAAAACACAATAAACTCTCTGAGAAAAAGCCTCTCCACATCAAAATTACAACCGAAGACGAAGGAACATTAAGGGTTGAGAACAATTTACAAACTAAGTCACTCCCTCCCCAAGAAAAAACAGGTTTTGGTTTGGAGAATATTCGTAGAAGGTATTGGCTGATTGCCCGCCAAGAAATAGATTGGGATTGCACGGCTGCTGTTTTCAAAGTAGGTCTGCCTTTGATTAAACATTCGTAACCGAGGAAAGTATGGATATCGTAATTATTGAAGATGAAGCATTAGCTGCCGGGAAGCTAGAAAAGATGATCCTTAAGCATAACAGTGAATTTAAGATACTGGATAAGTTAGGGTCTGTGGAAGCTGCCAACGAATGGTTTTCCCAAAATGCGATGCCAGACCTACTTTTCTTGGATATTCAACTGTCAGATGGAACGTGTTTTGATCTACTAAAAAATAGGGACATTACCTGTCCGGTAATCTTCACTACAGCTTATGATCATTTTGCGCTTGATGCTTTCAAATTGCATAGCGTAGATTACTTGCTTAAGCCGGTCAGTCAGGATAAACTAACCAAGGCACTTGCCAAACTGGAGGGAATGCAGCAACACTATCAGAAAACGCAAGCTGCTCCCCAATGGGAGACCGTCCTGAAAACATTAGAGGGCCAGCAGCCCCAGGCGTACAAAGCTCGCTTTCTGATTAAATCTGGAACTCGATATTTTCCTGTCTCTACGGCACACACCCACTATTTTTTCTCCGCACAACGGATTACATTCTTAGTCACAGAAGAAGGGAAAAAGTACACCATTGCTTACACTTTGGATGAATTGGCCAACCTGCTTGATCCTGCTGACTTTTTTCGTATCAACCGTAAAATGATCGTTCACATTAAGAGTATCCAGATGGTGCACAAACATTTCAATGGCCGATTAAAGGTGGAATTAGATCCACAACCTGAAGAAGAAATAATGGTCAGCAGCCGCCGGGTTGCGGATTTTCAGGCGTGGTTAGATCGTTAGAGGAAGGTAGGGGTAAAATAAGGAAAAGGTTTGATGCTTAAGTAAGCCCAAACCTTTAACCCCAAAACTTAACTCAGAAGCTTTCAATGTTCTATTCTAAATTGCGGCATTGCGTGTGGTTCAAAGCCTAACAATTCAGATCATCGGTATTTATAGTCGAGTATTAACAATATTATTGAAGGCAGAGCCGAATGTGTAGCTAATGCCAAAGCTAAAGCCTAATTCAAAGTCGGTAGCAATCTGACGCTGACGTAATAAGATGTCCTCCAAAGAAGCACTGCCAGCTGGAAGGTTAAGCTGATTTCTGATCAATTCCAGGTTGGCGGAGGAACGAAGGGAAAGCCCTTTAAATACACGTATGTTTGCATAGCTGAAAAGTCGTAAGCTGTTTTTCGTCATGTCATGAAGGTACGCAGAGGCAGATAAGTTAGTTGAAATATCACCCCATGGTTGTCTAAATCGCATTTCAGCTGAAAGAGAATGATTGTACAGGACTTCCCTTCTTTTTCCGAATATGGTTTCTTCAATATAGCCGTTGTATATGAGTCCAACTTTATAGGCGAGTGTAATCTCTCTCTTCAGTACTTCTCGATATGGAAACAAGTTATACTCGACAGCAGGCTGGAAGTAGGTAGAATAATCAAGGTTTCTATAGGTATTATGGGTGATGCCTGAGAAGACTCCCGCCGACCAGTGGTTACCTAGACTTTTTACAATACTACCTCTGAAGTAGTGGTTTTCTCGGGTACTTACAAAGCTTTCCTCATCACTATCAAATCGATTTTCGGCCATGTTGAATTCGACATCCGTTCGGATTCTCCATTCTTCCGTTACGCGATCTGATTCCATTCCCAATTCGACATTGAATCGGCGACGACTGGTTTCCTTGTTAAAACTTCCCGATCCATAGACTTCGAATATCCAATTGTTCCAGGGATCTTGTTCTTGTTGCGGTTGAAACCGATGGTTAGATTTTGGTAAATGAATGCTTACCTCCTCAGCCATGTCTGATTCCATCAGGTAAGGAAATAAACCCACTAAAATTTTCTTCACTAAACCTTTTCTGACCTCATCTCGGGTCATCGTGGGCTGTGTTTGATATTCTACCTCTTCTTGAAGGTGCGCAAAATTGTTTCTTCCGGTAAAATTCAGTTGATACGTTTGTCCTCCACTGCCATTAGTGATGTTGTTAATGAAAACTTGTACATCAGCTAAGGCTTGATCTCTGACGTGATCAAAGGAGGATAACTCTTGTCGGATAAAATTTCGATCGCAATTGCAGTCTGTGAAAATCCTTAAACGCTCAGACTGCGAAAAAAGCACAATGGACGAAAATAACAGAATGGTCAGTAGGGTGATTTCCCTTAAATAAGACAGGTGTTTCATGGGTGGTCGGGTCGTTTTGATACAAAAAAAGACACCAACCTACGCATGACCAAGCTCAAATGGATGAGTGATAGATTTTAATGACTGAACGTTAGAATTTTGAAAACCTCCTTGTGCAATCGATTGCATAGGCAGGTAAAGCGTATATACTATCCTGTATAGCTGCTAACAGACCAGTCCAAATCGAAAGGGTATTATCTAATCGTTACCAAATTGAAGTTGAGTTCAACTATTAACTTCATTAATACCAATCATCCGGTTTTGATCTGGCGCCCAAACCTTCAATTGAAAACAGCGTCGAATCTCAGCAGGATGCAAAGAGGTCGTTTTGGCGTCCTGCAGGGCTGGTATTTTGGCATAGGCCTCAGGAAGGCGATAGAAAGGAATGGCCTCGTTGACATGATGAATATGGTGATAGCCGATGTTTCCAGTGAACCAATGCATCAGTCGGCTCATTTTCATATAACTAGAAGACTCCAAGGCTGCTGATATATAGGTCCATCCTTCTTTGTCTTTGAAGGTTACATCTGGGAAATTATGCTGTGCATAGAAAAGATATGATCCCAAGGCATGGCTGATCAAATAAGGAATGAAAAAGCCTAGTAGTAAGCCTACCCAACCAAAGTAAGTATAGATAGCGGTACCTAAAGCAATGTGAAAGAGTAAGGCTACAGCTGAGTCCCAATGTTTTCTGGGGTTACGCACCAGCGATAGGATGGACATACCATAGATAAAGGTGAAAAGGTAACCAAAAGCGATGGTCAACGGATGTCGGATAAAGAGATAAATCCGCTGCTCAGTTTTGCTGGCAGCCAAGAACTTCTCTTTAGTTACAACAGGGAAAGAACCAATGCTGGAGCTATATAGCTTTGAATTGTGTTTGTGATGGTAATTGTGTGAACGTCTCCAAACACTGGGCGCTGCTAGTATGAAGTAGCCATAGATGGTAAAAATGAACTTAGCCAGCCAGGACCGTTGTAAAATTGCTCGATGCATATAATCATGATAAATGATAAACATTCTCACGATCACCAATCCTAACAAAATGCTAGCGGTGATTTGGAGCGCCAGAATCGGGCACCAAAAGATCACGCAATAAGCTGCGGCCATCAACGATAAAGTAGAAAGCGTATGGAACCAACTGAGCCTTCGAAATTCTCTAGCGAAGGGTCTAGTTGCTCTAATGAGTTGGTTGCTGGTCATGTTTGTACTGCTGTCTTTTATGTTTCCATCGACGGTGTGTCCAAAGCCAAAGCTCCGGTTGCGATCGAATATCTTCTTCTAATCGCGCCGTATGTCGAATGGATATCTCGTGTTCACTGGTTTCTTTCGGGTTGTCAAATAGTAGCTCACTCTCAATTTCGTAATAACCGCGCTTGACACGCCGAACGGACATGTATACCACCGGATAGTTGAATTTTTGGGCAATTTTCTCCGTACCCATGAAAATGGGCGTATCCTGGTTGAGAAAAGTGAGCCAGAAAGCATTATCCGGCGAAGGAGTTTGGTCCGCAATAAAAGCGGTGGCGGTGACTTCTTTGCGATTCCCTACCATTCCTCTTAAGGTCTTTTTCATAGCGTACAACTTATTACCTAAGCGAGTACGCATATGGTAGACCAGTCTATCAAAGTACTTGTTCTTAAGTGGGTGATAAATAACATACAATTGGTGAATGCCAGGTTCTACCCCAAAGCGAGCTCCTGCTAATTCCCAATTTCCCCAGTGACCTAGAATAAGAATGATGCTCTGCTTTTTTTCGCAATATTGGGTTAAAAGGGCGGGGTCATCAAAAGCTAAACGCTTCTTCACCGTTTCAGGGGAAATGGTCAAGGTCTTAATAGTCTCCAGAATCAGATCACAGAAGTATTGAAAAAAACGCTTGGAGATTTGTTGGATTTCAGTTTCTGATTTTTCTGGAAAGGAGTTGCGCAGATTATCTAGAACCACCTTTCTGCGATACCCGATGACATGGTAAACCAGAATGAACATGATATCCGATATCCGGTACAGTATCCAAAATGGCAAAATGGATAGTAAATAGATAAATGGTAACGCGATATAGTAAATTAAGGCGCTCATAAGCTATTATCCGACGCTTTCTCATGTAAGATGCTCTTTATCCAGAATCCCCTTATCCTTCTTACAAAAGAAATAACTCCCTGTTATCTGTTAATGGCGACAAAGATAGCTTTTAGAACGCAAAATCTTTTTGCTTCTTGTGCATGCTGCCTAAAAATGGCATTGGAAAGTAAGGAAGAAAGGAATGTTGTGTTTGGCCCTGCTTAACTCAAATCCAAGTGTTTACCAGCCGCATAGAAAGCAGCCATTCCTGGATAGTGCTCGATCATATTTTGGCGGATAAAATCAAAGGGAATGTCATCAAAGAATCCGTAGTCAGCCAGATACTCCATGAACTTCTCGCCAGAACGACTAAAGGCTTGAAATAGGGAATTGTTTTCTCCATCGAATTCTAATGGATCTACATTCAGCTTTTCACAAAGTGCCTTATTGAAGGCTGGCGTAGCGCCCACCCATTTATCTTCCAAATACAGTTCGACGTAGGCATGAGGTGTAAGCTCATCCGTACCAAAACGCTCAATAATCTTCTCTGCAGCAATATGATTTTTTACTTTAACTAAATGCAATCGGGCAGGAATGCCAACGCCTCGCAAGCAAGTGATCAGAAGCGTTGCTTTGTCAATACAGTGCCCTTGCTCTCTGGTGGCAATAAAGCTAGCGCGGAATTCTTCTTTTTCGGTATGCAGCTGATAGGCATTATAAAACCAACCATCCCGCACGGCATAGTAGAGTGCTATAGCCTTTTCTTTTTGCGTCATGGTATCATTCGTCACTTTCCCTACAAAAGCCTGCATCGTCGGATGCTCAAAGTCAAAGTAATAGGTAGCTGCTAAATAGTTTTCCATCAAAAATCAGTAGTTTTAAGAATTACCGCAAGAGCTGTTTTATCATGCAGCTTCTAAAACGGGAAAACAAAATAATGAAAAACCAACCATCAAGAAGAACCTTTCTTAAGAAAGTAGGGCTAACCGCTAGTGTATTGCCCTTTACGAATTTCTTATCTGCTTGGCCTTCTACGAAAGCCGATTCATTGGAGGTCCATATTTTCTCAAAGCATTTACAATTTCTTTCCTATAAAGATATGGCTGCCGCGGCAGCAGACATTGGCTTTGCCGGGGTTGAACTTACGGTAAGACCTAAGGGACATGTGTTGCCTGAAAATGTTGTCAGTGATCTTCCCAAAGCAGTAGAAGCAATCAAAGGGTCGGGCTTATTAGCGACTCATATGGTTAGTAATTTGCTCAATGTTGAAGAAAAGGTAAGCCAACAAGTGTTGACTGCGGCTTCGGAGGCGGGAATTAAGCATTATCGACTGGGCTATTACAGCTTTTCTAAAGATGGGAATATCCCCCAAGATATCAAGTCAGCTAATAAGCAATTCAAGCGCCTGGCGAAATGGAATAAGAAATTGGGCCTGAAAGGGGCCTACCAAAATCACGCAGGGAAAAAGATTGGAGCCTCCATATGGGATATTTGGCAAATTCTCCAGGGAATAGATCCGGCATATGCAGGATGCCAATATGATATCCGCCATGCCGTGGTAGAAGGAGGGCAATCCTGGGAAACAGGACTTCGCTTGATCAAAGATCATATTCACTCTATTGTAGCTAAGGACTTCAGGTGGGAGAAAAAAGGAGGAAAATGGAAGCTGCTCAACACGCCGCTTGGGGAAGGTATGGTGGATTTTCCAAAGTACTTCTCTTTGTTAAAAAAATACAACATTAAGGTTCCGGTTAGCTTGCACTTAGAGTATCCTATCGGCGGAGGGGCGGAGCATGGTGCGAAGCAAGTAAGCAAGAAGGATCAACAACAGGTATTTGAGTTTATGAAAAAGGACTTAAAGTGGCTGCAGGAGACGTGGCAAGCATCGTAAGATACTTTGTTGGTGAAAAATATAGAGAAAGATCAAGGGGACTGTCGGTGAAAACACCAACAGTGGCTTGGGAAATAAATTATTGAGATGAGGATTGGTATATAGACTATCAACAAAGGCCTAGACCGCTAGCCCTTGTTGGTGTTTTCACCAGCATATCTAGCGCAATATAAATTATTGGAATGAGAATCGGTGTTCTTTTATTTACAATACTGGTACTAGGAAGCTGTCGGCCGGAGGAGCATGATCCGCAGCGGCCCTATGCGCATTGGGCAAGACGGTCAGTACTAGATCAAAGGCCAAGGATGCTCACCTTAGCCCTGGCCCCCAATCGATATGCTGCCTATGATGTAGAAAAATGTGGCTTGTATAAGTTGTGGCAAGGGGGCGTTTTTTGGGATGGGGCAGCTTTTAATGATATAAAGACGGTGCAGCCCACTACCTGGGGCACGCCTTATTGGGAGCAGATGCCAGAAGAAAAAACTTGGCATATCCAAGGGGACAATAATGAAGCTACGCTTCAACCTCAATTCAAGGGGTACCAAATCCAAAATAACCGAATTAGACTTCAATATACACTAGCGTGGGCGGAGCAGGACATTTTAATATCAGAAGAACCAGATTGGCGCGCTCAAGGAGAGGATAGCTTGGTTTTTCAGCGCATCATACGTGTACAAGGCATTCCCAAAGGAGCAAAGCTTTCCTATCAAGGTTTCCCACTGAAGGCTGACGGTGAAACGGTGATCGAACAAGGCTTTTCCACTATTCCGACGCCGAAGTCACCCCCTCGCCAAGCTTCCGGCAACAATAGCCAATATTGGCTAGATCGGAGTGGCTGTAACACCTGCCATCGTATGGAGGAGCAAACGATAGGCCCTTCCTACCAAGCTATTGCTAATCGTTATGGATCCGATACAGAAGAATTTGTCCAATTGGTGAAAAAGGTGAGAGAAGGAGGAGGAGGGGTTTGGGGAGAAGTACCGATGAGTCCACATCCGCAATTGGCCGAGAAGGACATTCGAAACATGCTCAAGTATATCCTTTCTTTACAGCCTAAGGATAACGCTAAAGCCAAACGTTCACCAAGGCCCCAAAGGACGGTGGAACCCAAGAAACCTGGCTTCGGCGCTTCCCTTGAGGCAGTACACCCTTCCTTTAACTTACAAGCTATTCGGCCAGCTTGGTTTCAGCCGCGGGTAGGCGCGATGGACTTCCATCCCGATGGGCGACTGCTGTTAACTACTTGGGATTCTATTGGAGCGCTCTATGCATTAAAAGGAGTAGAAAGTGGTGATACTAATCAGATTACGATTGAGCGCATAGCTTCGGGGCTCTCCGAACCGCTCGGTTTAAAGGTGGTTGATGAGGATATTTTTGTGCTTCAGAAACAAGAACTATCTCAATTGATAGATGAGGATCAGGATGGAATTATTGATGAGTATAGAACGATCTGTGATGCCTTTGGGGTACGGCCAGATTTCCATGAATATTCCTATGGTTTAGCTTACAGGGATGGCTTTTTCTATGCCAATCTAGGACTGGCAATGCGCCTGATGAGTCATGAAGTACAATTGGAGGATAGAGGGACGGCTATTAAAATTGGAATGGATGGTCAATATGAAAGAATAGCTACGGGTTTGCGGCAAACTAACGGTATTGGCCTGGGGCCAGAGGATGAAATCTTTGTCGCAGAAAATCAAGGACAGTGGGTGCCAGCTTGTAAGATCATCCATTTGCAAAAAGATCGTTTTTATGGCTGTCAATACCAGACGGGCGATCGGTATGAAGGAGAGGTAGAAACACCTCCTGCCGTTTGGTTGCCCCATAACGAAATCGGTAACTCTCCGGGGCAACTTATCCGAGTAGAGGAGGGAACTTACGCGGGACAGTTGCTACACGGTGAGGTTACGCATGGAGGGATAAAGCGAGTATATCTGGAGAAGATCAAAGGAGAATACCAAGGGGTTGTCTTTCGCTTTAGCCAAGGTTTAGAGGCGGGGATTAATCGACTGGTATGGGGACCGGATGGTGCACTGTATGTAGGAGGTATAGGTATGAATGGCAACTGGGGATGGAAAGGGAAACAATTTGGCCTACAGAAGTTGGTTCCCAATGGGGATATCCCTTTTGAAATGTTGGCAGTGCGGGCGCAGTCAGAAGGAATCGAGGTGGAATTTACGGCTCCTTTAGCGGAAGGGCAAGGGGAGAAGGCTTCCGATTATTTCATAGAGCAATGGCGCTACGAAGCCACGCCTCGTTATGGCGGGCCCAAGCTAGATCAGCAGGAGTTACAAATAGAGACTATTACTGTTTCCCCCGATCGACGCCGGGTACAGTTGAAGGTGCCGGGAATGAAAGAAGGTTTTGTCATCTATCTTCTACTCAACGAAGAACTGCAAAGTGACAAAGGAGCGCCCCTTTGGGCGGGGGAAGCTTGGTATACCCTCAATCAGAAGCCATAAGCGTATAAGATAAGTCAATTCATAAAATGAAAAAACCAACCAACAAGCACATCTCTCGCCGCACTTTTGTCAAACAAACGGGCACGGGGCTCGCCTTGACACTCAGCGGTGTTTCTTGTTTAACCGAAAAAACTATGGAGGATTCAAGTACCGCTAAAAGCATCAAGGTCGTAGCTGTAGATTCTAATTTTGAGCGGGAGCCTTTGGCGCAGCCCTTTGGTTTCAAAGGAGGCTCCTTAGATAACATTTGGCAAACGCTGGCCTACCTCGAAAGTGAATCAGGACAACATGGAATTGGGATAGGTGTACAAAGTGTATTATGGTCTGATGCTAGCGTATTTGCCGCCCATACCCAGCACGGCGGCAACGCGCTCATGTACGCCATGAGCGAGCGCGCTTTACAGCTAATCAAGGGACAATCCTTTACTGACCCCATTAGTTTATTAGACAATGTATTAGAAGAAGTATACGCCTACGGGAAACAGATTACCCGCAATCCCAACCTGAGGAAAACTTTTGCCCTAAATGCCTTAGTAGGCGTGGACAATGCGGCTTGGGTATTGTATGCTAAAGAAAATGGTATGACTCATTTCGATGAGTTGATCCCTGCTAGTTATCAACCTGGCTTATCAGCTAAACACGAGAAGGTTGTGGCGATTCCTGCTCTGGGTTATGGCACGCCAATAGAAACGATCAAGCAAATGGCGGACGATGGTTTCTTTATCATGAAAATCAAAATTGGCGCGCCGGGGGATCAAAAGGAGATGCTGGAAAAAGATAAAGCCTTTTTGAAAGCCATCCACGAGGCGATTGGACATTACGAAACCCCTCATTCTCCCGATGGGAAGATTCCTTATTATTTTGATGCCAATGGCCGCTATGATAAACAAGAGACCCTACATGAGTTCTTGGATTACGCGGAAAAGATTGGTGCATTGGAGCAAATTGCTGTTCTAGAGGAGCCCTTTGGGGAACGGAATCAAGAAGATGTTCGGGAGCTTACAGCTCGTGGCCCACGTGTAGCAGCTGACGAAAGCGCTCACACTGATGAGGATGCCTTGACCCGCATACAACAGGGCTACAATGCCATTGCAGTGAAGGCTGTAGCCAAAACTTTAAGCATGACGATGAAGATTGCGCAAGTGGCCTACGAAAATCAAACCCCTTGTTTTTGTGCAGATCTAACGGTAAATCCTATTTTGGTAGAATGGAATAAGGTCGTAGCGGCTCGCCTACCCGCTTTCCCTAACTGGAAGATGGGGATGCAGGAGACCAATGGCTGGCAAAATTACAAGTATTGGGATCGAATGAAAAGCTATCATCCCATGCCTGATGCGAGTTGGGTATTACCTCAGCAAGGAGTGTATCTGACGGAGGCTGACTTTTTTGCGGACAGCGGTGGAATTCTGAAGCCTTCGCCTCATTATGAAGAAATGTTTGCAAGTACTAATAAGTAACAACATATGGAACGTCGATCATTTTTGAAAAAAACGGGAACAGTGGCTGCGGTAAGTAGTCTGGCCCCTAGTGCATTTATAATGGGACAAAATAAAATGATGGGGAAACGCAAATTCAAGATGTGCCTCAATCCGGGAGCGATTGGGGTGGGTGCTAATCAAGCGGATCTGCTCGATATGGCGATCAAATACGGATTTGAGGCTATAGTCGGGATGCCTAGCGATTTGGCTGCTATGTCAGAGAAGGCATCGAGTGTTTATTTAGATAAAATGAAGGCCAATAATATCAGCTTTGGAGTAGCCGGTTTGCCGATACAGTTTCGGGAAAGTGAGCAGCGTTTCCGTGAGGATCTAGCCAAACTGCCGGACTTAGCCAAGGCCTGCCAGCGTTTTGGCGTGAAGGGCATGGGCACCTGGATCATGCCTACCCATAAAGACTTGAGTTATCGAGAGAACTTCAAACAGCATGCCAGTCGCCTCAAGGAAACTGCCAACATCATCGGGCACTATGGCATGAAACTGGGCTTGGAGTATGTAGGGCCAAAGACTTTGATGGCAAGAGATAGATTCTCCTTCATCCGCACTATGACGGAGACCAAAGAACTGATTGAAGCGATCGGAGAAGATAATGTCGGTATTCAGCTGGATAGCTTTCACTGGTATTGTGCTGGAGAAACGGTAGCGGATTTACTGAGCCTAGATAAAGGGGATGTCGTAACCGTTGACCTCAATGATGCTCGCAGTGGCTTCTCCGCCGATGACCAGATTGATGGCAAGCGAGAACTTCCTGCAGCTACCGGTGTAGTGGATGTAAAAGCATTCTTGGAAGCTTTGATACAAATGGGCTATGATGGTCCCGTCCGCGCCGAACCTTTTAATCAGCCTTTGCGAGATATGGAAGACGACGCTGCTTTGAAGACTACTCATGCTGCGATGAGTAAGGCATTTGGCATGGTTGGAGGGTAGCTACCTGTGTGGCACTTAGACTTCCGCAGTCTTCAAGACTTCGGAAGTGGATTGGTCGATATTTAGAGGAATGAGTAAATAATATTTCTCCAAAATTGGCTTAGGTGTTAACTTAGGGTAAAAAGCATTGAGA